>CAUQSI010000005.1:0-5315 GCA_963520855.1 uncultured Candidatus Saccharibacteria bacterium | reverse complement strand
ACCCGCGCAAATACCTGAGCAAAACCGTCGAAGCCATGAAACAAATCTGTCTCGATCGCTACCTTGCATTCGGTTGCGAAGGTCAGGCAGACAAAATCAAACCCGTTTCCTTTGAAAAAATGGCCGACCGCTATGCCAAGGGCGAACTGAGTCAGGTAATCCGTTAAGGGTAAGCGAAATCGGATTTGATTTATCGGTTTAAGGGTGGTTTGAAAAATAATTTCAGGCCGCCCTTTTTGATTTTCAGACGGCCTGATTATTGCGTTACCGAAAAAATACAACGATTGGCCGACAAGTATGTGAAATCCGATATTTTTCTTGAAAATACATGCGCTAATGTAGTATAGTGCGGGGCTTGGCATTCGATGCCAAGAATTTATTTTTGTCCGAATGGTTAGCCAATCGTAGCTAACCCCTTTTATTTAAGGAAAATAATCATGACATTAGGTCTGGTTGGACGCAAGGTAGGCATGACTCGCGTGTTTGACGAACAGGGTGCTTCTGTTCCGGTAACCGTGTTGGAAATGACTCCGAACCGCGTCACTCAACTCAAATCCGAAGATGCTGACGGTTATACGGCCGTTCAAGTTACCTTCGGTCAGAAAAAAGCAAATCGCGTTAACAAGGCTGAAGCTGGGCATTTTGCAAAAGCAGGTGTCGAAGCTGGTCGCGGTTTGGTTGAATTTGCTGTTTCTGCTGAAAAAGCTGCTGAACTGCAAGCAGGTGGTGAAGTAACTGTAGCCCTGTTTGAAGCCGGCCAGCTGGTCGACGTTACCGGAACCTCAAAAGGTAAAGGTTTTTCCGGTACGATCAAACGACATAATTTTGATTCTCAACGTACCTCTCATGGTAACTCGCGCTCACATCGTGTGCCTGGCTCTATCGGTATGGCTCAAGATCCGGGCCGTGTTTTCCCGGGTCAGCGCATGGCGGGCCAATACGGTAACACTAAAGCAACTGTGCAAAATTTAGAAATTGTACGTGTTGATGTAGAACGTCATCTTTTGCTTGTTAAAGGTGCAGTGCCGGGTGCTGTGAATAGCGATGTAATTGTACGTCCTAGCGTGAAAGTGGGTGCGTAATGGAATTAAAAATAATCAACGCTCAAGGTCAGGTTTCAGGCGCTTTGTCTGCCTCTGATGCTTTGTTCGCGCGTGAGTATAACGAGGCATTGGTTCATCAGTTGGTAACCGCATTTTTGGCGAATGCCCGTTCCGGTAATCGTGCACAGCTCACTCGCGCAGAAGTTAAACATTCTACTAAAAAGCCGTGGCGCCAAAAGGGTACAGGACGTGCCCGATCAGGTATGACCTCTTCTCCGTTATGGCGTAGTGGTGGACGTGCGTTCCCTAACAAGCCTGACGAAAATTTCACTCAAAAAGTAAACCGTAAAATGTACCGTGCCGGTATGGCGACTATTCTGTCGCAGTTGGTGCGTGACGAACGGCTTTATGTGGTTGAAGAGCTGGCTGCCGCCACTCCTAAAACTAAAGAGTTTGCCGGACAGGTAAAAAATTTAGGTTTGGAACAGGTGTTGTTTGTAACTAAACAGCTTGATGAGAATGTTTACTTGGCTTCTCGCAATTTGCCAAATGTATTGGTATTGGAAGCACATCAAGTTGATCCTTATAGTTTGCTGCGTTATAAAAAAGTAGTTTTTACTAGGGATGCAATTGCCCAGTTAGAGGAGCAGTGGGTATGAATCAAGAACGTTTGATGAAGGTAATTTTAGCCCCTGTTGTTTCTGAAAAAAGCAATTTGTTGGCTGAAAAGCGAAACCAAATGACTTTCAAAGTATTGCCAGATTCTACCAAATCGGAGATTAAGGCTGCTGTTGAGCTTTTGTTTGGTGTTCAAGTGGCTTCGGTAACGACAACTACAACCAAAGGTAAAGTGAAACGTTTTGGTCGCACTGTTGGTCGTCGTAGCGATGTAAAAAAAGCTTATGTAAGTTTGGTTGAAGGTCAAGAGCTTGATCTCGAGGCTGCCGCTGCTGTGGCTGATAAGGAGTAAGGTAAGATGGCTATTGTAAAAATGAAGCCTACTTCCGCTGGTCGACGCGGCATGGTTCGCGTAACTACTGAAGGTTTGCATAAAGGTGCGCCATTTGCGGCTCTGGTGGAGAAGAAAAAAACTACTGCCGGACGTAATAATAATGGCCATATCACTACCCGTCATAAAGGTGGTGGTCACAAACATCATTATCGTGTGGTAGATTTTAAGCGCAATAAGGATGGTATTGCTGCTAAAGTGGAAAGAATTGAATACGATCCAAATCGTACTGCTCATATTGCTCTTCTGTGTTATGCAGATGGTGAGCGCCGCTATATCATTGCCCCTCGAGGCATTCAGGCTGGTGCGGTACTGATTTCTGGTGCAGAGGCTCCCATTAAAGCGGGCAATACTTTGCCGATTCGTAATATCCCGGTTGGTACAACCATTCACTGTATCGAGATGAAACCAGGTAAGGGTGCGCAAATTGCACGTTCTGCTGGAGCATCTGCAGTTCTGCTTGCTAAAGAAGGGGTTTACGCTCAGATTCGTTTGCGCTCTGGTGAAGTCCGTAAGATTCATGTTGATTGCCGTGCCACAATTGGCGAAGTAGGCAATGAAGAGCAAAGTTTGCAAAAAATTGGCAAGGCTGGTGCTAATCGTTGGCGCGGTGTTAGACCGACTGTTCGTGGCGTGGTAATGAACCCGGTAGACCACCCTCATGGTGGTGGCGAAGGTCGTACTGGTGAAGCTCGCGAGCCTGTTAGCCCTTGGGGTACTCCGGCAAAAGGTTATCGTACTCGCAATAATAAACGCACGAACAATATGATTGTTCGACGTCGTTACTCGAATAAAGGTTAATTAATATGGCTCGTTCATTAAAAAAAGGCCCATATGTTGATTTGCATTTGCTGAAAAAAGTTGATGCAGCTCGTGCAAGCAATGATAAACGCCCAATCAAGACTTGGTCTCGCCGTTCTACCATTTTGCCTGATTTTATTGGTCTGACAATTGCAGTGCATAATGGGCGGACACATGTGCCTGTTTTTATCAGTGATAATATGGTAGGCCATAAATTAGGTGAATTCTCATTGACCCGTACCTTTAAGGGTCACTTAGCTGATAAAAAAGCGAAGAAAAAGTAGGGGGTAAGACATGAGAGTATCTGCATTACATAAGAATGCCCGTATTTCTGCTCAGAAAGCTCGTTTAGTAGCAGATTTAATTCGTGGAAAAAATGTTGCCCACGCCCTGAATATTTTGACTTTTAGCCCTAAAAAAGGTGCTGAGTTGATTAGAAAAGTACTGGAATCTGCGATTGCTAATGCAGAGCATAATGAAGGTGCTGATATCGACGATCTGAAGGTTGTTATGATTTGTGTGGATAAAGCCGCATCATTAAAACGCTTTCAGGCTCGAGCTAAGGGTCGTGGAAATCGTATTGAAAAACAAACATGTCATATTGCTGTGACGGTGGGTAACTAAGGAAAAGCTATGGGACAAAAAATTCATCCAACTGGCTTTCGTTTGGCAGTAAATAAAGATTGGTCTTCAAAGTGGTTTGCTAAAAGTAGCGATTTTTCTGTTGTCTTAAAGCAAGATATTGATGTTCGCGAATATTTACGTAAACGCTTGTCCAATGCATCAATTGGCCGTGTTGTTATTGAGAGGCCAGCCAAATCTGCTCGTGTTACTATTTTCTCGGCTCGGCCAGGAATGGTGATTGGTAGAAAAGGTGAAGATATTGATGTGTTAAAACGTGATTTGCAAAATTTAATGGGTGTTCCTGTTCATGTTAATATCGAAGAGATTCGAAAACCTGAATTGGATGCACAAATTATTGCAGATGGAATAGCTCAGCAATTAGAAAAACGTGTTCAATTTCGTCGCGCTATGAAGCGTGCCATGCAAAATGCTATGCGTGTTGGTGCAAAAGGTATCAAAATTATGACCTCTGGACGGTTAAATGGTGCTGACATTGCCCGTAGTGAATGGTACCGAGAAGGGCGTGTACCTTTGCATACTTTGCGTGCTAATGTAAGTTATGCTACCAGTGAGGCAAATACTACATATGGTGTAATTGGATTAAAGGTTTGGGTATATACTGGTGAAGGCAAAGATGTTGTTTTGAATAAACCTGAACAAGAGCATAAACGCAGAAAGGTAGGACGCAATGCTGCAACCAACTAGACTGAAGTACCGTAAGCAGCATAAAGGACGCAATACAGGCTTGGCTCTGCGCGGTAATGCTGTTAGTTTTGGTGATTTTGCTTTGAAGGCTGTGGGTCGTGGTAGGCTTACTGCAAGGCAAATCGAAGCTGCTCGACGCGCAATGACACGTCATATTAAACGTGGCGGCCGTATTTGGATTCGCGTATTTCCAGATAAGCCAATTACAGAGAAACCAATACAAGTTCGTATGGGTGGAGGTAAGGGTTCTGTTGAATATTATGTTGCAGAAATTAAACCTGGGAAAATTCTCTATGAGATGGATGGCGTTGCAGAATCTTTAGCACGTGAAGCTTTTGCATTAGCTGCAGCTAAGCTGCCAATTCCAACTGTATTTGTAACGAGACAGGTGGGTAAATAATGAAAACTCATGAATTGAAGAATAGATCAATTGAGCAGTTAAACCAAGAGTTGATAGATTTATTAAAAGTTCAATTTGGTTTGCGTATGCAGCATGCGACTGGCCAATTAGGAAAAACCAGTGAGTTAAAAAAAGTACGCCGAAATATTGCACGTATTAAGACTGTTTTAGCTGAAAAAGGTGCTCAATAATGATCGAAATTAAAAATGTTCGTACTTTGCAGGGTAAGGTCGTCAGCAATAGTATGGATAAAACGGTTACCGTTTTGGTTGAGCGGAAGGTAAAGCATCCCTTGTATGGTAAAGTTATTCGTCGCTCTACAAAAATTCATGCCCATGATTCAACAAATCAATGTAATGTTGGTGATGTTGTAATTATTGAAGAGAGCCGCCCTTTATCAAAAACAAAATCTTGGGTAGTTAAGGAATTGATAGAAAAAGTGCGCTCGATATAATTTAGTTTTGCTATTTATATAGCAGGGGGCGGACTTGCAATTTTAAAAAAACCGCTGTATACTCTGCCCCTTATTTTGAGCTTGCTAGATTCCTAGATGCTTCTCCCTTTGGGGCCAAAACTGATTTATTTGAACCTATTAGTTGGGTTTTAGTGTTGCTATACATTGAATGCTGTAATGCAATATTAAAAGTGATAAATCAAGTTGGATTTAATTAAAGGTAATAATATGATTCAAATGCAGACCATCTTAGATGTGGCTGATAACTCTGGTGCGCGT
>CAUQSI010000004.1:0-5537 GCA_963520855.1 uncultured Candidatus Saccharibacteria bacterium | reverse complement strand
CTCAAACCTTCAGGGTTCTCGTCTGGAGTCTTAACTTTCGCCGGAGCTTCAGGAGCAGCTGCAGTATTTCGATCTATTAGCGCTTGCCTCCAGCGGTAATATGCCTCAGGAGAAGAGTCAAGCTGACCTTGATTAGCTGCTAATAAATAGTCCTCAGTAGTCGGACGTGATGCAGGTGTCTCTTTATTCATTCGTGGTGGTTCCTTTCACTTGGATGTGCCAAGATTAATTGGAGTTTTTCTCTAATAGAAATACTAGCACAAATTGTTAAAAAAGTCAATAACCTTGCTTAAGTATTCTACCTAGAGCGTCTTCTTCACCAGCTCACGCGTAAAGAACTCGAGTTCATCGCCTTCTTCTACTGCAATTTTCTTGGTAGTTTTCAGGCTCAAGCCACACATTTCACCCTCAAATACCTCTTTAGCCTCTTGCTGCTGGCGCTGTACGCTTGAAACCTCAACTTCGGCTATCTGTTCACCTTTACGTTTCAAACGAGCCAGGAGGCCCTTTGAGACCTTTCCACGCATCATTTCACCACCAGCGATCACCTCCTCACGCATCGTACGGAACACACCCTTCACCTTAAGCGCACCGATCTCTGTCTCTACCACTTCTGGAGCCAACAGGTTTTCCATGGACAATTTTGCATCGTCCAGCAGTTCATAAATCACTCGGTATAGGCGCACTTCCACTTTCTCGCGAGAAGCCAATCGCTTAACAGCAGGCGGCAGATCAACGTTGAAACCGTAAATGACAGTATTTTCACCAGTTGCCAGATGAATATCATTTTCGGAAATATTACCCACGCCATGACCAATTACCCGCAACTCGACTTCGCCGTTGGTCTCGATCAATTTCAAACTATCAATAACCGAGGTGAGAGAGCCCTGCACATCAGCCTTGATGATGACGTTAAATTCTTGTGCATCATGCTTCTGATTCATCATCTTCAGGATGTCAGCGCCTGTCACATTGGTAGTTGCTGCACGACGTTCCTGTTCTAATTTGGCTTTAGCGGCCATTTGTCGTGCTTCCTTTTCATTTTTCGCGATGACAAAACTATCCCCAAACTGTGGTAATTCCTTAAATCCTGTCACATTCACTGGTGTTGAAGGACCCGCTAGCTTCATGGCCTTGCCACGAAAGTCCAACATAGTACGCACGCGACCATAAGCCGTCCCTGCAACCAAATAGTGCGATGGCTTCAGCTGTCCATGCTCCACCAACAAACCAACCACGGCACCACGACCAGTCTCCATGTGCGCTTCAATCACCAGCCCTTCCGCTGGCGTATCAACGTCCGCACGCAGATCTTCCATATCAGCCACCAACAAGACCATGTCCAACAATTTATCAAGGTTTTGACCTGTCTTGGCGCTCACTTCAACCATGACCGTATCGCCACCCCATTCTTCAGGGTTAAGCCCGTGCTCAGAGGCCAATTGCGTCTTTACCAATTGTGGGTTAGCGGTGTCTTTATCAATCTTGTTAATCGCCACCACAATCTTGGCATTAGCGGAACGTGCAAATCGGATAGCCTCTACCGTCTGAGGCTTAACACCATCGTCAGCCGCCACCACGATGATCACCACATCAGTCAAAACCGCTCCGTGCTGCCGCAATGCAGCAAACGCTTCGTGACCAGGTGTATCAAGCAGCGTGATTACTCTGCCGTTACGCTCTGCTTGATAGGCGCTAATGTGCTGCGTGATACCACCAGCTTCACCCTCAGCAGTCTTTTTATCCAAGATGGCGTCAAGCAAGCTCGTTTTACCGTGGTCAACGTGTCCCATAACCGCTACGATAGGTGGGCGCGCTACAGCTTTGTCTGTCAACTGATGCACATGACGCAATGGTGTATCTGTAGCAGCCGCCTGCTTGCGCTCCAGCTGCACATCCAAGCCAAGTTCTTCCACTACGATCTGAGCGGTATCAAAATCAAGGCGTTGGTTGATTGTTGCGGCGATACCGTTTTTGAACAACTCACCAATCAGCGTGGTCACGGATAAACCAAGGGTCTCTGCAAGCTCACCGACAGTTACTGAATCTGCAATTTTGACGATTTTTTCTGCCATAATAAGCTCCTCTCACCTCTGGTACGTCACCACGCCTCAGGGATTTTGTTCTAATTATTTTTTCTTTGCTTCACCAAGTGTCAAAGAGATCTTACGACTCTCTTTATCAATATCGAGCACCGTAAAACTCTTGCGCTCATTCAAAGTGAACACCTTCTCTGGATCAGTGCCGTCACCACCTAGTTCGGACACGTGAACCAATGCCTCAACTGCTGGACTTAGCTGTACGAAAGCACCAAACGGAGTGATGCGAGTAACCGTTCCTTCAACTTGGTCACCTGACTTGAATTGCTCAACTTCCTTCAACCAAGGGTCTGGGGTCAGCTGCTTCATACTGAGGCTCAAACGATCCTTGTCGATAGCGATAATCTTTGCTTCGATCGTCTCGCCAACTTTTACGTAGTCGCTTGGGCTACTGACGCGCTCCCAGCTGATTTCTGAGATATGTACCAGGCCTTCGATACCTTCAACATTCACGAACACACCAAAGTCAACGACACCGGTAACGACGCCGCGAACTGTGTCGCCGATTGACAATTGCTTAAATCGTTCTGCCAATCCTTCTTTGATAGCTTCTTTTTCAGAGAAGATCAACTTGTTAGCTTTTCGGTCAGCGTCCAATACGCGAACTTTCATTTCAACATTAACCAACGCGTTCAAGCGTTGCAAAATCTCATCCTTATCACTCGAACCGACTCGTGGGTAGTGTTCAGCTGACAATTGAGATACTGGCAAGAAACCACGAACCCCTTCGTATTCAACCAACAAACCACCGCGGTTTGCGTCATATGGGGTAATCGTGATGATTTCACCACTCTCCAGCTTCTCAGCAACTTCATCCCAGCCTCGATCCTTAGCCGCTTTGCGCAGGCTCAACAAGCTGTATCCGTTGTCAAGCTCTGTGTCGATGACACTTGCGGTAACTTCGTCACCAACAGCGCAGGCCTTTGAGAAACCAACTTCGCGCCTTGGGACCAAACCAACACCCAAAGGTCCCAAGTCAATCAACACCTCATGCTTCTTTACTGACAAAACTGTACCGTGAACTACTTCACCAGCTGTCAATTGTTTAACATTATCTCCTGCTTGTGCCAGCAGGTCATCCATTGTAATTGTGGCGTTTGCCATAAGTCTTTTCAGACTCCTTCCTTAAATTAATATTTTTGAGTCACACTAAAAAAGTAGACATCAAGCTATCTTTATAGTACCACAATCTGTTAGCAAAAGTCAAAGAGAGGCTATACAACTTTCCGAGAACGGGCGTATGCGACTGCCATACCCGGAATAACGCCAACGATCAATAACTCCCCGATGTGATCAGCCGGACCGGTCGTCGGTAGATTCGCAGTGTTACCGCCATTAGTAGCGGCGGCAGGAGCAGTCGGAGTGGCAGGAGCAGTCGGAGTGGCAGGAGCGGGCTGCTGTGTCACTGATGGCTTCTGAGCATTGCCCGTAGACTGGTTCTTAGGCTGCTCTTGTTTTTGTGAGTTATTTGACTGAGTGTTGGTCGTAGTATTTGGCTTAGCTGTTTCAGATTTGTTTTGCTCGGATTTTTCATCTTTTTGGGCAAGTTCTTGTTTTTGTGCATTGTTATCTGTGGCGACAGGCACTACAGCAGTATTATCTTGCTGACGAGCAGTATACAACAAACCAAGCGCCAAAATAGCCAGTATTACTCCTACCACCGTAAAAGTCATCACTGAGCCTCTTTGTTGATTGGTCTGCTTCATACTAGTCTCCACATTTGCACATTTGTCTATTACGAGTCATTATAGCACATCTGTTCTACCTCTGTAAAGTAACATGGTATACTAGTTTTACTATGTCGATGGACGAATTACTCCTATTAGTTAGGCGTGACTTTCCGAATTACACCATCACTACTGGTGATGATTTTAGTTGGGCGCCAGCCGCTAAAACGATTACAGTTGATACTAAGCATAATTCGCCTGCTCAACTACTTCATGAAGTTGCTCACGCCGAGCTTGGTCACCAGACCTTCTCTCGAGACATTCAGCTCATAGAGATGGAGCGAGAGGCCTGGGAATACTGCACTAAGGTTCTAGCACCACGCTATGGTGTATCGCTAACTATGGACGACGATGTTGTCCAGGAATCGCTTGATTCCTATCGATCATGGCTCACCTCCCGCAGTAGTTGTCCTCATTGCGGAGCTATCGGGCTACAGAAGGCAAAAGATACCTATTCTTGCATGCATTGTCACGTCCAGTGGCAAGTCAATGAGGCAAGAACCTGCCGCCTAATTCGGACAATAAAATAACACACCTGGCATTCCAAGGTGTGTTACCGATCACCAGAATAAGATTTAACTAGTCAGCTGAGACGGCTGTTGTCTTGCGGCGACGTGAAATCCTGCCGCCTTTAGCACCAGCGATACGAGCCAATGCTGGGTTAGCAGCAAAGCCACCAGTACGACTGTTACGTCCACCCTTAGCACCAATTTTTGCGTAAAAGTTTGGGTCTTTTGCCAAATTTTTAGCTGCCGCTTTCTTACCGCCTGCTTTTGTTCCTGCCATGAAAGTTTTCCTCCACTATTAAAAAGATTTCCACATGCATTATCGTGGAAACCCTCACCTTTATATATCACACATGATATGTGTTATGAATACATAATAGCATACTGCTAATACTTTGTCAATATTTACATTATCTACATATTAGGTTACACTCAAAGAGTAGTGATGTTCACCACACAGTTCTCGTCTTCTGCGAGATTCGAGAATACATAAATAGCGCCCCGTTCAAGGGCGCTATTTTGTTAGTTGTTTGAATAGTTACTTAAATACATAAAGATAATGATAAACAGGTTTATATAATAAAAACCACCCTATTCGGGTGGTTTTTATATAATTCGGCACCGTGCTAGTTTCCCACTTTCGCAGTATGATCGCCGCTAGGGAGCTTAACTTCTGTGTTCGGAATGGGAACAGGTGTTTCCTCCTCGCCATGGGCACCGAAGTAAGGCTTGCTCCTCATAGGTTCCATTCAGGCAACCCGGGGAAGCCTTGCTTCGATGTCCAACAACTCTCTGCACGGATGAATTTTTAATCAACTATAGTGTGATGATACACACCAATTACTAGTCAAGTCTACCTTATCCGTAATGTTTATGCAAGCATAAACTCCACGGACAAGGACATAAAAAGGCAATGGGACTATTAGTACGCTTTAGCTCCATGCATTACTGCACTTCCACCTTGCGCCTATCAAACAGATAGTCTTTCTGTGTCCTCATAGGGAAACCTTATCTTGAGGTTAGTTTCGCGCTTAATATGCTTTCAGCGCTTATCTAGTCCGCACATAGCTACTCGACAATGCAGCAGGTGGCCACAATCGATACACCAGAGGTGCGTCCGCCCCGGTCCTCTCGTACTAGGGGTAGATCCTCTCAAGTTTCCTATCGTCCATACCGGATATAAACCGAACTGTCTCACGACGTTC
>CAUQSI010000003.1:0-138916 GCA_963520855.1 uncultured Candidatus Saccharibacteria bacterium | reverse complement strand
TTAACCAAGGTATAGACGATATTGGCATTTTCTTTTATGCCGTGAATTTCACCATATACAATTATATTCGATTTTCGCAGTGCAGGTCGTAATGAGCTTAACTGTTTTATATACAGTTGTTTTGGTAAAAATGTTTTGATAATATCGTGATTATTCATAAGTACCAATTTATATTGTACCCTATAAACTCTTAAAATATGTAGTTATACGCCATCAATTATTTGTTGATATTTGGTGAACTGTCTATAATTTAAATTGTATGAATATCACCGACCAACTCCTTGCCAAATATCCCGTCATCTCCGACCAAGTTGACGCCAAAGAACTTGGCGCTTTGCTGCGCGAGCTAGAAATAGTGCTGCAAAGCAGCGCGACTGGTAACGTTGTGGAGTTTGGCTGTTATGTCGGCACGACGAGTTTGTTTATCCGGCGGCTGTTGGACGCCTATGAGTTTGCTGGTGAATTTCATGTTTACGATTCGTTCGCGGGCTTGCCGGAAAAAACCCAAGCCGACGCCAGCGTTGCGGGCGAGCAGTTTAAAGCCGGCGAACTATTGGCGCCACGCAAAACCTTCATCCAAAACTTCAAAAAGGCTGGCTTGAAGCTGCCGACTGTTCACAAAGGCTGGTTTGCTGATTTTGCTCCTGACGACGTGCCGGAAAGTATCATCTTTGCGTTTTTTGATGGCGATTTTTATGAATCAATCGTTGACTCGTTTCGCGTGTGCGACGGCAAGTTTCAGAAAACGGCGACTATCATCGTCGATGACTACGCCAATGAAGCGCTGCCAGGCGCAGCACGGGCGGTTGACGAGTGGCTGAAGCGCCATCCAGCTCGGGTGACAGTCGAGTCATCATTGGCTATCATTCGGCGATGAGTTAACCTCTGAATGATGCTTGTGTTCTATTTGGTATATGCTATATTATTAGTATAACCATAAACAAAAAGGGGACGGGGGTATGGATCCAATACATATTACATCGGAAATCGGGAAATTAAAAGTAGTTGTCTTGCATCGGCCAGGTGAGGAGTTGGAAAATTTGACTCCGGATTATCTGACCGACCTTTTATTTGACGACATCCCATATCTTAAAAAAGCACAAGAAGAACACGACGCTTTTGCGCAAGTTTTACGTGAGCGTGGCATAGAAGTATTGTACTTGGACCAATTGGCGACAGAAGCCTTGGCGACTGATGCGTTGCGTGAGCAATTCGTCGACGACATGCTTGCTAACTCCAAGCAAGGCACTCGTCGTGTCACCGAGACCTTGCGTCAATTTTTGCTAGACTTGCCAACCCACGCCATGGTTCGCAAGTTGATGGCTGGTGTTCGTAAAGATGAAATTACCTTGCCACCAGAGCACCATCAGCAGTTACATGACATGGTCGAGAAAGATTACTATCCATTTTATCTTGACCCGATGCCAAACCTGTATTTTACGCGTGACCCAGCTGCTGCCATCGGTCGCGGGTTGACCATCAATAAGATGCACTGGCCAGCTCGCCGCCGCGAGTCACTGTTCATGCGCTATATCATCGACCATCACCCACGGTTTGCTGGCAAAAACGTACCAGTATGGTACGACCGTCGCGAAAACTATTCTATCGAAGGTGGTGACGAGTTGGTGCTGAATCGAGAAGTGATGGCGATTGGTATCAGCGAGCGTACCTCTGCTGAAGCAATTGAAAAAATGGCTACCAAACTGTTTGCTGGTTCTGACTTCAAAAAGGTTATCGCCATGGAGATTCCAAAGTCGCATGCGTTCATGCACCTCGACACGGTGTTCACCATGATTGACCACGACAAATTTACCATTCACCCAGAAATTCGCGATCACGGCGGTAAAATCAACTGCTTTATTTTGGAAAAAGTTGAAGGTCAGCCATTCCCACGCATCACTCGTGAAACTGACTTGGAGCACGTCTTGCGAGTCGCCTTGGGCTTACCAGCTGTAACGTTGATTGAGTGTGGTGGTGGCGACCGAATTGCTGCCGCTCGCGAACAGTGGAATGACGGTTCAAACACCTTGGCGATTGCGCCTGGTGTGGTGGTGACCTATGACCGTAACTATGTCACTAACCAGAAATTACGCGATGCTGGCGTTGAAGTGATTGAGATCAATGGATCAGAACTTGGCCGCGGTCGCGGTGGTCCACGCTGTATGAGCATGCCAATCGTTAGGGAGGATGTGTAATGGCGTTGAGCTTGAAAGGACGATCATTCCTGACGCTAAATGATTATACTGCTGGAGAAATTCGTCTACTTTTGGACACAGCACGTGAATACAAGCGATTGAAATACGCTGGTGTACCGCACCGAATTCATGAAGGAAAAAACGTGGCACTGTTGTTTGAGAAAACCTCAACTCGCACGCGCTGTGCCTTTACGGTGGCGGCTAATGACCTGGGTGTCGCGCCAGAATACCTCGGCAAAGATGACATTCAGCTGGGTAAAAAAGAAACAGTTGAAGACACCGCCAAGGTGCTGGGCCGCATGTTTGATGGTATTGAATTTCGCGGGTTTGATCACGGGACAGTTGAGGAGTTGGCTCGTCATGCTGGTGTTCCGGTCTGGAACGGCCTGACCGACAAATTCCACCCGACACAGATTCTGGCTGATTTCATGACTATCGAGGAGCATGTCGGCAAACTCAAAGGCACCAAGCTGGTGTTCGTTGGTGATGGCCGTAATAATATGGCGAACTCGCTGATGATTGGTTCAGCCATCATGGGCGTTGATTTCCGTATCTTGGCACCACGTGAACTACACCCAGAACAGTCGCTGGTAGACCGGGCGCATCACTTAGCACGATCAAGCCACGCGCGCATTACTATCACTGATAATTTCGAAGAAGCTCTGCGTGATGCTGACGTGATTTACACGGACGTTTGGGTGTCGATGGGAGAGGAAGACAAGTTCGCTGAGCGCATCAATCAATTGCGCAACTTCCAGGTTAACCGTGACATGATCAACCTGACAGGAAATCCTGAGGTTAAGTTCATGCACTGTTTGCCGGCATTCCACGACGCATTGACTATCACTGGCAAGAAAGTTCAGGAAGATTTTGGTCTAGATTCTATGGAGGTAACGGATGAGGTGTTCCGCTCGCCGCATTCGATTGTGTTCGATCAAGCGGAAAATCGTATGCATACAATTAAAGCTGTCATGGCTTTGACATTGTAGTAGTTGTCCTAATAAGGGAGTGAAGGAGGCTCCGAGGCAATGGTAGAAAAAATTAAAAAAACAAAGCAGAAGCTTCGATCACCATCGGCGTTTACGATTTTGTTTGTCGTGATTGCGATCATGGCAGCATTGACATGGATTATTCCGTCGGGCGTCTATAAGACTGATGACGATGGTAACCGTGTTGCGGGATCGTATCATGTGGTTGAAAAAGACCGCACCGTCACTGAAGAAAAGGACGGTAAAGAAGAGAAAGTTGACAAGCATGACCGGCAAGGCTTATGGGACGTCTTCACGGCACCCATTAAAGGTATGTCCGATAAGCTAGACGTTATAGTCTTCGTTATGGTACTTGGTGGATTCTTGGGCGTTACCATGAAGACTGGCGCCCTGGATGCTTCACTCGGTGCGCTACTTCGTAAGATGAAGGGCAAAGAAAAATGGCTCATTCCAATCTTAATGACGTTGTTTGCTATCGGTGGTACAACTTACGGTATGCAGGAAGAAACTGTGGCGTTTTACGCGCTAGTTATTCCGATGATGATCGCTGCCGGCTATAACGCAATGACTGGTGTGATGATCATTGTGTTGGGTGCTGGTGCTGGTGTGCTTGGTTCGACTATTAACCCATTCTCCACCGGTGTTGCCGCAAAGACTGCTGATGTTAAATTGGGCAATGTTATTCCAATTATGTCTATCATTTTGGTGCTATGTTTGATCGCGGCAATCATCTTTACTATGCGTTACGCAGCAAAGGTAAAAGCAGGCAAGTACAAGGAAGATGTTCGTTATAAGCCAGTCACAGCAGCCTTGGATATGACGAACGTACCGAAATTTACTGGCCCACGAAAAGTCGTCATGGGCGTCTTCGCTATTACATTTGTATTGATGGTTCTTTCGCTGATTCCTTGGGGAAGTTGGGAGATCACAGTATTCACTGACCTATTTAAGTGGGCTTCAGAGTTGCCAATTATCGGTGCAGTATTTGGCGTAGTGCACAGTGCGGCCTTTGGCGACTGGTACTTTAATGAAATTACCGCACTATTCTTAATCTCAACAATTGTTATTACCGCAATTTACTATAAAGAGTTTAAAAAAGAAGGTATTTTCCCAGTTGACACCTTCATTGACGGCGTGAAAGATATCTTACCAGTTGCTTTGATTATCGCAGTGGCAACCGGCGTCTCTGTCGTGATGACCAATGGTGAGATTCAAGATACTATTATCAGCTGGGGTGAAGCGCTTCTGAAAGATGCTGGCGGTGGCGTTGTTGGTGTGTTGGCATATCTGTTCTACTTGCCAATGTCCTTCATCGTACCATCATCATCAGGTCTGGCAGCAGCAACCATGCCAGTCATCGCGCCAATCGCCGACCTGGTTGGTTCCAGCAAAGAGATCATGGTAGCTGCCTTTGCAACCGCTTCAGGTTTGATCAACATGATGGCACCAACCATCGCTTCCTTGATGGGTGGTTTGGCACTGGCTGGTGTCTCATACCGTGCATGGCTGCGACGTTCAGCACCAATCATGGCAGTTTTCGCAATCATCAGCGTTGCGGTCATCGCTGCCTTTGGAGTATTAGGATAGCCTATGGATAAGCAGCGAACTATTGTCGTTGCTCTTGGAGGTAACGCCCTGCAGAAGCAGGGCGAAGCCTCTTCAGAAGCACAGCGCCGAGTAGCGGCTGAGACGATACGACAGTTATTACCACTTGTTCAAGCAGGACATAGAATAGCTATCGTTCATGGCAACGGTCCCCAGGTGGGAAACATTGTCTTGCATGAAGAGGCTGTTAATACTGATGATGTACCGAGCTTACCACTGGATGATTGTGGGGCTATGAGCCAAGGTCTGATTGGCTTTTGGTTGCAGCAAGCCTTTCAAGATAGCTTCAGGGCTCATCAGATGACTGACAAACATGCCGTCAGTTTGGTGACGCAGACCATTGTCTCTGGGGATGATGCAGCGTTCCAAAACCCAACCAAACCAATTGGTCCATTTTATTCAGAAGAAGAAGCGAAGGCGGTGCAGGCTGAGCGTGGCTATGTTGTTAAGGAAGATGCTGGTCGTGGTTGGCGTCGTGTGGTGCCATCACCAAAACCAGTGGAAATTGTTGAAGCACCGATCATCAAAGCCTTGGTTGAAGCGGGTGTTCTAGTGGTGTCAACTGGTGGTGGCGGCATCCCCGTATTGCGTCAGGAAGACGGCACGCTCAAGGGTGTTGAAGCAGTCATCGATAAAGACTTTGGAGCGGCAACCTTGGCTGATTTGCTGCACGCAGACACTCTGCTGATTTTGACTTCGGTTGATGCCGCCAAGGTTAATTTCAACCAGCCAAACGAAGAAGCCTTGGGGCAAATCTCTGTAGAAGAGATGCAAAAACACATTGACGACGGTCAGTTTGCAGCTGGATCCATGCTGCCAAAAGCGCAAGCAGCCTTACAATTTGTGTCAGGTGGCGAGAGTCGTACCGCAGTCATTACCTCATTGGAAAAAACCACTGAGGCTATCGACGGGACGGCGGGCACGCGGATTGTTTCATAGCCAAAGCATTGCTTTTATCTAATTTTCATGATATAAATAACAGGTATGTTGCAGTATCTTAAATCTGACGATTCTGGCAAGCTTACTGTCAGAGAGAACTTAGTCAAGGGCTCTTGGATTCGTTGTGAGCGGCCAAATGAAGAGGAGATTTCCCAGTTGTTGTCATTGGGGATTGATGCTGATATCATCACCGACGCACTGGACCCCCACGAGGTTCCTCGTTTGGACGCGGACAATGAGCGGACATATTTGATTGCCCGATTGCCGGATACTGACGATGATTTTAATGACTTTACTACACCAATTTTGTTTGTGATTCATGCGGATTATATCATCACCATTTCGCGAGACAGCCTAGGTAGATTGTGGCAGCCGTTCATTGATAGACATGTGGTATCCACGTCAAGTCGAATTGCCCTGCTGGTTGACATGATTGACGCACTAGCAACACAATATCAGCGCCGGGTGGCTGCCATCAACCGCCAAATGCGGGCGGCGACTGGCGACATTCGAACATTGCGAGCGCGTGATATTGCCACATTAGCTGAATATGAGCGCAAACTGAATGATTATATGGATGCCTTGGTGCCGATGAACTTGTCAGTGGAACGGATGATTGCTCACAAAGCGTTGATGCTTCGGTCGGATGCCAAGGAAGACGTGGAAGATATTTCCATTGATCTGGAGCAGGTGATTAGTCGCTGTAAATCATTGCTGCGTACCATCACCAACGTGCGCGATAGCTATCGGGCAGTGATGGATACGCGCCTGAACGAAACTATTCGGTTGCTGACCGTCATCACATTGGCGCTCACCATACCGACCATGATCGCTGGATTGTTTGGTATGAATGTGCCAGTTCCTGGTGGGGATGACCCGGCAATGTTTTGGAAAATCACCGGCGTCAGCACTGTGGCGGCATTGTTGATTGGCTATTATTTCTTGCGCCGCCGCTGATACTCACCCAAAAGTCAATAGCCCTATTTCTTGACTAATGCTATACTGGAAGTATGGGTAACATTATTGACGTCCACGGTTTGACCAAACGCTACGGCGATCAAACAGTGGTAAAAGGCATAGATTTCAGTGTCGAAAAGGGCGAAATCTTCGGTATTTTGGGTCCCAATGGCGCTGGTAAAACAACAACGCTAGAAATGTTGGAGGCATTGCGCACTATCGACGGTGGTACAGCTGTCATTGATGGTATTGACGTAGCTAAACACCCTAAAAAGATCAAAGATATTATTGGTATTCAGCTGCAGTCGACCAACTTTTATGACCACTTGACATTAACTGAGCAATTGAAAATGTTTGCCAGTTTGTATGGCAGTAAAGTTGACGTGGCTGCGCTACTAGCTAAAGTCCAACTCACAGAAAAAGCTAGAAACTATGTCGAACAGTTGTCTGGCGGACAAAAACAGCGCTTCGCCATCGCTTCGACCTTGGTCAATAGTCCAAAAGTTTTGTTTCTGGACGAGCCAACCACTGGTTTGGATCCACAAGCGCGTCGCAACTTATGGGAGCTGATCAAGCAAATACGCGAAGAGGGCGTTACTATCGTGCTGACAACACACTACATGGATGAGGCTGAATTGCTATGTGATCGGTTGGCAATCATGGATAATGGTCAAATCATCACTACAGATTCGCCACATAACTTGATTCAACAGTTACTCAAGCGCGGCTTTAAGAAAAAGCAGGTGGTTGAACAAGCAAATTTGGAAGACGTTTTCATCGATCTTACAGGAAAGGCGATACGGGATTAGTAGTATGAAAAAATATTGGATAGGTATCATTGGTCAGGTCGTAGCTGGTCTTAAGCGTTTGCTGCGCGACAAAATGGCATTGTTCTTTACTTTTTTGTTCCCGCTGATTTTCTTGTTTGTGTTTGGTTCGATTTTTAATAATCAGACGACCAATTTCAAGGTTGCCATCATTAACCACTCCAACACTGAGTTCGCCAAGCAATTTGTCGATGATGCAAAAAATGACAAGTCAAAATTACTGCAAGTTCAGGACGTGAAAGACATCGATGAAGCTAAGGAAAAGATGAAGCGCTCGGAAATTGACGGTATCATTGAGCTACCAAAAGAGTTTGGCGAGGTCAAAGGTGAAGGTGCACAAGCTCGACCGTCTGGCACGCTGAACGTGCTGCACGCTAAAGGGCAAGATCAGGCTGCCAGTGCACTGACCGCTGTGATGGGGCAGATTGTTGGTAGTATCAATAAAGCCATGGGTCAGCCAGAACCACCGTTTAAGGTAGCTTCACAGGCAGTTGGCGATGAAGCTCTGAAGACGTTTGATTACACCTTCACTGGGCTATTAGCGTTTAGTTTGATGAGCATGGGTATCTTTGGTCTGGCAAACCAAATGCCAACCGAAAAGCAAAAAGGCAACTATCGTCGCCTGCGGGCTGCACCGTTTACTTCTGGTCAGCTCATTATTTCTACGGCTATCGTTTACACCTTGGTGTCTTTGGCAAGTGCTGCCTTGATGTTGGTTGTCAGTATGCTGCTGTTTAAATTTACGATGCGTGGCGACTGGTTATTGTTTGTGCCATTCTTGACATTGGCTGCCGTGATGATGGTTGGACTTGGATTGATCGTTGGTGCGTGGGCCAAAAACGAAAATCAGTCAGCGCCACTCTCCAATCTCATCTCTTTCCCGATGATGTTCTTGTCTGGTGCTTTCTTCCCATCATTCTTGTTCCCAGAGTGGCTCAGGTCTATTAGTCAATGTATCCCGATGACTCCCGTCGTTGATGGCCTTCGATTGATATCAACAGAACACGCGAGTCTGACAGAAGTTCTGCCGCAGTTTGGTGGAGTTCTGTTGTGTATCGTCATCGTCTACGCCTTGGCTATTAAACTGTTCCGCTGGGAATAACTACTGCTAGTAGCAAAACATAGCCTTTTTTCGTATAATCAAAGTATATGGTGGTGGAATACTTTGAGCGATCAGCGGCGGGTGAGCGTCTAGAAAAGGTAAGTCGTCCTCGCTCTCACGCGTGGGTGCATATATCTGGTAAATTGCTGGATATGGACGACTTGTCAGACAAGCTCTTATTGAATGCAAATATCCTGCGTGACGTTTGTGATGTCCGTGAGTTGTCACGAGCAGAGTTTAGCAATGGTGTAGAATACATTTTCTTGCGTTTACCAGTTGGTCTGGCTGATGCCGCCAAAACTGCCCCGATACTCATCGCAGTGTCGCGTGATCGGCTGGTAACTGCTAGTCCGCACACTTCTTTTTCGCCGTTAGACACTGATGCTTTCATGACCACTGACACGCGTCAGCCCTCTGCGGTAGTGTCAGCCGTCATCGCCTCCATCATCACCGAGTACGAGCAGCGACTATATGCGCTATCGACCAAAATTACCAGCGCTCGCAAGCGGCTCACACATTTTGATGTCCAAAACGAGGACTTTGTTGAATTTGTCGCCATTGAAGATAGCCTCAATGAATATCGAAGTGGTTTAGAGGGCTTGGTCACGGTTGTTGGGCAATTGGAAGCAAATCGTCGGCAGTTGTTTAATCTGCGTGATATTGAAGCCTTTGGTGATATCATATTGCACGCTCGCCAGTTGCTAGTGGCCATTAGCTCAAGTGCCCAAACGATTGACAGTATTCAAAACGCTTATTCAACTATTGCTAACAATACTCTGAACCAGCGTATGAAGGTGCTGACGACTATCACTATTCTACTAGCGGTACCAAATGTGTTTTACGGTATGTATGGCATGAATATCGGATTGCCATTTCAGGGCGAGTGGTGGGCGTACGCTGCCATCATGGGTATTACACTGTTGTTAATTTTACTAACATTACTACTTGCCAAGCGATTCCGCTTATTCTAAAATTAAAAGTAATAAAGTAGGGAGTAAGCACTTGACGTGCTATATTTCCTTTGGTACTATGGTTGACGTGTCTCGCGCCGAAGCATTGAGTTGCGGTTTGTAATAAAGGTCGAAGCGCGTGAGGCTGCATTTAGTACGAAGGAGTACAAATACATGCCGATAGCAATCAATTTTGTGTCATCACGACGCAAAAAGATCGCAGTGGATGTAGTGCCTGCCGAATGGCAAACATACATAGCACAATAACATATCTAAAACCGCCCGAGCGCTAAACCCGGGCGGTTTTAGATTGATTTACGGTAATCTACTCAGCCTTCTTTTCCTCAGTAGAAACACCTGCTGCCTTGAGCGCGTTTTCTACCTCAGTGTCAATACTGTTGAGGTCTTCTACCTTTTTGCCATTGATGAATATGGTTGGTGTAGCAGTAATTTCGTGTGCACGGCTAACGGCAGTGTCGAAACTAATTTTTTGCAATACGCGGTCGCTTGTTAGGTCATTGGCAAAGCGTGATTCATCGAGCTTGAGCTGCTTGGCATAGTCCATGAAGATATCGTTGCGTTTGTGATTTTGGGCGTTGCTCCACGCGTCTTGGTTTTCGTAGAGTAAATCGTGCATTTCCCAGTATTTACCTTGCAAGCCTGCCGCCTCAGCTACTGACGCTGCTAGGCGAGCGTGAGTGTGACCAGACAGTGGGAAGTTGCGGAAGATCAATTGCACATTATCTTTGTGCTTTTCGACAGCTGATTTAATACGTGGTGCAACAGTGCGACAACCCGGGCATTGATAATCACCGTATTCAATGATCGTAACTTTCGGCTTGTCAGCCCCAAATGTGTGCTCCTGAATGTCACCATTACGCTTTTCAGCAGGGATGATTTTTGTGAGTTGATCTTTGGCGATATCACTAATATCTAAGCGGTGTGTTACTGACAAATATACCATGCCACCAAGTATCGTCACTACGATTGCGATAAATACGCCCCAGGTTTTTCCGTTCATTCTTGTCCTCCAAATTAACTCTAGCAATAATAGCATAAAATCAGGTAAAATAAAACCATGAGTGTATTGCTGTTAAGTGTTATATATGGATTGATTATCATCGTTTTGATATTGGTGTTGGGGGTACATCCACAACTTTCGTCGCACAGTCAATTTGAGTTGAAGCGCCGGGCGCACCAGGGTGACGAAGAAGCAAAATTACTACTGAAACGCCGCACCTACTTGGCTGATTTATTTTCGTTGCAGCGGGTGATCACGGCATTATTATTGGTGTCTCTCAGTGTCATCGGTGTGGAGTTGTTTCACTGGCTAGTTGGTTTTTTGGTGTCGTTAGTCATCGCGCTTTATTCGGGCGCCGTGGCTCGCTTGTCGCCGCTACAGAAATTTTCACAGCGCATCTATGAACGGTATGAAGGAGCAATCATCCGCTGCATTGAAAAGTATTCAGTTGTATTTTGGGCGATCCGTTCTGTTGTGCCGTCACAAAGTAGCGAATTGGATGTTGAATCGCGTGAGGAGCTGCTTGAGATAGTCAAGAACGCTGGCGATGCATTGTCCAAGGACGAAAAAAAGCTTATCACCAATAGTCTCAAGTTCAAGGACATGAAAGTCACTGACGCCATGATTCCACGCACTATGATTGATAGCATAGGTAAAGATGAAGTACTAGGTCCCATCGTTCTGGATGGGCTGTATCAAACAGGGCACAGCCGTTTTCCGGTGATTGATGGAGATATTGATCATGTTGTGGGTATGTTATATGTGCAAGATTTGGTGACCATCGGTAACGCCAAAAAGTCGCAAAAAGCGCACCACGTTACTGACGCCATGGAGCACGCTGTGTTTTACATTCGAGAAGACCAATCATTGCAGCAAGCTTTGGCTGCCTTCATCAAAACCAGACACCATCTATTCATCGTGATCAACCAGTACCGTGAAACAGTTGGACTGTTAAGCCTGGAAGATGCTTTGGAAGCGCTTTTAGGAAAGAAAATTAATGATGAATTTGATACCCATGAAGATCTGCGCAAAGTAGCTGAGCACAATCCACGCGGCAATAATAGCCCAAAAACTACCGAAACTATCTAAGAATTTATCTTTTGCATGTATCGACATTCGGGATAATTCGAGCATCCGTAGAATGGTGAATGATTATTTTTGCTGTGTCTTATCACCAGATGACCGCCACGACAGCGTGGGCATGGTTTAATCTTTTGAGATATGTCTGATACGTCAGGAATTGGTATTACGACACCTTTATCTTCAAGGGCGCGAATGATGGTAAGTAGTCCCGTGTTATCAATAAGCCGTATTTTGTTGCCATTGGTAGAATATTTTACAAATCTTCGCGCGTCCGATGAGAAGATGTTTGTCGTGACAAAGAATGCCTCGCCGCCGTGTAAATGATCAACAACTGCACCATAAAAATCACGCACTTCGGATACTTTGACAATTTGTTTAATATACTTTTTACATTGGACATAACTTTGGACGCCGTTTTTGTATAATACAATGTCGATGCCACCGTCGCGTTTATACGGAGTGGTTGCAGCCGAATAGCCAAAATGCTCAAATAATTGAGCGATGTATTTTTCGAAATCATACGGCGACATGGAGCGAATTTTGGTGAGCAGTTCATGGTCGCTGAGTGGTGTGGCTGTATTAGACCTATCCTCGGTAATGGGCTGCTTGTTCGTTGATTGTGCCCCTTCCGAAGCGGACATTTGGGTTGACTGGATGTCTACTGCGGGCGATACTTCCCGGCGTAATTCCTCTAGCTCCCGGTAGGCTGTGATATATCGTTTATGATAATAAAACACTACAAAAGGACTGGCGATGATCCACGTAATTGAACAAAAGATGACTACAGTGCCCACCGTATAGCTATCCATAGGGCGATTATAGCATAAAACTGTTGCCGCTGTGGTATAATAACAGATATGAAACAGAGGACTTTTGCAATTGATACACCAACAAAAGTTGGGGAAATGATTACCGTGGCTGGCTGGGTGCATTCCCGGCGCGATCACGGCGGACTGATTTTTATTGATTTGCGTGACCATACTGGGTTGGTGCAGTTGGTGATTAATCCTGAGCAGGCGGAAGCGTTTCGTTTAGCGGAAAGCCTGCGCGATGAGTTTGTGATTCGCGCTAGCGGCGTGGTGACTGAGCGCGGCGAGGGTCTGAAGAATCCAAATATCGCCAGTGGTAATGTAGAAATTGTGGTAAAAAACCTGGAAATTTTGAACCGTGCTGAAACCTTGCCAATCCAGCCGTTTGCTGAGGAAAACCAAGCGGGCGAGGACTTGCGTTTCAAATATCGCTATCTCGATTTGCGCCGTCCAAAAATGCAGGACATGCTGCAAAAACGCGCCGAGATGTATCGCCGGATTCATCAGTACATGGACGAGCGCCAATTCATCGAAATTCAAACGCCAATTTTGGCAAACTCTAGCCCCGAGGGCGCACGCGATTTTCTCATCCCCAGTCGTTTGCAGGAAAATAAGTTCTACGCTCTGCCGCAAGCACCCCAGCAGTTCAAGCAGCTACTGATGGTTGGCGGCGTGCCGCGGTATTACCAGCTGGCGGCGTGTTTTCGCGATGAAGATCCGCGAGCTGATCGACTGTACGGGGAGTTTTATCAGCTAGACCTTGAGATGAGCTTCGTTGAGGACGGCGAGGAGGTTCGCCAGGAAGTTGAGCCGTTGATGTGTCAGCTCGCGACCGATTTCGCGGGCAAGAAGTTGCTGGATTTGAGTGGTCTCGTGGTCGGTGACGGCAGTCCAATTCCGCGCATTGCCTACCGCGATGCCATGGAGATGTACGGTTCGGATAAGCCGGACTTACGTTTTGGTATGGAGCTGATTGAGCTTACTAATGTCTTTGCCGACACCGAATTTGGCGTGTTCAAGAACGCTGAGTGTATCAAGGCGATTTGCGTCAAAAATGGCGCCAGTCTCAGCCGTAAGCAAATCGACAAATTTACAAAGATCGCACAGTCCGAGGGAGCTGGTGGACTACCGTATCTAAAATTTAGTGAAAACGGTTCATATACAGCAGGTGTTAAGATTAATCTAAATAGTGACGATGGGGTAAAAGCAGATTTTATAGAGGCTTTATCTTCTCCTATTGCTAAATTTCTATCACGTGATGCAATAATTGCGATTGGTGTAAGATTTCACCCTCAACCTGGCGACGTGATCTTCTTCGGCGCTGACACTCGCCCAGTCGTCAACGCCGTGCTTGGTCGCTTGCGAAACGAATTTGCTACCCATTTCAACCTGAAAGACCCGAGCGTGGTGGCGTTTGCCTGGATCATCGATTTTCCGTTTTATGAATGGGACGATCATGGCAAGAAGCTTGATTTTGGGCACAACCCATTTGGTATGCCAAAGGGCGGTATAGAGGCGCTGGAGTCGGCGAAGACTGACGCCGACAAGCTCGCCATCGTGGCTGATCAATTTGACATGGTGATGAACGGCTACGAAATCTGCTCCGGTGGTGTGCGCAATCACAACCCAGCGGTGCTGTACAAAGTGTTTGACCTACTTGGCTTTAGCGAAAGCTACGTCGAAGAAAAATTTGGCGCTATGCTCAACGCCTTCAAATACGGTGCACCGCCGCACGCTGGCTGTGCCTTTGGTGTTGACCGCATCCTCATGGAACTCATCGACGAAACAAATGTTCGCGAGACTTTAGCTTTTCCAAAGAACGGCTCAGGCGTTGACGTGATGATGGATTCGCCATCAACGGTTGATCCAGCACAGCTACAAGAATTAGGGCTATAAGATACATCACGGCGGCGTAAATCTGCCGTGATTATTCTATAGTGACAGGCGAGTTATTTTCGCTGCTTTTTCTGGCTGATAAATTGTGCAATAAGACCGATGATAACAACCAGAACTGCAACGTAAAGCAACCCGTTAATCAACCAGGCGGCAAGGCGAAACACCATGCTCAATACCCAAGCGATGATAACCAGGACTGCAATGCTGTAAATTAATTTAGGAAAAGACATATATTCATTATACCATCTACCGCGAGCTAAGCATACCGTCAAACCACCCCTTAGCATGGCAATCGCGAAAGTTCCAGGCCCCGGGGCTTTCGGTTTTGTAACTCCAGTAGAACCAGGCATCGACATTTGCTGGTACGGCAAGTTGCGATTGGCAGTGGGCGTATTCGGTACTATCGCTGGCAATGCCTGGCGGCAGGGCAGCGCTCCACTCGCCGATGATCAGTGGCTGCTGCTGGGCATAATCGCGGTACTCGCCAGACCGTTGGTCAAGCATCTGACGGTGATGAGTCAGCGACGTCGCTTGATTGTCTGTATCAGAAAAGCATTGATAATGATGTATATCTAGCGTATTAGAACCGATGCGCCCCGACCACCAGGCTGGTTGGTAGCAATCAGACGCCACGATGTGCACATGAGGCGGCAATTTACTACGCAATTTCCGGCTCGTTTTGTGTGTCCACCACCACAGTCGCCACCGTTCGCGTCGTGTCGTTACTAGTGGTTCATTGAGTAGTTCGATGCCCCATAGGGCTGGATGCTCACCGTATTCACTAGCGATATCCAGCAGTATCTGTGTGGTCTTTTGCTGATTGGCGCGTTGATACCATTGAACTCTACCAGCGTTGCCACTACCGCTGTGGTCGCTGGCATTTTGAGCACCAGGTGCGGCGTGGAGGTCGAGGAGAACCTGTAAGTTATAGTGCTGAGCCATGTCCATCAGCCAATCAAGTTGCGGTTTTGCTGATAGATACGGTGGCTGATCCTTGAGCGCCCAATAACCAATCGGCAGCCGCAGTAGTCGTATGCCAGTGTGCGCTAACCATTTGAGGTCAGCTTCCTCAATGAACGTTTGTCGATGCTGCTGGATGCGCGCCTGACCATCTATGGTTTTAGATAACTCATATTCGTTGGTCGCATCTGTTCCGGCAAATACGCTTGGCGTCATCCATCGTTCCAGCACCAGCCAACCGCCTAGGTTGACGCCAGGCATGGCAGGTGAGGGAGAATGACTGCTCATATCTCTACTGTAGCACGAATACATTGCCGAATCATAGCGAAACGGATATACTGGAGGTAATGTATGATCGACACGAAGTTAGCGTAAAAGTGGCGCTGTATAGCAGTGACGGCAAACGCACCTTGTTGATGCGGCATTGGGGTGATGCGGGGTTTGGTCTGCCGGGCGGGCATATCGACGCTGGCGAAATGCCGGATGAAGCGCTGGAGCGGGAGTTGCGCGAGGAACTAGGTATCACCATTGATGCGACGCCGGCTGACTTTTATGTGCGCGACCCATATGATACCACTGCTAAAAACCATAAAATCATCCTTGGCTATACAGCCACAATTGACGGTGATATTGAGCTGCCGGACCAGGCCTGTGATGGTAGCGAAGCAGGTCCCGTCTGGCTGACGCGGGTAGAAGTTGAGACTGCCGACAAACTCGCGCCAGGTTATCGGGATTTTTTGCTGAAATGGTGGCCGTAAATTAATGTAACACAGCAGGAGATGATAAAAGGCTATGCAATCAATGTCGAATATAGAATACGAAGCAAAAATATATGATATTGATCCAGCCGATATCGCTGGGAAATTGGCAAAACTTGGCGCCAAAGAGATTGGTAATTATAATTTTCACCGTTATGTATTTGATACAATTCCGGCGATACCAAATCGCTGGGTACGGTTGCGCTCCGATGGGCAACACGCTACTCTGACTGTCAAAGAAATAACCACTGACGCTATTGATGGGACTCACGAGTGGGAGGTTGAAGTCTCCGACCTAGAAACGACCCTGGAGATATTAGCAAAGATTGGCATTAAACCATGCGGCTATCAAGAAAATAAACGCCAAGAATATGACTTGGATGGCGTCCAGGTCGTCATTGACCACTGGCCGAAGCTAAAACCATACATTGAAATAGAGGGTAATAGCGTAGAGGAAGTGATAAACACTGCGAAACTTTTGGGCTATACCAAAAATGATTTGATGACGAAAAATACTACTGAGTTATATCAGGATATTGGTATAGATATTGAGAAAATGCTAGAGTTAACATTCAATTCAACTATCGAGGACAGAATGCTCACAGGATTATAACTGAACACCTAGCCACGCCGCCAATACATCACCAGCAAAGTAGGCCAGCCCAGCGGCAACTGCGCCGAGGAGTAGGGTGATGGCGGCTTCTCGCCATGGTGATTGATTACCAACTTTGCCTTTGATGAAGCCAATCGTCAGGAAAGCAACCGCTGTTAGTGCAGAGCTGATATAAAACAAGGTAGTGCTTGGCACTTTTGAGCCTGCAATGACGTCAATCAAGTACGGCAATACTGGCACGCTACCGACGGCGACAAAGGCCAAAAATGTAACTGCGCCGATGATTTTTGGCGAAGCTCGTTTTTGGGTATCGCGGGCCGAATCTTCATGCTCAGCGCTGGCTGCCAGGTAGGCACTGGCACCCATCGAGAAGCCATCGGCGATGAGGTTTGCAATGCCTAAAATGAGGATAACCGCGCTGGAGATGCCGGCTCCGGCCGAAGCTGCCACGACGGCAAAGGTTGTCACGGTGCCGTCAACCGCACCGTACACAAATTCTGAAATGTATCGTCTAAAAAATATGTTCATAACCGTGCCATTATAGCACAATTAGCCTTTGTGAGGTTTATTCTCGTATACTAGAGTAATGACGACTGATGATTTCCAGGCGCTGATCCATCAAAAAGGCCGCGAGCTCTACCGACCAATGCCGTGGCGTGATCAGCCAACCTTGTACTATGTGCTGGTGAGTGAATTGATGCTGCAGCAAACCCAGGTTGCTCGCGTCTTGACGAAGTTTAGAGAGTTTACCGCTGAGTTTCCGGATGTTCAATCACTGGCAGCTGCTGAGCTGACAGAAGTACTGCGTGCGTGGCAGGGGCTGGGCTATAATCGCCGCGCTCGATATCTCCACCAAACAGCACACGCCATTGCCACTGGCGCCCCAGTGACTACGCTAGATGACCTCGTTGCATTGCCGGGTATTGGCGTCAATACCGCTGGTGCCATCATGAATTATGCCTATCAAGTGCCAACACCGTTCATTGAGACAAATATTCGTACCGTCTATCTCAATCATTTCTTTGCGGGCCAGGAAGCGGTAGCGGATCGCGACATACTGACTGTTGTTGAGCAGACGATGGACCGGGTAAATTCGCGCCAGTGGTTTTGGGCGCTGATGGATTATGGCAATGAATTGAAAGCTCAGGGCAAGGGTAAATTGTCCGCCAGTCGCCACTACACCAAACAATCACAATTCACCGGTAGCCTCCGCCAGATGCGCGGTGAGATTTTGCGTCGGTATGTTGACGGACAGCCACTCGCTGAAATCACCGCTGATTTGCAGGACGATTCACGATTTTCAGCGGCGCTAGACGGTCTGCGGCGGGATGGTCTCATCACCGAGTGATAGGGTATTGACATTTTAAACCGTCTATGCTATCATAGTAACCAGTCGATATGACGAATATAAACAACAAATCAAAGGAAAGGTATGGAAGATATGCAAACAGTTATTATACTGATGACTGCGGTGATTGTGGTCCATTCAGTGGCGATCATCATCTTATTCAGTATAATAATCTCGCTCTTGGTAAAACTCAAACGTATTGCCAGCCAAGCTGAAACAGCAGCGCACAATATTGCACAAGCTACAGAATGGCTGTCACCAAGAAAAGTCTTTACTGAAGCTTCTCGGCTTTTTCGTCGGAAATAGCAAGGATTCATCAGTAAAATCTAACAATAAACAAACAAAGGAGAAACTATGAAAAAAGTATTAACTGTCTTAGGTGCTGCGGTAGCTGGTTTTGCGGCTGGTGTATTGACTGCACCAAAAAGTGGTAAGGAAACTCGCAAAGACTTAAAGAAAAAAGCTAACGAGTTGAAAAAAGATGCTGACAAATGTGCAGCAAAGGCAAAGACGGTAGCAAAAGACACAGCTGCCTCTCTGAAGTCTGGAGCGCAAAAAGTAGGTAAAGCTACCACCGAAGCGGCTCACGACGTTAAAGGTGATGTTGAAAAAAGCCTGAAATAATTTGACAACAATCCAAAAACGCGGGACAATGGAACAGATGAAACAAGCTGTTACAAGTCTCGCATTTTTGATGGTTATTGCTGGTGTGATTGTCGGGTCCTCGGTCGTCGTGAAAGCTCTTGATGGTCAAGCCGAATCTGCAAACGGGATCGATGCCATCAAAGCCAATTGCCAGGATATTCGTGGAAATCTCAGTCGACTGCATTATAGTGACGCAATTTTACGAGTAAACACCGGTCAAGCGTACAATGATATTTCTTCGCGCCTGATGGCACGCATGAACGGTCGCTTAGCAGTGAACAAGATTGATGCTGCAGACCTCGTTTCTTTGACGAGTCGGTTCGAAAAGGGTCGGTCATTGTTCTCCTCTCGGTATAATGAATATGAATCTGCCTTGGCAGCGCTTCTGAAGATTGATTGCAAAAATCAGCCAACTGATTTTTATGCTCAGTTCAACATTGCTCGTGATGCACGGCTCAAATTGTCATCATCAGTTCGCGAGCTCAACGACATTATCGCTGAGTATGGCACTAAAGTCGAAAAGATAAAGGAAAAACTCAAGTGATACGCCAGCAAATAATGGAGCATAAATTGCCGGCATTTATCGCAGGTTCGGTGTTGCTAGCTATGCTCTTGGTTACTTTGTCGATGTTCATCTACTATGCGTCAGGAGCTTCGCGGTTGGATTTGAGCCGCCCAGAGTACAAGTCGATGCGCTCAAAGATCGATCAAGGCAAGGCGCTAGACGAGGGATTTTCGGCGCAGGGTGAAATCACCAAATCAACCATAGACGAATTTATGAAGCTGTACAAAGCAGAGGCTGAAAAAACTACAAGCTCGCAGAATTTTTCAGTTGATGCGCTAAGTGACGCTAGTCTAGGAATTACCCAAAGTCAGTCAAATCAATAACTATTTTTTCAACGGTCCATTGGTGGTGAGCGGTAGCGTGGCTAGTTTGATGTCGTTATTTTCGAACTCACGCAGCAGTCGCCGCCGCATTTCTGAAGTGACACTCCATTGGTCTGAGGGCTGAGTTTTACCAGCAATGATCACCTCCACTGAATGTCCGGTGATATCGCCCAGGGAAGTAAACTTTGGTGGGTCGATGATTTTTCGTTTCCAGGATTTTTCCAAGGATAATTTATAGCCGATGTCATTGATAATTTCGGTGGCGGCTGAGATGTCAACTGACGGATCGAGCTGTAGGATAAACCGAGAGATACTGTACCCCATGGTTTTGTTGATGACCTGCTGAATGGTACCGTTTGGAATGTAATGGACATTACCATCGGTGTCACGCACGACTGTCGAGCGGGTACCAACGCGCTCTACCTTGCCAACTGCACCCATGATGTCGACAACATCACCAACGCGGTATTGGTTTTCGGCGATGATGAAGATACCAGCCAGGAAGTCCTTGACTAGCGACTGGGCGCCAAAACCCAACGCCACACCGATGATCCCGGCACTAGCAAACAGCGGTGATAGATCAACCAAAAAGAGTTTATTTGCAACCACTGCCAACGCATAGGCGATCATCAAAATTCGCCAGAAGCTGCGGAGCAATTGAATCAAGGTCTCCTGACGTTTTTCAATGTCCTTTTTGTGCCAATCTCGATGTTTGGCTGTCGACCTAACCACGCTTTTGATGCCCCATTTTAGCAGCACGCGGCCAATATAGTAAGCGATGATGGCGCCGATAACTGTACTCCATGCCTCGATGAAACGCTGCTCCATCAGCCAACCCAGACCATTTTGCTTCAGCCACTCATCGAAATTGGAGGAATCTAAAATATACTTAGTAAGCGTATCCATAATAGATTTAGTATAATGAATAATATGAGTTTTGTCGATCCGAATCAGTTCATCATCACCCGTAAACGCAAGAAATATAAATTTGCACTGTTTGCTAATTCGCCACTGTGTTTTGAGTATGACGAATGGTTGGCGGTAAAAGATCAGTTAGATAAACAGCCGACGGTGATGGAGATAGGTGCGGGCAATGGCTTGTTTGCCGTCGAGCAGGCAGCGCGTCATCCAGAACAGACTGTTGTGGCGCTTGATGTCAAAGGTGATCGCTTACAAAAGGGTGCCCGAGAGGCTGAAGCGCGCGGTCTTGCCAATATCTTTTTTGTACGAGCGCGGGCTGATCAAATCGATCAATTGGTTGCTCCGGCGTCGCTAGGAACCATTTGGCTAACTTTTTCTGACCCATTTCCTCGAAAACATTCAGCTGGTCGGCGACTAACCCATCCGCATTTCCTGGCAGTGTACCGCAACCTATTATCGTCAGAGGGCGTGCTGCTCATCAAACACGACAACACTGATTTCTTTTGTTGGAGCTTGGAGCAGCTGGTTAGCCAAGGGTGGTCTTTGCAGGAGTTGACCTTTGATTTGCATGAGTCTGGGCTGGCTGATGACTATAAGATCCTCACATCCTATGAACAGCGCTGGCTGGATGAAGGTAGAATTACAAAGTTTGTTAATGCCAAAGCTGACGGGAAAAGGAACTAATATGCCACACATCCACACCGCACCCAACCAACACGACCACACCGTTACTGGATATGTCATTCGTACCGATGGCGATCAACCACGGGCGTTGCTGCATGTGCATAAAAAACTAGGAAAATTACTGCCGCCGGGTGGACACATAGAATTGGACGAAACGCCATGGGCGGCGATGCTACATGAACTGCGCGAAGAAGCTGGCTATGACGCTGGGCAATTGTTGGTTTTGCAACCAACCTTGCGCATGCATCAAGCGGCAATGCCAGAAGTAACACTTCACCCGCAGCCGCTGCTCATGAACACCCACGACATTACACCTGAGCATTACCATTCAGACACCTGCTACGCACTGGTAGTTCGGGAAGATCCACGCCATGAATTAGCCGCGGGCGAATCGACGGATGTGCGGTGGCTGACACGAGACGACATAGCGGCGCTACCGTCTGAACAAATCTGGGATAATACACGAGCGAGCTATATGTCATTGTTTGATAAGTTTTTAGACGAATGGGAATTAGTCCCTGCGAGTGAGTTTTCGGCAGGCAAATGATAGGAGGAGAGATGATGAATATACAAGATTATGCAGATCAGGCCATCACCACGCTGTCAGACAACTACGCATACGGTGACATCAGCCCGCAATTAATGGGTCAGGTATTGGGGCTAGCTGGTGAATCTGGTGAGGTAGTCGAAAAAATCAAAAAATTGCTGCGTGACAATCAGGGAAACCTTGAGGAGCCAGACAAGGTAGATATCCTCAAAGAGTTGGGGGATATCTTGTGGTATGTCAACGCAGTAGCGCATTTGTTGGGCTCCAGTCTGGAAGATGTGGCGCGGCTGAATAATGAGAAACTGTTGAGCCGCAAGCAGCGCCATCAGCTACACGGCAGCGGTGATAATCGCTAAGCGTTCAGTGTGGCGGCGCGTTGTCGTACCCAATGGTCAATAGTGCCAGCACCCATGCACAAGACCAGTTTGCCAGCGTCGAGTGCAGTGGTGATATGGTCCCATAGCGCATCATCTAGCTCGGCAAACGTTACGACGTCAGGGCGCGAAGCAACGATGTGGCGTGTTAATTCTTGTGGTGTTAAAACTGGTAAGTCTGGATTTTCACGAGTCAGGTAGGTCGGTAGCCAATAGATCGTTTCAGCGGCCTCAAATATATCTGCAGTATACTGTGCTACGATTTCGTGTTGGCGAACATTTTGATGCGGTTGGTAGACCAATACTACGTGGCTAGACAACTCTTGCGCGAGCTGTAGAGTAGCTTTGATTTCCACTGGGTGGTGACCATAGTCTGAATACAACCCCTCGGCCAATTTCTCAAATCGGCGACCTGCGCCAGGGAATTGATTGATGCTGGTGATGATGCTTGCTTCATCAATTTCTGTCATGTGCTTGACTGCTTCTAAGGCCAGCATACCGTTACGCCGATTGTGCTCACCAGTCAAGTGGATATCTGGGTGATATTCGGTCAGCACTTGCATATTGTCATCATCGAAAAACGCAGCGGTTTCCTGCCAGGCAATGACACTTTCAGACTGCCTACCAAAGGTGCGAAAGGCCGCCAAATACTCATCTTCCGTTGGGTAGGTGTCAGGATGGTCATAGTCAACCGACGTGATGAGGCTGAGCCATGGTTGGAAATTCAAGAAGTTTCGATCAAACTCGTCACACTCGTAGACAAAAAATTGACTAGTTGGGTCAAATTTGCCGCTTGGCCCAAAGCTCAGGGTGGAACCGACGGAATAACTGACTGGAATTCCTAAGTGTTGCAGCGTCCACACAATCATGCTGGTGGTGGTAGTTTTGCCGTGGGTACCAGCGACGGCCACGAGCTTCAAGTTTTTGTCGGAGATGATGTGCGCTAATAATTCATCGCGTTTACCGATTTTGATACCGAGCTGGCGAGCAAGCACTAGCTCAGGGTGATCTGCCGGCAGAGCTGCAGTGTAAACAAACCAATCAAACGGTTGCCTGTCGTGCTCTTCCTGTAAAAAAGTCCCTGATTGATCAAGGGCAATGTGAACGCCGCGTTCCATTAAAGCCGCGGTCAGAGGGCTGGCTGATTGGTCTGAGCCGCAAACGTCATACCCAGCGTCGTGAGCAATCTCAGCCAATGGTCCTATGCCAACGCCACCGATTCCTGAAAAATAAATTCGCATGGCTTTATTATAGCACTCTCGCCCGTCGCTCGGCATGTGTGCTATACTAAAACTAGAGTAAGAAGGGGTGGAATGACAGATAAACGCAACGTCCGATTCAAAATTCGTCGACTCGAGCAGATCAAAACATGGCAGCTGTTGATTTTGTTTGTCATGTTTGCCTTTATCACGGTAACATTCCTGCGCCTTAACAATGTTGGCATGGTGGAGCGTCGTGAAGCGGTGTACGCTGCAGATAAGACAGATGATTCGGTTGGGCTGGCAAGCCGACTGTATGATCTACAGAGGTTTGTGAGTGCTCATATGAACGCTGATCCCGGTAGGGTTGCGCTGGTCAAAACCTATGAGCGGGACAATGAGCGGCATAAAAAAGCCTATCAAGAAAGCAGCAACAGTACCGCCAACGGTGATGCATTTCAAAAAGCCGAGGCTGTTTGTGGGCCAATTGCGCGGTCCAATGGTTGGCGTTGGCCAGATATGCGCTACACAAACTGTATCAATCAAGAATTAGAAAAAATCCCTGGCGGACAAGCCGTGATGAGCGAGTTTAAACCGTTACCGGTTGAGCCATATTATCATACGTTCACCTCACCCCTCTGGTCACCAGATTTTGCTGGCTGGTCGTTGATTGTCACGGTAATAATCGGTCTTATCATCATAGGTCGACTCGTGGTCTTGGCTATTCTTCGCTTTATTTTACGCCGCCGAAAGCGTTTTTAGGCTTGACAGGGGCCAACAGGGGTAGTAATCTTATAAGGTAAAGTACTAATAGGAGGTATTACCACATGGCTTACAAGCACACTAACTCAAAGGGCGTTACGTACTACTTGCACAAGACTGAAGTAACTCTGCGCGGTGGCAAGACTCAGACCATCTACTTCTTTGCAAAGGTAGAGAAGAACGACAAGGGTACACCATGCGATCTTCCAGAGGACCGTGTTGTTAAAGAAAATCCACGCAACGGTTTCTTGACCATTTCTAAAAAGAAATAATTAGCAATACTCGCAATCAATACAATAGCTCTCCAACAGGGGAGCTATTTGATTTTTTAGATGTATTATGATATAATAAAATCATGAGCGAAATTATGACATCTCATGTTGCTATAACTGATGAAGGGGACGTTGTATTTCCTGAAGTAAGTCCTGATGTTGATTTAGACGAGCTGCAGGCAAGGCTAGACCAGGAAGAGGCTGATCGTGCGGCTGAGCAGCGCTATGAAGAGCACCTACAGCAGGCGCGCTCTGGTAATTTTGCTGGGAGAAACAGATTGCTGGCAAAGACTGCACGGTTGGTTGGTGCTGCCAATCGGTCTCGGGGTGCAGGGAAAATGCATGACATGGGCAGGGCTGATAAGATCAGGGGTGCGGCTGAGGCTACCGAAAGAAGCATCGTTGAACGGCAGAAAGCGCTGGAGCTTGCTAGGATAGCCTGCCGGGCTTGTCCACTAAAAGATTTCTGTGTGATGGACCCGACGACATTAGTCGAGGTCCTGTCAAAGACGGGCAAGCCGGGTAATAGCACGAGACAACGGTTTTCACGCAGAGTTAAAGAGCCAGGCAATAAGCATTATTGTGACGATAATCTACGACCAGGTAGGCTGCCGAAGCAATAAGGCAAGAAAAAATTCCCTCAGTGATGAGAGAATCTTTTCTTGGTTGCGGGGGTAGGATTTGAACCTACGACCTTTTGGTTATGAGCCAAACGAGCTACCAGGCTGCTCTACCCCGCGGCACATAGATGATTGTAGCATAGACCAGGAGTATTAGCAAATGTCGCCAGTCTTAGGACTTCTTTCGGTTGGCTCCAAACAGGAAATTAGTCCATTGTTGGAGGTTGCTTTCGGTTAATTGTTGCTTGGAAACTGCGGAAGTTTTCTCAGTTTCAACATCAGTTGACGGCACGATCAGTTGTTTTTCACCTGGTGATCCATGGCCCAATCGCTGGCGCACTGCCAAGTCTTGATATTCAACAGTTTGGTAATATTTGGCTTCATATTCAGCCAAAGATACCTTCAAAGTTTCTAGCTCGACTTGCTGCTTTTTATTATCCAGCAGCTGCTGTAAATGATAATTTCTCTGCATAGCCTCAACTGACCCCCAGGCCCAGCTGAGTGCTATCAAAACCGCTCCAGCGATGATGACGTTGTTGAGCGTCAAATAATCGTGGCGGATGTGATAGATAAGTCGTCTTAGTTCGTGTTTGTCGAGTTTTTTTATCATCATGATGTTTGGTGGGGGCGGCTGGGATCGAACCAGCGACCAATCGGTTATGAGCCGACTGCTCTAACCCCTGAGCTACGCCCCCGCTCAGTTCAGTATATCATAGCTTCGGGGATAAATTATAGTAATTTACCAGCGGCAATTCGCGTCGCTTCTGACCAGGAAGTGAAGCAGCTTGGTGTGCTGATGAGCTGTTTGGCGGTCAGGCGATGACGGACGGCGATGCTGAGTTCACTGATGAGGTCGCTGGCGTGTGGGGCAACGATGGCTGCGCCAATGAGCACGCCTTTGGTGTCAATGATCAATTTAACAAAGCCATTGCGGCAGTCGGTGATGTTGCTGCGAGCCGTCAGGGTCAGCGGAGCGACAGCTGTTTTGTACCGTAGGTCACGTTTGATGCACTCTTGTTCGTTCAGTCCAACTTGAGCAGCTTCTGGAAAGGTAAATGCTACCAGCAAATTTGGTGTTAGGTCAGCCTCAATGGCGGTGCGGTGGGTCAGATTATGAGCAGCAGTTCGACTTTGGGTCAGGACGGCGTGGGTTTGGATGGTTGGATCAGTAATATTGCCAGCAGCAAAGATGTGTCTTGCTGAGGTTTGCATGCGAGCATTGACGGTGATGCCCTGGTGAGTGTAAGCAACGCCAGCATTTTCCAGTCCCATGTCAGTCTGTGGGATGCGTTGTTCTGCCACCAAGATTTCATCAACGCGAACTGATTTTTGTTGTCGGCCCTGAATGTAAGTGACGCGCTTTTGCAAACCTTCTTTTTGTAAGGCAACCACGCGAGATCGTGTCAAAATGGTCATATTACGGTTAACTTTTGCGTCTTCTGCGACGATTGGTCCGACCTCAACATCAAATTCTGGCAACATGCGATTGGCTTTTTCTGCAACGTAGACTTTGGTGCCAAATGAAGCGTATAGATAGGCGATTTCCATGGCAGTGGCGTTGCCGCCAACGATGAACAACGTTTTCGGTGGGCGGGTCAATGACAGAATGTTCTCTGGTGTTAGGTACGGAATGCTGTCGCTACCAGGAATGGTCGATTTCTCCCAAGCTGCTCCCGTAGCGATCAAGAATTTGCGGGCTGACAAATGGCGACGATTAACGGTAATTTCATTGGGGCTGAGAAAGTGAGCGTTGCCAGAGAAGACACTGATGCCTTGTTTTTCGTAATAATAGCGATTGCCACCTGCGCCAGTGCGCTTGATGACAGTGTCTCGCCAGGACAACAGGGACGGATGGTTGTAGTTGAGCGCGTTGGTTCGCAGACCAAATTTGGCGGCACGCTTGGCGTTGTAAAACACTTCAGCTGCGTACAGCATGGCACCTAGTGGCATGTCACCCCAGTTGGGAGACTCGCCACCGAAAGTTCCCCGTTCGACGACGGCAACTTTTTTGCCAGCACGCGCCAAAATGCTGGCCGCTGGAGCTCCCGCTGCCCCACTGCCGATGACGATAATATCATAATCAAATGTTGGTTTTTGTGCCATGATTGTGCCCCCTAGGTTATATCATAAGTTTGTCATTTTTATACATGTACGCGGCATCAGAGTGTAGAGGTTCAAGGAAAGTTGTTGCGATTCGCCGTACGTCGTTTGCGGTTATTTCTGGCTTTTCTTTGCACCAGTCAAGTACCTGAAATGTCACTTGTGCTGCGATGTCTTCTGCTTGGCCGTCTGGTACGCGAACACTGCAGCAGGTTTTCACAATTGAACGGTGCAGCTTTTCTGGGTCAAACGGTTCAGTGCCTCGGTGATTATTTTTCTCGACAATCGTTATTTGCATCACCACCCAATCCCCATGCTTGTTACCCCCATGACGCGGTCAATGAACAGATAAAACGCCAAAATGAACAGGCAGCTACCGCCAGTAAATTGTAGGAATGATTTGTACTGCTCACGCCACTGTTGTATTTGGGCGATATTGTAGCCACTGCCAACAAGAATCAGAATGCCGAGGAGTGGCAAAAGTGAGCCGACGGCGTAGAGCAGAATGGCCGATAACTGGAACAGACCAGAAGGGAGACTGATGATGGCCAGACTGGCCGCTAGTAGTGGCCCAAGGATGAAGATCAGCTCAGCAATGACGCTCGTCATGCCGAGTGAAAAGGCCTCGGCGCTACTTTTGGTTGCTTTGCTACGCTTTGCTAAAAAGCGTGCCATGCCACGAGGCAGCCACAGGACGATGCCAGTTTTTTGCTTGCGGCGATAGTAAAACGCCCAAGTCACCAGCCCTAAGCCAACTGCGATACCGGTGGTAACGGAAGCGACGAGTCGTTCGATGATCACGGTTTGGTTAATGACGATGGTTAAGATATGAACCGTGAACGTCGCCAGTAGTAGCGTCATCAAAAAAACACCGAGCACGAAGCTGTTCATCCGTCGAAATAGCAGCATATGGCGGGTCTTTTTGCCTAACGCATGGCCGCTCATCAGCGTCAACATACTAACACTCAACTGCAAACTAGCATGAATGCCAGCTGCCAGAAGGACGATAGCAAGTGATGAGAGTATGGCGTACGTCATGTTTATATGAATATTCCTTTAATATCAGTGTAGCATAGCCGGTTTAAAAAGGGAAAATAATCATGAGGATTTTGTGATATTGCTATTGCTTTTTTGTCAAAAATGTGCTAATGTAGAGTTAGGTTTCATTATTAAACAAAAACAAGGACCAAATACATCATGACAGAGCAAGCAATTGCAGAGCGTGAGCTAACTGCGTTTTTAGAAGGTATCGAAAAACAACAACTTGAAACGTGGAAGCACCAGCGGACTTCACAAGAAATGAGCGAATTTGTGTTGAGAAAGCTCCGAGCGCTTGATGATGAATAAGGTCGCCTAGAGAAAAACCTCCATGAGTCATGGAGGTTTGGCTTGCAATATTGGTAGCACCGGGTGGACCCGAACCACCGACCTCAGGCTTATGAGTCCTGCGCTCTAACCAGCTGAGCTACGGTGCCACGTCTGAGGGTGATTATAGCATGGTATTGCTGTTTCACCAAGAGCTGAATTGATTTTATCAATATCAAAACCGCTCATGCTTTGCTATAATGGGAAAGATGAAATATGCGGTAGCAGTCAGTGGTGGGATTGACAGCGTTGTGTTGCTGGATCTTATGGCGCACAAGGGGCATCAATGTGTGGTATTGCATTTTGATCATGGTATGCGTGCTGATTCGAGAGCTGATGCGCAGTTTGTTGAAGCGTTGGCTCGCCGGTATGAGTTTTTGTTTGAAGGTAAAAGAGAAGAATTACTGGGAGCTAACGAAGCGATTGCTCGGCAGCGGCGCTATGCGTTTTTGTTGGCGGCGGCCGAGAAACATGGTGCGCAATTGGTGACGGCCCATCACTTGGACGACGTGGTTGAAACGATTGCGCTGAATGTGGCGCGAGGGACACGCTGGAGAGGGCTGGCGGTGCTTGGTGATTCGCGGATCATGCGACCCCTGACACATTGGACCAAGCAGCAGCTCACAACCTATGCAGTGAGGCGGCACCTGGAATGGGTGGAGGACGAAACCAACGCCAGTGATGTCTATACGCGTAATCGTTTGCGGCGTAAGTTGATGAACCTGCCAGATGGTGCCAAACAGCAGATATACAATTTGTGGCAAGAGCAGTTGGAGTTAGCAGAGGCGATTACTGACGAGTCAGCACAGCTTTTGACGGAGCCACTCAATCGGTATTTTTTCATCAGCATCGATATGGCTGAAGCGGTGGAATTACTAGCAGAGTATCTTCGAAAAAAATTTGCTACTTCCCTGCTGACGTCGCAGCTCGAGCGGGCGGTGATGGCGCTCAAGACGGGTAAGCCCGGTACGGCCTGGCAGATCGGTGAAGGGTTAGAGATGAAATTATCACTAAGAACTGCTATAATCAAAAAGATTGATTTAGGTAGAAAGGATTTTTCAGATTATGGCGGTAAAGATGCCGAACAAGAATGGCAAGAATAAAATCAGTCAGTTTATGCGACTGGGCCTTTTTTGGGCAATTGTTGTATTGATTGGTTTAGCGGTGTATGCGTCAACTGCGCAGCACGCTAATTTGAAGGAAGTAGCTTTGAGTGATGTAGTCAGCCGAGCGAACAAAGGTGACATTAAGCTCATCCAAGTCCAGGGTAACGACCTGACGGTGACAGTCAAAGACCAAGATAAACCAACAGAAAAATCCATCAAAGAAAACAGCAGCATTTATGAACAAGGTCTCAAGAAAGACGCGCCGGTTGAGGTCAAGGTTGTGCCTCAGTCACGCACTGGCGAGGTAGTGTGGAATGTTGCTATCACCTTTGTGCCGGTTATTTTGATCATCGGTTTCTTTGTGTTTATGATGCGACAGAGTCAAGGTCAGAACAACCAAGCCATGGGCTTTGGTAAATCAAAAGCTCGATTGTATGGCGAAGACAAAGAAAAGGTTAACTTTGAAGACATCGCTGGTAATGATAACGCCAAGCAAGACTTGCAAGAAGTAGTTGATTTCCTGAAAAACCCAAAGAAATACCGCGAGCTCGGTGCCAAGATCCCGCGAGGCGTGTTGTTGGTCGGCCACCCGGGTACTGGTAAAACCATGCTGGCGCGAGCTGTAGCTGGCGAAGCAGGCGTGCCATTTTTCTCTATCTCCGGTTCAGAGTTTGTGGAGATGTTTGTTGGTGTTGGTGCGTCACGAGTCCGTGACTTGTTCACTAAGGCCAAGAAAAATGCACCATGTATCATCTTTATCGATGAGATTGACGCGGTTGGTCGTAAACGTGGTTCTGGTATGGGCGGCGGACACGATGAGCGCGAACAGACCTTGAACCAGATTTTGGTGGAAATGGACGGTTTTGATGGCGACACGAACGTGATCGTCCTGGCGGCTACCAACCGAGCAGATGTGTTGGATCCAGCGTTGCTGCGTCCTGGTCGTTTTGACCGGCGAGTTAATATCATGCTACCAGAGCGCAAAGACCGCGAAGCTATTTTGAAGGTTCACTTTAAGAATAAACCAACTGATGACACCGTCAATTTGGACGCGTTGGCGGCAAAGACAGCGGGTTCAAGCGGCGCTGATTTGGCAAACATCGCCAATGAGTCTGCCATCATCGCTGCACGGCGCAACAAGAAGAAGATTACCAACGAGGAATTGACCGAAGCATTTGAACGAGTGGCAATTGGTCCAGAGCGCAAGGCAAAAGTCATGAGCGACAAGGAGAAGGAATTGACGGCGTATCACGAGGCTGGCCATGCCATCGTCGGTCACGTCTTGCCAGATTCTGACCCAGTTCATAAAGTTACCATCATTCCGCGTGGTGGCACTGGTGGCGTGACGTGGTTCTTGCCGCCAGAGGACAAGAGCTACACTAATGTCTATGAATTTAAAGACATTTTGGCACGGGCCATGGGTGGACGAGTAGCTGAGCAGATTTTGTATGGTGATGATGGTATCACTACCGGAGCAGGCTCTGATTTGCGTAATGCAACCCAGATTGCTCGCGATATGGTGATTGAGCAAGGTATGGGTAAGGCTTTGCGTGACCAAGTCTTTCACGAAGACAATGGTGGATTGATGTTCGACAAGATGACCCGTGAGCGGCCGTACTCAGATGAAACAGCCAAGCAGATAGACCAAGAGGTGGCGGCGCTGATCAATGAAGCGAAGGCGCGAGCTATGACGGTTCTGAAAGCCAATCGTTCACATCTGGACAAGCTGGCGGCGGCACTGCTCAAGGACGAAACCTTGGAAGAAGAAACAGTGGCAGAGATACTCAAGGGTACTAAGTTGCCAAAGGAAGCAAAACTTCACGCATAATCGATTATGGGGCGAGTCCGGCAAGCAGTCACCAAAGTGAATCAGCGGCTGACCGTGAAATTGGCAGCCAGTCTATTGGCAGGATCTATGCTGCTGAGCAGCCTGCTGGGATTTTGGCGTGACCGTTTGCTGAACGCTGCCTATATGCCCAACAAAGAAGCAGGGCTGGCTGGTTATGTTGTTGGTCTTGACGCGTACACTGCGGCGTTCATGGTGCCGGACTTTATGTTTGCTATTTTGGTGTCGGGTGCGCTAAGTGTGACCTTCATCCCGGTGTTTAATGAGCGGTGGACCAAGGGAAATAAACAGTCAGCTTGGCAGATTAGCTCCAGCATGATCAATTTCATGGCACTGACCACCCTGGCTGCTAGTGTGCTCATCATCATCTTTGCTGATCCATTGATGCGATATTTCATTGCGCCAGGAATGAGTGAATCAGGTCATGCGTTGGCTGTCAGCATGATGCGGGTGATCGCTGTCAACCCATTTATCTTTGCGATTGCTGCCGTCATCGCCAGCATCCAGCAGGCGGTGGGGCGTTTCACCTTTTATGCCCTCGCACCGATGATTTATAACATTGGTATCATCATCGGCACTGTCTGGTTTACGAACGGCATCAATATCTTTGGTTGGCAGATTTTTGACGGCGGTATCATGGGTGTGGCGCTGGGTGTGGTGCTGGGATCGGTGATGCAGCTCATTGTTAGTGCCGTCGGCTTAGTTGGTTTGGGCTTTGACTATGAGTTCAAGCTGCACTGGCGCAACCGTGGTTTTCGCAAAGTGCTGAGTTTGTTGCCAGCGCGTTCGGTTGACCAGGGTATGGACTACGCAGTGAGTTTGGTGGAAGTCAACCTGGCTTCTCGACTGGGTGACGGTGTCATCCGCGCCTACCAGCAGGCCCTAACGCTACACATGATGCCGATCAACCTCATCGGCGTGGCGGTTTCCAATGCAGCCTTTCCTCAGTTGACCGAGCACTTGGGAAATAATCGTCAAGATTTGTTCCAGAAAGACCTGCGCCAATTACTGCGGGTAATTATTTGGATGGCTATGCCGGTTTCTGTTATAACGTTCTTCACCCGAGGATATGTTGTCCACTTTATCCGCAACACCGGAGACCCGATGATGGCGGGTATTTTGGGATGTCTGGTTGTAGCAATTCTGTTTCGCACTATTTATCACATGGCAGCTCGAGCGTTCTATGCACAGCAAGACACAAAAACACCGCTGAATATTTCTTTTGCGGCTATCGGTTTGAACGTGGTCCTGGCAATTGTCCTGTCGATGGTGTTGAAAATGGGTGCCTATGGACTTGCTTGGGCGCAGTCAACCGTGGCGGTTATTGAAGTGGTGATTTTATTTGTTGTATTGGAAAAACGAATTCCGCACTTGTTTGATGCTTCGTTTGTTGTGGCGATTTTGCGTATGATTATGGCGTCAACCGTGGCGGGTATCGTTTGTTATTTGATGCTTCAGGTGCTGCCATTTCGTGAAAGTGACAGCAGTTTCTTCTCGGCCTTTCCAAAGTTCATGATTATCGCTGGTGTGAGTTTCTTGGCTTATGGTCTGATGTCGCGGATGCTCAAATTGCCAGAAGTTGAACCGATCATCAGGCAAGTGAATAAGTTCTTGTTTGTACGTTTGGACGGGAAACGACGCTGATGGAAGCTATCCGCAATTTTTGCATCATCGCTCACATCGATCACGGCAAGTCGACGCTGGCTGATCGGATGATGGAGATGACGGGGACGGTGGAGAAGCGCGAGATGAAGTCGCAGCTGCTGGATAGTATGGATTTGGAGCGCGAGAAGGGCATCACTATTAAGCTTGCGCCGGTGCGGATGAAGTATCATTACCGCCAGCCAGCGGCAACCGCTTCCTCTGAATCGAATGTCGCAGGCAGCGCCAGCGACGGAGCTATCGATTCATCGGAAGGATTGCCGCCAGCTGGACCGTACGATCTCAATCTCATCGATACGCCTGGTCACGTCGATTTTAGCTATGAAGTGTCGCGCAGCTTGCAGGCGTGCGAGGGGGCGGTGTTGGTGGTCGACGCCAGCCAGGGTATCCAGGCGCAGACGTTAGCGAATGTCTACCTGGCGATGGAGCAAGACCTCACGATAATCCCGGTGCTGAACAAGGTTGATTTACCAGCCGCTGATGTGCCGCGCGTATCCAAGCAGGTGATCAATCTGCTAGGCTGTGACGAGAGTGAGATTATTCATATTTCCGCTAAAACTGGACAGAATGTTGATCAAGTTTTGGAGGCGATTGTTGAGCGAATTCCAGCGCCGACTTCGCCACTGGCGGTCGAGCATCCTAATGTTGCGTTGGCTGATCTCCCAACTCGGGCGCTGATTTTCGATAGTTATTATGATGATTATCGCGGGGTGATTTTGTACGTCAGGGTGGTTGACGGGCAAATTAAAAAGGGTGAAGCGATTCACATGATGGCGACTGGCGCGAATGGCTTGGCACTGGAAGTTGGTCATCTTAGTCCTGGCATGATCCCCGACCCATCGCTGGACACTGGTGAAATTGGTTACATTGTCACCAACCTCAAAACCACGCGTGAAGCGCGGGTGGGTGATACGGTGACGTTGAAGAAGTATATAGGCTAGCGATGATTGATCCTTGGTTTGATTGTCGTCAAGATGCTCATGGTAGAGACCCAGATCAGCACAGCCTGACGTTAAAACGCTATCACGCTGAGCTATGGACTAAACCACTGCCTAATGGTCGTCAACTGACTATGCTAGATGAGGGGTCGTACTTGATAGCCAGTGACGGCCAGTGTCAGATTCCTGTTTCAAGTGATAATATAGTAGCTACCTTTGAAGCTTGGAAGCGTAATAAGTTGATTGTTGAACAGACCCCACGAGATGTTCTAGCGGCAATAGATAATATTGATTGGCGTATTGGTTCAGAAATTATTTTTCCCAGTGAATTACGCGGCGGAACACAGACCATCAATCGTGCGAGAGGTTGGCACCGTAAAATTGGTGATCGATTTGACCTGACGTTAGAATGTATTGCCCGCTGGTACCAAGGTAAAGACAACCCGCTCGCTGATGTTTTTGATCGTTATGATGACTTTTTTGAGTGGTTTGGTGATTTTCGGGGCTATGTCGATTTTTTCTTGTTGCAAGATTTTGTTGATGACGAATACCAAGTTAACATACTGACAGATTTTGATGATTTTCAGTCGTCACCGTTGCCTCAGACCGTTGAGCAGTACACAGCATATTTGTAGGGCTTGACTGACACGCTAACGATGCGAGCTAAGCGTATTGAGCGGTATGCTAATCAGTAGAATCGTTTCACAAAGCCGATAGTTGATAGACATAATTAACTTAAGATGGTATAGTATCATTTGATAGTCTGTCACAGATAGCTGTCGAGTTATTGCTTGACAACACTATCGCTGTCCTCAAGGGGACGGGCGATACGGTGACAGTAAGAAAATATTATGATTAGCTATGAATAATTTACCGCCAATTACGTTTGCCAATGGAGACCGTGTCCCGGCCCACGTGCGAACTGCGCCGTCTGGAGTAGAGAGGGTGATGTTTGGGGAAGATGCGGAGAAGCCCATGGCACGGCTTAGCTATGTGAAGATTGGCGAAAAGGCGTGCTTCGCCGGTATGCTGTTTCGTGACGCTCCGTCTGAATATCGGGCTGGCACGTCCATGTTGGAATATTTCTTTGAAGAGGCAACTCCTGCGCTTGGTCTTGAGCCAGGAAATACCTCGGTCATCCGCAAGCCTATCATTGCTTTGTTGCTTGCCAAGTACGGGCTGGAGCCAGACGTCACGTCAGAAACGTGGTCGCATGTTGGGTTGCTGGTGCGGCGTGATACTACTTCGAGGAACCATCCAGCGCTACATTTTGTTGAGGGCAATGAGCCTGAATTTAATGATGATCGGCATCGTCGATATTATGACATTGTACCAAACAGAGAACTACCCTATATGTATCCATTAGCCTCACCTTCGAGGCGGGTTGATATACATACGTCGTATACTCCGTGATGAATATAGATTATAGTAATTCGACGCCATCTCTGTAAAATGCTATAATATAACGAAATGACTGAAAAAATTACCGTCCAACCATTGCCCGGCTACAAAGAAGTCAAGCCCTTCGTCTACGCGGGCTTTTTCCCAGTATCCAACGAGGATTATAATGATCTGAAGGAGGCTATTGAAAAGCTGAGCCTGAGCGATTCGGCGCTGCAGTTTGAGCCGGAGAATTCGCCAGTGCTGGGCTATGGCGTGCGGATCGGCTTTTTGGGTCTGCTACACATGGATATTGTTCGCGAGCGGCTGGAGCGCGAGTATAATTTGGATCTCATCGTCACCAATCCGAGTACTGATTATCAAGTCAGCCTCACCAATGGCGAGGAGTTGGACATCAAATCAGCCAGTGAACTACCTGACCCAGCACAAATCACCGAGGTTCGCGAGCCGTGGATCGATGGTGAAATTGTGGTGCCACAAGATTATATTGGTGCGGTGATTCAGCTGATTGTCGCCAAGCGTGGCCGGCAGAAAAACCTCAGTTATATCGATGAGCGGGCACTGATTTCCTTTACGGCACCGCTGGCAAATCTGCTGACGGATTTTTATGATCAATTGAAGTCGGTCACCAGCGGCTATGGTTCGTTTAACTATGAGCTGGCGGGCTACCAGCCGGAAGATTTGGTGCGGGTAGATTTTTATGTAGCGGGCGAGATGGTCGACGCACTGAGCGTTATGTGCCACCGCTCGGAAGCGCCAGGCTTGGGCCGGGAAATCGTCAAAAAACTCAAAGAAGTGGTACCGCGTCAGAGTTTTGAAGTGTCGTTGCAGGCGGCGATTGGCGGCAGGTTTATCGCCCGCGAAAATATCGGCGCTTACCGCAAGGACGTTACTGGCTACCTATATGGTGGCGACGTCAGTCGCAAAAAGAAGCTCCTCGCCAAACAGGCTCGCGGCAAAAAGCGCATGAAACGCTTCGGCAAGGTTGACATTCCGTCAGAAGCGTTTACAGTGATGCTAAAGAGGGATTAATGATGAAGAAACCAATTATGTATATCGATATGGACGGCGTGCTGGTCGATTTTGAGTCTGCCTTGACGAAGGTTTCGCCCGAGATGTTAGAGAAATTTACCGGTGAGTACGACAACATCCCAGGCATTTTTGCCTTGATGGACCCAATGCCGGGGGCTCTTGAGGCAGTTGATACTTTGAAAGAAAAATATGATCTATATATCCTGTCGTCATCACCATGGGAAAATCCGACGGCGCTAGGTGATAAATTGGCGTGGGTAAAGAAGTATTTTGGTGGTGACGGCCGGGAAAATATTTTCTTTCGCAAGGTTGTTTTTTCGTCGGTCAAGCATCTAAGCCAGGGTGATATCTTGATCGATGATCGGACAGCAAACGGTGCGGGCGACTTTTCAGGGCGATTGATCCGGTTTGGCTCAGATGAATTTCCTGATTGGCAAGCCATTTTGCGTGAACTATTATAAAGTCGTCAATACTTGGCAAAATATGCTTGCTAACGTAAGCGCTATCGTGATATACTGGCAGTGATTATATTAGACATTGTCATAAAACAATAAAAAGGAGATTATTTATATGGGGTCGCTCTGGGGTAATAGAAAAAGAACGATAGCCCGCGCTGCTAAAGCGGGATGCTTGGTAGTAATCGCTGCGGTGGTTGCGGTGTTTAGTCAGTCAGCTAACGCAAAACAAATCGTCACGTGGAAAGAACAGACTGGCTCTGGTAGCCGTGCTTGGACCTCAATTGCCAGCTCTGCTGACGGTACCAAGCTCGTTGCGACTATGACTGGCGGCTCAGCTTACATCTCAGATGATGCAGGTAAAACCTGGACAGAGCAAGTTGATTCTGGTTCTCGTGCTTGGATTGCAATCACCAGCTCTGCTGACGGTACTAAACTTGCTGGTGTGTACCACTGGGGTGGTTACATTTTAACCTCAGATGACAGAGGCCAGACCTGGAGAAGCAATGGTATATCCGGCGGTTCTTTTGATTGGACTTCGATCACCAGCTCTGCTGACGGTACTAAACTGGCTGCAACAGCTAAAAACGGCGCAGTATTTACTTCCAGTAACTCAGGCGCAACGTGGACACCGCAGGCCGGTTCTGGTAACCGTGCCTGGACTGCCATCACTGGGTCAAGCGATGGTACTAAGCTCGCCGCGACTGTCAATGGCGGCGCGGTTTACACCTCAAATGACGCAGGTGTGACCTGGCAAGAACAAACTGCTTCTGGTAACCGTGCCTGGACTGCCATCACTGGGTCAAGCGATGGTACTAAGCTCGCCGCGACTGTCAATGGCGGCGCGGTTTACACCTCAAATGACGCAGGTGTGACCTGGCAAGAACAAACTGCTTCTGGTAACCGTGCTTGGACCTCAATCACTAGTTCTGCTGACGGCACCAAATTGGCTGCAACCGTTACTGGCGGTTTGATATACGTTTCAAGCGACTCAGGTGTGACCTGGGAAGAGCAAACCACGGCTGCGACTGGCGCTTGGTCTTCCATCGCGATGTCTGGTGACGGTGCTCGCATTGCCGCAGCTATGAACAATGGCTTCATCAGTACTGCGACCGTTAAGGAAGCGCCAGTCACTCCACCGACCCCACCAACTCCACCAACACCAACCCCGACCCCAACACCAACTCCTGCTCAGCCAACCAATCCTGGCGCGCCAGTTGCTCAGCCGGCAAAGCCAACTGGTGAAGGTTACTTGGCTGACACTGGTGACAGTGTCTGGCCACTCGCTTCACTTGCGGTTGTCGGTATTGGTGCAGGTATCCTTTGGATTGTCAAACGTAGGAACAGCTAAACGCATGGACGAATTGGAGCGGTTGATTGCTGATTATCAACCAACTGAGCCAACCGTCGAGCTGATCAAGAAAGCCAAGATTGCCCTACTGACCGGCATTTCTGGCGCCGGTAAAGACACTATCAAAAAGCGGTTATTGCAGCTTCCAGATTTTAGCAGCATCGTTTCGCACACAACACGTGCGCCGCGCATCAACAATAACCGCCCAGAAGTTGACGGTGTCGATTACCATTTCATCGACTCGACCATGGCTGCACAAATGTTGAGAAATCAAGAATTTATCGAGGCTAAATTTGTCCATGGTACAGTATATGGCACCTCAGCGGCTGAGATTCAGGCGGCATATGAGCAAAACAAGACAGTCATTGCCGATATTGATGTGCAGGGTGCTGCGGAATATGAGATTCTAGCTCCGCAAAGTATCTCAATATTCATCATACCTCCCGACTACGAAACGTGGCTGACCCGCCTGAAAAGTCGGTATACTACTGAGGAGGAATTTCAGGCTGAATGGCCTAAGCGACTGGCTAGTTCTGTCAAAGAAATGACACAAGCACTTTCTGTACCGTATTATCATGTTATTATTAATGATGACCTTGATCGAGCGGTTCGTGTCTGTCATGACATCATCGAACGTGGCGACTTGTTTAATCGGCAAGATGATGAAGCCCGTTTGGCCGCAAGGAGGCTTTTAGAAAATATTCGACAGTATAATAGTATCGTATGAGTTATCGTCATCAGGTTTCTGACCATATTCAAAAACGAGCTTCGGCATTGCGTCGTTCGCCGTGGTCATTGTCTGCGCTGATCGACCAAGCGTTTTTCTTGTTGGCCGGTTTGGCTTCATTTTGGTTTGGTTGGTTGGTTTGGCGTGAGGGCTGGTATTCTGGCGGTTGGTGGCTGGTAGCGTTTTTTGCACTGTTTTGGGTTATCATGGCATATCTAGCACTGCCTCGCTTGCACCGTATTTTAAGTAGTTTGTACGTACCAAATTATTTCATTGGTCGTACACGGACCGCTGATGGATTATTGGGTGACCCAGTCAACGTGGCGCTCAGGGGCTCAGAAGCACAGTTGCATCAAGCGATGATCGATGCTGGCTGGACGATTGCTGATGAAATCACCGTTCGGTCAGCTTGGAAAATTATCTTTTTTACGCTGACTGGCAGGAGCTACGCCTCAGCTCCTGTATCATCGTTATTCCTGTTTGGTCGCCGTCAAGACTTTGCCTATCAGCAGGAGGTCGACGGTAGTCCTGGTAAGCGTCATCATGTGCGGTTTTGGCGCTGCCCTCAGGGTTGGTTGTTGCCTGGTGGGCATCAGGTTGATTGGCTGGCAGCGGGGACATATGACAAAAGCGTCGGGCTGTCGTTGTTTACCCTACAAGTTACTCATAAAATTGATGAAAATACTGACATCGAGCGTGACTATATTGTGAAGACCGTCACTGAGCACACACCACAGGTGGCAGTGACAAATTTGAAAGACTTTTCGACGGGTTATCACTCGCGCAATGGTGGGGGCGACAGTATTCAGACGGATGGTGACTTGCCGGTCTTGGAACTGGCGGCAGTTGTAGCAAATCAGCAGACAATTGCCGAAAGAGCAGGGGTTATTTTGGATGCAACCGCGCATGAATATGCCATCTCCGCGGAAGAACACGATACGGTGCTGCAACAATTATGGAATCGCCGACCGCCGCAAATATCGTTTGGTATTTTGTTTACCGTCTTGGCTATGGTGATTGTCCTGATGGGTGCCTTGTTTGATTTTCTGTTGTTTGATGAATTGCTACATCAGACGACCCAGGACTTTATCATTGAGGGCTTAGATACTTCTGTCGCCGCCACAGGAGCGGAGTGGACGATCCGAGGAGTGCTGAGTTTGAGCGCGGGCTGGGTCGCAATAACAGCTGTGCTGTCACGAGGTACGTTCCGCGGCTCGAACAAAGACCGATTACTCTTGATGATATTGTCGAGCCTGTCAGTGTTGGCGACTTCATTCACCTTGACTATCGGCAAAATTACCTGGACAAGCGTTGGCACCCTGGCGTTCATCGGCATCAATATCACGATCATCCTGATGCTATCGTCTGACGCAGCCAGGCAGTTCACTCACACTCGTACCACTGCGCGTCGTACCAAGCAGAAGACGATCTAGCACTCTACTTGTATGAGTGCCAGATGTACGCTATAATATAGCCATGACTGAACGCCAGCAGGCTATCTTAGCCGCCATCATCGAACAGTACGCTGAAATTGCGGCGCCAGTTGGTAGTGTGACGCTTGCCAAATTGTTTGGTGTGTCCAGCGCTACTATCCGCAGCGAAATGGCCAAACTCGAGGAAATGGGGTTTATCGAGGCACCACACACCAGTGCCGGTCGCATCCCGACTGACAAAGGCTATCGGTTTTATGTCAATGGTATCACTGCCGCTCAAATGACTGAACTACCAAGTGGTATCGATCGCAGTGCGAGGGCGATCGAGGCACATGTTAATTCGCACGTTGATAAATCTGACAGGGCCATCCGCAGCGCGGTTGACAGCCTGGTTGAGCTGACGGGTAATTTTGGTTTTGCCTCGTTTGGTGATCATCTGTACATGAATGGTATGACGCAGCTATTTTCTCAGCCAGAGTTTATTGAAGGCAATCACGTTCAGGCTATCGCCAGACTGATTGACAATATTGAGCCCTGGCTAGTTGAAGCTGCGCCCAATGAACCGCTCAACGTATTCATTGGTAGTGAGAACCCAATCGGTAAAGCCAGCGGCGCGACCCTGATCATCAGTAAGTTTCGTTCATCGTTTAGTGATCGCAGTTACATCGGCGTGATTGGTCCGACTCGGCAGAATTACCGTCGAACGATGGAGCTGGTGAGGCGAACGGGTGCGATGTTAGAGGAAGGGTAAGGATAGAGGAGGAATATGACGAAACACAAGAAGATTGATGATTTGCAACATACTATTGATGAGTTGACCCTGGACTTACAGCGGACGCGGGCTGATTTTGAGAATTATCGCAAGCGCGTCGAGGCGGAAAAGCAGTCAGCCCACAGCATGGGTCAGGCCAAGTCAGTGATGAAACTGTTACCAGTGATTGACACAATTGAGCGAGCGATTGCTAATGTGCCGGAGGAACTAGCAGATAACGCCTGGGCTAAAGGAGTAGCTGGTCTAGGCAAACAGCTCGACAAGCAGCTCAAAGAAATTGGTTTAGAAAAAATCGATGCCAAACCAGGGGTGTTGTTTAATCCTGAGCTGCATCAGGCGGTGCAATTTGATGAAGCGGCTGACGGCGAAAAAGAGGTTATCGCTGAAGAGCTACGTGCTGGCTATACCCTTGACGGCACGGTGATTCGTGACGCAATGGTCAAAGTCACGCGGCGATAATTTACTGTATTTCACCCCAGACATCAATAGTTTTATTTACAACAATGCTTGCAATCAGAACGTATTAGCGCTATAATTTTTGGCAAGAGTTTTTAACATAAACACAGGGAGAAAAAGGGGATGGCGAAACGATTATTCGTGGCACTAGTATCAGCTGGTGGTATCTTATTGTTAGCTTTACTGTACAACGGTAACACCAATGCAAGTCAATGGGGCGTTGTGTGGAGTGAGGAGTTTAAAGGCACCTCAGTGCCTGATAGCTGGGACGTATTCAAACAAAATAAAGATAATTATGGCAATAATCACCTAGCCTACAATCCGAGCAACGTCAAGGTTGTCAACAATGATTATCTAGAGATCAAAACGCAGCGCCACTGTGTTGCAAATCTTGATGAACCATTGAATGACTCTAATGCTAGCGAAACGCCATGTCCAAGTGGTAAGATGACACGATATCTTAGCGGTCGGGTGACGAATAAGACGAAGGTGGTGGATGGTACAAAACCTTTCCGCGCCGAGATTCGTGCCAAATTCAATTGGAATGGAAAAAATGGTACACGACCATCATTGTGGATGGTTAATGGTGTCTCATTAAAGAATTGTAATGATAATCCTAACGCCAATGACCCATACGGCGAGCTAGACATTATTGAATGGTACTCCTACACACCAGCATATACCTGGTCAAGTACTCATGCTACCTGTTACCATCATGGCGTTTCTGGCAATTGGAAAAATGGTTGGCGAACCAGGAGGATTATCCACAGCGATGAACACCGAGCAGGCTCCAAGCCAGGTACATTGGCCTATGAATGGCACACATGGGCGGTCGAGTATGATGGTGAGACGGTTAAGTATTTTGTGGATAACAAACCAATCACCGCGTATCATTATCACGCCAGCCCTACTGACAGCAAGGAGATTGAGCGTACGCCAGCTGCTCCTCTGACAAAATTAGCTGACGCATCATTGATTAAAAAGACGTTTGATGAGGGATGGCGCTTTATCATAAACGACTACGTGGAGGCAGATGCGGATCAGAAACCAATCTCTCCTTCAGATAGCTTCCCGAAGCAAACCATGTTGATCGACTACGTTCGTGTATTCCAAAAGGGTGCAGGCACACAGCCGGCTGAGACACCTGTACCAAAGACGGGTGCAGCATGGTCTAAGCGTGATGCGGCAGGTTCTCAAAATTGGTCCTCAATCGCCGGGTCTACTGACGGCAGTAAATTGGTTGCAGCAGCATGGGGCGGTAAGATTCACACCTCATCCGATGCTGGCGCGAACTGGACTGAGCACCCTGGGGCGGGCGACCGCAACTGGCTAGCAGTTACCAGCTCTGCTGACGGTAATAAACTGGCTGCACTATACGACTGGGGTGGTTATATCTTTACCTCATCCGACGCTGGCGCAAACTGGACCGCACGTGGTGTCCCTGGGTCTCACAACTGGACGGCAATCGCTAGTTCCGCCGATGGCAACAGGTTAGTAGCTGTGGCCAAAGACAGCACAGTCTTTACCTCATCCGACGCTGGCGTAACTTGGACTGCACAGGCAAACTCAGGCTCTCGTAAATGGTCAGCAGTTGCTAGTTCCGCCGATGGCAACAAGTTGGTGGCAACGGTTGAGGATGACACAGTCTTTACCTCATCCGACGCTGGCGTAACTTGGACTGCACAGGCAAACTCAGGCTCTCGTAAATGGTCAGCAGTTGCTAGTTCCGCCGATGGCAATAAATTAGTAGCAACAGCAACTGGTGGCAGGATTTACACTTCCGCCAACGCTGGTGCAACCTGGACTGAGCGAGCGGCTGATGGACTTCATAACTGGACTGCGGTTACTATTTCTGACGATGGTCAAAAACTTTCAGCAACTGCTGGTGGCGGTGGATACATTTACAGCTCAAATGACGGTGGTGCAACCTGGGTGGCTCAGACGTCTGCTGGTGTGCCAAACTGGGCAGCAATTGCCAGCTCTGCCGACGGCTCGAAAATCGCTGCAGCAGCATACGGTGGCGCCATCTACACGACTGCTAACAATGCACCGGTTGGTCCAAGTGAAGAGGAGCAGAAAGTTACCGCGGCTGAAGCAGCAGTAGCCAATGCTGAATCGACCAAGCGTCCATCTGATGTTGCTGCCGCTAAAACCAAAGTTGATGCAGTAGGTGACGCAGGCAAGAAGGCCGCCTTCCAGGCAAGGCTCGATGCGGTAACCAACGCTATTTCTGGTGCTCGCTCAACCCTCACTGCATTGATCGCTAAAGCTAAAGATCCAGCCACTGTTGCCGGCATGAGCAGTAGTACTATTGCCGCTCTTCAGGCACAGGTCACGGCAGCTGAAGCAGTTATAAATAACGCGAATGCCTCAGTGTCTGAGCTGGACAATGCACGCACAGCCTTACAGGGCAAGCTCGATGCACTGAAAATTGATAAAGCAAGCTTGCAAGCAGCCATCACTGCTGCAGAAGCGACGCCATCATACATCAAATCGGATCCGACAGTTGCTTCGGCTCTCGCTGCTGCTAAGGTCGTCTTGAACCAAGCAAATCCATCTGCGTCAGACCTTCAATCAGCGATCGCTAACCTTAACAGTGCAGTGGTCAGTGCCAAACAAAAAGAGCAAGACGCTCAAGACGCTGCTCAGGCTGCAGTTACCAAGGCAGAAGCTGATAAAACACAAAGTGCCGTTGATACCGCTAAGGTCTTGGTGAATAAGGTGCAAGATCCTGCTAAAAAAGCAGCGCTGCAAGCAAAATTGAACGCTGTTGTTGTCAATCCAGTGCCAACGCCAACCACGCCAATCACTTCAGCGACTGTTGCGCAGCCAGGTGGTGGTACCGTGACTGTTGCTACAGCTGGCACCCAGTGCTACAACATTGCTTCAGCCGCAGTGGCAGCTGCTCCGAATGATTATGACGGTCGTGTCTTGCGTGACATCGTTGGCTTTACCATCAACTGTACCGGCCAGACTGCCAAGGTCGGCTACACAACGCGCGTGACGCTGACCCTGAGTAAACACTACGCTGATCATAGTCAATTAGCCGTGGTTAAGATAAATGGCGGTACTGTTAAAGAAGATATCACTAATCGCGTTACATTTGGCACGACTGCTGACGGTAAGCATACGACAGTGACGTATGATCTGACTGACGGTGGCTTTGGTGATGAAGATAAGGCTGCAAATGGTACTATCGTAGACCCAGTTGGTATCTACGAGCGCCAACAGCAAACTAACCCTGGTGTTGGTGGTGGTACTGGTAATCCTACCGGGCCTACGAACCCTGGCGGTGCGACAACCAACGGCACTGGCAAGAATACTCAGGCGACCAACAAGGGCGGCTACTTGGCAGATACCGGTGCTAGTGTCATCGCTGTAACAGTAGTAGCAGTAGTAGCTGGTGGTGCTGGAGTTTGGTTCATCCGCAAGAAGATGTAATACAATATCAAATAGCTATAATTAGCACTCTTGACATAGGAGTGCTAATTATTTATACTGAAATAGTTGGCACTCGTGAATAAAGAGTGCTAAAATGGATATAAGCAAAAACCAGATGTGATCGAAACAAGAAAGGGGAATCATATGGGTAAAATTATCGGAATTGACCTCGGTACAACTAACAGTGCCTTTGCGTACATGCTGGCAGGTAAGCCAGAAGTTATCGCTAATGCTGAAGGTAACCGTACCACGCCATCAGTGGTGGCAATTAATAAAAAGGGCGAACGCTTGGTCGGACAAGTGGCTCAGCGTCAGCGTGTAACCAATCCAAAGAACACTATTTACGGTGTCAAGCGGTTGATCGGCCGTAAGTTTACTGACAAGGAAGTCCAAAAAGACCTCGATATCATGCCGTACCAGATTGTTAAAAAAGGTACCGGTGTAGCAGTAGAGATGGGCGACAAAGAATACACACCAGAAGAAGTTTCAGCTATGATCCTTAGCAAGATCAAGGCTGATGCCGAGGCATTCTTGGGTGAAAAAGTTACTGAAGCGGTCATCACCGTGCCAGCTTATTTTGACGATTCGCAGCGCCAAGCCACCAAAGATGCTGGTAAAATCGCTGGCCTGGAAGTCAAGCGCATCATCAATGAGCCAACGGCGGCTGCCTTGGCGTATGGTCTGGAAAAAGGTAAAAATGACGAAACCATCGTGGTGTTTGACCTTGGTGGCGGTACGTTTGACGTTTCCATTCTGGAACTCGGCGACGGCGTGTTTGAGGTGAAAGCCACTAATGGTGACACCCACCTGGGTGGTGAGGACTTCGATAACGTCATCGTTAACTACTTCCTGGATGACTTTAAGTCTAAAGAAGGCATCGACCTACGCAAAGACAATGCGGCTATGCAGCGTCTAAAGGATGAAGCCGAAAAGGCCAAAAAGGAATTGTCGACAGTCACTGAATACGAAGTCAACATTCCATTTATCACCGCTGATGCTGACGGACCAAAGCACTTTGAACTGAGTCTGACACGGGCCAAGTTGGAAGATTTGGTGAAGGACTTGTTAGATCGCCTCGATGTGCCAGTTGAAAAAGCGCTCAAAGACGCTAAATTATCAAAATCTGACGTCAATGAAATCGTCATGGTTGGCGGTATGACCCGTATGCCAGCGGTGGTTGAGCGGGTGAAAAAGCTATTCGGCAAAGACCCAATGCAAGGCGTTAACCCAGACGAAGTGGTGGCGGTTGGTGCAGCCATTCAGGGTGGTGTGCTGGCTGGCGATGTCAAGGACGTATTGCTGTTGGATGTGACGCCATTGAGTCTTGGTATCGAGACGATGGGTGGTGTGTCGACCAAGCTGATCGAGCGCAATACCACTGTGCCGACCAGCAAGAGTGAAGTATTCTCGACGGCCGCTGACAATCAGCCAAAAGTAGAAATCCATGTCTTGCAGGGTGAGCGCGAATTTGCTAAAGATAACAAGAGCCTGGGGCATTTTGAGCTCGATGGCATCGCGCCAGCACCACGCGGTGTGCCACAGATTGAAGTGACGTTTAATATCGACGCCAACGGTATCCTTAATGTTACTGCTAAAGACAAAGGTACCGGCAAGGAGCAATCAATTACCATCCAAAACTCTGGCAACATGAGCAAGGAAGATATCGAAAAAGCCCAGAAAGAAGCCGAACTCCACGCTGATGAGGACAAGAAAAAGCGCGAAACCGTTGACGCTAAAAACCAGCTAGAAAACGCCATCTACCAGGCAAAGAAAATGCCAGATGAGTTCAAGGATAAGATTTCTGAGGACGACAAGAAAGCGATTGACGAAGCGGTCAAGGAGGCAGAAAAGCACAAAGATGCTGATGACAAAGATGAGCTAGAAGCGGCAATCAAGGCTCTGCAGGATGCCATCATGCCAATTGGTGCCAAAATGTACCAGCAAGCTGCTGAGGACAACAAGACTGATGAGCCTACGGGTGATAAAAAATCCGACAAAGACGAGCCAGTCGAAGGCGAGGTGGTCGACGAGAAATAATCTCGACATCGACTCGTGACATAAACTACCCCTCTCGAGGGGTAGTTTTGTATTGCCTGGACTAGGCTTATGCTTGCGCCGCTGCCAGCGAATTGTTATATAAGTAATTATGCACCAGTGTGATACATATTCTTCACGTCTTACAGTTGATGAGCAAGGGAGAGTTCATAAGGTAGGCAGACATGTACTGGCATGTGCAGCTGGCCCCCAGGTCGAACTGATGCAACAATTGATGAACGACCAGCCAAAACATCTCCTGGTACCGCTGGCTATTCGGGCAGCACAGGGAGAGCCGCTCCACGAAGTATACCCGCTCATGGGCGCTACGTTAGATAAGCAGAAACATATTGTACAACAAAAGATTAATGATGGTGAGATTGGCGCCAGGACAGTGCTCGATATGATGGTACAGGTGACAGAAGCTGCTGGATATCTCCACGAACGAGGTTTGGTGCATCATGATATCCGATCAACGAACATCTTCTACGATGAGACTGAGGACCGGCCGATACTGACACTGTTTGATTATAACCAGGTTAGATCTCCGTATGTACAGACCAGACCGCATTCAAGCTGGAACAGGGAGCATGCGCCAGAAATCGCCGAATTGGGTTCGCTCATTGACTATCGCTTTGATGTGTATGCCATCGGTATAGTGTTTCATGAGTTAACGCATGATTTGATTTGGGAATCAGGTAGTGATTTCCCAGAATACCGCATCAAACCTGCGCTGGCTCAGCAAAAAGATTTGCTAGAAATAATGACAATCGCTACTGGACCGTGGGAGGGTCGGTATAGCGATGCACGTGAATTGTACGCGGCACTATGCGCAGCCAAATCACGAATTTGATGAAATCCTGCTGAATTATTTTTTCATAACCTGTTGGAGTGTGTAGGCAGCAAGTTTTTTGGGAGCGCTCGTTGATGGAGCGGTTTCCATATCATCAGACTCTGGGAATAGGTCATCAACTCGCTCACCAATCTCACGCGACATTGCTTCCCAAAGCAGCTCAATGTCCATAACTTCACGTCGGTCTTGGTAGGGCTCATGATACTCTGCGTGCACCGAATGGTAGGTAGGATCTAGCGTAACGGCAATTCTTTCCAGTTGATGCATTGGCGTCTTGTCGATTGCTGGGCGGCTTAATGGCGGCATGTTGTGATAATTCCGCGGCTTGATGGCAATGTTGGCTTGATTGGCGGCATCAACCGTGGTGCCGAGCGTTTCAAGCCGTTTGGTCTCTGCAGTTTCAAAGTCAAATTCTGTTATCAGCCAGGCGTCAGGGTCGCTGCGCCAGTTATCTTTCATGACCGAGAGGGCACTGTACTGAGGCTCTCCGTCGTGGTCTCCCCAGCGGACAACACCAGCGATGATCGGCACTGAAAATATACGTTTTTCACCGTTAATCTCTAGCTCTGGCCAAGGGTGTCTACCAGCATTTCGTTGTTCACGGTCATAATCACCTATAGTTAGCCATTTGAACACACCAAATTGTTCAGCTAGTTCTGGTTCTTCGGCCAGTTTTTTAGCCAGCGGCATTAAACTTTCGATTTGTTTTTCTTCTTCAAGCGAGTAAAACTTTTTCTCCAGCTCTTCAAAGCTCGATGGAGCTGTACTAAGGTTGGTATTTTGCCGTTCTAAGACTGCTGTTGTTTGTACCATATTGTCCTCGCTTCGACTTGTATTTATGTTTTTACAAAGCCTATGCTTCTCTATATATCACAGAATATAAAAAAAGTCAAAAGATTATGTGAATTTGCTATCTAACTAGCACTCTATTGACACGAGTGCTAACGAACCGTACAATAGAATATATGACCAAACGTGATTATTATGAAGTGTTAGGCGTGTCTAAAACCGCTTCTGAAGATGAGATTAAGAAGGCTTTTCGTAAAGCTGCAGTGAAATATCATCCTGACAAAGAAGGCGGTGATGAAGAGAAGTTCAAAGAGGTCAATGAAGCCTATGAAGTTCTGAAAGACAAGCAAAAACGACAGCGATACGACCAATTTGGCCATGCCGGTGTCGGCGGAGCTTCGGGCGGTGGCTTTGGCGGCAATCCATTTGAAGGCTTTGGCGGTTTTGGTGCAGAAGGTGTCAACTTTGATTTTGGCGGTGGCTTTGGCGACATCTTTAGTCAGTTCTTTGGTGGCGGCACTGGGCGACAAGGTGGTCCACGGCGCGGTCGTGACATAGAAACGACAGTGGCTTTGACGTTTGAAGAAGCTATTTTTGGTGTCGAGAAAAAAATCAGCCTGACGATGGATGATGAATGTGAACACTGTAAAGGCGAGGGTGTCGAGCCTGGATATAGTTTGAAGACGTGTGATGATTGTAAAGGATCGGGTCAGCAGATGCGGGTGATGAATTCTATCTTTGGACAAATTCAACAAGCCATCACCTGTCCAACCTGCAATGGTCGAGGGAAAATTCCTGAAAAGAAATGTTCAGTTTGTCACGGCAAAGGAACGACTCGTAACAACCGTGAGATTACGGTCAAAATTCCAGCAGGTATTGATGATGGCGCGGCTATTCGTTTGCGCGGACATGGCGAAGCAATCCAGGATGGTGAGCGGGGGGACTTGTACGTTCAAATCAAAGTCAAAGCTCACAAAAAGTTTACTCGTGAAGGCGATATTATTCTTTCGGAAGAGCATGTTTCTATGGTTGATGCGGCGCTGGGTACGGAAATTGATGTTGAAACGGTTGACGGTGTAGTGCGCATGAAAGTTCCGGCTGGCACCCAAAGCGGTACTGATTTTAAGCTATCAGGACATGGCGTGCCACACCTGAGAAATGATGCTCGTGGCCCGCACATCGTTGGTATCATCGTTGATACGCCAACCAAATTGAGCAAAAAACAACGTGAGCTCTTGGAACAATTTAACACCTCCAAAAAGCGCGGTTTGTTTTCCTGATTAGCCCGTGGTTTATATATAAAACATAAGTGTTATAATTGAGCTATGGAGCTTATGCAGACAGCTCGTAAGGGGCATCATTTCATTTCTCGATGTATCATGATTATGATCATTGTGATGATCGCTTACGGTGCCTATACTCTGCTGTGCGATGTCAATAAACCTCGCCCAGTTGTGGTCAGGGCTGGCCAGGCGACATTGCAGGCTGAAATTGCGGAAACGGCTGAGCAGCGGTATAAGGGTCTGAGCGATCGGTCTGGTCTGACGGAAAACCAAGCGATGCTGTTTAAATTTGAGGGTGATGACAAGTGGGAAATGGTGATGCGCAATATGAGTTTTCCACTCGATATCATCTGGTTAGATAAAGACAAAAAAGTAGTACACATTGAGCATGAGGTGCAGCCTGATGCTGAGCCGTATGAAATATATAAACCCAAAGTGCCGGCACGCTACGTTTTGGAAGTGGCTGCTGGTGTAGCTAAAAAATCGAGCATCGTCAAAGGCGCCAAAGTAGAATTTACGACCGAGGCGACGCAATGAATGTAGCAGTGTTGCTCTTGGCGGTTCTGGTGGTGATTTTTGTGGTGGTGTTGGTGACAGGTAGGCGCATCGGCCCACTGGCCCTGGCGGCTGCTGCTGGGTATATTTTTGTAGAATTGTGGATGGAAACTGTGCGCGTCATTTTGGGCGGGGTGGGCATCAACCTGCCATGGCTGCCTGATGGTGTGGTAGCGGCGCTAATATTGCTGCTCGTACCCATGGGGATGCTGATGGTTGGTGGCCCAAAATACCACAAGAAACATGAAAAGCTGGTGGCGGCAGCTGTCGTGACTTTGTTGGTGGCGGCGCTATTGGTCGGTGTCTTGGCGAAATATCTTGCGGTTGATGGTGCGGCACAGACAGTAGTGCGGCAGCTGACTTCCTGGCGCCAATATATTATTACCGCTGGCTTGGGGGTGGGTTTGGCGGATTTATTTTTACTGCACACTGTCAAAACAAAGTCCAAACCTGGTCCAAAGAAGCATTGATATACTGCGTGTTATGTGCTAGAATGAAGAAGTTCATTCTTGATGGGCCCATAGCTCAGTTGGTTAGAGCACCTGCCTTTTAAGCAGGGTGTCCCGGGTTCAAGCCCCGGTGGGCCCTCCAGATGACGAACATATGCAGTGATGTTATTCGGGTGTGGCAGAAAACTTTGGACATGACGAAGTATCTAGACGACTTAAACGTACCGCCCCGATATACCAAAATAGTAGAAAAACACAGTGATGATTTGAAGAATTTTGTTGGGATGCGATGTGGTGTCCCAATTTTTTCTGGCAGCCAAGAAGTAACTAACCCGACTACCAAAGAGCCAGTTGGATATGCTCAATATATCCAGCTGGGACAAAACCCGGTGACGATATGGAGTGGCATGTCTCGTTACCGAGTGGGTGTCGGGAGTGTGCTAACAAAGATTGATGACCTCCTGGGGCAAGAATATAGGAGAAAATTATCCATTGATATGGGCTTAGCTGGAGTTAGAGGAGCGACACTGGCGGGTGCTGCTGGCGGGGCGCTAGAATGGTTTAACTTTGCTCCAACGGTCAGCTTATCTGGAGTGGCGGCAGGAATAGCAACCGGTGGCTTGAGCTTTGCATATAACCGCCAGCGTCGTAAAAAAGAGTTTGGAGCACAGATTAAAGGACTGAGTGAATGTTTCTCGAGTATGGGAAGGAGAGCCGTGAGGCCTAATTTGTTAGCACCGGACTCGTATGTTAGTGGTGATATGCAGACTGGTTTGGCGGATAGTCAGGGAGCGGGTAATATCTACTTTATTGGTGATATGCCGGTCGATCAACAGCAGCGAGCTGATCGTTTTTGGCACCGGGCTGATCAAATTTTAGAAGAATATGGATTTACAGAATGGCAGGACTATCAGTCTGCCGGTTTGCCGGCGCTAATTGAACGAATATTGGATGATTTTGACGGTAATGGTGACTTTAGTTATGACGAAAAAAGAAGTGCTGGTGATAGTATAAAATCTTTTACGTATTGGCGTGATACTGCAATTGAAGATATGAAATGCCTACAGGATGAAGCGGAGTCACAAAGGCTACTGCAGCAGTATGATAGCAAAGGTTCTAAACGGCAGCCGGTAGACAGAAAGGGGACTTTGGTGGCATCAGGCTGGGCATTATTATCAAAGGTAATTGGTCATGAAGATGATGAATTACGGAGGAATGCATCTAGTATGCTACCAAGTGGCGACTCTCGAAGAACAGTTACTCAGCAGATCAGGAGTCTTGACCGTAAATATGAAGAGCATTTTCGTAAGTGTATTAAAAGACTGCGGGAAATTGTTATTGATTCACGAAAGAGGATTAACCAGTCTGAACTCACTAAGACATATGGAGGAGAGAGTAGGCTACAAAAAATCTTCTGGGGAGAATTGAGTGAAATTTTAGCCAGAAACGATATTGATCCATATGATGAGTCGGCGTCTCAGTCCGTGCGATTTATCTTGGACTTGCCTAAAATAGTTCCGGGGATCGGGAGAGATCAACTACCTTCAGCCGATAGACTGAATGAGTTACGTGAAACATTCCAAAGAATATGTTCCCGAGAATATCCTGACGTTAGAACATCTTCTTTTTAACATATGCGTTTCAAGAATATGTGTCATACTAAAGACATATGACGATACGCAATCTAACCAGGGAACTGCATATTTCTTGGTTGGTGGCGGCGTGGTGTTTGGGGTTGACGGTTGGCGTCATTGCTATTCATCATGTTCCGCGGTCAACGGTGTTTGACTGGCGGACTTTGGTGCTCGGGTTAGGATTAATGGCTGTGGTGATGGTCTGGCGATGGCGGGCGTTGATGATTGTGGCGATTATTTCTGGTGGATTAGTCGGGCTGTGGCGCGGTGAGCTGGGCCGAGCCGGTTTGGAGGTGTACGATTCGCTGATTGGCAAAACTGCCGTTATTCAGGGCCGTGTTTTGGAGGATCCTGATATCGACAAGAAAGGACAAACGGTATTGCGACTGAGTGATTTACGGATCAATGGCGAGAAATTGGCAGGACAACTGTGGGTGGTGACGGCTGACAAGCGCCCCATTAAACGCAGTGACATCGTTCAGGTTCAAGGAAAATTGATGGCGGGATTTGGTGCTTTTTCGGCGAGCATGTATCGGTCGAAAATCATTAGAGTCGAGCGTCCGGTTCCGGGCGATGTGGCGGTTGGGGTGCGCGACTGGTTTGCCGAGCGAGTGCGTAAGCATATTCCAGAGTCTGAGTCGGCGCTGGGTTTGGGATTTTTATTGGGGCTACGGCGAGCCATGCCGACGGAACTGAGCGATAATTTGAAGATTGCCGGTCTGACGCACATCGTGGTGGCTAGCGGTTATAATTTGACAATTTTGGTGCGCCTGGCGCGGCGGTTATTTGCCAAGCGGTCAAAATATCTAGCGATGCTCAGCGCAGCAACGATGATTCTTAGTTTTATGGCGGTGACGGGTTTGAGCCCGAGTATGTCGCGGGCTGGCTTGGTGGCGGGACTGAGCCTGGCGGCGTGGTATTATGGCCGGACGATTCATCCGCTGGTACTGTTACCGGTTTCGGCGGCGATTACGTTGATGGTCAATCCGCAATTTGGCTGGGGTGATTTGGGTTGGCGACTGAGCTTTGCGTCGTTTACGGGCGTGATCATCCTGGCGCCGCTGCTGCACAAATATTTCTTTGGCAACAAAGAACCTGGCACATTTCGGCAAATTTTGATCGAGACGCTGTCAGCACAGATTGCGACGCTGCCGCTGTTGATGATGAGCTTCGGCGTGGTTAGTAATGTAGCGCTGATCGCTAATATGCTAATTTTGCCGTTCGTGCCGCTGGCGATGCTATTGACCTTTGCGTCGGGCATGTTGGCGGTAGTGCCGATGATTGGCGCGGCCATTGCTCTGCCGACGACCTGGCTGCTGAGCTATATGATTCAGGCGGCCAACTGGCTGGCGAGCTTGGAGTGGGCGCAGATGGAAGTGAATATCACTTGGTGGCAATGCGGTTTGATGTATGCGGCGATGATTGGTGTTATATGGTGGATGAAGAAGCAGACGAAATTGGACCTTGGGAGAGTGAATATAGTCGAATGATATAATAGATGCCATGACAAGAATGATAATTCTGATTGGCGGCATGCCAACAACCGGCAAAACAACCTTGGCGCGGGAGTTATCTCGGAGACTGGCATTGCCGTGGCTGTCAACTGATCAAACACGGTTGATAATGCAGAGTATGGCAAGCCCGGAGCAGCACCCGCATTTACTGTCAGCGCACGGGTTGTCAGCAGCTGAGTTTTTCCAGCAGTTTTCACCGGAAGAAATAGCCGAACGGGAATACATGCACGGCATTGAAACCTGGCCTGGCAATAAGAAATTAATCGAGGATGATTTTACCTGGCGTGAAGGTTTTGTATTGGAAGGTGTTAATATTTTACCATCGCTGCTACCGTCATTACAGACCGCTAGCGATGTACGATCAATATTCTTGACTGACGAAGGCGATGACGCGTTAAGGCAGGCGATATTTAGTCGCGGACTGTATGCGGATGCTGATACATATGATGATACGCTGAAGGAATATGAGATTATATGGGCGCGACTGTTTGACCAGCGAATTCAAGCTGAGGCGCAGCAGTATGGCTATCCTGTCGTTCGTATTCAGAAAGACAGTGAAATTGATATACCAAACGTATTATCAGCGCTGGGGTTGATGGCGTAAATTGTCTCACGTCTGTATTTGATATATAATACTAACAGATTGAACATAGATAAACGGTAGGAGAACGTATGTCAGGACATAGTAAATGGGCAACGACGCACCGGCAGAAAGCGATTGTTGATGCGAAGCGTGGTGCGATTTTCACGAAGTTGGGTAACCAAATTGCAATCGCGGCGCGTGGCGGTACTGATCCAACATTGAATTCAAGTTTGGCAATGGCGATCGAAAAAGCCAAGGCTGCCAATATGCCCAGCGCTAATATCCAGCGGGCGATTGACCGCGTAGCTGACAAAAGCGCAGCAGCACTGGAAGAGATTGCCTATGAGGGTTATGGCCCGGGTGGCGTCGGCATCATCATCGAAACTGCGACCGACAATCGTAATCGCACATTGCCAGAAGTGAAAACGGCACTAGTCAAAAATGGCGGGCGAATCGCTGACGCTGGCAGTGTGGCATTTCAGTTCACCCGCAAGGGCGTGATCACCGTGGAGGGCACGGGCGAAGAATTGCTCCTGCAAGTGTTGGATGCTGGTGCCGAAGATGCAGTTGAGGAAGACGGCGAGATTATCGTCTACACCGAGCTGAAAGATCTGGCGAACGTTAGAAATGCCTTGGCCGAGCAGGGGCTGAAGGTAAAAGATGCCGAGCTGCGCTACATCGCTAATACACCAGTTGAGATCGCTGATACGGAAACGGCACAGAAATTGATGAAGGTGGTTGATGCGCTGGACGACCTAGACGATGTGGTGAATGTACACACTAACGCCAATATCACAGCAGAATAGCATGATTATCAGAAAAAATCGCCTCATTCTCGGGGCGGTTTTTGTTTTGGCAAAAAGTACGCTACACTAAAAGTAGTTAACCATAAGCAAGGGGCGAGCATGAAATATTTGCGATACACACTACTTATGATACTAATCGCGGCGCTGATGATGCCGTCGCCGTCAGTTTTGGCGGCTGATAATCTGGGAGTTGAGCCAGCGTCTAGTAGTGACACATCACAGACGGCTGAGGCGTCAGTAAACGACGCACTACCATCTAGTCCCAACCCGGCTATTACTGCGCCTTCGTCTCAACCAGAGCCAAACCCAGTTGTCGAGCAACCGACTACAAAACCGGTAGCACAAACTAATCCGCCAGCTGCAGAGCCAGCACACCCAATCTCTCAGCCAGCATCAACAACTGACGAAGCACTCGAAAAAACAGCGCCATTGTTGATTTCAAAAGTTAGCCCCGACAAGAAATATATTGAGCTGTATAATCCAACAGACAGTAATGTGAAGCTAGCGGGTTGGAAAATTGAGCACTATAAGGCTGATGTGAAAACTGGCGGAAAAGAGTTTAAGGATGAGATAGTTTTGGCTAATGATTTTCTGGTGATTTCAAATGATCCAGCGCTGACAAAAGCGGTGAATTTTGATAAGGTACCGAGCATGATTCAGGGTGAAGGGTCGGTGGTGTTGTCGCGGGCTGACGGGTCAACTGCTGATGTTGTTGGTTGGGGCGAGGTAAAGAAGTTTTTGGGCGCGCCCGTAACTGGCGGTGTCAAAACTATCTGGCGCTGTTTTGCTGGTAATCTCATCGTTGATTCGAAAAACAATCTGGCTGATTTTTCGTTGAACAAAACAGATAATGATCAGGAAGTTGCGCCATACGCGCGCCCACAGTGTAAAGCTCCTGAGTCATCAAAACCACTCAATAAATGTGAAGGCTTGAAGCTGAATGAGATTGCCTCTCATGTTGATGAGCCGTTCATCGAACTGGTAAATGTGAGCGATACGACCATCACGACAGCTGGCTGTAAGTTGGCCACTAGCAGTAATAATTCACAAGAAGTGCTTGGTGATATTGAGCTGAAGCCTGGTGAATTATGGGCGGTCAAGGTAAAACGTACAAAATTAAAATTGCCAAAAATGAAAGGTAAGGTGCGTATCCTGGACGAGGCTGGCGCGGAAATTGACGCAACAGAATATGACACAATACCAAAGGGTGCCTCCTGGAGTTTGCTTGACGGTGAATGGGTGCAAACGTTTGCGGTGACTGAGGGTGCTATCAATGTATTTAAAGAATATGTGGATTGTCAGAGTGGATATGAGCGTAACGCACTGGGTAAATGCGTGAAGATTTCAGCGCCGTCTACTGTGCCTGATGTGTTGGCGCCGTGTCCAGCTGGTCAATATCGGCACCCTGAAACGCGTCGCTGTCGGAAAATCGAAGCAGCAAAGACGGTAACGCCATGCAAAGAAGGATATTATCGCAGCGAGGAAACTGGTCGCTGTCGCTCAATTGCCTCGGCTGCCGCTAAAACCTTGAAGCCCTGTCCTGATGGTCAATTTCGCAACCCAGCAACTGGTCGTTGTAAGAAAATTGCTGCCGCCGATGATATCCTAAAAGACTGCCCGGAAGGCTTTGAGCGCAACCCAACCACCCGGCGTTGTCGGAAAATAAAAACCGCCAGCATACCAGTTGTTGGTTCAGCGACAGCGGGTGTTCAACAAGTTGCTGGCGCGACGTGGGGTTGGTGGGTGTTTGGCGGCGTTAGCTTATTGGCGGTAGGCTACGGCGCGTGGCAGTGGCGTTGGGAGCTTTCGCAATTGATACGACGATTACGGCGATGAGTTAGTGACCGAGCAGTCAAATCATTGGTATAATACATACCATGAGAATTATTGGTATCGATCCAGGCACAGGTATTTTGGGCTTTGGTGTAATTGGTTTTTCGGGCGGTAAGTTCAAGTTGGTTACGGCGGGAGTCGTCAGAACGCCAGCTCATACGCCGATTGATGAGCGGCTGGAGGAGATTTTTGACAGTTTGACGGAGATTATTACGGAGACTAAACCTGACGTCATGTCGATTGAAAAATTGTTTTTTGCCCGTAACGTGACGACGGCGATTTCTGTGGCAGAAGCGCGTGGTGTAGCGATGTTGACGGGCCGAAAAGCGGGTTTGCCAATTGCCGAATATACGCCGCTGCAAATCAAACAGACACTAACGGGCTATGGCAAGGCTGATAAAAAGCAGGTGCAGGAAATGGTTCGCTTGAATTTGGGACTCAAGGACGTGCCGAAGCCAGACGACTGTGCTGATGCTCTGGCGGCGGCAATTACCTATGCGGCGATGAATCGGGTATAATTAGAATATGATTGCACATGTTTTTGGAAAAGTTGCCGAGAAATTTAATGGATCGTTGGTGATCGACGTTCACGGTGTTGGTTATGAAGTTAGTGTGGCGGCTGGTGATTTTGATGCGGTGGTGCTGGATCAGGATGTCAAGTTTTATACCTATCATCATGTACGCGAGCAGGCAGAAGAATTGTTCGGTTTTTCAAGTCTGGCAGCAAAGAAGCTGTTTGAAATGCTGATCACGGTTCAGGGTGTTGGCCCGAAGGCAGCATTGGCTATTCTCAGTCTCGGCGATGCGGAGCACGTACGCAACGCCATCGCTAACGCCGACAGTGCGTTTGTGCAACAAGCTGCTGGTGTCGGCAAAAAAACTGCTGAGCGGGTGGTGGTTGATTTGAGTGATAAAGTTGGCTTGCCGACGCAGTATGGTCGAGCGGATACGCCAGTCCAAACTGAATTAAACACCTCTGACGAGGCACTGGAAGCGTTAATGGCGTTAGGCTATACCTTAGCTGATGCTACTAAGGCGCTGGAAAATGTTGATGTCAATCTGCCGACAGCACAGCGGGTGACTGAGGCGTTGAAGAAATAATAGGGTTTGACATATACCCAGTAAGACTGACTTGGTTACAGGAGGTACGACGCCGTGCTATTGACTAAATAGTACAAATGATATATAATATAGCTCTGTGAATAGAGCTATTACCGAAGAAATCCTCGCCAACCAGTTATGGAAGCGTCGTAACTGTGCTAACCAAGACGACCCAACAGTGACCGATGCAGAATTGACAGTATCAGCAAAGGTGCTGGACCGATATACCTCAAAGGAGCAACTTGCAAAGCTATTTGATAGCAAAGAACAGGCGGAGTCTCTTGCTGAGTTGTCAGTGAGTCTACTAGCTACCTATCCAAATTATCCATATCACCAGCCGGCACACGGTGTGGATGTGATGCACTCGACGCGCCTACTGACAGAGGTGATTCCAGTAGGCAAGATGAGCTCGGATCAGAAAGACTTGCTACTAGTGGCAGCGGCGGCACACGATGCTGGTTTTAAAGCCGGTCCACCGCCGGACGGTTATGTTACCAAAGAACATTATTCGGTCTCGTTTCTCGATGAGCAGTACAAACCTGGTTCAGCTGAGCACCAGTTTATGGAACGTGCGATCATCGGCACCATTCCTGGTCCAAAAGAACAAATCTGTCGTGACAGTATCCAGGCAAAATTATTGCATCACGCTGACCTTGGCTATGTCTGGCGATCAGGCGGTCAAGATTTTTTGAATTACACTATGCGATTTCGGGCGGAAGAATGTAACAAGCTGTCATGGTCAGACTTTCAAGAATTAGAGAAACGATTTTTGCCATATTATCAGTTGATTCTGGAAAAGGAAATGAGGGAATGTGGTGTCGCGGAAGAGATGATTGAACAGATGGTGCGCCAGGTTGCTGAGAATAGGCGATTTATCACCAACCCAGAACTGGATGAACCGAGCCAAGAAATATTTCAGGATTGGCCCATGGCTCATAGTGAGAAGTTGTCATCTCCTCGTCACATTGGTAAAACTGTCCTTGCAAGCTCGGGCGTATCGTTGTAGGTGTGAAAATACTGCATGACTGGTATAATTTATACCAGGAGGTATCATGAATACAGACGTGACAAAGAAGGACTGTGAAATCTGTCCGCTGCTCGTTGGCCAGACAGCGGCTGACGACAATGTCATACTACAAACCGAACGTTGGGTAGCGGTGCTTGACAGAAACCAATGCTACTTGGGTAAGTCATTTATCACCCTACGTCAGCACAAGGAAACATTGTCGGAGCTGGACGAGGTAGATTGGACGGAGCTACATCAGGTGATTCGTCAACTTGAACGGGCAGTCAAAGAAGCGTTTGGTGCCGATGTGTGTAACTGGGAATGCCTCATGAATAATGCAGTTAAGGCTGGTCAGCCGACACATGTACATTGGCATTTACATCCGCGGTATCTCGCTGGTGCCACCTTTGCTGGCGAGGAGTTTCCTGATCTAAAATGGCCACGGCATTTAGAGGACGCGGTGCACATGGTGAGCGATGAGATATTTTACGAAATTATGCAGGCGCTGCGTAGTCGGCTTGGAAGAGATTAGCTCGGTCCGCTGTGGATGATATAATGAATGTATGGCAATTGAGAGAATAGTCGATACTAGCTCGCACAGTGATGATACGGAAGAGCAGCGGATTGAAGTTAGCTTGCGACCGCAGAGTTTTAGTGAGTATGTCGGTCAGGAGCGGTTGAAGCGTAATTTACGGTTGGCGATTGACGCGGCCAAGAAACGCGGTGAACCACTGGATCATGTGCTGCTGTACGGCCCACCGGGACTGGGCAAGACTACTATGGCGACGGTGATCGCCAATGAGATGGGGACAAATTTGCGTATCACCAGTGGCCCGGCTATTGAAAAGGCGGGTGATTTGGCATCGATTTTGACGAATTTGGCGGACGGCGATATTTTGTTCATCGATGAAATTCATCGGCTTGGTCGGGCAGTGGAGGAGATTTTGTATTCGGCCATGGAAGATTTCAAGCTGGACATCGTCATCGGTAAAGGCCCGGCGGCTCGGTCGATTCGGCTGGATCTGCCGCGGTTTACGGTTATCGGCGCGACGACGCGGACAGGTAGTTTGGCGGCGCCGCTGCGTGATCGCTTTGGGCATATTTATCGGCTGGAGTTTTATGAGCCAGAAGATATCGCTAAAATCGTGACGCGGAGTGCAGCCATCTTGGAGTCGTCGATTCGGCATGAAGCAGCGAACCTGTTGTCGACGCGGGCCCGCCTAACACCGCGTATCGCCAACCGCCTGCTCAAGCGTGTACGCGACTATGCCGACGTCAACGGCGATGGGATAATTGATGTGAAAACGACAACGAGGGCCTTGGAGATGCTGGAAGTGGACGAGCTGGGTTTGGATCCGGCTGACCGTAATTTACTGCAATCAATCCTGGAAAATTATGGTGACAATCCAGTAGGGTTAACCACCATCGCCGCCCTGACGGGTGACGAGGCAACGACGATTGAGGATTTTTATGAACCGTATTTGCTACAAATTGGCTTTATCGAACGTACGCCGCGTGGTCGTCGCATCACCCTGCGTGCTCAGGCGCATTTGGGATATCAACCTAAAAAATGATAAACTGTAGATATGGATACGAAGGAGCCCCAGTCGAATAATCAACAGCCAGCCGCATATGATGTTGAGGGTAGGCCACTGTATTATCATCCGCCCCAAGATGCGCAACCTGAAGAGTCGCAGCCAACAACTACGCAGCGCCCGTCTCATGTGACTGTGCTTCCAGAATCAATGGAGGGGCAGAATTTTGATCCACGTATTCGTAGCCAGTATGCCAATGAACCAGATGTGGTTCATACGGTACGCAATCTTGAACCGCAGCCAATGGTGATTAGCGAAGAATTGAAGCGTAAACATGAAGAATCAGTGGCACAGTACCCACAGCTTAATTTGAGTGAAGGTGAATATGTTATCTTGGACATCAAGCGTCACCCTATCGGTATTGTTGCGCCAATTGCCATCACGGCCATTATCATTATGGTAATATTTGGTTTTGCTTTTTTGTATCCGTCACTGATCACTGGCGGAAGTTTACTGCCAGTACCATCTCCGACAGCTATGTTTGGTATCGCGACCTTGTTCGCTATATTGGCGGCGTTGGGCGGAGCGGTGGCACTTTGGGTTTATTTACAAAACCAATTTTACATGACCAATGAAAGCGTGATTCAAGAAATCCAAGAAAGCTTATTTTCTCGCCATGAACAAACAGTGAGCCTTGGTAGTATCGAAGATGCTAGTTTTCGTCAGTCAGGTATTATACAGATGATCTTTAACTATGGAACCATCCGGCTGAGTACTGAGGGTGAAGAAACCACCTACATCTTCCATTTTGTAGCAAATCCAAAACACCAAATAGGAATCGTCAATAACGCCATCGAAGCCTTTAAAAATGGCCGCCCGGTTGATGACTAATAGTTGGTAACTGAGCTATTTGTTGCGACTTTCTTTAACGAAATCACTCTCGTTAACCAGCTTTGCCCTCAAGGTGAAGTGCTTACATTTTCCTTCTTGGCAGTTTTGGGTTTCGTACCGATACGCGCTGTTAGCATCACCAATTTTTTTACCCTTTGGATCGGTGAGTAGTGATTTGTCCATAGTCGGTAGGGTATCGTCAGCCAGAGTCTCTGGGTAATAACCATGCTGTTTGTAGAAACTTTCTTCCAGGCTGTAGTACATGGCGTTAATGGCTGTTTTCTTGTGGCTGTCATCACTGGCATTTTTTACTTTTCCGACCTGCACCACCGCAACACCCAAGCCAACGGTCAGCATGATGATGACAAATAATAACTCAATAACAGTAAATCCAGAACATTTTTTCATATACTGCTATTATAGCAAAATTTGGCCTTAAGCCCTAGAGAATGTATAATAAAAGTATCAAGTAAGGAGGGGAATATCATGGCTAAGACTGATGAGAAAAAGGCAGTAAAAACTGAAAAGTCGGTAGCGGCAGAGAAAAAGGTTGATGATGGAAAATTGAAAGCCTTGGGCCTAGCGATGGATCAGATCACTAAGCAGTTTGGTGATGGTTCGATCATGAAGCTTGGTGAGGCGCACAAAGTTGACGTTGAAGTGATTCCGTCGGGCTCGTTGAGCCTCGATTTGGCGTTAGGCGGTGGCTATCCGAAGGGTCGCATCATTGAGATTTATGGCCCAGAGAGTTCGGGTAAGACAACTTTGACATTGCATGCCATTGCTGAGATTCAAAAGCAGGGCGGTACAGCGGCTTTTATCGACGCTGAGCACGCGCTTGACCCGAGCTACGCTAAGCGCCTGGGCGTCGACACCGAGAATCTGCTGGTGTCGCAGCCAGATAACGGCGAGCAGGCGTTGGAAATTACCGAAACATTGGTACGCTCAAACGCAGTGGATCTAATCGTGGTGGACTCGGTGGCAGCACTGACACCACAAGCGGAAATTGATGGCGATATGGGCGATTCGCACATGGGGCTGCAAGCGCGGTTGATGAGCCAAGCACTGCGTAAATTGACTGGTATCATCAACAAGTCGAAAGCCACGGTGATTTTCATCAACCAGATTCGCATGAAGATTGGCGTGATGTTTGGTAATCCTGAGACCACGACGGGTGGTAACGCACTGAAGTTTTATGCTTCGCAGCGGGTGGATATTCGCCGCATCGGGCAGATCAAGGTTGGCGACGATATCCTCGGTAACCGCACCAAGATCAAGGTGGTGAAAAATAAGATCGCGCCGCCATTCCGCATCGCTGAGTTTGACATTATGTATAACGAAGGCATTTCTAAAACTGGCGACATTCTGGATTTGGCGGCTACGCACGGCATTGTTGAAAAATCTGGCGCCTTTTACAAATATAACGGCGAGACTATCGGTCAGGGCCGCGATAAAACCAAATTGTATCTGAAAGAAAACCCTGAGGTTCTGGCAGAAATTGATCAGAAGGTTCGCGAGAAAGTAAAAGAAGGAGAAAACTAATGCGCGCAGCAGATGCTGCATATCCAGTCGAAAAACATATGGCGTCAGTCAGTCTGGTCTTTGATGATGAGCAAAACGCGTATCTTCGCGAGTTGTCAGAAACAATGAACCTTGACTTTGGTGAGTTTATCCCACACGTGACATTGATTAACGTGACTGAGCGGGATATGCCACGTCTCAAAGCAGCCGCTGCGGCGCTACCCGTCCTCGATAAGTTGGTGCTTGATGGAGTTAATTTCCTGCCAGATAAAGCAGGCAACTGTGTTTGGGTGGAGCTGTGCACGCAGAAAACTGCCTGGATGGTTGAGGCGCGCCAGCAATTACTCGCGGCACTGGATGGTATTCATCCGGGGCTGGATGTCGATGGCTTCCGCCCGCACATCACGCTTGGTTGCGTCGAGGCCGGTACGCTGGACGACGTTAATATGAGCGCTATTCCAGGGCAACTACCGGTCATCACCGAACCGCGTGCTGCTGCTTGCTACAACGGCGTGCATGGCAAGGTGGTCGAGGTAGTCGAGTAGCCTCTGCCAGTAGCGAGCTCACTGTTTTCGCGTTATAATATTTTTATGAAAATCACTGACATCTCTCTTCAGGCGCGCAACAATAATCGAGTGAATGTCAGTATTGATGGCGTATACAGCTTCAGTTTGGATATCGCTCAGGTGACTGACTTAAATCTTAAGGTTGGTCGTGAATTGAGCGATGGTGAGTTGGAGGAGCTGCAGGAAGAGAGTCAGTTTAGCAAGCTATATATGCGGGCGCTTGAATATTGCTTGCGGCGACCACATTCAGTTAAGGAAGTCAGGGATTATCTATGGCGAAAAACCCAGCCAACGCTTCGTAAGGGACAGACTGGTATGAACAATCCTGTGGTCTATTCAGAACGGGTGGCTTCGCGAGTGCTAAGTAAGCTCGAGCAGAAATCATATGTTAATGATGACGAATTCGCACGGTGGTGGGTGGAGAACCGTCAGCTTAGTAGAGGCGTAAGTCGGCGTAAATTGATGACTGAATTGCGCTCAAAAGGTGTCCATCCAGACATTATTTCACGAATGCTTGAAGAAACTGACCGTACGGATGAGCAGGAGCTGATGAAGATCATTGCCAAAAAACACCGTCGTTACGCGGGCGATAGACAAAAATTTGTGCAGTATCTAGTGCGTCAAGGCTTTTCCTATGACGATGTGGTGTCTGCTTTGAATGATGTTGAGGAAGTAAATAGCTGAGGCTTTACGACGCTTGTTTTTTGCGGAAAGGATTTTCGTATGCCTGTAAAACCGGCTTCTCGACGTGCTGTTCTGGATGTGGAACAGTTGCTGATTTTACAACTACTTGGTCATCAGTCACTTTGACGATTTGTGAGCGATGAATGAGCATTTCGGTATCACCGAAACTGCGTAGTAGTGGACGCTTTACGCTAAGCTGCTGAATGAGAAAGCTGCCAGCCATCACAGTGTAGCCGATAACTTTACCGACTTTACGACCGTCTTTTTCTACGACATGCTTACCCATCAGAACGAATTTATATTCGTAAATCTTTTGTAGCTCTATAACGTCTGAAACACCGACGAGTTCATCAGCCGAATCAATGATCATGCCGAGTGGGCCGATCTCTCGCACATCGTCCAGTCTAAGCAGCGTTGGCCGCTGGTCGAGAAGCGGACCTTCCAGCTCATAGGCAACGATTGATAAGTTACGCGGATCGATTATTTCGCGAGCAGTCCTGCCTAACTCCGCACCTGTCTGGAGGCTCATCACCGGAGTGTTCATAAATCTGCTGGCTGAAATTAACATACAGTATCTATTATACTACCTTACTCGACAAATGGGTTAATTCTTCCGCTGCCCGGCAGAGAGAATGGCTTTGCTGCTTGTGATGAACTGTTATACTCTTTGATGCGATCGATAGTATTGGTGTCAAACTTGGTAGTCTCTACAACTTTTGCATCAACATCGTCACCGGAGCTGGTGACACTGCTGATCAGGAATATGGCTACTGAAACTGCGATCACGATGGTCATGGTGTACAACGTGATGTGGTAGCGATGCAAGAACCGTGCCAGGATTACGCCTAATTGTCCGACAGATGGTGAGTTGTTCATCGTAAGTAAAGCTCCAATTTTAATGCTTGTGATTCAACATGTTGAGGACTATCTCCTTTAGCGAGGGATATATTTGCTACTTGCATACGGGTTAGGTTTTGCTCTAGTAGGTGCAAGAACTGCAAGAAACGCACGTAGTCGAGGTCTTTGCTCATTTGGATAGAGACTGACGTACTCTTAGCGCCAGACGGGCTTGGTGTAGCTGGTGTTTTGGTGGCTGTTGATGAGCTGCTTTTGCCATTTGAAGCTGCGCTATCATCTTGAAAGGTAAATGATGAAATACCAACACCGGCCTGTCGTGCATAGGCGGTTATATCGTTGATGATCTGGTTTTGATACTTGTAGCTGGTAGATTCAGCAACAATTTTCTCTGCCTTTTTGACGCTGTCTTGATATTTTTCCAGTTTGCTCGAGAGTGACCTGACGTCCTGTAGCTTTTTATCAGCAGCTTTCGCATCAGCTTGCACGCTGGCGACTTGTTGAGCTGAATCTTTCATGAAATTGTACGCCATGTAGAACCCAGCAGTCATGACAAGCAATATCAAGACGAGGGCTAATGACAATAAAATGCGAGCTAATGTTGCGTTTAGTTGAAGTTTTTGTATATTCATGATTTTATCACCTCCGGGCGAATAACAACGCTGATGACGATTGACATTGGATAGCCGTCCTTTGCTTCATTGGCGGTTACTGACACTAGGTGGACGTTTTGGAAGACGTCTTTTTTATTCTCTAAGGCGGTCTTCAAATCCAGAGCGTCACTGTAACTTTTACCTTTTGTAGTAAGGCTGATTGGTTTACCAAAGGTGGTTGCGTCCAGATCCAAAGATTGTAGGACGATGTTTTTTGGTAGTGCCTGGGCTATTTTGACTGCGATTTTTGAGTACGGCACTTCTTTGTCTAAGATGGATTTGGCGACTTTGAGGTTGTCTGAAAATTGCTTGGCTTGTTGCTGGACTTCTTTGTACTGTGACAATTGTTGATTACTTTCGGCAATAGTTTTTTCGGCATCTGACTTGGACTTCATCAGGATAAAGTAGGATATGCCGATATAGATGAACAGCAACGCTGCTAGTGCCAACGAGATGACGCAGTAGCGTGCGAGCAACCTATTGGTTTGTCCAGCGATGATTTGACGTTTTTCGTCCTGAGGTAATAAGTTTATCATTTCCAAATCTCCTTTGGATCAACCAGTGCTAAACCTGCAACTGTCATTAGGTGAGTTCGCAGCTGCTTTGTTGGTGGCTGCAATGAGCTAAAGTTCAATGCCTGCCAAGGGCTCGCTGTACGGCTTGGCATCATCAGCTCGTTAGTAAAATAATCACCCAATCCTGGAATATTACTGCCGCTACCGACGATGAGCAATTGTTCCATCTTTGGCTCATTCGGGAAGTGTTCGGAGTAGTAGCGGATGATTTTTTGGGTTTCTTTGACGACTGTTTCCAGGCTTGGCTTAAGCGCACTGGTGATTTGCGCTTGCTTTGGTCCAGAATTTAGACCGCTCAGAACTTTCAGCTGATGGGCTGCTTCCAGCGGTGTATTGAGCTTTTTGGCAATGTTGAGAGTGAAGGTGTTGCCACCGATATTGACACCAGAAGTCACGCGTATAACAGAGTCTAAAATTGCAATGTCTGTCGTCGATGGTCCGATATCTAGGATAACAGTTGGTAGCCCGCCGCTCTCGGTTGATTTCAAAATACGGGCGATGGCGTTGATACTTGGCTCGATCATGGCAATTTCAATACCGCACTGTTTGGCGATGGTCGTCATCACTTCAATGTCTTTTTTTGGCGCAGCGCACATCAGTACGGTCAATGAATCTTTGTCGCGCTTGATGATCTGGTGGTCAACATAGAGCAGATCTGGCGGCATCGGTATATACTGTTCGACTTCCAGGTTGACCGCATCTCGCAAAGATGCTTCCTGGGCTTTAGGCACGGTGAAGGTACGCGAGAAGGTGCGTGATGTTGGCAGACTGAGGACAGCTCGATTGCTGTTCAGTTTGCCAACTAAGTTTTTTTCAAACAATTCGTTGATACGCGTAACGATATAGTCCGAGCAGACTTCTAAATCGTCAGACATCTTGGATGGATCGAAATCAATGGCACCGTAGCCGTGAACGCTCATCTTTGCGACGTCCAGCGACATGACTCGGGCGCCCACCTTGCTGAAATCAAATCCAATGATTGGTTTATTTTTGTAAAATATAGAACTCACAATATTGCCCACACATTTATATAATTCTTTTTTAGTATACCATAACCAATTTGATTTGCTAACCCTTAATTTGATTTGCCAATCCGGTGATTGGCATCATCACACTGGCGGCGATCAAGCCAACCATGCCACCCATGAAAACAATCATCACTGGCTCAATGGTGGAACTAATACTGGCGATAGCAGTGTCAACCTCTTCCTCGTAAAAATCAGCCACCTTGACCAGAACTTGATCGGTTTGTCCGGTTTCTTCACCAACTGCTAACATCTGTGCCACGATTGGTGGATATAGCACCTCGTCTTCAGCGATGATTTTTGAAAATACCTCACCGTTTTTTACGCGCTTGGCCGCACTATTGAGTGATTCTTCATAGACGTTATTACCAACTGCTTTGGAGGTCACTTCAAGTGCTTCCAACACCGCCACACCAGCGCCGATAAGGGAAGAGAAGGTACGAGTGAAGCGAGCGATGGCAATTTTTTTCATGATTTTGCCGATAATTGGTCCATGCACCAAAAAGTGATGATATTTTTTCTTGCCACCAGGTGTTTTGATGTAACGCAAGAAACCATAAATTGCTGCACCAACCAGTGGCAGCAGGATGTACCAGAAATTGACCATGAAGGCGCTGATCCCTAGCATGGCTTGGGTCAAAGCTGGTAGTTCAGCGTCTTCTCCCGCCAAATCTTTGATGGTTTTACCAATCATTGGTAGGACAAAGATCATCAAGCCAAAGAACGCACCGATGGTAATGACGATTAGTACCATCGGGTAGGTCATGGCTCCTTTAACCTTTTTCTTGATGGAGGCTGATTTTTCTTGCTGCAAAGCCAAACGCTTCAAGATGTCGTCCAAAATACCACCGGTTTCACCAGCACGAACCATGTTGACATACACATCATTAAACGTGTCAGGGTGTCGCGCCAGCGCATCGGCAAACGACAAACCGCTTTCGATGTCTTTTGAGACGTCGCCAATGATTGAGCGGAATGACGCGCTTTCGGCATGCTCTGTCATTGACTCGAGTGACCGGAGGATTGGCACACCAGCCGAGACCATGGAGCTTAACTGACGAGTAAACATCACCAATTCGTCAGACTTAATTTTGCGACGGCGTTTGCGACCAGACTTGGCGTCTGTCTCTTTGAGATTGACCAATTTTAACCCTTGCGCTTGAATTGAGCGGATGGCGGCTGCGCGATCACTGGACTCTATGGTTGATGATAGCGTTGAGCCATCTTTTTTTGTCGCGACAAAACTAAAATTAGTCATGTGTTATTGCTCCCTCGTTGCACGTAAAATTTCCTCAATGGTTGTGACGCCACGGAATGATTTGATCAATCCATCCATCTGCATGGTAATCATACCTTCGCTAATCGCTTGTTCCTGAATATCATTGCTGGTGGCGTTCGCGGTGATCATCTTCTGAATAGCCACAGAAATACCCAACACTTCGTAAATACCAACGCGGCCCTTGAAACCATTGTGCCCACACTCGTCACAACCTTCCGGTGATGGCTTCCACAATTGAACAATGGTTGCGTCTGTTGTACCCATTGGTGTATCGCCGCCAATACTCTCTGAGGCGGCCTGCTCCTCAAGCTCGTGTAGGTGCGGCATTGAATCTGGCGTGATGTTGAACATTTGGGTGATGTAATTTAACTCTTCTTGGCTAGGGGTGTATGCTTGACGGCAAGATTGACACAGACGCCTAACCAGTCGCTGACCGATGACAGCTTTGACAGTGCTGGCGATCAAAAACGGTTCAATGTCCATGTCGAGCAAACGCGGCAAACAGGTGGCGGCGTTGTTGGTGTGGAGGGTTGAGAACACCAAGTGTCCAGTCAGCGCTGCCTGCACGCCCAAGTTAGCGGTTTCGCCGTCACGGATCTCTCCAACCATGATGATGTTCGGGTCTTGACGGAGCAATGCACGTAGTCCTGAAGCAAAGGTCATACCAGCTTTAGCGTTAGTCTGAGTTTGGTTGACGCCAGGGATTTTGTACTCGACCGGGTCTTCAATGGTTGAAATGTTAACGTCAGGAGTGTTCAATTCTGACAGCACACTAAACAGGGAAGTTGATTTTCCCGAACCGGTTGGTCCGGTCACTAGAATCATACCGTTTGGTTGTGCCATGGCGTTTTTGATGGTAGCCAAAGACAGCCCCCAATAGCCCAATTTTTCTAGAGAAATCGCCTGGTTTGATTCATCCAACACACGCATGACGATCTTTTCGCCGTCAGCGATTGGCAGTGTTGATACACGCAAAGCGTATTGTTTACCGGAGACTTTGATTTTGAAGCGGCCGTCTTGTGGCACACGGCGTTCGTCAATTTTCAAATTTGACAAAATTTTGATACGGCTGACGAGCGCGCCCAGGACATTGTGGGGTAGTTTGTTCACTTCTCTGAGGACGCCGTCGATGCGGTATCGCACCTGGACAAATTCTTCGCGCGGTTCAATGTGGATGTCGGAAGCGTGTGATTTGATGGCATACTCGAGCAGCAGGTTGACGGTCTGTGCAATTGGGGAATCTTCAGCAAATTCTTCCTCTTTGGCGTTTTCAGCGTCGCTATCATCTCTCTGGATGGCGATGACTTCGTCAAGTTCGTCGTTCACATCGCCGCGGTAATTTTCCAAACAATCCAAAATATTGCTTTTCGTCGCCAAGAACACGCGCAGGTTATAGCCGATTTCTTTTTGGATAAAATTGAGAGCTTGCACATCGTCAGGGTCTTCCATAGCCAGCATTGGCGCGCCATCTTCATCAACCGCAAACAGCACGACATTGTACTGCCGAGCAATGTGCTCTGGGATGCGTTTTAGGACCTCATCAGGAATATCTTTTGGCTCAATTTCTACAAACGGCGTCCCGATATAATCACCAACTAGTTTAGCCAGTTCGCGTTCTTCTAGCACCTTGTCTTCAATGATGGTCTCTTGCAGGGTGCGTTTGGACCGTTCGGCGGTCGTCTTTAAATCAGCAAGCTGCGATTCTGTTAAGATTCCACCCTGTTTCAGAATTTTCTCAATCGTATTATCTGAGATTCTCATATTACTTATGCTTTAGTATAGACCAGTTGAATTGAAAAAACAATGATATACTAAAAGTGTGAAGATACATGATGAAACGGAGATGAAAGCACTGGGGCGGGCGATTGGTCAGGCGCTGGTTGGTGGTGAAGTGATAGAGCTGATCGGCGATGTGGGCGCTGGCAAAACTACGCTTACTAAGGGTCTGGCGGAAGGATTAGCAATTACCGAACCAATTCAAAGTCCGACATTTACCATTTCGCGCGTGTACGATGCGCGCGATGGACTGCGCCTTTGTCACTATGATTTTTACCGCCTGGGTGAAGCCGGTATCATGGGTGATGAAATTTCTGAGATCATGCAAGATGGCTCAACCATTACAGTCATTGAATGGGCAGGCGCGGTTAATGAAGTGCTGCCGAGTGACCGATTGATAATCACGATTACCGCCACGACTGAAACAGAGCGACAGTTGGAGGTTACTGCTAATGGTGCTCGTTCCGAACGGCTACTTAGTGCTATTGATGCGTTTTTTGAGAGGAGATGAAATGTTATTGCTACTTGATACATCAACCCCGGTTTGTTACGTGACACTTGTTAATCAAGAGGGTTCAGTGTCGTATGAATGGCAGGCTGACCGCACCTTAGCCAAAGGACTGTTAGGCTTTCTCAGGGATAGCTTAGCCAAACAAAATGCTGACATGCACGCGTTGACTGGCATTGGCGTGATGCAAGGCCCAGGAAGCTTTACTGGGTTGAGGATTGGGCTGACGGTGGCCAATACCCTGGCTGACGGTTTGCAGGTGCCAATCGTTGGCGCGACGGGTGAGAACTGGCAGGAGCAAGCCTTGGAAAAATTACGCTCTGGTGAAGACGAGAAAATTGTCATGCCAGAGTATGGTGCTGCGGCTCACATCACCGCGCCACGAAAATAATGGCGGCTATGGTATAATCTACGGCATGAAAGAGCGCGCCATGAAACCAAAACAACCTCTAAAACGCAAGAAAACCGCAAAAATTGTAAAGACGAGCACTCCGCAGCCGAACAGCGCGGCAGAAGCGGCTATTTTTATTGGTAGTCTAGGGATAATGTTGTATGCAGCCGATATGTTCTTATTGGGACTTGTTAACTCAAATGGCGATACTAGCCGTGATAACACGGCGGGGCTTGGCTTTATGCTGTTTGTATTTGGTATTAATCTTGCGGCTCAGAGCGTTTGGGCTGCTAAGGAGAATCGTCGAGTTGATAGGTATCGCCAAAGAATTATCGCAGTGTATGTAACAGCCTTACCTCTGCTGATGTCTATTGTCTTCAGAGTATTAGGTTTTTGCTATCTGGTTTATGGATGCAAACGTAGTGAAGTAATGAATACGTTGTGTGTCATTGTTCATGATGTATTGATGACCGTGAAACATTCTTATGGAATAGCAGCTTGGATATCTGCGGCTGGATCAATGTATCTGTGGTATTTACTGACATGTAAAGACAAGCTGGTCTGGATATATGATAAGTCTCGGAAGAGCAGTGAAGTTAATAAGGGGGTGGCTGAACGTGCAAAAAAATATCGCAAGATTGGTCTTACGTTATTGGCGATTCTGCCGATAATGTTGGTCGGAAAGATTATTACCGTTGTTATTGTGAGTTCTTTAGCATTGTATGCCAGTGATATAGTGTGGTTTATACTCATACCATTTGATTACTTCTTTACCTCTATGATTTGGGTGTTATTTGTTATTGCTGGCCTTATATTTTTCGTAAAAAGCAAGTAATTATAGACATTGCGTGCTTTCTGTGTCAAAACTCCAGAAACCGTGTATAATTAAATTACGGCGATTTGTAGGATGCGGTTCGCCGGATTAGATAGTTTGAAATTGATTGGCTGTTGATATGTTTCCTTGAGGCGAATACTCAGGGGCAGTCGGTCGGAAAGGAATACTGAAGTATGGCAGGAATTGTCATTGGCGCACTTGTTGGGGCCAGTTTAGGCGCGGGTGCGCTTTATGGGTATCAAACAGTACGCCGTTCACAGGCGAAGTCGCAAATTGACAAAGATTTGGCGAACGCAAAAACCAAAGCGAGTGATATTGTTCTCAAGGCAAAAGATGAGGCGCTGAAAATTGAGAATGAACGTCGTCGAGAGTGGCAAAAAACGGAAAATCGTCTGGCGGATCGTGAAAAGACGCTTGATAACAAGCTTGAAGAGCTGGACCGTCGGTCAGAAAAATTGCGGGCGCACGAAGATGAGATCGATGATTTGAAAAATGAGATTCGGCAGATTCGTACTCGTCAGCAGGAGAAATTGGAAAAAATTGCTGGCCTGAAAAAGAAAGATGCAGCCGAAAAATTGATGCAGATGACTGAGCGTGACATTCGTGACGACCTCATCAAATTGGTTGCAAAATTGCAGCACGAGGCCATGGACGATGCTGAGGAGCGGGCCCAGACTATTTTGCTCACCGCCATGGAGCGAATGAGTAGCGAAGTAACGGCTGAGCGTACCGTGACGGCAGTGAAGCTGACTGATGACGAGATGAAGGGTCGCATCATCGGTAAGGAAGGTCGTAATATTCAGGCGTTGCAACGTGCCACTGGCGTCGACATTCTAGTGGACGACACACCCGGTATGGTGGTTTTGTCGAGCTTTGACCCAGTTCGTCGCCAGGTTGCGCGTTTGAGTTTGGAGATGCTGATGAAAGATGGACGCATCCATCCAGCGCGCATCGAGGAAGTTGTTGCTAAGGCGCAAAAACAGATTGATAAAGAAGTGAAGCAGGCCGGTGAAGATGCCATGCGTGAAGCGGGTGTTGTTGGTATTCCAAAAGAAATGTTGCGTCTGTTGGGTGAATTGAAATTCCGAACTTCGTATGGTCAGAACGTGCTGAAGCACTCGACTGAGATGGCGCAGATGGCGGGGATGATTGCCGAGGAAATTGGTGCTGATGTTCGTATATCAAAGATCGCGACGTTGCTGCACGACTCTGGTAAGGCAGTGACGCACAAGATTGAAGGTAAGCATCACCACATTGCGGCAGAATTGGCACGCAAATACGGCATGGATGAGCGAATTGCACACGCTATCGAAGCGCACCATGATGATATCGAAGCGACAACGCCAGAGGCATTAGTGGTTCGTGTGGTAGACGCTGCTTCAGCAGCACGGCCAGGCGCACGTAACATCTCAGCGGAGAACTTTGCTGAACGCATGCGCGACTTGGAAAACGTAGCTACCAGCTTTGAGGGTATCGATAAGGCCTATGCAATTTCTGCCGGACGAGAAGTACGGGTGATTGTCAAGCCAGAAAAGATTGATGACTTGAGTGCTATCAAATTGTCTCGTGATATTGCTACCAAGATTGAATCAACCATGCAATATCCGGGTACTATCAAAGTTAATGTTATCCGCGAAACGCGGGCAGTGGAGTTTGCAAAATAATGGATGGGTTTATGAGAGCAGAACGACGTCAATGGCTTGAAAGTTTGGACGCCCGACCGTCCGGCGCTGCCGTCCTGTTGGAGGATGTTGAGGGCCGAGCTTTGATCGTTAAGGCAAACTACAAGACGTATTGGGCTCTGCCGGGCGGCATGGTTGACACTGAAGAGTCACCACTGGTGGCAGCACTGCGAGAAGTGAAGGATGAAGTTGGTATCGTTATCAATCCAAGCGACGTGTCATTGATGGGTGTGGCGCAGCGCATGGGTGACGGATTTATCACCTACCAATTCATCTTTACAGCGTCCATCAAAGAGTCACAAGTCAAGGCCATCAGTCCACACGATCCAGAGATCGAAGAGTGGCGATTTATCAGCAAACAGGAAGTGCTGAAAGGTGAATTGCCGTTACCATGGTCATTGAAAGCGTGGGCTCACGACCAGTCGGGGTATTTTGAAACCGCCATTGCTGATGATGACAATGCTGATACTGAAACAATTGTATTCTCCACAACTGGTGGTGACGAAAGCAGTAGTAGTGATACGCCAGTGCGCAAGGGCGCTTCTGGACGACTATTCATCACCCGCCACGGCGAAAGCGAGTGGAATTTGCAGGGCAAATGGACCGGACTGACAGATGTTGGCTTGACGGAAAAAGGCATCTCAGACACGGTGCGACTGGGTCAGTTGCTAAAGGACACGACGTTTGATGTGGCGTATACCTCTGCGTTGAAGCGTACTCACCAGACACTTGACGCGTTGCTCAAAGGCGCAGGAATTACCACATTACCGACCATTCATGCAGCAGAACTTAACGAGCGTGACTATGGTACGCTGACGGGTAGTGACAAATGGGAAGTAAAGGATCAGATTGGCGAAGAAGCTTTCAATGGCATTCGCCGCGGTTGGGATTATCCAGTGCCAGACGGCGAAACATTGAAAGATGTGTATGCGCGAGTCGTGCCATACTTTGAAACAGAGATATTGCCGCGACTACAGGATGGCGAGAATGTGCTGTTGGTGGCACATGGTAATTCCATCCGCGCTTTGGTGAAATATCTTGACCAAATCCCAGACGACAAGGTCGCAGACTTGGAAATGCCGTTTGGTAAAATCTTAGTCTATAGCTTTGATCATGACCACGCGTTGCCAGTTGACAAGGCTGAGCGTTCAGTCGATATATCACCGACCAAAGCGTAAGCGCCAGCTATACAATTATAGCTGCAACAAGACTAGCTTTTACTGCGCCAGTGTGCTACAATACCTTGCAGGTAGTTACCTCATTTCGGGGTGTGGCGCAGTTGGCTAGCGCGCGCGGTTTGGGACCGTGAGGTCGAAGGTTCGAGTCCTTTCACCCCGACCATAAAGTAATCTCACATACACGTCATGGAATTGTCCGTGACGTGTTTTATAATTATTGGTATAATATCCAGTAAGTAGTAGCCAAATGCGAGGAGATTTTATTTTATGGAAGCCCCAAATTCTATCTATGATATATATAATGAGCGCGTCAGAAGAACTTTGACTAGACTGGGTGGAACAGCCAGTATAGCTGTTTTGGTAGAGGAAATGACTCTACCAGGAGAAGACTGGGTGCCGGCTTCTGAAATTCTCCCAGTAATAGTGGATGCAAGTGATATGCATATAGATTTTAATGAGGCACTGGTAGTACTAGACTGAGCTAGTCTGTAATTTATAAGATATTTATCGAGGTCGCTCAGCTGCAACCTGTTGCGCTGTCTGCGCCAGAGTATCAACCTCAAGTGGTTTGAGATCTTCGGTAGATATACCGCGGCGTTCCAAAGCCTTGGCTATCAAAAAATCAGCGATCGTTGGATTTTTCGGCAATAACGATCCATGCAGGTAGGTTGCTATGACGTTATTGAACCGAACTCCTTCAGTACCGTCAGTGTTATTATTGCCAGCGCCACGGACTACCTTGCCCAGTGGCTGAACTGTGTCGTCCAAAAATGTCTGGCCGCTGTGATTTTCATAGCCAACGATTGTGCCAAATTGTTCACTTTCCAGGGTGATATTGCCGATGAGTCGTTCCTCTCCGGCAGTCGTTTCCACGGGCAGTACGCCAATGCCGCGGATGACAGAACCGTCATTGGTAACAAATTGTCGCCCAAACAACTGATACATCCCACAGATGAGCAACATGGGAACGCCGTTGCTAGCCAGGTTTTTTAGCTCCTCGCCGCGTGACAGTAAATCATCTTGAATAGCTAATTGCCCAGCGTCTTGTCCGCCGCCGCCGACAAAAATATCTCCGGTCGAGAAGTCAGTCGCATCTCCTGGGTTGTGGTCAATGATTTCGACATCAAAGCCCCGCCACTCTAGCCTTTTTTTGAGCACCAAGGTATTGCCCCAGTCGCCGTAGAGATTCATGTCCTTAGGGTATAATTGGATGATGGTGATCGTTGTCATGAGATATCCTCCACGTCTGTTTTTTCGCTGAGTAATCGCCGCAAGTTGGTCATGGCAGTATAGCTACAAAAAATCTGTTTTGGCTCCGTCGGCTCGTGTGCCAAAAATTCATCCAGCGCTTTTGCCAAATCCTGTTCGACAGTACCAACGGCCACTTCGTCATAACTTAGCCGCAGTGCCATGTCATAGGCTCGAACACCGCTAACGACGCTGACATCTTCCAGCACAGAAAAATCAACATCCCACAGCCAACTCATGTCGCGACCGTCAGCATAATTATCATTGATGGCGATCATAGTCTGGCGTTGTCGCTTGCCAAATGACAGGAGACTGAGTCGAAAGCCGCTGGGATTTTTCACTAATAGTAAATCGATTGATGTACCATTATAGGTGATGATCTCACCGCGACCGAACGCTGGCTTGACTTTCGACAATGCCTCCAGCAAGACAGGAATTGGTGCTTCTGGCGCGATGGTTCGAACGAGTGCCAAGGCCGCCGCCGCATTCAACAGGTTGTATACACCACTAAGCGCGACTTCAGTTCTGTGACGTGTGCCGTTTATCAAAAACTCAGCCCCTTGTTCCGCTACAGCTGTGAGTACCACTTCTGCAGGTACCGATTCATTAGCTACAGCATCACCAGTCTTCAGAGAATCATCGGTCGGCATCAGTCGCAACAGGTCAGTCGTCAAACCAAAATAGGTTGCTGCCGCTGAGGTTTTTTCATGGATGCGAAAGACCCGTGGATCGTCACGATTCAAAACTACATGTTCGGTGGTGGCTGCCGCAATTTTTTCCAAGAAACCGGCTGCCGTGTCTATCTCGCCAAATCGGTCTAACTGGTCACGCATGACGTTGAGCAGCAGCGAGTATCTTGGCTGCACCTGTTGCACGAATTTAACAGCCCAGGCTTCGTCTAGTTCTAGGACTGCGATGTCAGCGTCCAATTTACCTCGCTGGTTAACAGCGCCTAACAGTGCCGCTGCCACGCCACGAGAGAAATTACTACCAGTGCGGTTAGTGAAGACTTTCAGGCCTGTCGCTTCCAACAGCTCGACGACGATTTTTGTTGTGGTGGTTTTGCCGTTGGTTCCTGACACTACGACGACACCGTAAGGTAAATCTTGCAGGGCGCGAGGGATGAAACCTGAGTCAATTTTTTCTACCACTAGGCCTGGCAGGGCCGAGCCGCCGCCGCGTAATCTCATGCCGCCACGGACAGCTTTGCCGATGGCGGTTGTCACTATGTGTCGAATCATATAGAGATATTATAGCACCAACCGCGCGAGTCGTGATATACTGATAATATGTTTTTGGTGGGAATCTTTCAGTGGTGGTATGGAACTGGACTATATAAGCACGTCAGGCAAGTCTATGTTGGTCTATTAAAAACAGCTGATTTTTTCTCAATTGGCTTACTGCTCAAGACTTTGTTTAATCCATTTCGGCAAATATCTGCCGGCGTGGTGCAGGGCGGATTGCCGGAGCAATTTCGAGCGTTTCTTGATAGATCATTTTCCAGGGTGTTTGGCGCATTTTTGCGGACAATCTTGATAGCAGTTGGGCTTATTTGCCTTCTGGTTAGAATGTTGTGGAGCGTGCTGATCATTGCGGCTTGGCTGCTGCTGCCATTGGCGCCACTGATAGGCATCATATTTTGGCAGATGGGAGTAGCGTCATGAATATCGAGCCGGTAATTCGCTACGACAGCCAGCGGTCGCAAAAAGCACGATTTTCGGTTCGTTTTGGTGATGTTTGGCATTTGTTGCTGGGCTTGTGTAGTCTGGCGATGATCTTGCTGGGTTGTTGGTCGGTGGTTCATCACGGGCCAATTGGTTGGCTGTTGGTGGGTATGAGCGGTCCTTTTGTGATGCTGACGATTTGGTGGCAAGGTGATCTCAAAACCGCTGAAGTGAGCAAGCATCCGACGACACTTGATGATGTCATGGCTGCAGATTTGTTGGGCCAATTGAGCAAAAACCCGACACCACAAGAGCTAGTGATGGCTATTTCAAAAACTCGGGCTGGTCAATTTTTGGCGGTGCGCCTTGGGCTGACGCCGAACTTCCTGAGTAACATTGCGTCCGATGATCCACGGATGACCGACGCCATCTGGCAAGCGGCGATTGACATCTGGCAGGAGACTGATAGTCCCAAAGTGACGGGTGCAGTTGTAGCAGCAGCCATCGTTAAAGTGTTCCCGAGCCACGACGCTATTTTGGCAAGTTTGAAGCTGGATTTTCAGGACGTATTGGAGGGAATTCGCTGGTATGAGCGGCTAAAGGCACTGGTTGAAGATTTCAAAGAAAAGCCGCTGCGCACTGGCGGTATAGCGCGGGATTGGTCGTTTGGTTACACGCCGCTGCTGAGCCGATTTGCCCAAAACCTGAGTCAACAAGTGTCGGGCGGTACGATCATGACGCGTTTGGACGCACATACTGATGTGCTAGATCAGATGCTACAAATTTTCAATACGGGCGGTCGCCAAAATGTTGCCTTGGTTGGTCCAGATGGCGTCGGCAAAAGTACGCTCATTGCGGCGTTTGCAGAAATGCTGATCGATGGGCACAAGGAAGTGCCGTCTAATTTGCTGTATCAGCAAGTGTTCTTGCTTGACGCGTCGGCGTTGATTTCTGTGGCAGGCGGTCGTGGTGAATTGGAGCAGTTAGTAACGAGGCTGCTCAATGAAGCGTTTGCCTCAAAAAATGTTATTTTGTGCTTGGAGAATGCTCAGCTGTTTTTTGAAGAGGGCGTTGGTTCGGTGGATATGAGCAATTTGCTATTGCCCGTTTTAGAAGCTGGTCGCCTGCGTATCATTTTGTCTCTAGATCAGCAGCGATTTTTGCAAATTTCTCAACGTAACACCCAGCTGGCTCATGCGTTAAATACGCTAGCAGTCCAGCCGACGGATCGTGCTGAAACCATGAAAATTATGCGCGACCAATTGATTTCCTTTGAACATCAATTTAGCGTGACGTACATGTTGCAGGCGCTCAATGAAGCGTATCGAGTTGGTGATCGCTACGTCCAAGATTTGGCTATGCCAGGGCGAGCGCTGAAAGTATTGGAATCAACCGCCAGCATCTCTAAGGGTGGTCTCATCACCGCGCAGTCAGTGGATGATGCGGCGGAAAAAACCATGGGCATCAAGATCGCTGCGGCCTCTGGTGGCGATGAACGTGAAAAATTATTAAACCTTGAATCATTGATTCATCAGCGCATGATCAACCAGTCACGTGCTGTGTCAGTGGTATCCGACGCCATCCGTCGAGCGCGAGCTGGCGTGAGAAACCTCGATCGCCCCATCGGTACGTTCCTGTTTTTGGGGCCAACTGGTGTCGGTAAAACTGAATTGTCGAAGGCCTTGGCGGAAGTGTATTTTGGTGGTGAGGGTAATCTGGTGCGGTTGGACCTGAACGAATTTGTTCGCGCCGAGGACGTTGCTCGTTTGATCGCGGACGGAGCTAATGATCCGCTGAGTTTGACAGCTCAGGTACAAAAAGCGCCGTTTTCGGTGGTGCTGCTTGACGAGATAGAAAAGGCGCATCCACAAGTACTGACGACGTTGCTGCAGCTGCTGGATGAAGGTATTCTGCGTGATGAGAAAAACCGAGAAGTTAGTTTTCGCGACTGTATCGTCATTGCGACGTCAAATGCTGGTGCTGACCGCATCCGTGAATACATTGAGCGTGGCTATCAGCTGGAACAATTTGAACAAACCTTCATCAATGAACTGATCAATGCCAATTTGTTCCGTCCCGAGTTCTTGAACCGATTTGATGAAATTGTGTTGTTCCGTCCTCTAGGCAAAGCTGAACTATTGCAAGTCATCGACTTGATTTTGGCGGGAGTTAACCGTACGCTGGAGCCTCAGAAGATTCAAGTTGCCGTTGAGCCCGAAGGAAAACAGCTGCTCGTTGATGCTGGATACGACCCACGCCTTGGTGCGCGACCCATGCGCCGCGTAGTGCAGCGCGCTGTCGAAAATACTGTTGCCAAGCAGCTGTTGGCAGGCACAGTTACGCCAGGTAGTACAACCATCATCACTGCTGAGCAGATTCGCGCGGCAGTAGGCGAAGCCCCGAGCGACCGTCAAATTGGTTAGGATGTGAGATATCAAAAAACCTCTGTAGCCTATATACTACAGAGGCGTAATTATCATTTCTGGTACCCCGCACAGGAGTCGAACCTGCAACCTTCGGTACCGGAAACCGACGCTCTATCACTTCGATAGATCAACTCTACTACCATTATAACATAGCTTTTGCATGAAGTTGTTGTAATTTTGTATTAACACAATGAGTATACCTTTTTGTTGTATTTAGACTTTGATGACCAAGCATTTCATTAACATATCTTATATCAACGCCACGATTTAAAGCCTTTGTAGCGAAACTATGACGTATTGTATGAGGAGTTACATTTTCAAATTTGGAATTCAAACAGGCAAAGAAAAATATATGACGAACAGAATATGGTGTTATCCTACTACGAGGACCTTGATTTGTTAAAAACAAAGCAGGCGAATCGTCAGAACGAGTAGATAAATAATCATCAATAGCGGCTTGAGTATCTGCATTAATAAAACAAAGGCGCGGATCTTTAGACTTACCTATAACCTCAAAAGATCCATCACGAATATCGCCTCTATTTAATGCACACAATTCACCAACACGAATACCAGACGTAGCCAATAAACGAATAATAGCTATATTACGAAGACGATTGACGGAAGAGTAACCACGACACTGACGACCAACAACATTAATAAACTCATCAAGTTCACTCTCAGTTAAAAACTTTGTTTTTGTTTTCAAACGCTTTGGCAAAATAATATCTGAATAATCCATGACACGATATTTATGCTTATGTAAATACTTCAAGACTTGCCGCAAATGAGAAGCACGCATGCCAACAGTATCACTACAAACATTAGTAGCAATGTAAGCACGCCATTCAGAAATATCATCAACACGAACACGACGCAGAGAAATGTCACCAAAAAAACGAACCAAAGAGCGACAAGTATATTCGTAATTATCCAAAGTAGATTGTGCAAATCCACGCGGAATGAGTACGTTAACACGATACATTAAAAAAGCTTTTGAAATTTTCATAAAAAACCACTTTCTACCCTCCAAATTATGTTGTATAATTACACCATATATCACAAAAAAAGAAAAAAAAGGAGAAAAAACGTGAATAGCTTTAATATGGCAAATAATATAGGGTCTAGCCTAGGAGCGGCAGGATTAATCATTGTCATAATACTGGCAATACTCGGCATTCTTATGCCTCTATTCGTGGCTGGAATATATGGCTCAGTCAAAAGGATCGAAAAACTGCTTAAGGAAATGCCTGAGATGAAAGCTAAATACACCAACGAACAGATAAAGAGAGCAACGAAGCCATATGTGAGAGAAGAGGGGTCTGTGTACCCAACAATTCCAAATAGCGAACGTTAAAAAAAATTAACAAAAAACAAAAGAATACAATAAAAAAGGATACTTATCCTTTTTTATTTTTGTTTGATCGCCATTCGGCGCCTAACCTTTCTCCGTTTTTTCTGTTTGTTGTTTATGTTTTTTTAGGCTTTTTGTTGTTTTGTTTGTTTTTTTCTCTTTCCTTATCAATATCTTTCCATTATACAGGGCAAAATAATTTTTCAAGATAGTGTAGTCAGGAACAATTGCTATTTTATTTTTAGATGTATTGTTCGCTGTACCTCCATCTTGATAAATGATTTTTAACCCTGTAACCCAGACTGCGTCATTGATAAGTGAAAGGAGAAAGAAATGACGCAAAATAAGGAATATGACCTGAAAGAAATGTACGAACAAATCGTGGAAACTGTAACAAATTTAGACCGATACAAACACTACTATGTACAAGATGAGAATGGTGTGCTGTTTTTCTACGACCAAGATGACGAATACCTGGAACAAATACGCGAAGCGTGGGATGTGAATGCTACAATCGACGAAATAATAGACAACTACGAGCAAACTGGCAACAAAGAAGCAGAGATACGTTATGACGGTATTAAATTTTTCACACAAAGCGTCATATTCTAGAAAGACGATCTCAAAGCTGCTAGTACTACATACTGCTTGCGAAAAAATTCCAATCTACAAGTGGTATGCGGTGGGCGGCGAGCAAGGTTTCGCGGTGGCAAAAATTGGTGAAGAAACAAAATACTGTTACTTTCGAGACCTGGAAGAGGCAAAAAGTTACATCAAGAAGGAGCTGTCCTAATACGGGGCAGCTCTTTTTTATTATCTCAAGGCGGCAGAACTTTCAATTGCCGAAAGATACTTGGTAACGACTGAACTTCGAACCGAGGAACGAGCGGAACCTCTAGAGCCTCCAGAGGCGGAACAGGCTGGCATCCCGTCACAGGCTGGCATCCCGTCAGCGCCTCAGGCTTAAACAACTCATACACTGCATCAGTGGTCGCATCTCTCTTGAACTGGTATATAGCCAAACGATGCTCTTGCGACTGGTAGGTGAGGTTGTCGTCGTGAATGTACTGTGCAATATTGAGAGATTCTAGCGACTCATAATGTTTTTGTGGCTTGAGAAGATTTTTGGAGGCCCAATAACGTCGTTTGTTAAAAGTAGTGATCATCTCTTTTGTGATGTACTTTGTAAGATAGGCAGCGGCTTTTGCCTGGTCATCATCAAGCTCTTGAGCGTTCGTGAAGCCTGAAGTGAACCCAATGACGTTGTAGACACGTTTACCATTTTGAATAACGTTAGTCTTTTTGAGATCAGCCGTATAGCCTTTGATGAGAGCATGAAAGTGAATAGCTTTATCTTTATGGAACTCTGGTACGATGACGTAACCGAAGTCTGGTGAATGTTTCTTTTGGCGATTAAGCCAATATTTCATAATGTTTGATACCTCTTCAACAGAGTGGCGATCGACCTTTTGTGGATTAAAAGTAAAAGTAACAAAATGAGAGAAATTATTTGATAAAGCATAATCAAAGATAGCAGTACGTGTACGACGCAATGACTCTTCAATGGCTTTTTCTGATGGATCAGTAGCACTGCGTTTTGGCCTATAGCCTGGACGTGGTTTCGGGATTATAAGTGGACGATCAAAGATGGTAACTTTATACATAGTTGGATACTCTTTCGTTATATGTTCAATAACAGTTAATGGTTGGTTCACGGTTACATTATCCCTCTATCTAACTATGTGTTGTTATCTGTTATGCGCTTGTTAAGTGTTGGGGTATCAAGTACGGCTAGGCTACGCCTAGCCGGGGCGGCCGGCGTGCAGCGCACGCGCCGGCCTTACCCCTTGGCTATCAGCGAAAACCTACTCTTTTATCCATTTTTTTACTAATTTTGGCATGTTTTCGGGACATGTACGGAGCCTCTTCAATAGGAAGAGCTGATGACCATATCTTCTGGAAGGTATCGTACACCTCACGATCCTTAACAGTGTGCCAAAATATACCAGTCTTTTTTATGCGGCCAATCAAACTACCATCACGAGCCTGTTCAATTTCCATACCATCGTAAGCACGTAATGTAGTTAAACAACCTGCTATAGTATTGCAGATGATGATATTATCACATTGCTCACGCAAAGCCTTTGAAACACGCATAAATAACTGAGAAGTACCAAGAATCAATTTACGCTGTTTACGCTGTTGTGATATCTCCGCAAAAATAGTAATAGGAGTATCTTTAGACTCAAGAGAGTTAAAATAAGCATGAATCTCATCAATCAGATAAATAACACCGTAAAAACCATTATTGACCTGAGTAAGAACCGTATGCAAATCTTGAACCTCAGAAAAATGAATATAATCACGCTCAGAATTAAATTGACTATTCCTGGCATCAATATCAGAAATGTGTTCAACCGAACCAGTCAGCGGATCGGTAACAGTTGCGTTGGCATACTCAGGTGAAACCTGAACATCTTGCCTTGAGCGGTTTTGGGTATTGTAGCACATCTGGAGGTATCCAGATGTGCTGATAGCCCGGTAACCGCTCAGCGACAAGTTCGTAACCAAAATGGCTTTCGGATACTTTGCTTTTAAGCGAAGAGCTGCCCGTACGGCGGAAATGGTCTTACCAGAACCCTGGCGGCCACAATAGATCTGTGTACCGAAATATGGAAAGAAATCGGGATCCTTGGCAGCACGACGATCAGCTAAGAAAGCAGAAAGACGCGGCCTAAATTCCTTTTTGATGGATGAAATATAAGACATGTTACCTCACTATACCCTTAAGAAAAATAAATAAACGGAATAAATAAAATGTAAACTTATAAACAGGGAAGAAGACAAAAACCATAAGAACAGTAGAAATAAAGAAATAATAAGCAGGATAACCAAACAACCAAACAAAAACCAATGTTATGCGAGAAATAGCGTCAACAGCAGCAGTAGTATCAACAGAAGGAAGAGAAACCACTAACAGATGAACCGGCACAAGAATTAAAACAAAAGAATGAATAACCAGTTTTATTGTAGAAACAATTAGAAACGTTAACATTTAAAATCGCTCCTCAAAAATCTTTTTTAAAAACATGTACAACAAATATAGTGTAATTGCGAATAGAAACGCTGAAGTAAAATAACGAATCTTCTGCATATTCTTATAACCACCAATAGAGCGCTCAAAAGAGCAAATGTCAGGATTAAAATCAGAACCAAAAACCTTAGACTTTAATAAATAAATATGAGATGCAGAATCATGATGCGTAGGAGAAAAAGAATTATTACAATACGCATCAACGCCACTAACAGTAGGAGGAACAAACGAGCCCAAAAGCTTATTTAGAGAAGAAACAGCAGAATAAATAGGGGCAAGAGTATTCTTAAAATCATCTGAAATAGATTGCACACTAAAAAGATCAGAAAAATTATCTGGAATAAATAACCACTTAAGCAACTTTAAAAGACTATTATTTTCTGAAAAATCAAAAATACCAACAATAAAAGAAATAATAGATCTTAGGAATGTCAAAATATTACCAAAGTGACAGCCAATGTCTAAACCACAATTGTCATTAAATCTGAATGAGGAAGTACCAGGAAGATGAAGAGGTTTACGATTAGGAAAATTCTTAGACAAAGACGGATCAACATTCTCATACTTACCAGAAAAATGATAAAGAGAAGAATTACTATAATTCATGATGTAATTCTTCATTGAAGTAGAATAAGCAATCTTACCATTCGTATCTATATTATAAGACTTAAAAGAAACACTCTGATTGATCAATAAAAAATTAACATAATAACCATAAGCACCATTACCAGACTCAATATTAAGCTTACTATTAGAGTTAGAAACGACTATATAAACATCATTATAATCACCCTGTGAATTTTTTAGTTTACGCTGTACAACAATGGCTGTGCCAGCTTCAAAAGATTTTGTAATAAAATTACAATGCTCATCAGAATATCCAGAATACCATTTTGACGAATCGCAAAAATAATCCTGATAATAATCGGTTACATCTTTAGTATCCTTATTGACATAACCAATCTTCAGACTATCCGTAACAGGTAATTGTGGCTTTTCGGAAGACTGAGCATAAACCGATAAAGGATTAAAAAACAAAGAAAAGCCAACTAGTACCGTGAATAAGAGGGAATACCTTTTTACTAGTTGGCTCATTTTTGCCTCCTATCAACAAGAAACCAAAAAATATACCAAATAGGAAGAATTATTGACAGCACTAACGTAAAGACAAATAATCTCATCTATGACCCCTTCTACGAAAACGAAATTGTAAAGCAATCTGAAGCGAGATCCACAACGCAATGATTACGCCAACTTTCTGCTCAAATGTCATAAAAAACTACCTTATATTGCGCACAGCACCAATCGTAAATTCATAAAAAACACTGAAAACAAAAATCAAACCAGCCAATAACGCCGTAACAGGTAGCAAATACACAACCATATCTGCTACTGTTTTGATAATCAAATTGATAATCTCAGCATTAGCCATTATTTTTTAACACCCGCAATCTCAGAAAAACGTTGACGCATTTCTTTTAAACGCGCTTCTGATAAGGTTGACTTACCTATAACAATAGAACCCAAAATTTTAGCTATCTTATAAGTAATAAAAAGATTGATAGACAAAAGGATAAAGATTATCACGGACTAACTCCTATTCGTTAAAAATAATTTCATGAGGAGGCGAAATAAACGTCAATGTCTATTCTGTCGCCTCCTGTGGTGGACAATCGTGTTACACTTTGCCCTTCAATCCACGATTCAACATTCGACGAGCGAAGTTGATACCAAAGATCACAGCAACAACACCAATGATCATACCCATGTTGTCAGAGATGGTTGTGGTGATCGTATCAGTAAATGTGGTTACAGTGTTTGCTGGAAAAATACTAGCCATAAAAATGCACCTTATAATTTAATATTTACTAGAGGTATCGACCAAGCCCCTATTATCAGAGAGAACGACCAGATGAAAAATCATCGGCAATCGCTAATAATGCTTTATCATTCTTTCTGATACGTGATTCAAAACTTACATCCTCATTACCAACCGAAAAGACAACAACAAGACGAGAATATTTCACAGTTTTACCTGCATCATCTTGAAATTCACGATCATCAACATAACATCGAGCAATCTTATGTCTTAGATCGGATGGCAACTGTTGTGGCCGTGATTGTGGTTGATATTGTGGTTGTGATGGAAAATCTGCCATTTTTAAACTCCTCTACATGGCTTATTTTTATTTGAGGCATAAAAAAACCTCTGTAGAATTAATCTACAGAGGTATGAGCATCATCTTTGGTACCCCGCACAGGAGTCGAACCTGCAACCTTCGGTACCGGAAACCGATGCTCTATCCAGTTGAGCTAACGGGGCGTGTCAACTCGTCAGTAAAGATTTCAATGTGATTATGACGAAAATGGTACACCCGGCAGGATTCGAACCTGCGACCCCTTGGTTCGAAGCCAAGTACTCTAATCCGCTGAGCTACGGGTGCATACCGAGTTAAATTATACCATACTTATCATTTGATGAAAATGACACAGTATATCAAGGGTGGTATAATATCACCATATGAATATTTCCACAGACATTTCTCTCAAACAATACACCACCATGCAAGTGGGCGGTAATGCACGCTTTTTGACAGAGGCCACAGCAGCGGAGGAGATTCCACAGATATATCACGATGCCCAGTCGCGACAATTGCCGGTTTTTGTGTTGGGTGGCGGCAGTAATGTGATCGCTAAAGACGAAGGTTTTGAGGGCATTGTACTACTCAATCGTATCAAGGGTTTTGAGGTTGTGTCAGAAGATGAGCGGTCAGTAACGCTTAAAATTGGCGCCGGTGAAGTTTGGGACGAAGTGGTGGCGCGAACGGTAGACATGGGTCTGAGTGAGATTGAGGCAATGTCTGCTATCCCTGGTACGGCTGGAGCTGCGCCAGTGCAGAACGTTGGCGCGTATGGGCAGGAGATAGCAGATACCCTGGTGAAAGTTGAGGCGTATGATTCGACCGAAGATGCCATGGTTATTTTGCCAGCTGATCAGTGTCATTTTTCTTATCGCCACAGTATTTTCCGTGGCTCGCAGATGGGTCGCTATTGCATCACGGCCATCACCATTCGCTTGTCACGCCGCGCTCCACAGCCGCCATTTTACGCTGGTTTGCAGCGATATCTCGATGAACATCACATCACTGATTACACCCCGGCAGCCATTCGTCAGGCAGTGATTGCTATTCGGCGTGACAAATTGCCCGATCCAACCGTGACACCCAACAGTGGGTCATTCTTTAAGAACGCCATGGTTGATCAGGGAACACTGGACGCGATTCGGCAAACTCACCCTGATGTGCCAAACTATGCCATGCCGGATGGAACCTATAAAATTCCGACTGGTTGGCTGATTGATCAAGCGGGCTTCCGCGGCAAAGAGCTTCACAACATGAAAATTCATGACAAAAACGCGTTAGTACTGACCAATCCTCATGCCGCAACTTATCATGACCTCGAATCTGCTCGCCAAGCCATTATCCAAACAGTGTATGATCAATTTCATGTCCGCATTGAGCAAGAACCATTAGAATTATAGGCTTGCACTGACGCTCATTTCTGGTTATGCTTATACTATGAGTCGACGAACTGGTTTCACGGTTGTGGAAGTGATTATCGTGATGGCTATCATGGCTATTTTGCTGGCCATCGGTACCGTTAGTTTTCGATCATATCAAGTTTCAACTCGTGACAAAACACGTGAGGGTGATATCACGACCATTCAAAATTATCTAGAATCATTATATCCTCGCGAACTGCGCGACTCGTCAAACAATATCATCAAATCGGCTGGTAGCTATCCAGCGCATGCGGTCAATGGGGCGGGCGGTAGCGCCATGACTGACGCACTTTTCGATCAAATATTTTCCGAACTACCAGATGCTGCAAAGAAGGGTCCGCTGCCAGGAGAGAAGTTTGTCTCTGCTGGTGTTTTGCAGTATGGATCACACTCGACCCCACTAAATCGTTCAATGCTGATGTCGTATACGAGCGACTACAATACTCATAAACCATCAGGTTACGCCAACGGTGCGTACGCGTACTTTGCTATCAACCGTTCAGGCAACCGCTGCATCACCTTGACTGACGAATGCCAGGGCTATATCATCATGTATCATCTCGAGGGTCAACCTAATGAGTGGAAAATAGTGGAGAAGAGTCGGTGATGAAAAAAGGTTTTACCGTCGTTGAGCTGATGATTACACTGTTTGTTGCGTCACTTTTCATCATTAGTGGCTATCAGCTATATCAGGTGGTAGTGTTTCGTGGTAGCGATGCCCGCAAATTGTCGGAGGCCAGCACTTTGGCATACGAAGTACTGCGGTCTGAAGGCACCTATCAAGAGATATCGCAACTCTGCTTTGGTTCGTCTCACCCTGAACAGACCATCACTCGTACCAATGCGCTGCTCGGAACGGTAAATATCACGCTCAAGCGTTGCCGTGTTCAGCCAAACGTTGGCGTAATGCGCGTGACGGCCACTGCCAAGTATGACAATCCAGCAAAGGAAGTTTCTCATGCGGTCTATGTCTCACAGTAAGTCTCAGCGCGGTTTCACGCTGGTGGAGATGTTGGTGATATCGCCATTGGTGATTATCATCCTTGCGGGTATCGTCGGCATCGTCATCAGTTTGACGACGGAGTCCATGCGCACAACTGCTCGTTCTCAGCTGCAAAACGAAGTGCAGGCTGTACTAGACCGCATGGAAGAAGACGTGCGCACTAGTCTGGTTATCAATCCTGACTCATCATTTGCGCTAAGTACCAATAATTTTGTCACCAACAAAAACCCACTAGCAACCGACCGGCGACTGGTCAAAAAGGACTGTTCAGTGGCGAGCGCTGGGCTCCTGCTCGAAGAAGCCTTGTCATACAACCTGGAGTATTCAGTCTCCGGCTCAAAGCTCATGAGAAAAGTCTCCATGAATGCATGTCAAACGTCGCCAAATACTTGGCAGCGTCCAAAGACAGAAACCGTGATGTCGTCAAATTCTGCAACTGATTTACAGATTGATTATATCAATATTTCCAGTTCTGAACCGAGTGCTGTCAGGATCAAATTGACCGCTAAACGTCAAGTTGCAGGTAGCGAAATCAGCTACACTGGCATCATGTATGCCCGGTCACTCAACGCACAATGATAAAATGCTTGTGTTTTTAAAACCGCTCTGATACAATCAAAATTGTTAATAACTTAACCAAAAATAGGGGGCAAATCAGAAATGATTTCTTCAAACAAAACTAAAGGTTTCACACTTGTTGAGCTCTTGATCGTGATCGTTGTTATCGCGATTTTGGCAGCAATCTCAATCGTTGCCTACAACGGTGTAACACAAAAAGCACGTGACGACGAACGTCAATCAAACGCACGCAACCTCGTCAACGCAGCAGCATCTTTTAACTCTGGTTCAGACAAGGATGAATGGCCTGCGGTGAGTGACTTGTCCACTTACCCTACTATCAAGGTTCCATCTACGGTTATCAGTGCAACTGACGGTACTGCACCAACAGCAGCTAACAAAAACCACTATGGCTACGAGTTCTGTAAGGACGGTGCTACAACAACAGTTAAGGCTGAGGCAACTGGTGTGAAAGTCAAGTACTGGAAAGATGTTGACGCTGGCTCTAGCAACGTGAAAGAGATTACAACTGGTAAATGTAGCTAATCTTAACTTAGCAATACGCTAATAATATAAAATACCTCAGGTATAGCCTGAGGTATTTTATTAAGTCTTAGGTTTATTGCCTAGCTTTAGTGTAGGGAAGCGGAAAACTCTTCGCTAAAAACTCAGTTTTTTGTTTGAGTTCAGCGTGAGCACTTGGGTCATCGGTCTGAATTGCCGTGATGATCCACTCAGCAATTTGCTTGATCTCCGCCTCTGTCATACCACGTGTCGTCACTGCTGGTGTGCCAAGGCGCAGGCCGCTTGGGCGAAACGGCGGCAGGGTGTCGTTGGGGATGGCGTTGGCGTTGGCGGTGATGCCGCTGGCCTCCAGCCGCTCCTGAGCAGTTTTGCCATCAATACCGAAGCTGCCATAAATATCCGCCAGCACCAAGTGGTTACTGGTGCCACCTGTTACCAATTTCAGGCCGCCGCGTTTCAATTCATCTGCCAGCACGGCCGCATTGGTAACGATTTGCTGGGCGTACGCCGCAAACTCTGGACGCAGTGCCTCACCAAAAGCCACCGCTTTGGCAGCGATGGTATGCATGTGTGGGCCACCTTGAGTGCCAGGGAATACCGCTCGGTCGATCAGCGTTGGCAGGTTTTCCAAAGTTTTTTCTGGTCGCTTCAACGGATTGCCAACGACGCCTTTTGACAAGATCAAACCACCGCGCGGGCCGCGCAGGGTTTTGTGCGTGGTAGTGGTGATAACATGAAAGCCATAGTCAAACGGATTTTTAGCCACGCCGCCAACAATTAGCCCAGCAATGTGGCTCATGTCTGCCATCAACATAGCGCCGACTTCGCGTCCAACCTCAGCAAACTTGGCATAATCCAGCTCCCGCGGATAGGCTGAAAAGCCCGCCAAAATGATCTTTGGCCGATGTTCCAGCGCCAATCGGCGAATTTCTTCATAGTCAATTTCGCCGGTTTTGACATCCTTGATGCCGTAGCGGACAAAATTGTATTCGCGGGCTGAGCGGGTGACTGGTGCGCCATGCGTCAGGTGTCCGCCGTGCGCCAAATCCATCGCCAGGATGGTGTCGCCTGGCTCGCACCACGCATAATACACCGCCTCGTTGGCCTGGGCTCCAGAGTGCGGCTGGACATTGGCGTGGTCGGCGCCAAACAGCTGCTTGGCGCGGTCAATCGCTAACTGCTCAATTTGATCGGTATTATGTTGTCCGCCATAGTACCGTCGGCCAGGGTAGCCTTCAGAGTATTTGTTGGTAAACACGCTACCCAGCGCCTTGAGCACGTCTGGTGAAACGTAGTTTTCGCTGGGGATGAGCTCCAGTCCCGTTTGCTGTCGCTCAATTTCCGCAGCGATGAGTCGTTCAATTGCTTGATCTTCCATGTCAATTTCTCCTATATAACCCCATTATACCATTTGTACTATTATATCATTTGTGATATACTGCCGGCATGAATACAGATCGATACATCCAAAAGATCGGTACGCTCATTGCAGAAAACCGTCAAAGAAAAAATCTGACGCAGGCCCAATTAGCTGACGCTTTGGGGACGTCGCAGAGTGCCATCAATCGTATTGAAAGCGGCAAACAAAACCTCAGTCTTGAAATGTTGTCGCGCATCTCAGAGGTATTGAGCCATAACATTATGCTGCTCAACAAGACCGGTAAGATCAATTTCCGCGTTTCGGGTGGACACAAATTATCTGGTAGTATCGATGTAAAAACAAGTAAAAATGCCGCCGTGGCTTTGCTGTGCGCTAGCTTGCTAAACAAAGGCAAAACGACATTGCGGCGAGTATCTCGCATCGAAGAAGTTAACCGCATCATCGAAGTGCTTAATTCCATCGGTGTCAAAACACGGTGGCTAGCAGGCAACGACCTGGAAATCACGCCGCCAGCTCGGCTGAGGCTAGAAGACATGGATATCGCAGCTGCCAAGCGTACTCGCACTGTGCTAATGTTTCTCGGTCCGCTGCTGCATCAATACCATGACTTTCGGTTGCCGTTTGCCGGTGGCTGTAATCTCGGTAAGCGCACCGTAGAGCCACATTTGTCAGGTCTGAAGCATTTTGGGATGCAGGTGGAGGCGGAACCAGACAGTTATCACGCGACGGTTGATGTCACGACGGGTGATCACACCATTGTTCTGACTGAACGTGGTGACACGGTGACTGAAAACCTCATCATGGCAGCGGCATTGTCACCAACCAAGACCATCATCCGCAACGCCAGCCCAAACTACATGGTGCAGGACGTTTGTTTCTACTTGGAAAAATTAGGCGTGAAGATAGAAGGCATCGGCACTACTACGTTGACCATCACCGGTAAAAAATCGATCAACCAACATGTTGAATATGCGCCGTCTGAAGACCCGATTGAGGCCATGAGCTTCATCGCAGCAGCCGTGGTGACTGATTCGGAGATCACAGTGCGCCGAGCGCCAATTGAATTTTTGGAAATTGAACTAGCGACACTGGCTGAGATGGGTCTGCGGTACGAGTTGAGCGAGGAATACCCAGCAAATAATGGCCGCACTCGCTTGGTGGACATCGCGCTGAAACACTCCAAACTGGTTGCGCCAAAAGACAAGATTCATGCACTGCCGTTCCCGGGGATCAACATGGACAATTTGCCGTTCTTGGGGCTTATCGCTACCATGGCTGAGGGTCGGACCTTGGTGCACGACTGGAGTTATGAAAACCGGGCGATTTATTTCACTGAGCTAAGTAAGTTAAACGCGCACATTGAGCTGGTCGATCCGCACCGGGTATACATCAGCGGTCCGACCAACTGGAAGCCAGCCGACATCATTGCGCCACCAGCGCTCCGACCAAGTGTTGTCGTCTTTTTGGCAATGTTGGCAGCGCCAGGACAGTCAACCCTGCGCGACGTGTATTCCATCAACCGTGGCTACGAAGATTTGGCACAGCGTCTGAACCGATTAGGTGCGCAGGTTGAAGTGATCAACGAATAATATTACCGCTTTGGAAACAAAAAGTGGAGATAATCTTTCATCATGCGTGCGCCAGAGATGATCGGCAGGTACGCTTTGAGTTGGCGATGAGCTAATTTTTCCAGCAGTGAATCATTTTGCATGATGCGTGCGGCTTTGTGCATGTTGAGATACAGTGAGCGAACTTCTTCGTCGTAGTTTTTGCCGCTAACTTCCAGACAAGCGATTGGTTTGATGTCTGCCACGCCACCGTCACTGGTGGAAATGAGCAATTTGAGATTGGCAATATCTTTTTCCCATGAGGTACCGCAGGCTTCCCAGCCGACTTCTGGCACGTTGATGGCGATGTTTGAACCAACTGCCAGTGCCCGGCCCAGTTCTTCGTCATAATCTTGAATATAATGAACGCGCTCTTTCAAGATTGGGTCAGCGTCTACTAATTGTAAAATCTCAAGCAGCCGTTGATACATCACAGTGTCGCCTTGGTGGACTTTTCCCGCCAAAATGTAGTGCGCGTTATAATCAACCAAAATTTGCCTTAGCGCTTTAGGGTTGGTGAACGGCATGTACGGCCGCTTATAGTTCGCAAAGCGTCGTTTGAAATCAAACAACAGTGCATTTTCTGGTATTTGCACAGGATGGTTGTATTGATCTTTGCGGTGCTCTAGCACACGGTTTAAAGCGGCGCGACCAGCGCGGTGCATGGCGCGGAGGTCTGACGCAGTTAACGTATCAATTTTGGCATGGAAATTATCTGTTGGCAGCCCAAACTTATCGATAATCCCGCTCTCGCTATAGAGTTGCATGATTTCCGGTAGCACCCATGTTTCCAGGTCGATGCCGTTGGTGATGGCGTGGAATTTGACTTTGTCGTTGTTGCGGTCGCGGAAATTTGCCACTCGGGCGTGCAGTTTGCTGACACCATTTTTGGCTTCGGTTAGCTCAATTGCCAGCAAGTTCGGCCGCAGACGGTCGTTACGAAATTGCTCCATTAGCCAGCAGCGCACGGCGTTACTTTTGAGATTTGGCAGCACCAATTTCTCAAACTGTGAGCGGTGAAATTCTGGCTCAGCCGCCTGGAGCAAGGTGTGATTGGTGTAGAGCGTATGCTTGCGCACGTAAACGATTGCTTCGTACAAGTTCATGCCGTTGGCGCATAGCTCGTCCAGCCGAGCCAGTGCTGCAAAAATGGTCGCGGTTTCGTTGAGTTGGATGACAGCCGGTTTGATGCCGAGTAGTTTCAGGGCTTTATAGCCGCCAAACCCGAGCGCGACTTCTTGGTAAAGTCGGTGATCGCCCGAGCCTTCACCTTCGTACAATTGTCCAAAGTTTGGCTCTGAGATGGTGACAAACTGAGTCGAACCAAGTGCCTTTTTGAAGATGCTCAAACTAGCGTCGGGAAAACCGCGTGAGCTGACGGACACGTCGTCAATGTATTCAAAACCATAGTCTTGTGGTGAGACAGTTTCTGAAAATTCTTCCTGTGCCAGGTTGGTAATTTTTTGGTGCGATTCACTGCGATAAAATGGCGTGACTACCACAAATGGCACGTCTAATTTTTCTGCTACTCGCCGCGTGTCCGCTGCCAGCACGCCCAAACCACCGCCACCTTTGATGCCATTGGCTTTGTCGTAAATTTCCATCGTCCAGTAGATGTACGGCCTGGAATCAGACAGTTGATGCGTCAAACTACTGCGCTCAATGATGTCATAAAACTCAGAGGCATCTTCGATGTCGTGTGGTCGGTATTTTGGTTTTTCTGTGTAAAAATATGGATCCATGATGCCCTTTATGGATGAGAATTATCTTAAAATTGGTGCGGGTGCGGAGAATCGAACTCCGATCTCAAGTTTGGAAAACTTGCATACTAACCGCTGTACTACACCCGCAAGCTTGTATGATTATAGCAGAAAGATGCTATAATGTGAATACGCCCTGATAGCTCAGCTGGATAGAGCAGAGGACTTCTAAGCCTAAGGTCGTAGGTTCGAATCCTACTCGGGGCGCCATAGGATTACGAGTATCAAATATGGATGCGAGTCGAAAACCACGCATGTCTCGAGAACTGATGATGAGACTATCTGATCCTCGACGAGGGTCAATTGACGGTTTTACGGCGTACGGACATACGGGACGAAGCATCAACAGAAAACATCGGGCAAATTCAGATCGCCAATACATCAATAATTATCAAAGCTCTGCCATGGCTAGCTGCCACGGGCATGTGCGTCGCTTTGGTATGGAGTTAGGGGTTGTAGCTTCGGGGCATGATCATAAAACCAAGCAGTCGGCAGAGCAGAGTCTTTCAAGCAGAAAACTGCATACTGCCAAGACTGAAACAGATAGGCCAAATCGGCAATCTTCAAACGCCAACGCTCGCCTAATGGGACTCAACAGACCAAGGTCATCATTTCATGAACCGCCTTCCCGTCGGTATAACCCGTATGCATAAGGCAAAATAAAATCCTCACACGCGTGTGAGGTTATTTTTGGAGGGCCAGGAGGGGCTCGAACCCTCGACACCCTGCTTAAGAGGCAGGTGCTCTAACCAGCTGAGCTACTGGCCCATATGTGTGATTTTAGCACATACTATGCCATAAATCAATGCTTGGGGCGAATGATGGGGGTCGAACCCACGGCCTCCGGAGCCACAATCCAGCGCTCTAACCAACTGAGCTACATCCGCCATGCGCAAGCTTCTAGCATTATACCATAGCTGATACCTGTACTCAAGCAGGCTCATTTGGTAGAATGATAGAGATGAAAATACTGACTGGTACAGATTTGGCAAGTTTTATCAAAGAGCGTCAAGCTAAGCAAGTTCGCGCATTGCGTCAAGCCTGGCATATCCAGCCGCGTCTGGCAATTGTTACCAATACCGACAATCCAGTGATTGAAACGTATATGCGTTTGAAGCGTAACTATGGCGCGGATATTCTGATCGATACAGAGATTCATCATGTAGAAGATGTACTGGAAACGGTTCAGCAGCTGAATGCGCGAGAAGATGTACAGGGGATCATCGTCCAATTGCCGTTGAAAGATCCAACTCAGACGGACGAAATATTGGCTGCGGTTGCGCCAGAAAAAGACGTTGACGGGCTGAATCCTCGTTCGTCGTTTGAAGCGGCAACGCCAACGGCTATCAATTGGTTGTTGTCAGGCCACGGCATTGATCTGTCGAAAAAGCGCATCGCTGTGGTTGGGCACGGGCGACTGGTGGGCGCGCCATTGGCGGACATGTGGCGTCGGTCTGGTTTGCAACCGGTGGTCTTTGACATGGGAGATAATCTGGCAGAGTTGGTGAACTTTGGGGTAATCGTCACGGCTACGGGTAGCCCTGGTATTATTTCGTCTGACATGGTGCAGCCCGGTGCCATCGTGGTAGATGCAGGCACCGCGTCTGACAAGGGTAAAATAGTTGGCGATGTTGCCAGCGAAGTGCGTGACCGGCAGGACGTATCAATCACGCCCGAAAAAGGCGGCGTTGGACCGCTGACGGTGGCGGCGCTGTTTGATAACTTGATCAATGCCTGCCTCGCCATTGCCAATCGGCAAAAACAGTAGGTGAATTAGCCGATAACGTCTTTGACTTTGCTGACCACTTGGCGTGGTGTCAAGTTTGCTTTGACGATGTAGCTGTGAATGTTGAGATCTCGCAGTTCGTCGGGCGCTTCTTCTTCACTCAAATTCGTCAGAACGATAACTGGCACAGTTTCACCCCACGTGTGCGAACGAATTTTTTTCAAGGCGGTCAGTCCGTCCATCTCCGGCATTTGTAAATCAAGCAAAATGATATCTGGGGTAAATTTCTCAACTAATTCGACGCCCACTTTGCCATCGGCTGCGAGTCGTACGTCAAAATCATCAGCCTCAAATTTCATGCGGTACATCTGGCTAATAGCTGGATCGTCTTCGATAATGGCAATCTTCTTCATAGGCTCATTATAGCACAGATATCTGGACGAGAAGGCCTAAATCGCTTATATTTATATGCATGGATAGGGACTATGGGCAATCTCTGAAAAAAGCGACTCATGTTTTGAAAACCAGTCGCATGCGCAAGCAAGAATTTTTTGCTGAGATGGGCATGTTGTTACTGCGCAGCACTGATTTGGACGTATTTTTGAAGCGCATAAAATGTTTTTTGCGGCGGTCATTTCAGGCGGAATCTGTGACACTGGCAGTGAAAATTGGTGATACGTTCAGGCTAGAAAGTACCAGCAAACGAGTTCTTCCGGCGATTGACGTGGCACGATTGACAAAGCATATCCATCGGCACTATCGCTACAACGAAGTGGTGCTCGTCAAAGATTTGGCGGATGAATCATTGCAGCAAAGTTTGGCGATGTATCACATTGAAGTCATCCTGCCGCTAGCCATGGACCACGAATGTGTTGGTTGTGTGTTGTTTGGCAGACGAGCCAAGCGCTACACGCGGCGAGATATTTCCCTCCTGGAAACCATGAGTGGTGAATTGGTAGTGGCAGTCAAAAACTCGCTCGCTATGGCTGAAGTACGGCAGCTTAACGAGACGTTGCAACAGAAAATCATCGATGCAACGAGGGAACTCAGGATTAGCAACCGCCAACTGCAGCGACTGGACGCTGCCAAAGACGAATTCATCTCTATGGCATCACACCAGCTGCGAACCCCGCTGACCAGCATCAAGGGTTATTTGGATATGATGTTAGAGGGTGACCTGGGGCCGATCAACGCGACGCAGCGCACTGTATTGACCGAAGCCTTTGATTCAAGCGAGAGAATGGTGCAGCTCATCGGTGACTTTTTGAGTGTATCCAGGCTGCAAACGGGCAAATTCGTCATCAACCGTCAAGCAACTGACTTGGCGCAACTGGTCAAGGACGAGGTTGCATTCCTAAAAACCATGTCCAAACAGCGACATGTCAAAATAGCAGTGGAAATCGACAAAGACATCCCGCAGCCCATGGTGGATGGTGAAAAATTGCGACAGGTGATGATGAATATGATTGAAAATGCACTGTACTACTCAAAACCCGACACGACCATCAAAGTAAAACTGACCAGAGATGATGACGATGTGGTGTTTACCGTCAAAGACACTGGCATCGGTGTTCCTGACGCGGAGAAAGCAAATTTGTTCAGCAAGTTTTTCCGTGGCTCAAACGCTCGCAAAAAACGCCCAGACGGTACGGGGATCGGGCTGTTTTTGGCGCGCAAGGTTGTCCTGGCACACGGCGGTCAGATGGTATTTGAATCAAAAGAGAGTAAAGGCAGTACCTTTGGGTTTCGTCTGCCGGTAAAGTAGGTGGTGTCAGAATAAGCTCATGACGCCCGAAACAATGATGATGAGCACAACGATGATGATGGCGACAGTGCGGGCAATGCTGAGCTGTCGTTGGTGATCATGACGCCACTGACCAAACCGTGAGCGGTTGACCGCGCTAACGCGGGTGATTGATGGCCGTTTGGTGGCAGCGTCCACGCCAGTGTACTTTTTGTTGCGTTTCTTCTTTTGCTTTGCCATGACTATTATTATATAAGAAACGAAGCCAAATGAGAAATGAAGCGGAAAATTGCTTTGGCCACCTGTAGACAACTGACTGATAATTTGCTATAATTCGTGACGTTGGCCTTATCGTCTAACGGTTAGGACACCAGGTTTTCATCCTGGCAATCCGGGTTCGATTCCCGGTAAGGTCACCACAGAGAAATTATCAAAATATAGGCAGCTTTGGCTGCCTATATTTTCGTTGTATATTGCTTGTGGTTAGGTTACAATGAAAGTGAGTATAAACAGTAGACGGGGAAGCTTACCTATGTCTAAGAAACAATCCAAATTGAGCAAGACTAATGTAGTCAAACCACGCAAAGTATTACTACTATTCGCCACGCCGCTAATCTTGGTAGCAATGATTGTCGGCGGTTTTTATATTAAATTCCAGCTTGATGTCGCTAACGCTCAGGCTGACATGAAGGAATATCTGCAAAATAAGTATAGGCAAGAATTTGTGGTCGAAAAGCCAGAGCATAAGGGCGGTGGTCTTGCGGTTGAGGGGCATTTTGATGCTATTGCATATCCAAAAGATGATAAAACCATTCGCTTTACCGTCATGTCATCATCGTCAGGTGTTAGCGATGGTTATGCCGGTGCTGTGTGGACTAGTGAGGAGCGTAAACGACTTCAGCCCGTAATTAATAAGGTGTTTGGCGAGAGAGTGCAGTATGAGATTGACATTCAGTCTTCAATGAGTGTACAGACGAGAGATATTAATATTAGTGGCAGAGTACCTTTATTTAATGATGCGGCCGATCGATACGGTAAGCAAATACCGTATGATATTACCATATCTGAGTTGCGTAATAGAGATCTATCTACTCAAGAAAAAATGGCAGCGGTTAATAAGCTATTTCTACTCACTAGTGAACTGCCTGCAAAAACAGATACTACTATTACGTATAAGTCGGCAGAATATGGCCGTGAAAAGCATGGTTTAGTTATCTCGCTTGAAAAACTAAAGACTTTGGACAAGAGCACTATAGTTAATATGTTTAAGAAATGGGAGGTTATAGCAACATGAGTTTAACACCTGAGCAATATTTAGCACCGAATGCTTTGGTATGTCAAGATATCAGAAGCCTGAGATCTGTGTTACATGGCGAAGAGTAAAAGTAAAAGGACGAAAAAACGCGCGTAAACAATAAGAAGCCTGGCGAGCTTCCACTTATTTCTAGATATCCAAGTAGATTGAACTGTCCAGTATAACGTAATAGAATAAGCTTATGGTAAACAACGGTCATCCTTATAAAGATAAAAAGTTAATTAAGCTCGTGGCTATTGTGCTAGTTTACGTAGCTATATGTTTTACCGCTGGAATCGTAACAATCCTATATCTACAGCAGCACACTCCTCGCCCTAATACTGTCTCTGATACTAATGCTAGCTCCGATACTAACAGTAGGCCTTGGTCAACTAAGGACGAGTTCTATAAGAAGATGAGCGACGTCCAGATCGGCATGGATAGGGATACGGTCGAGGAGCTTATCGGCAAACCAGACTTATGTGGCAGAAAGATATACGACGGTAAATATGAACTACAGCATTGTGGCTACGACTTAGGAGATCCTGAGGCCTATCAAGAAATAATTTATATGAATGGGACAGTATGGGGTATTGCCTCAGTAGTCGGATCTATTAATCAGCTGAATAGCCTCTGAGGTTTTGATTCATCAGATATTTAGCTCTCTGCCTTTAAGAAAGGGGCTAACCCTATCTGCTCCTGGGATGTGAAACTTCACAACCTATAACCTAGGATTGTGTATAGCATCAATTTCTTTGCATATAAGTTATGCTTAAGCTAAAATAGTATCATCTAGCAAATGACCGGAGGGGTCATGGTAAAAAAAGTTAGTAAGACAAAGAAGCATAAAGTATACAAATTATTGATAGCCCTCTGTAGCCTAGTTATATTGATTGTTGCCATAGCGATTGTCTTACATGTCAAAAATGAAAATAAAATATCCAATGCCCAGAATGGGATGTCAGAGTATCTAAAAAATAAATATAACGAAGATTTTAAGGTAGAGAGACCTGAATATAAACATGGAGGTTTCGGGGTCAACGGTATATGGATGTCGCAAGCATACCTAGTGTCAAACCCAAAACTAAAATTTGACATCGATTGCAGCTATTTGAACCCCTCTGACTGTAGCGACCAATACATTGCTGCCATCTGGTCAGTCCAGGCCAGCAGGGAGTTAGAATCTATCGTCAAAGAAGTTAACACTAACAGCAATGGCTATAAAGCAGATAGCGCACGGGCAGAAATTGTCTTATCTGAAGACTTGGTAGATTCTGTGAATAAACAGTCTAAGTATGAGGACAATAAAACCAAGGACAAAGGCTTCCTGTATAGATTAATAATAGACGCTCCGAATGACAGCCAAAAGGCCTCTTATATATTCAAAATTGTAGAGAAGCTGCGAGAAGAGGGTGTGTATAGTGTAGATGTAGATGTAAATAGAAATAATAACTCGAAAATAAGATGCGAAATATTTTTTAATAAAAATAAATTGGGCAGTAAAGACGATATAGAGTCGTGCATTGTTAAGATGGGAGAATAATACGTCATGAAATACACTAGTGCTGTACTATGCTCGTGCTTAAGAGAAAATCATAAATAACTAGGCAATAAGGGGGCTGCATTGTATGACGAAGGGTAAAAGCAAAAGGACTAACAAATCACGCATAAATAATAAAAAAGCCCGGCGAATTATTTTAATTATTCTGTCGTCGATAGTTGTGATAATGACGGTAGTGTATATCGTAGGTGGAATTATAGTAGATAGAGAAATTAATAAACGTTCGGTTAGTGATACGATCGAGCAGGCTAATATAACTAGCTATCTAAAAAATAAATACAATCAAGATTTTGATGTAGAAAAACCTAGTTGCGATGGCGGTGCTTTTGGTATTTCTTGTGTATGGTCTGCTAATGCCTACCCTAAATCAGATAAAAGTATAAAGATACATATTTCTCGGGTGGACAATCAGACAAAATATAGTGACGACTATGTAGTAAGGACTTGGCAAAAAGAACAAACTGCCAAAATTCAGCCCAAAGTCAGAGAAATATTTAAAGACATGCCCGTTGACGTCAAAATTAGGCTAGGTATAGTAGATCCAGACGTAGAACGTACCTTCACTCTGAAAAAGCCAACTTTTGAGGAGGTGTTTTTGGCTGAAAATAAAGTTGGTCAACGTGGCAATTTAGCTTATGGATTAAATTTTAAATATGACGGTGATATTAAAGACGAGAGTCGTTTTGCTAGTGGCATACACGAGATGATGGAGCATGCGAAAAACGTGGGAGTGAGCCCTAAAGATATATCTGTAAATATATACTTATCAAAGAATGGCAAGCTTATTTCAAGAGAATATTGTAATAGAGATAAGTTGTCATCAATTAATGAGATAAAAGGTTGTATTGATACGTCAAAAAATATGCCAGTAGAGGAGGGCGATAGATGGTAAAAACCATTGAGTACTTAAGTTTGTCAGCATTAGCTTATGTTGACTTTAAAGAATCTGATGCTGGATTAACTCTGGACGACAACATAAAAGCTTGACTAGATGATATTAGACCCCAGATAACACAACCATTTTCCATCGCTGTTATTTCGTGATATAATTTTAAAAATGAGTAAACCTATTTTTAAACGTACCAAAATTTTGGCAACAATTGGTCCTGCAACCATGAGCCAGGAAAAAGTATCGGAGCTGATGGCCGCTGGCGCCAATGGTTTCCGTCTTAATTTTAGCCACGGTAGCTACGAAGAGCGCACACAGCAGATTGAGTGGATTCGTACCGCCAGTCGTGAGCAAGACAAGCCGGTCGCGATTTTGCAAGACTTGCAAGGTCCAAAAATTCGTCTGGGCATTTTGAAAGACAACATGCTGGAAGTGAAAACTGGCGATATGTTGGTGCTGGATTCGGAAATTGCTGAGCATGACGGAAGCTTTAATCTTCCAGTGCAGTACAACTTGGCCAGCAAGATGAAAGTTGGCGAGCCGCTGTACATGTTTGATGGTAAAATTCGTTCAATTGTTCGTGAAATCGTCAGTGAAACTGCCATCAAGGTTGAGATTCAAAACGATGGCTTTTTGATGAGCCGAAAAGGTTTGAATTTGCCTGACACTGATTTTGGCGGTGACATTTTGACCCAGAAAGACCTAGAAGACATTGAGTGGGGGGCTAGCCGCGACTTTGATTATGTTTCTTTGAGCTTTGTGCAGTCGGCATCTGATATCGTTGACCTGCGGCAGCGTTTGTTGACGTTTGGTTCTGAAGCGCAGATCATCGCCAAGATTGAGACAAAATCTGCCATCTCTCCAGAAAACTTGGAAAAGATCGTGCAGTTGAGTGATGGTGTCATGGTGGCGCGAGGAGACTTGGCGGTGGAAGCTGGTGCTGAGATTGTGCCAGTCGTGCAGCGACGGATTATCACGTTGTGTCGCAAACACGGCAAGATGGTGATCGTAGCAACTCAGATGATGGGTAGCATGGTTGACAATCCTGAGCCAAGCCGCGCTGAAGTGAGCGACGTGGCAAACGCGGTCATCCAGGGTGCTGACGTCGTGATGTTGTCTGATGAGACTGCCAATGGTAAATACCCAATTGAAGCGGTTGATTCCATGCGAAAAACCATTCTCTACACCCAGGAGCACAGTGATGTCATGTCGGTGACAAAGAGCGAATCTCGCCAGAAAAATGATGCCGTCATCAGCTACACGGCAGCTCGTTTGGCTCGTGACCTCAACGCAGATGCTATCGTGGCAGAGACGGACACGGGTGCTACGGCTGTTAATATCGGTGCTTTCCGTCCAAACATGCCGATCATCAGCCTGACAGACAACCTCAAAACAGCTCAGAAGTTGGCGCTGAATTACGCAACTCGTGTGTACATGCGTCCACCAGAGAACTGTCATGGTCTTGACCTAGCACGTGATCTGAAAAATGAAGGCTACTTTGGTGACGGTGTGGCGACGTTGGTATTGGTCAATGGCCACCGCCCAGGCGCCGGCAAAACTGATACGATACGCGTTTTGACACTGGAGTAAATGATTAGTATATAGGATATCAAAGGGTGGGCAAACGATTTTTCAAACAGACAATTCATGACGTCGACTTGCGCCATAAAACAGTGTTGGTGCGGGTTGACTATAATGTGCCGTTGCTCGAAAATGGTGAGATTTCTGATGATCTACGAATTCGTGCCAGTTTGCCCACGTTAAGATATCTGTTGTCGCAGCATTGTAAGATTGTGCTGATCAGTCACTTGGGCCGTCCGCAAGGCCGAGACGAAAAATACAGTCTAGCACCGGTTGCGGTGCGCTTGTCAGAACTGTTGCAGTATCCAGTGAAATTTGTTGATGATTGTGTCGGCGATAAAGTTCGTCAAACAGTGCGGCGATCTTCTGGTGCAATCATTTTGTTAGAAAATTTGCGGTTTTATCCTGAAGAAGAAGCCGACGACACGCAGTTTGCGCGCTCAATTGCTCGGGCCAGCCAGGCTGATTATTTTGTACAAGACGGCTTTGCGGTGGTGCACCGAAAACACGCCAGTACGCATGAAATTACCATGTATATGCCTGGGCTAGCGGGTGATTTAGTTTGTGCTGAATATAATGCCATCACTCACGCTATGCTTAAGCCTAAACGACCACTAGTTGCCATCGTCGGTGGTGCCAAAGTGTCTGACAAAATCGGCATGATTCATGAGTTTATCGACAAGGCTGATCAGATCTTGATCGGCGGCGCTATGGCAAACACCTTTTTGGAGTACAAAGGATTGAACCTAGGCAAGAGCCGCGTTGAGCCAGGTCAGCACGATGTTATTCGCCAGATTTATCAAGCGGTGGAGCAAAAAGTTGGTCGTGAGCATGTGGATGAATTTCTGTTGCTGCCAACTGATGTTGCGGTGGCTGAACATCCTGATAGCCAAGAGCGGCGTGAAGTCAGCGTGGCCCATGTTGGCGCCACTGACATGGCGCTCGACATAGGTATGCAAACCATCGAACGCTATACTGCGGTGCTAGCACACGCGGGAACAATCATCTGGAATGGTCCAGTTGGTTTGGCTGAGAAATCGACTTTTGCCATTGGCTCTGCTCGTCTCAGCTTAGCGATTGCCCAAAACAAGCAGGCGATTTCAGTAGTCGGTGGCGGTGATACGGCTGATTTTGTACTGAAATGGGATGGTCATGACGGCGCAGCGTTTAGTCATGTTTCCACAGGTGGTGGGGCTAGTTTGGCGCTAATGGCTGGAAAAAAACTGCCAGGAATCGAGAGTTTACTAGACGCATATGGGCTTGGAGTGGTACACTAAAAAGCATAAGGGGAATATATGGGCAAGAAGTTAATCGTTGGCAACTGGAAAATGCACCTAGCTATGCAAGAAGCAAGTCTTTATCTGCACAAGCTGATGAAGATGATTTCGTCGCATCGTGATGTAGAAACGGTAGTCGCGCCAACGATTTTGACGCTTCAGAGCCTGAGTCTACAAGTAAATCGCCGACTCATCAAACTGGCGGCTCAGAATTGTTACTGGCGTGACTATGGTAATTATACTGGCGAAGTGCCAGCGGCTCATCTTCGTGGCCTGGTTGATTATGTCATTGTTGGACATTCGGAGCGGCGCTATGTTTTCCAGGAGCGTGACCGCGACATCAGATTAAAAGTTCAAGCCGCGCTGCGTAATCATTTGCAACCAATCCTGTGTATTGGCGAAACGCTACAAGAAAAAACCCTTGGTGAGACAGCTGATGCGCTGCACGATCAGCTGCTGAGCGGTTTGGCGAATGTGACAGCTGATGAGTTTGACCGCATCGTGATCGCCTATGAGCCAGTTTGGGCAATTGGTACCGGAGAAAGCGCTAACCCAGCTGATGTGCGACGAGCCATTAAAACGATTCGTCGTCAAATTCAGCAGCTATTTGGCAAAAAAGCTGCAACTGAGGTGAGAATCTTGTACGGCGGTAGCATAACGGTTGAAAAGGCAAGTGATTATTTGCGTATTGATGGAATCGATGGTTTGTTGATCGGTGGTGCTAGTTTGGACGCCTATCAATTTATCGATATTATAGAAAAAGCACATAACAGCAATCGGGAGGGGAAATGACGGATATTGACTTTGAGGAACTGGACAGGGCGGTGAATTCACTGATGAATCAGCGCCAGCAGGACAGCGACCGTGCTTCAGGCAGCCCAGCGGCTGATGACAAAAAGACCGAAACAGCTGCCGTGGTTGATGATAAAAAACCTGAAACAACTTCGGTAACTGACAGTCAGCCAGCCGACACTGCTCCTGTGGTGGAAGCTGAGAAAACTGAGATTAAGCCTATCTCCGAGAGCAATGAACCCAAAGAGCCAGCGCCAGCTAAAGAACCGACGGCGCCAGCGTCAACATTTGGTCACGTTTTCATTGCGCCTGAGGCAAAGCCCGAGGTTGTGCCTGAAGTGAAGCCTGAGATCACACCTGAACCAGAAGCTACTCACAGTCCTGAAGCTACCAACACCCAGCCAGAGTCTGTCGTAGAAGAGCTAGCTCAGTCGGAGCCATCAGAAGCAGCTGTGACAGATCAGGCTGTTGATGAAACCCCAGCGCCCGAAGCTGAAGACAAGACGGAGAAACCAGTGTTTGTTCCACCAGTCACTCCACGGCACACGGGTCGTGTCATGGACGTGGTAGCGCCATCGTCAATGAGTGCAGCTGCTATGAGCACGCGTCCGGCATCGGCAGCAGCTCGTACCAACACAGTGGTGGCTGATCCAATGGTTAACCCAGTGCGGGCACCACGCATGGATATGTCTGGCGGTCACGAGTCAGTATCAAGCAACACGCCAGTTGAGACGGCAGCGCCAACCTTAGATACTACAGACTTGGCAAATGCTATTTCTCAGTCATTGTCATCAACTGAGCAGCCAGCGGATACGTCGAGCTTTGCTGAAGCAGCGTCAGAGCAATCAGCAACGTCATCATTAGCTTCGCCGTTTGTGAGCAACGCTAGCGCGACTATCGAAAAGCGTCCATTGGGCTCATATGGTTCCGGTAATACTTCTGATGAGAATAGCGAAGTCTCCATGGTGAGCCCAGATTTGATGGGTGCTGAAGCGACGGATGATGCACAGCCAGCGCCAGAGAAAAATGATCTGGGCGGTAAACCGCGATTGAGCCTTGAGCCAAGCTCAGAGGTAGCAGCTGAAGAGTCAGTTGGCATGAATTCTGACCTCGATCGAGAGCTCATGGCTTTGGAGATGGGGATCAAGAGCGAATTGGCCGACGGCGATGCTGACGCCTCTGAAGAAGAGCAAACGCCAGAGGTGGCCGCTACGGTTGCTGAGCTAGACTCATTGACCAATGAATCTAGCGCTGCTGAGACGGACATGCCTGAAGAGGATAATGTAGAGAATGATCAGCCTGCGGCGGATGGAGACAGTGAGAGTGCTTCTCAGCCAACACCAGTGTTTAATCAACAGGCAGCAGTGGTAATGAACGCACATGAGCCAGCGGAGTCATCAACACCAGAACCTGCTCCAATGTTTGAGGCGGCTGCAGCTCAACCACAGCCTATTGAAGAAAAGAAACCATCTGGAGTGATGAGCTTTATCATCATTTTGATCTTGTTGCTACTGGGTGCGGGTGGCGGAGCTGCCGCATATTACTTCTTGCTGGTACAATAGTACAATGGATATATTGACGGAACTGAATCCAGAGCAACTCCGGGCAGTTAAACATGAATCTGGACCATTGTTGATTTTGGCTGGTGCTGGTAGTGGCAAAACGAAGACGTTGACACACCGAATAGCCTACTTGGTGTCGCAGAAGAATGTTTGGCCAAGCCATATTTTGGCAGTGACCTTTACCAACAAGGCTGCCAAAGAGATGAGGCAGCGGCTAGCCGTGTTGCTACACGAGAATCCCGACGACCGTCGGTTTATGTTGTGGATGGGAACATTTCACAGCATTTGTGTTCGCATCTTGCGCATGGATGGGATGGCTTTGGGTCTGGATAAGCGATTTGTGATTTATGACACAGATGACCAATTGAGCTTGATCAAACAAATTATGAAAACGCACAATATGACCGACCGTGACATCAAGCCGCGTTCGGTATTGTCCGCCATCTCTCACGCTAAAAATGACATGATAGACCCGGAGGCGTATGCGGCGTCAGCATCAAGTCCTGTGCAGCAGCGCATCGCTGCGCTATTTCAGGCATACGAGAAGGCACTTCGTCAGGCGGCGGCCCTTGATTTTGATGATTTACTACTGAAAGTTGTTGAATTGTTTAAGACGCATCCTGACATTCGCCAAAAATGGCAGCAGCAATTTCAGCATATTCTGATCGACGAGTATCAAGACACCAACACGGTGCAATACACGTTGATTAAATTATTGGTCGGGCCGGAGCGCAATCTGTCAGTGGTTGGCGACGACGCTCAATCGATTTATAGTTTTCGTGGCGCCGACTACACCAATATCCTCAATTTTGAACGGGATTTTCCTGGGGCGGTAGTCATCAAACTGGAACAAAATTATCGTTCGACTGGCTCAATTTTGCATTTGGCAAATAGTCTCATCCAGCACAACGTCAATCGGACTGACAAAAATCTGTGGACCAACAGTGGTGATGGTGCGGAGCCGCAGCTGTGGCAGCTGTACTCTGAAGCCGAAGAAGCTCAGGTGATTGCCAATGAGATTCGTCGTCAATTGAGTATCGGACGCTCACCGGACGACGTCGCTGTGTTGTATCGGACTAATGCCCAAAGTTACGCAATTGAGCGAGCGCTGCGCCAAAACTATTTGCCGTACAAAATTGTGGGCGGATTGCGATTTTTGGATCGAGCGGTCGTCAAAGATGTTTTGGCGTATTTGCGGCTGCTCTATCAGCCGAGCGACAGGATGAGTTTTTCACGCATTGTCAACGTGCCGAAACGAGGTATTGGCGCGGTGAGTGTGGCTAAATTTTTGGCATGGAATGATGAGCAAGGGACGCCTATTATCGATGGGTTATTGGCGGTGAACGAGGCGCAGGGACTGACGCCACGTGCCAAGCATTCGCTGCATGAGTTGGGTGTACTGCTCAGTGATTTGCAAAAGTTGATTGACGAGGCGCCAGCTGACGTGATTGAAAAAATTATTGATCAAACAGGGTATGGCATGTTCATCAATGACGGCAGTGTCCAATCAGAAGAGAGAATGGAAAACCTGGGCGTTCTGGTGGCCGAAGCCAAAGCGTATGTTGATGTGCCGACGTTCCTGGAAGAGATGGCGCTGATGTCCGCCAGCGATGATCAAGCACAAGAGCAAATCACCCTGATGACGCTGCACGCCGCGAAAGGTTTGGAGTTTCCGGTGGTGTTTCTGACTGGCCTGGAGGAAGGGATATTACCGCACTCCCGCGTGTTCGACGGCGGTAAAGCTGAGGACGTTGAAGAAGAGCGGCGGCTTTGCTATGTTGGCATCACCCGTGCTCGCCAGGAATTATTTATCACTTGCGCCAGTTCCAGGACGCAATTTGGACAAATAGCGTACAATCTGCCGTCGCGCTTTTTGGATGAGATGGGAATTCTGAGTGGTGGATTGGACAAACCCGCTTCGCCAAGCTTTGTGCCAGAGGCTGAATTTTACAGTGATGAAATCGGTCTGGATGTCGGTGATAGGGTGCGCAGTCCGCAATTTGGCGTTGGCGAGGTCATAGAAGTCGATGGTTTAGCAGTGGTAGTAGCTTTTGAAAACGGTAAAACCAAAAAGCTAAATGTTGAGTTTGCTCGATTAGAAAAGTGCTAGTTAGTTGATAATATGAGCGAGTTCTGCTATAATCAATAGAGCGTTTTTCGCTATGAGTATGAAATTTGGACTGAAAATTCACCACAGTACAGCGCGAATGATGATAGTCGTAGCGATTGCTATCTTTGGGATTGCGAGCGTGAAGTTAGTTGACAATGCTCTGGCCCGGGGCCAGGTTCAGGAGTCACATACAGCTGCTCCAAATGGCGAAAAGGTAGTAACGATTCATGATCGGGGTCAGGAACGATCCATCGTCACCACTGTCGGGACGGTCAAAGAGGCCTTGAAGGCGGCTGATATCTCAGTTGATGAAAAGCATGACGTTGTCGAGCCGAGCCTTGATACCCAGCTGGTGTCTACGAAATATAATGTCAACGTCTATCGTGCGCGACCAGTAACAGTGGCGGATGGTACGCACCGAGTTCGTGTGGTGACCGCCCAGCAGACGACACCGTTGATAGCACAGGCTGCGGGCGTGACTGTTTACCCTGAGGACAAGACAACCATTGAGCCGCCAAGCGATTTTTTGCTAGACGGCGCTGATGTTATTTTGAAAATTCACCGAGCTACACCATTGCAATTGACGCTTTATGGTAAAACCACTGAGGTCAGGACGATGGCTCATACGGTCGGAGAATTGTTGCGTGAGAAAAACATAACGCTCGGTAAAGATGACGGCATGTCTGTTCCTGAATCAACACCTATCACTGCTGGTATGCACTTCAGTGTCTGGCGTAATGGCAAGCAGACGGTTACTGTTGAGGAAGAAATTGCCGTCCCTGTTGAGCAGGTTAAAGATGCCAACCGAGAGACTGGCTTCAAACAGGTCAAAGAAGCTGGCGCACCGGGTAAAAAGAACGTTACCTATGAAATTGAGATGAGAAATGGTCAGGAAATTTCACGCCGTATCATTGCGAGTGTTACAACTGTTGAGCCAAAGAAGCGCGTTGAGCTAGTGGGCGCCAAGAGTGCTAACACCTTCTCTGGTAGTTTTTCTGAGGCCTTGGCACGGTTGAGAAGTTGTGAAGGAGGTTATACATCAAACACCGGAAACGGTTATTATGGCGCGTATCAGTTTGACAAGCGCACCTGGGGAGGCTTTGGTGGTTATTCGGTAGCTTCTGACGCTCCACCATCAGTGCAAGACGAGAAAGCATGGCAGACATACAAAGCTCGTGGCTGGCAGCCATGGCCGAGCTGTAAGGTAAGGATGGGTCTACAAGACATCTACCGGTAATACCAGGTAATCTGTAGGAAATACATGAAGCGGTATTGGTTTTTACTAAAAACTCCAAAAGTAGCAGTGATGATAACAGGGCTTATGGCCGCAACCATATTGACTGTCGTTCTGGCGGTATCATCAGTTCAGAGAAAATTCGCCCAAGCTACTGAAAGAGAGGCAATTCACGAATATACTGTCATCACCGAAGAGCCAGTTCAGTTTGAAGTACAATCAGCAAAAAGTTACGCCCACGCCGTTGGTTTCAAACAGGTGAAGCAGGCGGGTGCTGTCGGCTCTAAGCAAGTAACGCATAGTGTGAAAGTGAAGGGTGACGGCACGGAAGTTGCGAAAAATAAAGTTGCTGAACAAATTACCAATCAACCTGTGGCGCAGATAGAGATTGTTGGTGCCAGGCTACCGAATGCCTTGACCAAAGCCAAAAGCGCCCAGCAGTTTACCGACTCCAAAGGCATATCACACCGCGAAACCTACTATGACCTGCCGATGAATGTTGTCATCAATGCGTGCGGTGGCGGTGGCTACACGGTGCGAGCCGACGGTGCCAAAGTCGATAAAGATGGCTATATTTTAGTAGCGGCAAATTATGGTAATTATCCACGCTGTTCGGTGGTGGAAACCAGCATGGGTCCTGGCAAGGTGTATGACACTGGCGGTTTTGCGGCTCGGCATCCGCATGGGTTTGACCTAGCGACTGATTGGACGAACGGAGATGGGCGTTAGATGGCGTCAGCTCGCGGACCGAAAAAAGAATTAGGCCAGCATTGGCTGCGAGATCCGGAAATATTGGCAGAGATTGCCGAGGCGGCCGAACTTGGTGAAGATGATGTGGTTTTGGAGATTGGGCCGGGGCTCGGCACCTTGACCAGCCGGTTGTTGGCACGAGCTCAGCGTGTGGTAGCGGTAGAATTTGACGCGGATTTGGCGCGTAAATTGCCGGGGCAGTTTCCTGGTAAAAACCTGGACGTGATTAACGAAGATATTTTGCAATTTGATCTAAATCAGCTGCCGAAGGACTATAAAGTAGTCGCCAATGTGCCATATTATATCACCAGTAAAATTGTTGAAAAGTTGATGACGGCGGAGAATAAACCGAGTTTGGCGGTGCTGCTGGTACAAAAAGAAGTCGCCGAGCGTATCGCAGCGAAGCCTGGCAGGATGAGTATTTTGGCGGTTAGCGCGCAGCTATTTGCTGAGGCAGAACTCGATATTGAAGTACCGCGGCAATTTTTTACGCCACCGCCAAAAGTTGATTCGCAGGTGGTGGTATTGAGAACTCGCACCGAACCGCTAGTCGCCCCTGAAGACCACAAAGATTTTTTCCGTGTTGTCAAAGCTGGTTTTTCCGCAAAACGTAAAAAACTGCGCTCTAGCTTGAGTGGTGGACTGGGCATCAGTAAAGCTAGCGCCGAACAGCTGCTAAAAAAGTCTGACATTTCACCTGATGCTCGTGCCGAAGATTTGTCGATTGATGATTGGCGGCGGCTGCTCAAAGAATGGCGGGCGCGATGATTGTGGCAGATCAGCCGACGTGTTTTCCGTCTGATCTATTGGTTGCGGTCTCGTCGAAAGATGACGGTACCATGCTCAATCGTATTCGCGGTCGCCACGTAACTGAGGTACTGGAGAATCGGCGGCGGTTTTGCGATCAGATTGATATTACCTATGGCGACGTTGTCTATCACGTGATTTCATATGACCAAGCACAGACGTTTGATACCATCGCCGAAGTTACTGAAGCTGACACGACCCGACATAACAACGAGGGGATTTTTGCTGACGCGCTCTATACCGAAGCGGTTGGCATCGGTTTATTTTTACCAGTGGCGGACTGTATCGCCACTGTTATATACGATCCAAAGCGTCGGGCGCTGATGTTGGCGCACCTGGGTCGACATTCAACGGTTGCGCAGTTAATGTCTCGGGCAGTTCGGTATTTTGTCGAGCGCGGCAGCCAGGCAAAAGAGTTACAAATTTGGATGTCGCCAAGCATCACGCAGAAAAATTATCGTATGGATTATTTTAATCATGCAGATGACATCAATTGGCGCAATTTCTACCATCAAACAGCTGACGGAATATATCTAGACATGCAAGGGTTCAATCGTTCGCTGGCCATCCAGGTGGGCGTTCCGGCTGACAATATTGTCATGTCGTCAATCGACACGGCAGATGATCCAAATTATTTTTCACACTCATCGGGCGATACGGCGGGACGAATTGTGGTGGTAGCAATGATGCGTGGGTGAGCCTTCGGCAAACGCATATCGGTGAAAATTATTCCAGATAATGATACAATGAGTAGCATGACTAAACAACATGCCTACATCACTACCGCTATTCCTTATGTCAACGGTTTGCCGCACATTGGGCACGCCATGGACTATATGCTAGCGGATGTATGGACGCGGTATCAGCGGCAGAATGGCCGCGAGGTGCGTTTTCAGACAGGCGTGGATGAACATGGCAATAAGATTGCTGCCAAGGCTGCCAGTCAAAACCAGACGCCGCAAGCCTATGTTGATCAAATGCATGGCAATTTCCAGAACATGATCGCTGAGTTGAATATTTCGGCGACGGATTTTATCCGTACGACTGACCCGCATCACGTTGGCGCGGTACAGTATATTTGGCAGAAGCTGGCTGCGGCTGGCTATATCTACAAAAGCACGTATGAGGGCTGGTACTGCCAAGGTTGCGAGGCGTTCGTCACTGACAAAGAAGCGGCTGAAAATAACGGCATTTGTCCCGACCACCAGTCACCGTACCAGCGGTTGAGCGAGGAAAACTATTATTTCAAAACCAGTGCCTTTTCGGAGAATATTCGCCAGGCCATTGAATCAAACAAGATGAAAATTGTGCCTGAATTTCGTAAAAAAGAGTTTTTGGAATTGATGAAAGATGGCCTGAAAGACGTGTCAATTTCGCGCCCACGAAAGAATTTGAGCTGGGGTGTGCCAGTGCCAGGCGATGACACGCAGGTGATGTATGTCTGGCTGGATGCGCTGAGTAATTACATAACGGTCATCGGCTATCCTGACCGTTCAGAGGAATGGCAGGCGTTTTGGCCAGCAAATGTGCAGGTGATTGGCAAGGATATCCTTCGCTTCCACGCTGGGATTTGGCCGGCGATGTTGATGGCGCTGGATTTGCCGCTGCCGAAAGTACTGTTGGTACACGGGTTCATCAACGTTGGCGGCGCCAAGATGAGTAAGAGCCTCGGTAATGGTGTCGGTCCAGCTGATATCATCCCGCACTACGGTGTCGAGGCCTTTCGCTATTATTTCCTGCGTCACGTACCAACTCAGGACGACGGTGATTTTACTTGGGAGAAATTTGAAGCGGCCTATAACGGCGAGCTGGGTAATGATCTCGGTAATTTGGTGCAGCGAGTAGCAAAGATGGTGCAGTCGTACCAAGCCGGCGTCATCGGTGACGCGCCGCAGGCCGAACACGACATGGGTCCATACCGCCATTTCATGGAGAGCTTTGCTTTCAACCAAGCCATGGATGAAATTTGGCAAATTATCCGTGCGCTAAATCAGTACATTGAGCGTGTCCAGCCGTGGCAGGTTGCCAAAAAGCGCACTAAGGACCCAGAAGCGGAAGCACATTTGGGCGAGATTTTGGCGTATGCTTGTGGTACGTTGCTGCAAGTGTCTGATATGCTACGACCATTTATGCCGCAGACTGCCGAGAAAATTCACGAGATGTTCGCTAGCGGTGTTGTCCCGTCACAATTAACGCCACTGTTCCCGCGTAAATATTTGCACACAGCTGATCCACGGGCGCCAAGAGCAGAAACCCAGGGAAAATAACCATGAATTTAGCAGCGGAGCATCACATGGCGACAAATTTGCGTTTGATCGATTCGCACTGTCATCTGCATGACACTGAATTTTTCGCGGACAATCGCGAGGAGTTATATCAGCAGTCAATCGCAGCGGGCATCGGCATGATCTGTATTGGCACTGATGAACGCAGTAGTCGACAGGCAGTAGAGTTTGCCGCAAACCACGACTGTGTGTGGGCGGCGGTTGGCGTTCATCCGCATGATAGCAAGGACGGCTGGGGCGAGATAGAGCGGCTAGTAAAAGAAAAGGCAGAGGATTCACCGATTATGGCGATTGGTGAGATTGGGCTTGATTATTATTACAATCACAGCCCGCGCGAGGTGCAAATTCAGGCACTAGAGGCGCAGCTGCAGCTGGCGGTGGATCATGATTTGCCAGTGAGCTTTCATATTCGCGATGGTGCGCCCGACCAACCGTCGGTGTGGGATGATTTTTGGCCAATTTTTGATAATTTTCATGGGCTGCGCGGCGTACTACATAGTTTTACTGATACACGCGCCAATTTAGAGAAGGGATTTGCTCGCGGATTATACGTTGGTTTGAACGGCATTAGCACCTTCACCAAAGACCAAACACAGCAGGAATTATTTGCTTCCATCCTGCTGGAGCGATTATTATTAGAAACTGATGCACCATTCTTGACACCAAAGCCATTTCGTGGTAAGATGAATAAGCCAGAATATGTGGAGTTGGTGGCGAAGTATTGGGCGGCGGAGCGCAAGCTAGCGCTTCACGACCTCGAAAAAGTTGCGACCGATAACACGGTAACACTTTTTGGCTTGTAACAGTGGAGAAATATGCGAGAAAACAATACGGGTACGTACGACAAAGAAGTTAATGCGGCGTTGGAAGCTGCCTCAAAAGAGGCAAATACGCTGAATTTTGAGGCTACTCCTGTCGGTCGTGCTGACAAGCTTGCTACGCATCAAAATGCCGACACTCGTTCACTATCAAGTGCTGCCATGCGTGACAGTACCGGTGAAAGTGAAGCATCAAACTTAGCCAAGTCAATGGAAGCTCCACAGACATTATTGATTGAATTCCCTAAACACCCCAAAGATCCCGTTGAAGCAGTGCGATATTCTAAGGAAATTGGTGAGTATCTGGCCAAAATGCGACAGACTGACTCTGTAACTAAAGCTGATTTTGAATTAGCAGCATAAGGAGGTTTGGCATATGAGTAAGATTCTTAAAAAAGCTGCAAGCCTGGTTTTTGCGGACGAGTCGGTGAAGCCGTTGATGCGAATCCGGCGTAAAGACCGACCAGCTAAGCCGCTGACCGAGCGACAATTGATTCAGATGGAGAGCCAAATTGGTGCAACGATTTTTGGTGACAAGCCCGAACATGTGCAGCGCCGAGAATTTTTCAACCTGGATAAGAAGACCTGGATTTGGTATGAAGAAGTGGTTGATGCTGACGGCAAAGTGCAAGAATTGACAACCAAATATGAGATCCAGGAAAAGGGCGTGTTGAAGGTTCAGCCAAACTATCAGTACAGCTACCTGGAAGGCGAGGAATTACACAACTTTGTCTTGGCGGTGAAAGAGTATTATGAGCGTGTTTCGCGCAAATTATATAAACAAGATCCAGACACTGGCAAACCTTTGCAGATGGTATAATAGATAGCAGTGAATGATAATTTGATATATCTTGATCATGCGGCGGCAACGCCGATGGACCCGTTGGTGGTTGAGGTGATGCAGCCCTATTTTTCTGAGAAATTTTTCAATCCATCCAGCCCGTATGCTGCTGGTGTTGCAGTGAAGCGTGACTATCAAGCCGCCAAAGTGCGCATCGCCCAGGTTCTGGGTGTTGTTGCGGATGAATTGGTGATGACGGCTGGTGCTACAGAGTCGGTTAATTTGGCGTTTCAAGCGGCGCAGCAGACAACCTGCGTAGTTGCAGCCATCGAACACGCATCAGTTTTGTCAGCGGCTGGACGCTACACAGAACCAGTGTTGATTCAACCAGATCAGAAAGGGAGGATTACTCCAGAAGCAGTGAAACAGGTTATCACTCCAGATGTCGGTTTTGTATCAATCGCCCTGGCAAATCATGAGCTGGGCTATATGCAACCAATTGAAGATATTGCTCGCGTCATTCAAACAGAGCGGGAACGGCGTCGGTCTGCTGGCGAAGAGACGCCGCTCTATTTCCATACCGATGCATCTCAGGCGGCGGCATTGTCGGACATAAAAGTAAAACGATTGGGCGTTGACTTGCTGACGCTCAGTGCGGCGAAAGTTTACGGACCAAAGCAAGTCGGCCTGCTGTGGGTGCGTCCGGGTGTACATATTGCGCCGACCATTGTAGGAGGTGGGCAAGAGCTGGGTCTTCGTAGCGGCACGGAAAATGTGGCTGGGGTGGTTGGTTTTGCTGAGGCTTTGGAGCTGGCTGCCAAACGGCGCAAAGCTGAAGTCAAGCGGCTACAGGGATTGCGTGATGGTATGATTCAGAAACTCAAGGCTGAACTACCGGAAATGATCATTTCGTCTGATCGCAAAAAGTCGTTGGCGAATTTTTTGAATATTTCTTTTCCGGGCTTGGATGCTGAACGATTGGTGTTTTTGTTGGAAATGCATGGTGTGATGGTGGCGACGGGTAGTGCCTGTGCCGCCAACTCCGGTACGCGTTCGCATGTGCTATCGGCTATCGGTTTGAGTGACTCAGATATTGATGGCAGTTTACGCATCACCCTTGGAAGGTTAAATGATGAAGCAGCGGTTATCCGAGCGGCCGAACTGATCATCCAATCAGTGCGAAAAGAGCAGGAGAGAATGCGATGATTCATCGATTGATTGGACTGGCTGTTGTTGTGGTGGTGATTATCATTGGCTTGACAATGTATCTAGCGCCAGACGATTTGGCGAAGTGTCCTAGCCCTGGCTCTGGTGAGTGTGCGACGGCTGATGCCATCGTAGCGGTTTCTGGCGGAGACACTGATGCACGAACTGATGAAGCGATTCGCTTATATAAGCAGAAATGGTCGTCATTACTCATCATGTCGGGTGCAGCAGCTGATAAGACGGGCTTGTCCAATGCTGAGGCTATGAAACGTCGAGCATTGTCACAGGGCGTACCAGATAAGCATATTATCATTGAAGACCATTCTGAGACGACAAAACAAAATGCAGTTGAAGTAAAATCAGTTATCACTGCTCGCAAAATGAAGCGCATCATCTTAGTCACGAGCGGTTATCACATGCAACGAGCCCGGTCTGAGTTTGCGGCGCAGGTGCCTGGGGTGAAAGTACTGTCACATCCAGTCAGTCGTGATAAGCATTGGGGCGATCTCTGGTGGCTGACGCCGTGGGGTTGGTGGTTGGCAGTTGGTGAATTGATCAAAATTGGCTTGTTTACCATCGGAGGAACACGCTGATGGCTCGGGTGTTTGTTGGCATGTCGGGTGGCGTTGATTCGTCAGTGGCGGCAGCGCTACTAGTCGAGCAAGGTTATGAGGTGACCGGCGTCTATATGAAAAATTGGTCGGAAGATTTGCCGGGTATGCACTGTCCGTGGGCTGAGGATGTGGCTGACGCCAAGCGCGTGGCGGTGGGGCTGGGGATCGATTTTCAGGTGTTTGATTTCCAGAAAGAATACAAGCAAAATGTCGTTGACTATATGATCCGCGAATATCAAGCGGGTCGCACACCAAACCCTGATGTGATGTGCAATCAAGAGGTCAAGTTTAAGTTGTTTTTGGAGGCGGCGTTGGCAGCGGGTGCGGAGTATATCGCGACGGGGCATTATGCCAGGACGAGCGAGGGGCGTTTGCTTCGGGCGCACGATGACAACAAAGACCAAACCTATTTCCTCTACCGGGTGACGTCGGAGGCGTTGGCAAAGACTATGTTCCCGCTCGGTGATTTTACTAAGGCTGAGGTGCGCCAGATGGCCAAAGAACAGGGGTTATGGACGGCCAGTAAGAAGGAATCGATGGGGATTTGCTTTGTTGGGCAAGTGGGAATTCGTGAGTTTTTGTCAGAATATGTCAAGACGAGTCCGGGCGATATCATCGATCAACAAACAGGTGTAGTTGTTGGTAGGCATGACGGCGCAATATTTTATACGCTGGGGCAGCGGCATGGTCTAAATATTGGTGGCGGCTTGCCGTACTATGTGGTCGGTAAAGACATGGCAAAGAACGAAGTTTACGTGTCACGCTCAATTGATAATCAAAATCTCTGGCGGAAAGAACTGACACTGGCTGACGTTCACTGGATCAATCAGCCGCCAAAAGGCGATACCTGTCAAGTTCGGGTGCGGCATCGGGCACTGCTCATTAATGCGGAGATTACGCGTGTGAACGATAATGCTGGCGAGAAGGTGACGGTCAAGCTGGCTGAGCCGCAGCGTGCCGTCGCACCAGGTCAATCAGCCGTGATATATGACGGCGAGGAATGTTTGGGCGGCGGGATTATCCAAACAGATTGACGCATCGAGGAAAATAGTGTACACTGGTACAGAATAAGAATTAACCTAAGAGCGTAAGAGAAGGAATAAGATAAGTATATGTTAGCAATTCGTTTGCAACGTTTGGGTCGCAAGGGCTACCCAGTCTACCGCCTAGCTGTACAGGAAGCGCAGCGCCACCCATCAAGCGGTCGCGTTGTCGCCTATGTTGGTAGCTACAATCCACACACAAAAGTAGCAAATATTCAGGTTGAATTGGCACAAAAATATTTGGACAATGGTGCTCAGCCAACACCACGTGTTGTTAAGTTGTTGAAAGAAGCTGGTGTCAAGTTGCCAAAATGGGTTAAAGAACCAGCTGCTGACAAACACAAAGCCATCCGTAACCCAGAAAAATTGCGCAAAAACCAGCCAAAAGAAGAAGCTCCAGAAGAGCCAGTAGAAGAATCCGCTGAATAATCATATGAGCTATTTGAAATCGCCTCGCTTTGGGGCGATTTTATATTGTGCTATAATTAACAGATATGAAAGCTCAAGATATCCGCAAAAAATACCTCGATTTTTATAAGAGCAATGGTCACGCTGTTGTCAATCGAGCGCCGCTGGTGCTGCACAATGACCCAACCACGCTATTTACCGGCTCTGGTATGCAGCCGATGATTAGTTATTTGTTGGGCGAGGCCAAGCACCCTGAGGGTAACCGTATCGTTGACAGCCAGACATGTTTGCGCGCCCAAGATATCGATGACATTGGTGACAACCGTCACACGACGTTTTTTGAGATGCTCGGTAACTGGAGCTTGGGTGATTATTTCAAACAAGAGCAGATCAATTGGATGTGGCAATTCTTGTCCGAAGAGGTTGGACTAGACATGAACCGCGTTTATGTCACCTGTTACATCGGTGATGAGCGCTATAATATCCCGAAAGACACTGAGGCGGCGGAAATTTGGGCGGAACTATACGAAAAAGCAGGTTTGAGTAGCGGTCAAGCTGATATCGGCTCAGAAGAAACTGGCTATGCACGCGGTATTAAACCAGGCGAGCGGATTTTTTACTATGATGGCAGCAAAAACTGGTGGAGTCGCAATGGCGGGCCGGAAACTACGCCAATTGGGGATCCATGCGGGCCGGATAGCGAAATGTTTTATGAGTTTACCTCAGTTGAGCATGATAAAAGTTTTGGCGAGCATTGCCATCCAAACTGTGATTGTGGTCGCTTTATGGAGATTGGCAATAACGTCTTTATGGCCTACAAAAAGGTGGCCGATGGCGTGTTTGAGCCGTTAGAGAAGCCAAATATCGACCATGGTTCGGGCCTGGAGCGCATCGCGGCAGCGGCTATCGATGATCCAGACGTTTTCAAGATTAGCTTGATGTGGCCGATTATTGAAAAACTAGAGCAATTGAGTGGCAAAACATACGAAGAGCATACTGAGGCTATGCGGGTGATCGCTGACCATTTGCGAGCGGCGACTTTTCTGGCGGTTGATGGTTGCGTGCCGAGCAACAAGGAGCAAGGCTATGTGATGCGCCGCTTATTACGCCGGGCGATTCGTTTTGCGCACGAATTGGGTATTCAGGATGCGTTTTTCGAGGAGATTGTGCCAGTTATCGCTGATCTATATATTCAAGATTTCCCAGAGGTGGCCGAGCAGCGTGACAAGATTATCATTACACTGATGAAAGAAGAAAAAGCCTTTGCCCGCACGTTACTTAAGGGTACGAAGCATTTGTTGAGCTTTATTGCTGACGGATTGACGGGTCAAGAAATTTTCACTATGCATGATACGTATGGCTTCCCATATGAACTGAGTGTCGAGATTGCCAAGCGTCATCATATTCAGCTCGCGGCAGATTGGAAGGCGGAATTTGATGCCTGTATGGCGGAGCAGCGTAAGCGTTCTCAAACTGCTGCCAAAGGTACATTTAAAGGTGGGCTGGAAGGCCAGACTATGGCACACCGCCGACTGCATACAGCGAATCATCTGATGTACGCAGCACTGAGACGAGTATTGGGTGACCACGTTATGCAACGCGGCAGTAATATCACTGCTGAACGTCTGCGGTTTGACTTTAACAATGACGCCAAAGTTACGCGTGAACAGCTGGATGAGGTGGAGAGGTTGGTTAATGGTTGGATTGAGGCAGACTTGCCTGTCAGCTACACTGAATACCCAACCGAGGAAGCTTTTAACATGGGTGCGGTTGGTGCTTTTGGCGACCGCTACGGTGATACCGTCAAAGTCTATCAGATGGGTGAGGGCGACCAGCGAGTCAGCTTCGAAATTTGCGGTGGTCCACACGTGGATCACACTGGTCAATTGGCTCAGGATGATGACGGCACACCAAACGGTAAACGATTTAAGATAATCAAAGAAGAATCCAGCTCTGCCGGTGTGCGACGCGTAAAAGCCGTATTAAAATAGGCTATAAAGTTTGCTCAAAAAGCATCAGCAGTATATAATTTAGAGTATGGTACTAAAAGACTTGCTCAAAAAAACCGACAAAGAAGAACGAGATCTACTAGTTAGTCTAGATATTGGTACAGAAGCTGTTAAGGCTTTGATCGCTGAAGTGCGAAATGATGCCATTGAAGTGATTGGTGTTGGTCGCAAGCAGCAAGAATTGGGTGATATGCACTCTGGAGCGATCGCCGACATATCTGGCGTAGTTGCCAACTGTGAAGCAGCCTTGGCGGAAGCTGAGGAAAAGGCGGGTGTCCAAGCGCGACGCGTCGTGATTGGCATCGCTGGAGAATTGGTCAAAGGTATGACGAACACCATCCGCTATCGTCGTCCGCAGCCAGAACGAGCGTTGGACGTTGCCGAGATGGAATTTATCATCGAAAAAGTTCAGGAGCGAGCACAAGGCAAAGCTCAAGCACAGATCGCGTTGGAAACTGGCAATGAAGACGTCGAAGTGAAATTGGTCAACTCGGCCCTGGTGAGCTTGCACATTGATGGCTATAAGGTGTCAAATCCAATCGGTTTTCAGGGCAAAGACGTGGCAGTGCAGATCTATACGGCGTTTGCGCCAATGGTGCATATCGGTGCGCTGGAAAAGGTGGCTGATGAGTTGGCGTTAGAGCTGATAGCGGTAGCGGCTGAGCCATTTGCGGTCAGTAGAAGCGTGCTGGGGACAGATGCTAACAGTTCGTTTACTGCAATTTTAGCAGACGTTGGTGGTGGAACGACTGACATTGCCGTGGTTAATGACGGCGGCGTGGAAGGCACCAGGATGTTTGGCATCGGTGGTCGCAGTTTCACTAGAACAATTGCCACGGAGCTTGATCTCAGTTATAAAGATGCTGAAAAATTAAAACTCAACCTCGGTCACGAGTACGTTAAACCGTCGGTCAAGAAGCGGCTTGATAGTGCGATTGATAAGACGCTTGATGTGTGGCTATCTGGAGTAGAATTGGCATTAAGCGAATTTGATAGTGTTGATCATTTGCCAAATAGGATTTTACTGTGTGGTGGAGGCGCCAGCTTGGAAAAATTGGTTGACGCCCTGGGTAGTGAACCATGGTACAAAGAGCTGCCATTTACGAAAAAACCAGTGGTGCAGCGCATTAAACCGTCTGAGGTGGTTGGTATTACTGATACAACAGGTGATATCACCGACCACACATTTGTGACAGCGATGGGCTTGCTGCGCGTAGGATATGATACAATGGTAAGTGGCCAAGATGCTAATGGCTTAATGGATAAAATTAATCGATTACTTAAAATATAAATGAACAAAGACGTTATCTATATCGATGTTGAAGACGATATCACCAACATCGTCAGCAAGATAAAAGATTCAAAGGCGCGTATCGTTGCATTGGTGCCTCCTAAACGGGTTGGTATATTGCAGAGCGCGGTCAATATGAGATTGTTAAATCGTGCGGCGGAGAATGCCGAGAAGCGAATCGTGTTGATTACCAGTGACCAGGCGCTCAGTGGTTTGGCAGCCGCAGCCCGTATCCCAGTGGCCAAGACATTGCAGTCTCGCCCAGAGATTGCGGAAATTCCAGCCATCGATGTTGATGATGGCGATGATGTGATTGACGGTAGTGAGATACCGGTCGGTGAATTGGCTGATAAGGCGACGCCAAAAGCACGAAATAAGGCTGATGATGCTATCGATGCAGCTATAGCCGAGGATGAAAAGCCAACAAAGCCAGCAAAACCTGCTAAGCCAGCAGGCAAAGGTAAGCCAAAAGTCCCAGATTTTAATGTTTTCCGCAAAAAATTAGTCTTGATTGGCGGCGGCATCGTTCTATTTGTTCTGTTTATGGTTTGGGCGATTTGGTTTGCGCCGCATGCTACAGTGGTGATCACAGCCAAAACGACCACCTCTACCGTTGATAAATCAGTCACATTAAAGCAAGATGGCAAAGTTGATGCTGCAAACAACACCATCAAGTCGTTGCGCCAGGAGCAAAAGAAAGAGCTCTCTGTTGATTTCACTCCTACGGGCAAGAAAAAGGTTGGTGAAAAAGCCAGTGGCAGCATGAAGTTAGTTCGAACGTCAGTGTCGAGCCTGACCATTACCATACCGGCCGGAACTTCATTCTCATCAGGTGATTACACCTTTGTCAGTACTGAGCCAGCTACCTTGTCTGGCACGTCAATTGGTCCTGGCGGCGTCATCCAGTCTTCGGCTACTGTGCAAGTGCAGGCAACTCAGGTCGGCAGTGAATACAACCTATCTGCACGCAGTTACTCCTCAAACGTCAGTGGCTTTTCAGCAGTAGGCTCTTCTATGAACGGCGGCTCAAGTCGTGAAGTCACGGTGGTGTCAGCCGCTGATGTCGCCAAAGCCAAAGCCAAACTTGATGCGCAAAAAGATCCGTCGCTACAGTCAGCAGTCAAAGCACTGTTCCCGTCTTCAAGCATCGTCATCAATGAAAGTTATCAAGAAGCTCGTTCAAATCCGACGCCTTCAGTGGCGGTTGATCATGAAGCCAGCGGTACGGTTCAGTTGAAAACAACAGTGACAGCCAGCATGCAGGGTATTGATCGCTCTGATATGAAACAATTTTTAGAGGACACGCTTAAGAAAGAAATTGGTAGCAAGAAGAACCAAAAGATTTATAATGATGGGTCAAATGAGGTAAAATTTGCGCAATACAGTGAGCGCAACAATGCCGTGCAGGTTCGATTAACCGCAAATGCGAAGATTGGCCCAGAAATTGATGAACACAAAGTCAAAGAACAGGTCAAGGGCCGAAACTATGGTGATGTTCAGTCGAGCCTCGAATCAATCGAAGGTGTGCAGGATGTTGATACGAAATTCTCACCGTTTTGGGTGCGCACCGTGCCAAACAATGACAAGCATATTAGTATAGAATTTAAGTTGGATAATGGCCGGTAAGAATTTGCTGGCACTGGACGTCGGTGAACGACGAATTGGTTTGGCTATGGCTGATACCTCAGTCAGAATCGCTGTGCCGTTTGGTTGGCTGGAGAATAACGATGAGATTTTTACCAAACTGGCGGAAACGGTGTTACGACATGATATTGACATCATTGTCGTTGGCTATCCGCGCAATCAGTCGGGCGAACCAACCAAGCAGACAGCGTTTGTAGAGCAGTTTGTCGATGGTTTTTCTGAGATTGAGCTTGATGCTGAGCTGGTTTATCAAGATGAGTCGCTCAGTAGCGTTGAAGCTGAACGTCGGTTAGGTCGCGTTAAAGATAAAGGTGAGATTGACGCTGAGGCTGCCAGTATTATTTTGCAGGATTATTTGGAGGTACACTATGCAGATTCGTAAGTCGAGAAAATGGATGATTGTGGTAGCTGGCTTGGTGGCAGTGCTCGGTTTATCTGCTTCAGCTGGAGCTGGTTGGTATATACACAATCTTTCGGCGGTAAACACAGGCGACCAGACAGTAACGCGGGTCAATATCACCAGCGGCATGACAGCTCCTCAAGTAGCGTCTGCTCTGGAAGAAAAGAAACTTATCCGCAGTCGGTACGCATTTTTGGGCTATATCAAATTGAAGCGAATTGATGCTCGTTTTAACGTCGGCGTGTATGCTGTTAAGCCATCGCAGTCAACACCTGAGATCATCAAACATCTGATCAATGGTCAATCTGACGAGGTGGCTGTTCGCTTTTATCCTGACGGCACCCTGCGAGGAAAGGACTATCGCTCAGTCGAAAGCGCTCTCAAGAAAGCTGGATATAACGACGCCGACATTGAATCCGCCTTTAAGGCTGACTACGATAGCTATGTTTTCAAAGCACGGCCAACAGGCGCTGACCTAGAGGGTTTTGTCTATGGTGATACGTATTTTATGAGTGGTGATGCAACTGCCAAATCAGCAATTCAGCGAGCATTGGCTGAATTTGATCAAGTGGCCAGGAAGAATAATTTGGAAGAAAAGTTCAAAAAACGCGGCTTGACGCTCTATCAGGGTATAACGCTCGCTTCTATCGTTCAGAAAGAGTCAATCGGCTGCGGTGTAGGTACTGAAGTCTGTGAAGATCAGCGAAAGATTGCTAGCGTATTTTATAACAGGATGAAGGCAGGTATGAATTTGGGCTCGGACGTAACCTATCAGTACGCGGCTGACAAGCTGGGTGTCGCCCGTGATACGCAGCTGGATTCCCCGTATAATACTCGAGTACACAAAGGACTGCCGCCAGGGCCAATAGCCACCCCTGGTCTGAGTGCATTGAATGCCGTCGCCGATCCAGCGCAGACAGATTATCTCTTTTTCCTCAGTGGAGATGATAATGTAACCTATTTTGCTAAAACAGATGCTGAGCACACTGCTAATACTAAGGTGCATTGTCATCAAAAATGTCAGCAATCTTGACAAAATGTATTTACAAAAAATGTTTTGACTTAAATGTCAATATAGACTATAATAGATAGTAGCTTAATCATGAACAGTTATCTTTGTTGTAGCTGTCTGAGGTTGAGCCTACCAAAACGGTCGTACGGATACAGCACAAAACTAATCGTTTATGAAATATCACTAATATATTAGGTCGACAACGTATCCCGTTCTATTGCGAGAAGAAAGACTCATTATGGTAGTAGCACTGGTGGTAACACCAATGCAGGAGAACGATTATTCGTAACACACCAAAGACTCGTAAGGGTCGCTTAACACAGGTGCGGTCAGCTTCTATCTATGTAGCACTGTTTGCACTTATTGTTTCATTTTTGACTATTAACAATTATCATCAGGGCACCGGAGTTGTTGGAGTAGAAGTTTCAGCTCAAGAATCTCAGGTTACCAACTCAAATCCAAAACCTACAAACACAACTAAAGAGAAAATATCAGTCGACCAGTTGGAGGTAGCGGATGCGGTGGCTAGCCTCGCGGAAGCTACTGATTTGCCATCTGCCGGAGACTTGCGTGAAGCAACTACTTCTTTACAGATCCAGAAACAGTTAGCTCAAACTGATACAGAGGTGATTTCTAAGCCACAGCTTATCCAGCCGGAAACATCATCTCAGCGTGGTATTACTGAGTATGTCGCCAAGCCGGGTGATGATTTAGCTAAAATTGCTGCTAAATTCAAAATCTCAGCCCAGACGCTGCGTTGGGCAAACAATATGACCTCTGACGCAGTTGAGCCAGGTAGGACGCTGTTGGTGCCACAAGTTGATGGCGTGGTCTACACTGTTAAAGAAGGTGATACCGTTGCAGCCATTGCTTCAAAGTATAAGGTTGATACGGAACGAGTCTTGTTGTACAACTCACTAGATCGTGTGGCACAGCCAACGGTAAATACGCGCATCGTCTTGCCCGGTGGTGAGCTACCAGAGAATGAGCGCCCAGGATATGTTGCGCCACGTGGCGGTCGAAGCGGTAATAGTCATTCTGGTTATAGTGGCGTAAGCTACGGTAACGTTGCTGCATCTGTTGGTAACCGATACGCACCAGGTAACTGTACGTGGTACTCATATGAGCGACGTTTGGCACTTGGTCGTCCAATCGGTAGCTTCTGGGGTAACGCCAATACCTGGGCAGCAAGTGCGCGCGCTGCTGGCTTTACGGTCAATAAGACGCCAGCTCCGGGTGCTATCTTCCAGAGTTCAGGTGGCTACTACGGACACGTTGGAATTGTTGATCGAGTCGAGAACGGTCGGGTATTTGTGAGCGACATGAACTTTGCTGGGTATAACGTCATTACCCATCGTGAATTGACCAACCCAGGTGCTTACAACTACATCCATTAATATAAGTATTGAGATAATCACAAACGCTCCTGTATATTCAGGGGCGTTTTGCTATAATAAAGATATGTTTGTAGATACAGCGAAAGTGTTAGTACGAGCTGGCAAGGGCGGTAACGGCGCGGTCAGTTTTCGGCATGAGAAATATGTTGACAAAGGCGGTCCTGATGGTGGTGACGGCGGACGCGGCGGTGATGTGGTGTTTTTGGCGACCAAAGATCTGAATACGCTGCTTAACTTTCGCTACAAGCCAGAACTAAAAGCAGAGAATGGCGGTGACGGCAGCAAGCGCAACAAGCGCGGTAAAAGCGGTTCGCCGCTGGTCGTCAAAGTGCCGATGGGTACATTGGTCAAGCGTGACGGCAAGGTGGTGGCGGATTTGACAGTGGACCAGCAGCAGGCAGTCGTTGCCCGCGGCGGTGACGGTGGTTTTGGTAATGCGCACTTTACGTCCAGCACGCGCCAGGCGCCAAAGATTGCTGAACTTGGTGAGACAGGTGAAGAATTTGAGGCAGAGCTGGAATTGAAATTACTGGCCGACGTTGGCTTGGTTGGGTTCCCTAATGCTGGTAAATCGACCTTCTTGAGCGTGGTTTCTAATGCTCGGCCGGAAATTGCCAATTATGAATTTACGACGTTGACGCCAAATTTGGGTGTGGCGGATGTGGATGATGGTTCGATTTTGATCGCTGATATTCCAGGGCTGATTGAAGGCGCGTCGGAAGGCAAAGGCTTGGGCGATCAGTTTCTGCGCCACGTTGAGCGGACGGCCGTGTTGCTGCACATGATTGACGCCTATAGTGACGACCCGGCGGAAAAATACCAGACCATTCGCCGCGAGCTGGAAAAATATTCCGAGGAATTGGCGGCACGTCCAGAGATCATCGCCCTGACGAAGTGTGAAGGACTGGATGATGAGATTATTGCCATGCAGTCGACGGCGCTACAAAACATAGCGAACGGTTCGCCAGTGGTGGCGATTTCCTCGCAAACACATGCCGGCGTGACCGAACTGCTACGCCTACTGCGTCGTGAGGTTACGGACTATCGAGCACGGGAAGCTGAGCTGATTGAAGAAGAAGGTGATGATTTGCCAGTTATTACACTGGACGCACAAGCAGCATCTGATGCCTGGACGGTAGAGCGGGTGGTTGGTGCGGAGCCTGACAATGTCAACGATGAAGAGACGATTAGCTTCATCATCCACGGGGCTAAGATTGAAAAGTTTGCTCGCCGTACTAACTTTGACCAATTTGAATCGGTCAATCGCCTGCGCGATATCATGCGAAAGATGGGTATCGCTCACGAGTTAATTCGTCAGGGTGCAGTCGGCGAGACTGTAGTGCAGATTGGCGAATCGACGCCGTTTACGCTGGTTGAGCAATAGCTTGTCATCGTCAATAGTGGTATAATTAGATATAAATCGCTAATCAGACGGGGAGGTATCATGGGTAGTAGTAACACAGAGCGGCAGATGACCGTACCAAGCTATTGGGAGATCGGGCGACTGGAAAACAAAATTGCATATAAATCAAATCGAGAGGCCACCGTAGGGGCGGTTGGGGCTGTCGGGTTGACCTCGTTGGAGCTTACGTTTGCTCCTGCGGTACGTCGTTATCATTTTGGTCCCAACGTCCAGAAGCATGTGGCTTTTAAGGACGCACAGAACGATATTCTCAGAGCGTTGCGGGGTGAGGAGCCGCTCAGTGGTGATCATTATTTGAAAAATCAGCCTGAAGAATATGTTGAACGCTTGGCAGTGGAAGTTCGTAAGGGAAATGTTGAGTTACTGCTTGATGGGCCAGTTGGCAAATTGACACAGTATGTATTGGCTGGCCTGAAAAAGAAACAGTTTGGTTTTGAAAAGGCGGCTGGATATTATGCTGACTGGCTTGAGGCAACGAAGGCCGACTATGTGAGGCCAGAGGGACAGTTGGCGCTGAGTGCGGAAGAATTGAAGGAAATTTATCGTAAACTGGGCGGGACGTATAATGTACACCTGGTCCTGGCTGGTGCTGAGCTGCGCACTCCTGATGTATCTGATGATTTTGGGGAGAACGTTGAACAGTTGATTGCATTAAACCATCTGAAATTGCGCTGGGAAGACGGTAGGATTCATGTGCCAGAAGAGGTACTTATAGAAGCGTCGGTTGACCCTCAGGCATCAGTGGACGAGACTCTTCGTTCACCTCTCATTAGGGAATGGAGAGATGATACGCGCTCGGATGCTGCAAAGGCATTGAAACTGGATGTGTACGATTTGTCGCACGGAGAAAAAGATCGCATGCCCGGTCCTGAGCGCCCTAAACGGTTCCTTGCTCGAGAAGCGATAGCGGCAATTAACAACGATTAGTAATCATGGCGCAGACATTTTTCTTCTATGACCTCGAAACTAGCGGACTAAATCCGCGACAAGACCGCATCATGCAGTTTGCTGGGCAGCGAACGGACATGGACCTTGAGCCAATTGGCGAGCCATATAACTTGCTGGTGACGCTGAATGATGATACGTTGCCGAGTCCTGACGCGCTGATGGTAACTGGCATCACGCCGCAAAAAACGGTCGAGGAAGGCTACACCGAGGCACAGTTTGCACGGATGCTCAGCGAGGAGATTTTTACACCTGAGACTATTGCGGTTGGTTTTAATAACATTCGGTTTGACGACGAATTTATTCGCCATTTGTTGTGGCGTAATTTTCATGATCCGTACGAATGGAGCTGGAAGGATGGCCGCTCGCGTTGGGATTTGCTGGATGTGGTGCGATTGACCAGGGCGCTGAGGCCGGAAGGAATTAAGTGGCCGCTTGATGCTAAGGGTGAGCCGAGCAATCGTTTGGAATTAATCACTAGTGCTAATAGCATAGCGCATGAAAATGCTCATGACGCCTTGGCGGACGTAACAGCGTTGATTGCCGTGACGAAATTGATCAAGCAAAAACAGCCGCAACTATACGACTATTTGCTAAAAATGCGTGACAAAAAACTAATCCAGCAGCTGGTCAATGTCGACGACAAAAAACCGTTTGTTTACGCCAGCGGGCGCTACGATAAAGAATTTGCTAAAACTACGGCGGCCTTTCCGCTGACGACCAGTCGAAACGGCGGCGTGGTTATCTATGACCTGCGGTATGATCCGACACCGTTTGTTGGGCTGAGCCAAGAGGAATTGGCGAAGAAAATATTTGCTTCGTGGGAGGAGCGCCAGGCTGAGGATTTCGTCAAATTGCCAGTCAAAGAATTACAGTACAATCGCTGTCCGGCGGTGGCGCCACTGGGTGTGCTGGAACAGGGCGATGGTTGGCAGAAGATTTCGCTTGGTCTAGAGACGGTGCAAAAGCACCAAAATATACTGCTGGACAACCCAGACTTTGCTGAAAAATTACGGACTATTTTTGAAAACAAGCCAGCCTTCAAAAAACTGCCTGATCCAGAAGCACAATTATACGACGGCCTTTTGAATGACCGCGACCGCTTGCGAGTTGAGGCGGTGCGCAATGCCGATGAGCGCGAGCTAGCTGATTTTTATCCAGAGTTTCAGGACGAGCGGTTAGCGCCACTACTATTACATTACAAAGCGCGTAATTTTCCGTGCTCACTCAGTGAAGATGATTTGACGCAATGGGAAGCCTGGCGGGCGCAGCGCCTGCAGACGCAACTACCGCAATTTATGGCAGCCTTGCAGCGTTTGGCGCCGACAGCGACCGACGAACAGCAGTTCATTTTACAGGAACTACAGTTGTGGGTAGAAGCGGTGCTGCCTATCGTTTAGGTTAAAGATGGAGCGAGCTTTTGAGTGCCCATAGGGGTGTCTGGCTCGCTCGTTTTTGCTTTCTCGGTTTCATGTGCCAGATAGACAAACAGCAAGGTTAGATCATGGCTCTGGTACAACACGCTGTTGTTTATGTGTTTTCGGGAAATGTATTGAATGAGTTCTTTGATGTCGTCAAATGATACCGGAATGGCTGCTCGCAAGATACGGCAGACTGGCACAAGGGCGAGCCAGAAAATGATCATGGAGGTAGCTGACAAATTGACGTTCAAAAACGGGATTTTGCCAAGAAACACGAACATGCAAAGCTGATCAAACAGCACTGGTGTGACCAAAATCACGCCAACAAGTAGTAGTAAGTAAACACTCAACCTTCGCATATATTGTAACTGTAACAGATAAAAGCTCGACTTGCAATCATAAGCAATATGTGGTGATGTATAATACAATATTTAGGCAATGTCTGGAAAAAAAGATAAAAAACCGGTATAATAGAGCGGCTATGCCGGAGGTTATTCGAGTTAAAGGTGCTCGCGAGCACAATCTGAAAAATGTTAGCGTGGAATTGCCGCGCGATAAGTTCGTGGTCATTACTGGCCTGAGTGGTTCAGGCAAATCAAGTCTGGCGTTTGATACGATTTATGCTGAGGGCCAGCGCCGTTATATGGAGAGCTTGAACTCGTATGCTCGGCAGTTTTTGGGAACGATGGATAAACCCGATGTTGATAGCATCGATGGCTTGAGTCCAGCTATTTCGATTGACCAAAAATCAACCAGCCGCAATCCACGCTCAACGGTAGCGACGGTGACTGAGATTTACGACTATTTGCGACTGTTGTTTGCGCGCATTGGTGTGCCACACTGCCCAATTTGTGGCAAAGAAGTCTCGCGGCGTACCACCGAAGCCATCATCCAAGAAATCATCAAGCAGTATGACGGACACCGGATTTTACTGTTGGCGCCAATCGTCAAAAATAAAAAAGGTGAATTTGCGCACATCCCTGAGCAATACCGTCGGCTGGGCTATGCTCGCGTTAGGGTTGATGGCGTGGTGTATGCCCTGGACGAATTTCCAGAGCTACAAAAGAGCTACAAGCACTCGATTGAGCTGGTGGTTGACCGCTTGGCATTGAACGGTGAATTGACTGGTCGGTTGTCTCAGAGTGTGGAGCAAGCCTTAGAATTAGGTCAGGGGATTGTGGAGGTTTTGGACGCCGATGACGATCAGGTACGAACGTTTTCGCAGCGGTATGCTTGTGTTGATCATCCCGAAGAGGATATTCCTGAGCTGGAACCACGACTGTTTAGTTTTAACGCGCCCCAGGGAGCTTGTCCAAGCTGTACTGGTTTGGGTAGTCGCATGGAGATTGACCCAGAGTTGGTGTTTAATGACAATTTGACCATCGCCGAAGGCGCCATCAGACCGTACAACCGCGTCAATGTCGACAATTTCTATATGAAAAAAATCATAGCTGTTGCAGAAGCTCATGATTTTAGTATGCGAACTCCTGTTAAGAAACTGTCAAATGAGGCTAAACAGAAAATTTTGTACGGCACGGGGGCGCAGAAATATCGCATTGAGCTTGGTAATGGCCGGCATTATGATACGACTTACGAGGGAGTTATTCCGAATCTGGAGCGTCGACATCGTGAGACTGACAGCGAATTTATGCGCAAAGATATTGAACGATTTATGCGCGAGCGGGCATGCTATGTCTGCAAGGGCGCTCGCCTCAAGCCAGTAGTCTTGGCAGTGACAGTTCACGGGCTCAATATTGTTGATGTTTGTGACTTGGGCGTTGATGATGCGTTGGACTTATTTACACACAAGCTCAAGTTGACGGAACAGGAAACGACGATTGCGCGGTTAATATTAAAAGAGATCAAGGCACGGCTTGGATTTATGAGCAATGTTGGTTTGAACTATCTGGAACTGGGCCGCGCGGCCAACACTTTGAGTGGTGGAGAGGCGCAGCGTATTCGACTAGCGACGCAAATCGGCTCGGGTTTGCAGGGTGTGCTGTATGTTCTGGATGAGCCGTCCATTGGCTTGCATCAGCGAGATAATGACAGGCTTATTGATACCCTGAAGCGTCTGCGTGATCTTGGTAATACGGTGCTGGTAGTGGAGCATGATGAAGATACCATTCGTCAAAGTGACTTTTTGGTCGACATGGGGCCAGGGGCTGGCTCAAAGGGTGGGCAAATCGTCGCCATGGGAGCGCCTGAGGAAGTAGCGAAAAATCCAGACAGCATCACCGGTCGGTACTTGAGTGGTGTAGAGAAAATTGCAGTACCAAAAAAGCGCAGGAAGCCAAATCAAGATCAGCAGCTCATAGTGCGTGGTGCTCAGGAAAATAATTTGAAAAATATTGACGTGGCGTTTCCTTTGGGATTAATGACGGTGGTGTCTGGTGTGTCTGGTAGTGGTAAGTCAACCTTGGTTAATGACATTGTGGCGAGGGAGCTGGCAGCTCGCCTCAACCGGTCTCAAGCGGTGCCAGGCAAGCATGACCGCATTGACGGCATTAAACTGCTAGACAAAGCCATCGTCATCGACCAGTCGCCAATTGGTCGCACACCGCGTTCCAACCCAGCCACCTACACAGGTATATTTACGCCAATTCGTGAATTATTTGCTGCCACGCCAGAAGCTAACGTTCGTGGCTACAAGGCAGGCCGATTTAGTTTTAATGTCAAGGGTGGCCGATGTGAGAATTGTCAGGGTGATGGTGTGATAAAAATTGAAATGCACTTTTTGCCAGATGTGTATGTGATGTGTGACGAGTGTAAAGGTAAGCGGTACAACCGTGAAGCGTTGGAAATTACCTACAAAGGACGCACTATTTCTGATGTGTTGGAAATGACAGTAGAGCAAGCGGCCGAATTCTTTGACAGTATTCCATCTATTCATCGAAAACTTGAGACGTTGGTGGAAGTTGGCTTGGGTTATATTCGTCTGGGTCAGCCAGCCACTACCTTCTCTGGCGGGGAAGCGCAGCGCATCAAATTAGCGACTGAATTATCAAAACGATCAACAGGCAAAACTATGTATATTTTGGATGAACCAACCACCGGGCTGCATTCGGCTGATGTTAAGCGGCTGTTGGGGATTTTGCATAAACTCGTTGAAGGTGGAAACAGTATGATTGTGATTGAGCATAATTTGGATGTTATCAAGTCAGCAGACTGGATCATCGACATGGGTCCAGAAGGTGGTATGGGTGGCGGTACGGTGGTTGCTAGCGGAACGCCAGAAGACATTACCAAGAACACAGAGTCATTTACCGGTAAGTACCTCAAGCCGCTGTTGAAATAGACAGCCTCGTTAGATGCAAGAATGTTATTTGCGCTTTTTAGTAGCCGACTTCGGCTGTTTGTTCTTTGAAAACAGAACAGACAATTGTTTTTTGATGGCTGCTTTGGTGGATTCTTGTTTGAGCGCGTGAATGACCATCGGCAGGACTGACAGGAAAATGATGATCAGGGCAGCAACCTCGACGTTGATGCCAGCTTCAGTCAGGGCTTTGCCAGCAAAGAAGCCCAGGTAGGTAAATAGCGACGCCCATAAGACGCCGCCAATGATATTAAACAATAAGAAAGTTCGATAACGCATCTTGCCTGCGCCAGCTACGATCGGGGCGAATGTGCGCACAATTGGTACAAATCGCGCTAGGATCACCGTGATAGCGCCATGTTTTTCATAAAACTTCTCAGCTTGGATGAGATACTTACGTTTGAATAAGCGCGAGTTCTTTCGCTCAAATAATTTTCGGCCTACCTTGTGACCGAAGGTGTAACCGACTGAGTCTCCGGCAATGGCTGCGATGATAAGTAAAAGCACGAATATCGAAATGTCGATTGGCAAAATGTGTTGTTGTACCATATAGCCAGCAGTGAATAGCAGGCTATCGCCAGGGAAAATAAACCCAAACAATAGACCTGACTCGGCAAATACAACAAATAAAACGGCGATAATGCCAAAGTGAATAATAAAATCTACAAAAGCGTGCATCATGGATAATCATTATAGGACAAAAAACAGTAGTTGACAATTTGACAGGACGAAATCGCTCATGCTACACTGGTGGCAGGTAGTTTTAATACACACAACTGAGGAGAGGGAGAAAAATAGGGATGGTACGTCTTCGTATATCAAGAAGGAATCAGCGTGTCGCCAAGATAGCAATACCAGCAGCTGCAGTGGTGATGGTGTTTGCGTTAGTTTTGACAAATCCGTTTATGGCACAAGCGGCCAGTGTTCATAAAAAATATAAAGCAATGGATACTAACTATTCTGTGCCGACAACCAATGTGGCATGGATTTCGCCAGATGGTAATGACAATTCTGGGAATGGTACCGAAGCGCGACCGTTCGCGACCTTTAGGCGAGGCTTACAGGCCGTTTCTGATGGAGGAACGGTTGTAGCCAAGAGCGGTGCTTACCGAGAGCCTCATTTCTTTGTCACGAAGAAAAATATTACCTTCCAGGCTGCCCCTCATGCTGAAGTCTGGATGAAGGGTAGCGATATTGTATCGGCAGATCGATGGACTAAAGAAGGCAACATGTGGAAGACTACGGGTAAATTCCGTAATTTCTGTCGTGTTTGTACGGTCAACCCCAACCCATCCAAAGAAGGTATGGCTGCTTACCCAGAGCAGATGTTTATCGACGATCAACCACTGGAACAAGTCGATGCAAAAAGCAAGGTTGGCCCTGGTAAATTCTATGTTGAAGACAAGAATCCAACTACCCTAAAAGACCCTACCAACAATCGCGCAGGCTTTAACGTCGGCACAGAAGATGATTTGACATATTATGTTGGCTCTGACCCATCTAGCGGTACTACAGAGATTACCAACCGAGCACGCGCTTTCTCTGTTGGTGGTCGTCAGGCTGATGATGGCTCTAATTTCACGATGAAAGCTATCAATGTTGCACAGTACTCACCAGTACAGAGTTGGTCTTGGGATCGTGACTTGGCCGAAGATCAGGTTGGGACCAGTATGATCGTGGTAAATGGTCGTGGCTCAGTCGTCCAAGACTCTATCTTTACGCAAAGCTCCTCAGTCGGTTTCAATACTGATGCACAAGGTGCGCGCATAATTAATAATAAATTTATCGGCAATGGTGGTAATGGTGCAGGAGCTAACCGTGCACACAATACAACATTTGAAAATAACATCTTTACAGAGAACAACGCAGCAAATTACTTGACCAATGGTTCAGTCTGTTTGGCATGGTGTACTGTTTCTGAGATAAAAGTGACGCACATTGAGAACTTTACGTTCCGAGGTAATGTGGTTGATAACTCAAAGAACCCTGCTTCAACCGGCAATGACTATTATGTACGCAATGGTACGGCAGGTGTCTGGTGCGATGAAGGTTGTATTAAGGCGAAAATCGTCAATAACTTCTTCATCAACACAACTACCGCGATCTTTGATGAGGTTTCAGACGGTACGATCATCGCGTCAAACATCATTGAAGGCTCGGGTGCTGGTATTAGCGTCTCAAGTAGTTCAAATTCCAAAGTGTACAACAACACCATCTCTCGAACTAACCGACCGATCATGCTAAATGAGGATGCTCGTACGAACGGTTGTAATGAGCGAGATGTTCACAACCCGCAAATTTGTAAATCGCTTGAGCCATGGTCCGCTGGTAAAGGTTTGAGTTGGAATCTGACTGGCCTAGAAATGTACAACAATATCATTTCCTCTCGCGCAGTCATTTCTGGTGACACTGGCGCGCCACTTTGGTCCTACCCTGTCAGAAGTACTGGTGGGCCGAACCATACTGGTCCTGGCACCTATACAAATGACATGTTCAAAGGCTTTGACTACAACGCCTACTACCGCAGCAGTTTGCAAAATGAAGGCACGATCATGACCTGGGACTTAGCGGATGTGCCGAATCGTCTTGATATTCTGTTTGCCAACGTGAAAGACATCGCCAAGGACAGTCGCGTTCGGTCGTCAATTGATGGTCGTGACGCACATTCTCTTGATCTGTTCGGTACACGTGCCAATAACCCATACTTCATCAAAGAAGCTGAACAGAACACTGACTATCGCAAGAGTAACTACAACTTGAAGCCAGGCAGTCCAGCGATTAGCTCGGGTAAGCCGTTGTCAGCTGAGGTTGCATCAGCAATTGACCCGAGCGGTCAGTACGTGAAACCTGGCGTGGCAGTAAACCGAGGTGCTTTAGTAAATGCCTACATGGACTCAACCAATTCTCCGACACCTCCACAACCTCCGGCAGCGCAGGGTGTTAACATCCCTGATGCCAGGTTGCGCCAGTTGTTGAACAAGAGGTTAGCTGAAATCTCAGGGAAAACCCGTAGCGATACTCAAGCGATTACTGCTCAAGAAATGCTAACCATTGATCGCATGTATGTCGATAATACTGGCAATATCACGGAAGACCAGAGGATTAAGGATTTGACTGGTCTGGAGTACGCTAAAAATGCGACTGAACTATCACTTGGCAATCACGCAATTACTAATTTGCAGCCGCTCGCTGGCCTCACTAAGCTGCGCGCATTGCAGCTGTCAGGCAATAAAGTTGCTGATATTCAGCCATTGGCTGGCTTGTCTGAGCTGCGTAGTGTGAACTTGTCGGAAAATGTTGTTGCGAACTATGGTCCTTTGTCATCTCTGAACAAGCTCGAGCAAGTCTCGATGAGCGGTACCAATCAGACATTAGACCTATCAACATTTGCAGGCAGTAAAAACTCACTCAAGAAAATCTCTTTCTATGACTATGGTCAAAATACTAAAGTTGTCAATGCTCAATCTCTTGTTGGTGCATCAGCTCTGACCTCTTTGCGCTTGACCGGGGGGCAATTGAGCGAGGATGAGATTACTGCAATTGGACGAATGACTCAACTTACTGAACTACGGTTAGACCACAGTACGGTCATGAATGCACAGCCTTTGGCGGGCTTAAATCGCCTTACCTCTTTGAAGCTAGAAAACCAGCAGGGTAGTATGACGACTGAGTCTGAGGTATTTAACTCACCGCTAAAGGATGCGTCTGGCGCACCAGTTACTATTGAAAATACAGCTACTTTGGTCAATGAAGTAAGCGGTAAATTAAAAGTTGCAGCACCGGTATATGATGGTCAACCACACGCACTGCAGGCCAACTGGAACAAGCAGATAACTGTTAATGGTAAGCCGTTTGCTTTCTCTGGAACACTACACGTGACTGCAACACTACCAAAGCCTGACCTATCTGCCCTCCGCACCGCCATCGCCAACGCCGAGAAAGAACCGGCCT
>CAUQSI010000002.1:0-224157 GCA_963520855.1 uncultured Candidatus Saccharibacteria bacterium | reverse complement strand
TCGCCTACGCTCTGCGCCTCGGCTTAGGCCCGACTAACCCTGAGATGATTACCATGGCTCAGGAAACCTTGCTCTTACGGCCGAGAGGATTCTCACCTCTCTTATGGTTACTCATTCCAGCATTCTCACTTCCTACCGCTCCACCGAACCTTCCGATTCGACTTCACCGCTGATAGGAACGCTCCTCTACCACGCCAGATAAATCTGACATCCATATCTTCGGTATAACGTTTTAGCCCCGTTACATTTTCCACGCAAGATCTCTTGACTAGTGAGCTGTTACGCACTCTTTAAATGAATGGCTGCTTCTAAGCCAACATCCTAGCTGTTTAAGAAATCTCACCTTGTTTCCCACTGAACGTTAATTTAGGGACCTTAGATGATGGTCTGGGCTGTTTCCCTTTCGAGCACCGATCTTAGCACCGATGTTCTAACTGCCGTGGTTACACACATGGTATTCGTAGTTTGTTAAGGGTGGGTACAGTTGCCCGCCCCAGTCCTTTACAGAGCTCTACCCCCAAGTGCTACTAACACGACGCTAGCCCTAAAGCTATTTCGAGGAGAACCAGCTATCTCCGAGTTCGATTGGCATTTCACCGCTAACCACAAGTCATCCAAACACTTTGCTGCGTATCCTGGTTCGGTCCTTCACTACCTGTTACAGTAGCTTCAACCTGCTCATGGTTAGGTCACCCGGTTTCGGGTCTAATTCCGTACACTAAACGCCCTATTCAGGCTCGCTTTCACTGTGGCTCCGTTAACTAACTTAACCTTGCGCATGAAATTAACTCGCTGGATCGTTCTACAAAAAGCACGCCGTCACAGAATAAATCTGCTCCGACTCCTTGTAGGCACATAATTTCAGGATCTATTTCACTCCCCTCCCGGGGTTCTTTTCACCTTTCCATCGCTGTACTAGTTCACTATCGATCGTATATTATATTTAGCCTTGGCTGGTGGTCCAGCCAGATTCAAACAGGGTTTCTCGTGCCCCGTCCTACTCGATAAAACATACATAAGGTCAGCGTCGTTTTCGCGTACACGGCTTTCACGTTCTTTAGCTAGTCATTCAAACTATTCTGCTAACCACGCCATTTTCTTACCTTACTACCAGTTGATAGCCTGGTATCGCAAATCAGATTATTTGAACGAATTCAAATGCTCTGACTTGGTCATATGTAATATCACAACCCCTTATTAAGTATTCGTCTATCAACTTATTTGCCTAAACAAATAGGCAAAAACTTAAAAGGTTTGGGCTGTTGCGATTTCGCTCGCCACTACTTTCGCAATCGTTATTTACTTTCTCTTCCTCATCCTACTAAGATGTTTCAGTTCAGATGGTTCCCGCTCGCTTGCCTATGTGTTCAGCAAGTGGCAACATGACATGACTCATGTTGGGTTTCCCCATTCGGAAATCCCCGGATCAAAGCTTGTTGACAGCTTCCCGAGGCTTATCGCAGTCTTCCACGTCCTTCATCGGTAATATACGTCTAGGCATCCATTTAGTGCCCTTGAGTACCTTTTTATGCATTGACTTAACTAGTAATTGGAATCTACCAATAAACTAATACCGTCAATTAAAAACTCAATTTCTTCTCTTCAAATTGTTAATGATCAGTGCCTCACACTTTGAGTGCACAACTGATAAGTCAAGATCTTGACACATCTATCTACACTCGATTGATTTTTCACTGCCCTCGCACGTTTTGCAGTGTATCGCCAGAGGTTCACCTGAACATTCGCGTAACTAGTAATTAACTATACAGCAGCTGCAGTTGTTTTGCAATAGTTTTTTTAACTTTTTTTCGACTTTTTTGGCTTTTCCTTAAAATCCGCACCAACCGCCTCAGAAATATGAGAAAAACCATCATTTTTGAGCAATGTTACCAGCTCGCGGTTTATGCGTCCGATCAATTGCGGACCCTCAAAGAACAACCCCGTGATCAAACCCACCAAACTAGCACCAGCCCTGATCTTAGCGTACGCATCTTCAGCTGTAAAAATTCCACCCACACCAATAATCGTCAATCTGTCACCATACTTCCGATATGCATGATGAATTAACTCCAAACTATATTCACGCGTCGGCTCACCACTCAACCCACCACGGATTTCATCGGTTAGTGGATCTTTGATGGTCACCATCGTGCGATCTTTTACCAAGTTAGCTACTGTCACACCTTGGATATTATGCCTCACAATAGTCTGCAACAGTGCGTCAAACTGCTGCATATCATACAAATGCGGCATTTTTATCCAAAACGGCACATTTCTCTCTATATCGTCCATCTCTCGTAGTAGCATGTCCAATGTTTCCGGGTAGATAAACGGTTCTTTACCTGCATTTGGACAAGAGATGTTGATCTCTACGACGCTCGCCAATTGATGCTTCACGATATATTCTACAGCCTTTTTTACATCCTTAATAATCAGATTCTCTGGGACACATGGACCAAACTGATCTTTCGTAGACTTATTAGCAATGACAGCTACCGAAACAACCGTTGGCATATCCTGAATTCGCGACCTATTCTTGATAATGTGATGGCTGATCTTTTTCAGCCCATAATTTGGCATACCAGCATATACCACCACCGACTTTGTCTTCGGCAAACGGTGGAACCAGGGATGTCGATTACCCTTTCTTGGCTCCAATGTCACCGATCCACCCGAAGCAAAACCAAATCCGATATCTTTCATCAATGGCGACAATTGGATATTCTTATCAAATCCCGCCGACAAACCAACTGGATTGCGGTAAGTGACGCCATCGATCTCCTGCTGCAGCGCTCTGTCTTGAAAACTCCACATTTTACGGACCATCCAACGGATGAGTGGTATTGCTTGCGCCACACGACCACAGAAAATAATTAGCTTATGTGTAAAATCAGGAGTTAGTAAAAATAATAGCGGTTTAATAAGATATCTGTACATACTCTAGCAGTATAATAACCATTTTGCCATTAGGCAAGTAACCCTTATACTTGTGATAAGTCTATCACAGCCCCACCCGGGACAACATCACGCTTATCCTCAACAACCTCCACCCAGTTACCATCAGGATCTTTGATAAAGAAATATCGAAAACCAGTGCGACCCATGACAATATCTGTTACTTCACCAATATCATTAATCGCTGCTCGAAATTCATCTAGACTATCAACCCTCATACCAAAATGCTTTATACCAATCTCTTCAAGATTATTTCCGACTGCATTATCTATTCTAGGTTCCTGTACATTATTAGTGTGCACAAATAACTCGAGCGTGACACCTTCATGATTCATTAGTTGATGAATTGCCAGTGCTGCATCATCCGCACGCCACACCACTACTTCAGTAAACCCAAGATGTGAGTAAAATTCTATACTAGCCTGAGCATCACGAACAGACAAAGCAATGTGATGAAGAGATATTTTACCAGTCATATCAAATTCCTTTCTGGTCATTCTATTAGATAATGTGTTGACCATTCTACATACATAAAAATAATATTATATACCACCAACACCGTAAAGACTGCGCTAGTAGTGCTACAATATTAAATTCCAATATCTACAATATCTTTGGATTAAAACACCAATAAAATTCATAATAAAAAACGCCCACTGCACAGAGGGGCATACTTGACAAAATTCATGGTGGGCGCTGAGGGACTCGAACCCCCGACCCTCTCGGTGTAAACGAGATGCTCTAGCCAACTGAGCTAAGCGCCCATATGATCAAACAGATCATCATAAATGGTGGGCGATGAGGGACTTGAACCTCCGACCTCGTCATTATCAGTGACGCGCTCTAACCAGCTGAGCTAATCGCCCTCATACAGTCTTGATGGTGGAGGCACAGGGACTCGAACCCTGGACCCCCTGCTTGCAAAGCAGGTGCTCTAGCCAACTGAGCTATGCCCCCAATCGCCAAGACTTATTACATTGTACCGTATCTTTTTTATTATGACAAGTGTATAATTGTACATATGTATGAATTTAGTTTTACCGCATTCGGAGTAGGCCTCTTGATCTTAGGGGCTGGAGCAGTGTTTACTGTTTACCACCAAAAAATAGCAGACAACCTGGCTGGCGGAGTCAGCAGCTACGATCGCTTTAAGATGTGGGGGCTCATTACTTGTGGCATCGGCTTTGCTGTCATGCTAAGCCTACACAGCATAATCCTGAACCTCCTCATTGGCGTATTCTTTAGAGGATAGCTTTTGTCACATAAAATAAACCCTCTCATAGACGAGAGGGTTTTATATTAACAACTTGATTGTGCAATTCATCAATCGGTTTATCGTAGAGAAGGTTTTGAACTTTGTCTCGTCCTCGAGAGGACTATTGTAAATATGTAAGCTCAGCATATTTACGAGACCGACCTAGCTCAATTTGTGATTGCTCGACAAATTGGCATTTATTCTCCCTAGAAAGGAGGTAATCCATCCGCACCTTCCGGTACGGATACCTTGTTACGACTTAACCCCAATCATGCCCCCCACCTTAGGCCGACGAATCGGACTTCGGGTGTTGGTCACTTTCATGGTTTGACGGGCGGTGTGTACAAGACCCGGGAACGTATTCACCGCAACTTGCTGATTTGCGATTACTAGCGATTCCGACTTCATGCAGGCGAGTTTCAGCCTGCAATCCGAACTGGGACTAGCTTTGATGCGATTTGCTTCACCTCGCGGCTTCGCTGCGCATTGTACTAGCCATTGTATTACGTTTCTAGCCCAGGACGTAAGGGAAATACTGACCTGACATCATCCCCTCCTTCCTCCCCGTTACCGGGGCAGTCTGAATAGAAAAATACAACTATTCACAAGGGTTGCGCTCGTTGAAGGACTTAACCTAACATCTCACGACACGAGCTGACGACGGCCATGCATCACCTGTCACAGGGTTCCAAAAGGCACAGTCTACTTTCGCAGACCTTCCCTGGATGTCAAGCCCTGGTAAGGTTCTTCGGTTATCATCGAATTAAAGAACATAATCCACCGCTTGTGCGGGTCCCCGTCAATTCCTTTATGTTTTAGCCTTGCGGCCGTACTCCACAGGCGGGATACTTAACGCGTTAGCTTCGCTACTGAAGGGGTCGATACCTCCAACAGCTAGTATCCATCGTTTACGGCGTGGACTACCTGGGTATCTAATCCAGTTCGCTCCCCACGCTTTCGTGCCTTAGCGTCAGAAATAGTCCAGTAACCTGCCTACGCCATTGGTGTTCCTTCTAATATCTACGGATTTCACTCCTACACTAGAAATTCCAGTTACCTCTACTACTCTCGAGTTTAACAGTTTGAATAATAGTCTGTATGGTTGAGCCACCAGGTTTCACTATTCACTTATTAAACCGCCTACGCAACTCTTTACGCCCAGTCACTCCGGATAATGCTTGCACCCTACGTATGACCGCGGCTGCTGGCACGTAGTTAGCCGGTGCTTATTCATGAGTTACCGTCATATTCTTCACTCATAAAAGAAGTTTACAACCCGAAGGCCTTCATCCTTCACGCGGCGTTGCTCCATCAGGCTTTCGCCCATTGTGGAAGATTCCTCACTGCTGCCTCCCGTAGGAGTCTGGACCGTGTCTCAGTTCCAGTCTGGCTGATCATCCTCTCAGACCAGCTATAGATCGTTGGCTTGGTAGGCCATTACCCTACCAACTACCTAATCTAACGCGGGCTCTTCCTAAAGCGGATAAATCCTTTAATCCGAAGATCATATGCGGTATTAGCCACCCTTTCGGGCGGTTATCCCTCACTTTAGGGTAGATTCCCACGCGTTACTCAGCCGTCCGCCGCTCGCCGACAGGGTGCAAGCACCCCTCGCTGCCGCTCGACTTGCATGTGTTAGGCACGCCGCCAGCATTCATCCTGAGCCAGGATCAAACTCTCCGTTAAAAATCTACTTTGTATCAAAGTATTAAGGCTCTACAAAAATATAAACTGACGATGATATTGCACAATCAAATTGTTAAAGTTCGATAGACTGGCCAAAAATCCTCACGTAACTTGATCATTACAGATTGTAATTGTCGTTTCGCTCGCATCCCCACGACCAGACTGATATTTATCATACATCATCAACCAACCTTTGGTCAATACTATTTTGTAATTATTTTGTTGCGAAAAAGACAACAAGCGAGACAAGCAGTCCTATTGTTGCACCCACAGCAACCTCAACAGGGGTGTGGCCATGTGCAACACGGATGCGAGACAAAGAACTTTTTTGCTCATCCAACAACTGATTTAGCGTATCTCCCTGTTGTCCAGAGGAAAATCTCACCATCATAGCATCATATAGAATGATCATGGTCACCCAGAGAACGATAGCAAATTGTACCGTATCAATACCGTCATATAACGCAACCACAGCAGTCAATGAAACCACCGTTGCAGCATGAGCACTTGGCATACCACCAGACAACAAGAGGGGCGACTTTGGATTTTTGCTAAATACTCGACGATTTCTACCCATCAAGCGAAAGATATGCTTTAAACCCTGAGCTAATGCCCATGCCAACAAAGGCACTAGCACGTATCTCATTTAGTGTCCTCTTCGGAAGACCGCTCTTCCATTAAACCTATAGAAGATACCGCATCATTGTCACCCAGCCGCATGATCGTAATCCCTTGAGTTGTACGGCCCAGCAGCTTGATATCTTTGAGACTAATACGAATCGTCTGTCCATTTCGTGACACCAAGATAGCATCTGTCATAGTCGGGTCAATCGTCTGAACTGATATGATTGGGCCCGTCTTTGCTGTCACAATCGCCGCTTTAATACCTACCCCGCCACGCTTATGGCTCGGGAAATTGGTCACCTTGGTGCGCTTACCAAAGCCCTGTTCGCTAATAACTAACAATGTCTGGTCATCGCTGGTAACAATATCCATACCGACTACTCGGTCATTTGGTCGCAGGCGAACACCGCGCACTCCGCGAGCAGCCCTACCCATTGGTCGTGCATCCTTTTCGTTAAACCTAATTGCCTGACCAGCTGATGTTGAAATAATTACATCACTCTCTCCATCAGTTTTCTTGATCCATTTCAGCTCATCACCATCATCTAGTTTTATGGCAATCAAACCATTCGTACGGATATTAGCATAGTCACTCAGCGGAGTCTTCTTAACAGTACCGTTCTTCGTCGCCATAAACAGATAACCAGCATCGCTCGCGTTCTTCTCGTGTTTAATGATAGCTGTGATCTTCTCTTCTGGCTGAAGCTGGAGCAGATTCACGGCAGCAACACCTTTAGCGCTGAGGCTAGCAGCCGGGACTTCATATGCCTTGAGACGGAATACACGACCCCTGTTGGTAAAGAATAGCAGGTAGTCATGCGTACTTACTGGAATTATTTGTGCGATGATGTCTTCTTCCTTTGTAGTCATCCCGCGCTTACCCTTACCGCCGCGGTTCTGCTTGCGGTAGTCACTTGCCAAAGTTCGCTTGATATAATTCTCGGTTGTCAAAAGGACAACAGCATCTTCCTCTGGGATCAACTCCTCGTCAGAGAACTTACCCAGCTCATGGTTGATAATTTTACTACGCCTCTCGTCACCATATTTCTCTTTCATTTCCAAGAGCTCAGTCTTGATGATATTCAAGATCTCTTGCTCATCAGCTAAGATGGCTTCTAGTCGTGCAATCAGTTTCAAGAGCTCACGTAGTTCATTTTCAACCGCTTCACGCTCAAGTCCGGTCAGGCGTCGCAGCTGCATCGCTAAAATAGCCTTGGCTTGAATCTCGCTCAGCCCAAACTTAGCACGCAAATTCTTCTCTGCCTCATCCTGAGTTTTTGAAGCACGAATGGTTTTAATCACCTCATCGATATGATCCAGCGCAATCTTATAGCCCTCTAGGATATGCGCCCGTGCCTTTGCCTTTTTTAGCTCAAACTCTGTGCGACGACGCACCACAGATTGACGATGTTTGACAAATTCGCTCAAAATATCGTGCAAACCTAAAATTCGTGGCTGCATGGTATTAACCAACGCCAGCATGTTGTAATTAAAACTCGTCTGGAGCGCTGTTAATTTATATAGCTGATTCAACACCTTCTTTGGATAGGCATCCTTTTTCAGCTCGATGACGATGCGGACCTTACCTCGAGAGCTTTCATCGCGTAGGTCAGCCAACTGTACCCGCTTTTCTTTGTGAAGCTCACCAATTTTTTCGATCAATGTTGCTTTATTTACACCATACGGTATCTCAGTAACAACAATCTGGTGTCGACCTCGTTTGGTCTCCTGGATCTCTGCCACTGCTCGCATCATCACACTACCGCGACCAGTCGCATACGCTTGGCGCATCGGTGCACCACCGTAGACGATCGCGCCCGTCGGAAAGTCTGGACCCTTCACATGCTGCAGCAAGTCGTCAACTGTCGCCTCAGGGTTATCAATCAGCTCAATTGTCGCATCTACTAACTCACCCAGGTTGTGTGTCGGGATACTCGTTGCCATACCAACAGCAATACCAATCTGGCCGTTCAACAGCAAATTCGGTAACTTTGCCGGCAACACAATCGGCTCACGCTCTGAACCATCAAAGTTATCCTTAAAATCAACGGTTTCCTTCTCGATGTCAGTTAGTAATTCTTCAGCCGGCTTATCAAGTCGCGCCTCAGTATAACGGTGAGCAGCTGGTGGGTCTCCGTCCATTGAACCAAAGTTTCCCTGACCTTGTACCAAGGTGTAGCGCATTGCCCAATCTTGCGCCAAACGAACCATTGAGTCATAAATCGCTGAGTCACCATGCGGGTGATATTTACCCATCACGTCACCGATGATACGTGCTGATTTGACGAATTTCGCAGTACTACGGTTGCCGTTCTGATTCATTGAATACAAAATACGGCGATGCACCGGCTTCAGACCATCACGCACATCTGGCAATGCCCGGTCAACGATGACGCTCATCGAATAACGGAAGAAATTGTCTTGCATCACATTTTCAAGTCGGCGTCGCTCTAATCCTGCTGATACTTCAGTCACCGTATCTGGTGTTGCCTCAATTGACTCATGTTCACTGGTTGGTTGCATCTGTTTGTCCTGATCACTCATGATTAAATATCCAAATCCTCTAAGTTAGCATTTTTTGCCCAGCTCTGAATAAAGCTTTTACGCAAGCTCACATCATCACCCATCAGTCGCGTAAAGATCGCGTCCGCTTCCTCGGCGTCTTCCACTCTGACCTGAATCAACACGCGATTTTCTGGATTCATCGTCGTCTCCCATAGCTGGTCAGCGTCCATTTCACCAAGACCCTTAAACCGTGAAATCGTCACGCCAGCCTGCTTTGTGATATCCTGTTCATCATCAATCGCTGTACCGCGACCCTTCTTATCAGCAATCAGGTCTGCCAAGACTTTGTCTTTCTCCGCCTCATCATATGCGTAGATCTTCTTCTGGCCGCGGTTGATTGAGTATAGTGGTGGCTTAGCAAGGTACACATAACCACCCTCAACCACCTCTTTCATATAACGAAATAGGAAGGTCAACAGCAAAGTCGCGATGTGACTACCGTCAACATCGGCATCGGTCATGATGATAATTTTGTGGTAACGCAGACCATTGATATCAAACTGATCGCCAATACCAACACCAAACGCCTGGATCATTGCCACAATCTCTTTGTTGGCAAACATTTTATCAAGCCGAGCTCGCTCAGTGTTCAGCACCTTACCACGAAGTGGCAAAATTGCCTGTGTTTTACTGTCGCGACCTTCTTTGGCTGAACCGGCCGCCGAGTTACCCTCAACGATGTAAATTTCACTATCACTTGGGCTCTTACTTGAACAGTCCCACAATTTGCCCGGTAATCCCATACCATCAAGTGCGCCCTTACGGATCACGTTATCGCGGGCTGCTCGTGCCGCTTTGCGAGCTCGTGCCGCCAAGGTCGCCTTACCAACAATCTTCTTAGCAACACCAGGATTTTCCTCCAGATAGTACGAAAAGTACTCATTCATCACCTGCTCAACATAGCGACGCATCTCTGGATTACCAAGTTTATTCTTAGTCTGACCTTCAAACTGTGGATCGGGCAATTTGACTAAGATAATCGCTGTCAAGCCCTCACGAATGTCGTCGCCAGTCAGGTTGTCTTCTTTTTCCTTCAGCAGACTATTTTTGCGTGCATAGTCATTGATGACCCTGGTCAACGCTGAACGAAAACCGACTAGGTGTGTACCGCCGTCTGGCGTCAACACGTTGTTGGCAAATGGCTTTACTGTCTCAATATACGTGTCGTTATACTGCACAGCAATTTCTACCATGCAGTCTTCAACTTGTTTTTCAACGTAAAATGGCGCATCGGCTAAAACATCTTTACCCAAGTTCAAATGCTTCACATAACTTTGAATTCCGCCTTCAAAGTAGAAAGCCTGACGATCACCCGTACGCTCGTCTACAACAGAGGTGTACACGCCTTTGGTTAAGTATGCCTGGTGGCGCAAATAGTTAACCACCCATTTATAATCAAAATCAACCGTTTCTTTAAATATTGTTGGGTCGGGATAGAAAGTTATCCGCGTACCAGTTGGCCGATCTGTCTTACCAACCTTCTTGAGTGGCTCCACAATGCCACCAGTTGCAAACACCACCCGGTAGAGCTGACCGTCACGCACCACTTCAGCAATCATCTTAGTAGAGAGAGCATTAACAACACTTGATCCAACACCGTGAAGTCCAGATGACACCTTGTAGCCACCGCCGCCAAACTTACCACCAGCGTGCAACACTGTTAACACAGTTTCCAGTGTACTCATACCAGTCTTCGGATGTTTATCAACCGGTATGCCACGACCATCATCAGTGATCTGAACACCGCCGTCCTCCAGCAGCACTACTTCAACTTTTGTAGCATACCCAGCGATAGCCTCGTCGATCGAGTTGTCGGCAATCTCCTTAATCAAGTGGTGTACACCGTCATAGCCAGTACTACCAATATACATACCCGGGCGCTTACGAACCGGCTCAAGTCCTTCGAGAACTTGAATTTGTGATCCATCATAGGATTGATTATCTGTTTGTTTAGCCATGTTTCCCTCACTATTTCCTGACTTGTCAGCTATTTACAACTCTCTCATTATACCGCAAAAAAATTGTTCACTCAAGTGCTTTACCTGAACATATTTCTTATGCTAAAATGGAGTAGATATTATCATAATAATAGATTACATAAACATACAAGAACGGGGCAACCATGTTTAGAAAAATAGTTTCTCACTTGCCATTTAGTCCATCACTTATCAATGAATTGGGCTTTTATGCAAAAAGGTTAAGTAAAGAGGAGGCTACTCGAAAATTAGGCTTAATTTTCACTGTTCTTGCGTTAATCGTCCAATCATTAGTGGTATTCTCTCCTCCGGAATCAGCAAATGCTGCAGACCCAAGCGACATGGTTCGAGGTGGCGTATGGAGTGGAAGCCAAATGATGAATCACTATGATGCTAACACCAACGATATCCGCTCATTGTTCAATACAATTGGTATTACCCGCGCAGAGCTATCAAATGCAACTCGCAACCTGCAAACTCTACACAGCCGTGACGGCAATTATTCCTGGGGAATGACTCCACATTTTGGATCGGCCCAAGGAGAGGGCTCCTACTCTGTTAAATCAGCTGGCAGTGGAATGCGTAGTTTTTACTACAGGCCACATCAACTTTGGGGTAATTTTACCTATACCGCGTACGTAGGCCACTCAGCCAAGTTCGGCTGGTTCGCAATTATGCGTAACTGTGGCAACCTCATCACCAAAAGTATTCCACCAGCACCAACCTGCCCTCCAGGACAAATCGGTACCTATCCAAACTGTTCAACACCTCCAGCTCCCGTAGTCACCTGTAATGCCTTAGAGGTGAAGCAAAGCGATAATAATAAATATCAGTTTACCGCTAACACAAGTGCCGCTAATGGCGCCAAAATACAAAAATATGTGTTTCAAGTTTATAGGGGTAATTCTCTTGTAAAAACTCTAGAGAGCACCACCCCAAATGTAACATATCAAGAAAAAACCCCTGGGTCATACAAAGTAACTGTAACACTCAAAACTTCTCTAGGTGACCGCACCTCTGCCGGCTGTCAAAAGACGTTCAATATCGCTGCGCCAGAAAGGTGCCCGCAAAATCCAACACTACTTAAAAATGACCCACGCTGTCAGCCATGTGCAGGCAACCCAACTCTTTGGATAGAAGATAAGCAGTGTTCTGCTTCCTTTATCCAACAAAAGAGCGCTATAAACCTCACTCAGAGTAATATGGACGCTACTAAGACCACCGCGAAAGCACATGATCGTATTACCTATCACCTAAAGGTCACCAACAAGGGTTTTGCACCAGAAAAATATACATTCACAGAGAACTTGGGTGATGTTCTGCAATATTCAACTATCTTTGAATCGGGCGGCGGAACCCTCAAAGAAGATGCCAATAGCAATGGAGGCAAGACCATTCTCCAATGGCCAGAGATGACTATCAAACCTGGCGAGACCCAAGAACGCACCTTTACGATACAAATGGCCAGTAAAATATCCTCTATGAGCACTGGTACCAGTAATCCTGGATCCTTTGACTGTAGGATGGACAACACTTTTGGTAACACCGTAAGCGTTAAAGTTGATTGTCCAAATGAAAAGAAAGTCGTCGAGACAGTGGCTACGCAGCTGCCCCGCACTGGAGCTAGCGAGAATATGCTATTCGCAGGCCTAATCCTTTCAGTCGTCACATTCTTCTACTTACGATCCAGGCAGCTCAAGAAAGAAGTGCGCATCATACGGCACGCATACAACTCAGTAGGTACAATTTAAATAAAAGTTAGGTGTAGTCACAATGAAAGAATCACTTAAGTTCAACAACGAGGCCAAAATATCACACGAAGGCCTGAATGATCTGCGAACAGAAACACACAATCGTGCAGCCGAAGTTATCAAAAATCGAGTCGAAAAAGAAAGCTCACTAGCAGAAAAATCAGAGGCTGAAGCACGTGAGCAACTCGAAAAAGTCATTGAAAAGTCCGAAGCTGAAGAGGTAAAACAAGAAAAGAAGAAGCAACCCGCAAAAGCCGAACGCCTCATAACCAAAGAGGATCGCAAAGACAGCTTCAAAAAGACCATGGAGACAGTTCAAAGCCAGCTCCCTAAGTCCAGCCGAACTTTCAGCAAGGTTATTCATAACCCCACCATCGAGAAAGTTAGCGAAGTCACAGGTAGAACAGTTGCTCGACCAAACGCCATACTGTCTGGCTCTGTGGCGGCTTTTGTCTTAACTCTCGCTATATATACCCTAGCAAAAATAAACGGGTACCCTCTGTCGGGATTTGAGACGATTGCAGCATTCACCATTGGATGGCTTGCTGGTATGTTGTTTGACTACATCCGCATAGGCGTAAAAGGCGGGAGTAGCAGCTAAGCTACTACCGAATCTTAGGCCTCTTATTCTAAATCTATCGCAATTTTATTGATATTTCCCTGTCCGAGTCCTGATTACCATCCCTGAGGTCAAGCCTGTTGTTAGACGGCTTTGGTTGCGCTGAGTCTAGCTCTTGTTGCATTCTTTCTTGGATAGATAAATTCTCTTTATTAGCAGTATCTGAAGACGGCATAGCATTGGCAACCGGAGGTGTTGTCGGTATATCTACAGGAGTACCAGGATTATCCTGAGGCGACCGTGACAAGCCACCCATCTGACCACTACTCAAACTCTGCATGTTAGGGCCTGAACTAGCAGTAGACATTGGCGTTGGTATCGTCACTGGCGTCGCAGGAGATAACGCACCAGAGGCTTTTTGTGTTGGTACTGGCTGCGCACCGCCTATCTGCTTACGCTTCGATAGCCATTCATCCAGAAAAGATTTATTTTCTCGTAGTGCAGTAGGTTTAGGTGAAGCAGCTTGTGTCTTTGTATTTGCCCTACCCAACCGCTCAAATATTTCCTTCTCCACAACAGCACGCGGCCTGCCATATTTCGCAGAAGATAGCCTCACCAGCGCATCCCGCAACTGAGAGTTCTCCTGTCCCATCGGTGGTATCCAATTCATACTAAACGGCGCCGATGGAACATTATTAATCATGACTGAGGTAATTGATTGGAAGTTTGGCAACTTAGACAAATCATCCACATCAAAGACTGGCTGAAATTTCTTGACCATCAACTCAGCGTCCGTCACGCCAATACGCCCAGAAATCACTGTACCGACGTTACCAATGATTGCTTCACGTATCTTATCCGTCAACTGGGTCATGAACTGGTTGCCCATGATAAGGCTTAGCTTATATTTACGAGCCTCAGACAAGATAGACTCAAAGCTATCTGTAGCAAAGTTCTGAAACTCGTCAACATACAATGAAAAATCAACTCGCTGGTCCTCTGGGGTATCGGCTCGAGCCATCGCTGCAGCCTGAAACTTCATCACAAAGATAATACCGAGCAGCTTGGAGTTCAACTCTCCCATCTTACCCTTGGAAAGATTAACCAATAGGATCTTATTATTATCCATTATCTCCCGCAAGTTAAATCCAGACTTCGTTTGTCCAATGATGTTGCGCATTGCATCGTTAGAGATAAATGGACCAAACTTTGCAACAACCCAAGACACAACTTCACCAGCTTCATTAGATCGCTGTGACGCTGGAAACTCCTTTGTCCAGAAATCAATCACTTGCGGGTCGGTAACATATTTCAGTTTACTCTTCACAAATTCTGGGTCTATGAGACATTTTGGTATATCGATAAACGTTCCGCCCGCGGGATCAGACATCAATAACAACGCACAGTTACGGAAAATGTGCTCCAAACGAGGACCAACGATTCCCGTATGCCCCGGGTCATACAACCCATACAGCATATTGATTGCTTCTTGCACCAAAAAGTCTTTCTGGTCTGGTGTATCAAACTCAAACATATTCAAACCAATAGGGTTTGTCATGTCGGCTGGATTAAAATAGATAATATCTTCGACACGCTCTTTTGGCACCTTACCAAGAAGAGACTCTACTAAGTCTCCGTGCGGATCAATAAACGCAAAGCCTCGACCATCCATCATGTCTTGATATGCCATATTCTCCTGCAAGACAGACTTACCGACACCAGTTTGACCAATGATATAAACGTGGCGACGACGGTCTTTTGTTCCGATGCGAATAGGTTTTTTAACTCCACGAAATTCGTTATAACCAATCAACAGGCCTTCATCCAAAACATCTGTAGGACCATCAACCTGTTTAGACATCTGGCGTTTAACTTGGGAGGTCGGTATTGATGAGGAGCCAGGTAAATGGAACAACGTTGCCATTTCTACACTATTCAAGATGTTATATTTTATCTGTTGTGGAAAAAACCTCATTATGTAGGCTGTTGTAATTTCCTCTATATTGCGTGTAACTGAGAACTTAAAGCCATTATTTCGTGGTGAATCAAACAACGCAAAAGCGGCAATAATATTCTTCAACAGAGATTGAGACCTAGCTGCGGTATTAGACGAAACCACAACACGAATCAAAACCTCATAGGCTGGATACCTAGTCTTTTCACTGACAGCATCAACTTCTGCCTGCTCAAGCGAACTCAACGGCTTATTTTCTTCTTCTTTTTGCTTTTCATCATTTTCTTGTGGTGGTTTCCACAACGCTTCCAAAATATCCTTCGGGGCTATAAGTGCACCAATACCCGTCTTTTTCTTTTTATGTTTTCGCAAATTGTCAATGTGAAGCTCAGAGGCTTTAGCCCAGCCGTCATATGCTGGCCTGATGAGAAATTGTATACCAATTCCATCGTCTTTCGATGCAGACGAAAGCGCATTAAGCAATGCCCGCGATGCATCACGCTTTGATTCTTGATACGTCGCTATTGGATAAATGAAAGATTTACGCAAAGTAAATTCACCACCTATCATACCAGATGTACGACCAATCTCACTAAAGATATTTACTTCGCTCATCTCTTCCAGCCGCGCCGATGGATAAGCTGCTATGATAGCTTGGCGAATAACGTCGATTAATACCACAGGAACTACCGCATAATAATGAACTAGGCCACCAGTAGCGACAATCTCAAGAGATATATGACGCTGACCATAAAACTTACTCTTAAAGCCTTTGGTAGCGGTGCTGGATATAATATTATACATAACCTGTGCCTGAGAGATGACCTCCTCATTGAGGTCACGCTGGTCACGGCTACCATTATCTATATCCTCACTGGTCGGAGGCAAATGTATCAACAAAGGCACCATTTTTAGGCCGCGCTCATAATTCTTTGCTTCACGCATAGCATTACGGTACAGTATAAAAATTACTGATGTTCCAACAGCTATAATCCCTAATACCAGTAATCCTAAGATGAGAACTCCACCCATTAATCCATCCTACTCATTAGACTGACCAAGAGTCTTATTATATCGTTTCTTCAAATAATCTGCTTGCAGCTGAGCAATGACCCGCGCTCGTTCATGAGGATTCCCCTCTGTTAGAGCAATTAAGCTCTTTAGCTTATCAACCCACTCTTTCTCAATCAAATCATCATCCCCTGCTATAGAAGGAACTCCTGCCATAACTGCATCATCATCCGTCTGCGGTGTCTGAACACTAGCAGGATCCTGAGGAGTAGGCTGTGCCAAGTTTGCTATATCAACAACAGGCAACGCCGGCGTAGCAGGTAATTGCTTCCCCTGCTCAATGGACTGTGCCCCATACTGTTCAAAACTTTTTTCTTGATTGCCATATTGACGCTCTACATCAGGAGCTACAGGAGCTGATTCTGTCCTTGGTATTACTGGTGTCGTCTCAGGATTCATACTCAAATTATATCATGGTGTACACGAAAAGACCATGTTAGAACCTCTTATATACGTACAAACAAGCAATCACTTCAAAGATGACAACAAGACAGATATCAAAAAGCTTTATGCCGCCAATAGATTGAATTCCTAGCAATATAACTGGAGCCAAAGCAAGCACGCTGGAGAAATAATACAATTTTATATCCTGTCGATTTTTACTACCATCTCTAGGCTTTGGCACATGTAATATAGAAAATAAAAATCTCAGCAAAATATATAAAGCGCTAGTTAGTGCCACATATAGGGAAAATAAAAACAAAAGAACCCCAAAAGGACCTATGCCAGATGGGGTAGTCATATTTATAATCAATAATACCGTTAGGGTTGCAACGCAGCCAATTGTAATAGCGATCTTCTGCTTCATATCACATATTATACACGAGCGCATAGCCCAAAAGAGCCCGAGCGATAACAGAAGTTGAACTATCAAACGCTCCATCCGCCGCTTTAAAACAACTATTAGGGCGCGGGCATTGCGAGTTCGTCGTTATCGCTCAAGGCGACTGACCGCTCCTTATGTAAGGAGCATGTCCTTGCGTGAAGTTCCTTCCACACATCCAGTACTCTCATTACCAATACCCTACAAAGATAAGGATAAACTGGATGTGTGTGTACTATCCACGCGCGCTCAACACCTATACTATTTGTAACTTGCGAATAATCACAAATAACTTTAGTGGAGCATCGGCGGCACCATGCCTAAAACACAATAACCAAATATAGACTATATGCTTTCAGCTTCATGTTGCAGCCGTTCCCTACACCAAAGTAATATTTAGCGCTAAGCGATATTCTAGAATTAATTATTTTAATGTACTTTTTTGCTTTGTTTATTTTTCAAAAGCTTATGTACACATATTAGCATCTATTGCAAAATAAATCAAGTATCTTTCCAAGAAATTTGTTGTAATAATCACATAAATTAATAATATTTACCATACAATCATCTGTAAAATCAATATTCTAAGGACAGTGACCATACAGTGAATATTACAACAATAATAATTCACCAGGCTTATATCTGCCAAGAAAATTCTTTGTCTATACCAACTAGATCACAGCTCATGCAGTAGCAATAGCTAGTAAATACACTACGACTTATCTAACAATTTCTTTAGAATTACTTACAAAAGCATACTACTCAATATGTTACAAATATATAATCATTGTCCACTGGATGCAGACATGCGCGCATACAATATCAATCACTATTAACCAACGTCCCTCGCCTTTGTGGTAGATTTTTAAATCATGTCATTGCCACTACCAAAGTCTCAGCAATCTACCTCTCGTTAAGGAGGGCGGCGTTATTACCTATATTACATGGTCTATCGCCCTCCTCCACATACCGTATAAATATAGCAAGCAGAAGGACTACGCGGTTGGTAGCAACCTAGCATCACTAAGGACTGCTTGAGAGTTAAAAATAGCTGTTCTTGCCCTACAATCAGGTGTAGTTTTTTTTACTCATTAAATCTTTAGTAAACATGTTGACATAACCGTTTTCATGGATTATTATAGGGGTAGCTTCTGAATAAAAAAGTTGTACAAACTAATAATGGAAGCCAAAAATAAACAGATCATCAAAAACTCCACTTTTTGAAAACGACCACTACTCGCAGGTGGTTGTTTTCTTATATGAAAGTTTTTCATAACAAAAAATCAGCCTAATGGCTGATGTTAGTTGAGCTGTTTGGTGGAGCTGCCGGGTACTGCCCCCGGGTCCAGTTGGTATCATAAATATTCGTCTACAAACATAGGATCATTTACATTTTTATAACACAGCTTGGATAATAAACGAACCCAAAAACCGAGCTTGTTACGTGGCAAAAGTCCCATGTATTTGCCACTTCCAAATACATAGCGAGCAACATAAATTCTGACACCTCAAATCGTATCATGTTGCCTATACGAAGAGATGGCTATAGATTAAGCTACAGCTGGCGCAAAGGCTGGAGCCTTGAACAGGCTAGCTACTTTGCTTGCAAAGTTTTTTGCATCTAACAATATGCGTATCGTGCATGTTCGGTTTGCAGAATATTTTGATAAAGTCCAACTGTCGAACGCTATTTCAGCCCCACAATCATATACAGTATACCACCCCACCTTTAAAAACCAAATAAATTATGGTTAACTGTACATATATGACGGTAAGCAAGATACTCTCTGCAACACCATGTGGGTTTCAAGGCCAATTAATTGAAATTGAGGGAGATTTATCAAAAGGGCTGCCGAATATCCAAATTGTCGGCTTAGGGAATAAGGCGATCGACGAAGCAAAGGACCGAGTCCGAAGTGCTATCAAGAACTCTCTACTTGAGTTCCCAAAGGGCAAAATTGTCATCAACCTGGCGCCAGCTGAACTACCAAAAGATGGTACCCAATTTGATCTGCCGATTGCATTGTCAATATTACAACTGAATAATCTCCTCTCGCAAGAATCCGTTAGCAACGCGCTCTTTGCTGGAGAGCTAGCTTTGGATGGTTCCATCAGGCCCATCCAATCAGCAATTACCATTGCCGAAGCTGCTGAGAGAAACAACATTACGACTATTTACATTCCAGCTGAAAATACAGAACAAGCTCTCCTATTAAAGAACATCACCGTTATCCCTATCAAAAGCCTGCGCCAATTATTCCTACATCTGAAAAAAGAATGCCTGATACCACCTGCTGTTAAAAAAACTACATCTGATGTTACAGAGGTGACAGACACTCCAATAGACACGATCATCGGACAAGAGCAAGCTAAACGAGCCATTAGTATTGCAGTAGCAGGAAGACATAATTTACTATTTTCAGGACCCCCTGGGTCTGGCAAAAGTATGCTAGCAAAGGCTTTAGCGAGTCTATTGCCTCCTTTAAGGGGTCAAGAAATAATAGATGTCACCAAACTGCACAGTATGAGCAATCCGGACTTAGCAGACAACATAGTCTCATCTAGGCCATTCCGCGCACCGCACCATACAGCGAGTAGAGTTTCTATCATAGGAGGGGGTCCTAAAGCTCGACCAGGAGAAATAAGCTTAGCGCACAATGGAGTCCTATTCTTGGACGAAATCTTAGAGTATCCACGATCGGTCTTAGAAGCGTTACGCCAACCCATGGAAGACCATACCATAACCATCAGTCGTGCTAACCAAAAATACAAATACCCTGCCAGTTTTTTACTAGTTGCCACTATGAATCCTTGTCCTTGCGGATATTACGGAGACGCTGAGAAAAATTGTACTTGTACATCTTCTCAAATTCTTAACTACCAAAAACGACTGTCAGGGCCGCTCCTTGATCGCATAGATATGACAGTAACTGTCAATCGCGTGAACCATGAAATACTCCTACAGAATAAGCCGTTGAATAATTCACAACAGTTAAAAATAACAGAGAGTATACAACAGGCATTACATTTTCAGCAACAGCGTTTCAATAGTAGTGAAAAGCACAACGGATCATTAAAAAGCTCTGAGATTGACCGCTATGCTCGCCTATCTCCTGAGGCAAAAAACCTTCTCATTAAAGCAGCGAAAAGCTTGGATCTTAGCACGCGAAGCTACTTTAAAGTTATAAAGGTAGCTCGAACCATCGCCGATTTGGAAGCTTCCGACACAGTTGATACGCCTCACATCGCCGAAAGCTTGCAATACCGGCAAATTCAACATTCATAGATCCTTGAAATACACGCTCTCATCTGTTAGAATTGATCTTGGAATTAATCTAACGATTCACTTTATAAAGGAGAGCTAACGATTAATAAAACAATTCGTACCAACGGAGCCATCCGTGCTCGCGAACTGCGCGTCATTGGTTCAGACGGTGAGCAATTAGGAGTGATGTCGCTCCGTGAGGCGCTAGCAGCGGCAGAAGAAGCGGGATTAGATCTCGTAGAAATATCGCCCAACGCCAATCCGCCTGTGGCCAAAATCGTCAACTGGGGCAAATACCAGTACCAGAAGATGAAGGACCAGCAACGTAATCGCAAACTAGCTAAAGCCAGCGACCTGAAACAAATGCGTTTCGGTCTCAAGATAGGCCAAGGCGACTTGGAAGTAAAACTTCGTAAAGTCCGTAAATTCTTAGAGGAAGGACACAAAGTTCGCATCCAAGTAATGTACAAGGGACGCGAAATGGCGCACAAAGAGATTGGTTACGAATTGGTTGAAAAAATCACTACCCTGCTTGCAGAAGTTGCAATCGTAGAACAAAAGCCTCAGATGGCAGGTCGCAATCTGAGCGTAGTAATAAGGAGTAAGTAATGCCAAAACTAAAGACCCACAAGGGCACTGCTAAGCGCATCAAGCTAACCAGTACCGGCAAACTAACCCGCCAACGTGCATTTGGCGGTCACCTCTTAGCCAAGAAGTCTAAGAGCCGTAAACGTGCCATTAACACAACAGCAACCGTAAAAGGCTCTATGGCCAAAAACGCTCGTCGAGCAATGGGAGTGTAGTACATTATGCGAGTAAAACGAGGTGTTTCAGCACATGCGAAACATAAAAAGATCCTTAAAGCTGCTAAGGGAATGCAGCATAACCGTACGCGCAGTTTTCGTCTAGCAAAACAAGGCGTTATTCGTGCTCTGCAATACGCTTATCGCGATCGTCGCAATAAAAAACGCGACCTACGAGCACTGTGGATTACACGTATTAATGCAGCTGCTCGCCAAGAAGGTACTACCTACGGCAAGTTGATCGCTGGCATGAAGGCTAATAATATTGAGGTAAACCGCAAAATATTAGCAGAGATAGCGGTAAATGATCCTGTAGCATTCAAAAAAATCGTTCAAACGGCTACAAAATAGGTCACAACTTACAAATAATATAGTAAAAATCCTCCTATTGATGGAGGATTTTTACTATACAGTCCACCGATAAGCCGGGTTCTGTCGTGGGCAATCATCTATCTAGTTCATCTGTTACCAAATGAATCAAGCGGTTCTCGATCTACAGGCGGACACCCAAAATGTAGATCTCCTTGCAACCAACAGGGTTTACCTCCTTGCCATGTCACCATAGCAAGCTGTAAGCTCTTACCTTACTCGTTTCACCTTTTCCCATAACTATGGGTAGTTTTGTTTCTGTGGCACTTTCCCTAGGGTCACCCCCGGTCGCCGTTAGCGACTGTCGTGTCCTTTGTTGCCCGGACTTTCCTCTTGACAAGAGTCAAGCGATTGCCTAGTGAACTGCTGTATCTGATTATATATGCTCTGTAATTATTCGTCTACCCACCAAGCCCAATTAAAAATATGCAAACAAAAAGCCCTCGGGCCATGAACGCTTGATATTCCCCGCATAACGCAAGGTGGGTGCTCGCAACATATCACCACGGTGATATATCATATAAAGCTCCCTATCATATGATGTTAGGAAAATCATACGCGCCCATAGACTCAAGGGACTACTTATATTATACACTAAAAATCAAAATAAATACCTGAAGTGTGTGTACAATCAACCAATTCATAAACAAAGATATAAATGGCGAACCGACCATAACAAGAACCATAATTATGACGAGCCCGTATTGTTCGACCCGTCTCATAAAACCTCTCACAAAATCCGGAGCCAATGCATAGAACACCCTAGATCCGTCAAGTGGTGGTATGGGGATCATATTGAAAGCAAAAAAGCCCAGATTGACAAATACAAAAGTCTGAAGCATGACGCCGATCAATGATGGCGAAAAACCAAATTTGTCTACAAAGCCTAAACTTACGCCAATACCAAAAAAAGTAAAAGCCAACACTAGGTTGGTTAGGGGTCCGACAATCGCCACCAAAGCGACACCCCATTCCCCAAATCGCACCTTATGTGGATTAAATGGTACTGGTTTGGCTCCACCAAACACCGGAGCACCTAACATCAACAATACTAACGGTAACAAGATAGTTAGGAACGGGTCGATGTGTCTTATAGGATTGAGCGATAGCCTTCCCTCTGCCTTGGCAGTTTGATCACCTAAAAAATACCCCATAAAAGCATGCATCGCCTCATGAATAGTCATTGATACCAGAATCACTAACAATGTAGTTATCACTATCGTAAAGTTCATATATTTCATTATACCATCTTGACTATTTTGTGATATACCGTTACAATATTAGGGATTGTTTAATAAATGAGAGAGGTTGGAAATGGCATCACGATGCGAACTAACCGGCAAAGGCAAGCAGTACGGCCATAACGTGAGCTTCTCACTGCGACGTACAAAGCGAGTTTTTAAGCCGAATCTACAAAAAAAGACCTTTACGGTCGGTGGCCAAAAAGTCACAATGGTACTTAGCACCCAGGCGATTCGCACTCTTCGAAAAAAAGGTATTCTACAGAGTGCAGCAAAAGCTAAATAAATAAAATCCTCCATGATGGAGGATTTTATTTAATCAGATTAACTGCGATCAATTTTTACTACCGTCAATTGCTCAGGTAGAGCTTCCGCGGACTTAACTTTCCACTTAGTGCCAGCATCTATACCAGAAGCACCTACTTCTTTTAAGAATGTATCTAATACATCCTGTGGTACCTCATACGCTAATTCTGGATCTGAATAATGAACCGGTATAACAACTCGGGGATCAATTTGCTTAACAATTACTGCTGCTGCCGTAGCATCCAGAGTGTATCCTCCGCCACCGACAGGCAGTACAACGATATCAGTAACTCCAATTTGCTCTAATTGTTCCTCACTCAACTTTGGGTCAATGTTCCCCAGGACAGCTATTCTCACCCCACCTATCAGAAGCTTATAGATCGTACTATTATTCCCCCCTGCATCGATGTGTCGTTGAGCAGGAAAGCCAGCTAACCCAACATCTGCCACCTCATACTCACCAGGGCCATCAAATTGTACGCGAGGATTACCTACTGTTGATGCGAATCGGTCTTCAGTGAGTACCTCGACCACATCCTCAACAGATAAGTCCTTCTTACCAACTAGCGATAGTCTTGGATCAAATACAACCTTTACGTTTTTTGTTGTAAAAATGACAGCATTAGCACCCTTATATTCTATGTCAAACATATTGTCTCCTTATTTTAATATTCTATCTACATCAACTAACACTGAATGCTTACCACTCAAAATATCAGTCACAAACCTATCACGAACGCTCAACCGATAATAGAAGTCATCATATGATAACACGGCATAGTTAAGGCTCTTCTTTTCTAGTTTTTCGGCTTTATCCATCAATTTTTCCAGCTGAGATTGTACGATCTCACCCACAACCAATAAATCTACTCGACTAGCAGAACCTCTAACTAACGTTCCTGCTGCTATGGCAAGCCGCAAACCAGAGAGTTGACCCACTTTAGCTAACCAAGTTGTGTCTTTTGCGACAGCTTTTGGCTCTTTTGCTTTAGGTGAGTTATCAGCAAATATCATAGATAAAGCCTCGAAATATTGGTACTGTTGATTGACTGCATAGTACAGCTTATTGTCAGCATTATCAGACACAATGATACCGACATTCATCATATTGGCTAATTCACGCCTCACGGAATTAATCTGCTCATCAATAAGACGCGTAATCTCTCGCACGTAGAATGATTTTCCGGGATTATTTAAGAATAAATGCAACAGCTTTACTCTTGTTTTTGAACCAAATAACGAATCGATCATTGCACAATAATTGTATCACGGATTGCCCAGGTGAGCCAGTATCTGTGATAAATAGTGTTCAGCTGAATATAGGTCACACCACACAATATAGGGGTTGCGTCTCAACCAAGTCATTTGGCGTTTGGCTAATTGCCGATCACTAACAATCATCCTCTGCATCATTTCAGCGTAGTCAATTTTACTACATATATATTGACGTATTATAGGATAGACATTACCCGTCATCGCCTCACTACACCAGTCATACTTACTGCCCAAGTATGTTGCCTCCTCTACAACATTATTGGTCAACAGTTGTTCAACCCGTTGAGCAACTCTGTTAGCCAGTTTATTTTTTTCTGTTGCTATTCCTACAACAATAGTATTCTCTTGTATTGATGCATTTTTTACTACAGTTTGAGCACTTCGTTCGATGGCCCGAACGACATAGCGTTTATTATATTTATTCTCCGGCAAAGACATGTTGTTATTAACACAATACTTATGTAGGTCTTCTATGCTCATATATTCTAGTCTCTGACGATACCTTTCATCGCTCCTATTCGCAAAACTAAAATTAAAAATAACCCCATCTATATATAATCCGGTACCCCCAACCAGAAATGGTATGTTGCCACGGTCGCGAATTTCTGCAATCTTTTTTGTTGCATACTCCTTAAAATCAGCAGCCGAGAAAAGCTGCCCTGGTTCCACTAAATCAAGCCCCCAATGGGCTACGCCTTGCATCTCCATGGGGGTTGGCTTGGCAGTTCCTATGTCCATGTCGCGGTACACTGTCCTGCTGTCTGCACAGATAATCTCGCCGCCAAACTTTTTTGCTAATTTTATAGCCAGGGACGTTTTGCCGCTCGCCGTCGGACCGGTAATAACAATCAAAGGCGCTGTTTGCTCTAGCTTATTGGCTTCCATCGCCGCTCCTCAAAATCAATTATTCGCCATCGTGCGTCACAAAAAATCCCATCTTGTTCAAGCAATTGTTTTTGTGCCCCTTGACCACCAGGAAAACCGACAGCTAATCCACCCTTAGCATTAACCAAGCGATGCCATGGTAAATCCAAAACTCCATTATGGGCGATACCTCCAACGATACGCGCTGCATATGGATGCCCAGCCATGGCGGCTAAGTCTCCATAGGTAGTGACTTTGTCATTTGGTAATTGCGCCATCAATTCATAAACTTTATCGCGCAAGCTCATCGCTGATAGTTTGTTCAATATATTACTCCAAGTTACTTGGCTATTTCATTGGTTATTGTATGTTCTGAATATAGCTAGCCAATTGATCAATCGAAATTTGTTCTTCGCCCTTACGAGTACGCACACTAACGGCACGTGCCGCTTTATCTCTTGGGCCAACAATAATCTGTGTTGGTATTTTTACAACAGTTGCTTCACGAACCTTCTTGCCAATTGATTCATTTCGAATGTCTGTTGTAAATCTGACTTCATTATATTTTACTGGTTGCATCAAAGTAACCCCTGATAAAATCGTTGTTATTTCATCAACATAGTCCATAACAGTGTCATTGATCGTCAAAATACGCACCTGTTCTGGTGCCGCCCAAAATGGAAACCAACCACCTGTGTGCTCGATGAATACGCTCAAGAATCGTTCGATTGAACCCAGCAACGCGCAGTGAATCATCACAGGTGTTGTAAAATTACCATCACTCTCTGTATACTCCAAGCCAAACCGTTGCGGCTGCACAAAGTCTAATTGTACTGTCGCAACTTGGTGTTCACGACCGATAGCATCGGTTGCCATGAAGTCAATTTTTGGTCCGTAAAAAGCAGCCTCACCTTCCTGCTCAAAATAGTCCAGACCAACTTTTTCAACTGCTGATTTCAACTGGTTTTGTGCAGAAGCCCATAGCTCACGTTCGCCCAAATATGCATCAGAATCATCACGATAACTCAGTCGAACTCGCAGCTTCATATCAATGGTATCGTACAGTTCCCGTGCAGCAGACAATAAATTATTGATCTCTTGCTCAATCTGGTCTGGACGACAAAAGACATGACTGTCATCCTGGGTCAACGAGCGCACACGATTCAAACCACCCAGTTCACCAGTTTTTTCGTCACGATAGTCAGTGGTTGTCTCCAAATAGCGTACCGGCATATCACGGTAACTGCGCGGCTGTGAAGCAAAAATTTGCGTATGGTGTGGGCAATTCATCGGCTTTAGCGCCATTTCATCACTAGTTTCCTGACTTTTAACCAAAAACAGCTCTTCACCAAATTTGGCCCAATGGCCTGATGTTTCATATAGATCCTTTTTGGTGATATGTGGCGTCCAGACTTTTTCAAAACCAAATCTCTGGCGTAATTGATTTGAATACTGCGCCACGATATCGCGCAGAATAGTTCCACGAGGCGTAAATAACGGCAAACCAACCCCCACGAGCGGCGAGGTGGTGTACAAATCAAGCTCCTTGCCTAACTTGCGGTGATCACGCTGTTTGGCCAGTTCTAATTTCTTCAAATATTCATCCAGCTCTTCCTGCGTAGCAAAAGCCACACCGTACAATCGCTGCATTTGAGGATTTTTTTCATTACCGCGCCAGTAAGCGCCTGCAACCCGCATTAATTTAAACGCACCAACTTCACTGGTATTTGCAACATGCGGTCCGCGACATAGGTCCCTAAACGATCCGTTTGTATAGAATGAGACCTCATCAAGCGCACTATCGCCTTCGGTAATTGTGCCCATTTCTGCGGCATCCAGATCTTTTGCCACTGTCGTTCCGGCACGTTTCAGGTCGTTAAGAAGCTCTTCTTTGTATGGCTGATGATTATCCTTGGCCCATTGAATCGCTTCGTCAATTGGACATTTTGTGCAAACAAAGTCCTGCTTCTCTGCAATAATTCGGCGCATTATCTTTTCAATTTTATTGAATTGTTGCTCACTAATCTTTGTTTCGCCAAGATCAATATCATAATAAAACCCATGTTCAACAACCGGACCAACCCCAAACTTAGCATCTGGCCATAACTGCTGCACGGCTGTTGCCATGATGTGTGCTAGGCTGTGTCGCATTGCATAGAGTTTATCTTCGCCCATAGAACCTCCTTTAATGTCCTGGATACATTTGGCTTAAATAATGAATAAGATATTTATATGCCTCGGGCCAGAAAAACTGGCGGTTCCACCTTGGCGATTCTCTTGCTCCGACTGTTATCGTTCATTCAAAACGCATGCGTCGCAACCGCTTCCATGAGGTTCCGAAGATGGTTAGTCTTCATCACTACCTTGCGGTTATTATACCAGCTAATGGCAACTCTCTCAACAAAAGCTATTTTGCTATCACTAAACACTCTACAATCACTATATCTTGTAGGAATGGAGTATTTCTGATACTATCAGTAAGCGGGGGCGATTAGCTCATTTGGCTAGAGCGCAGCATTGACGTTGCTGAGGTGATAGGTTCGAATCCTATATCGCCCACCACACTAAGCACCTTTACGGGTGTTTTTTTATTTACTCACATATTCACACCATGATATATCAATTGTGAGATTGTTCTATTGACTTTTTAAACCGTTTATGCTAATATGTAATATATGAGTAATCGTGCCACTACTAACGTGATCGCGTCATCAAAAAAACAAGACGCATCACTTCTCAGCAAAATCACTATCCATTTCGAATATGACAAGCAGATCAAGGAAGTTCGTGCTAACTACTGCAGGATGAACGAGAAAGTAAAATAACCATCAGAGACCATTTCACCCCTATCCCCAGTAATAACTCTGGGGATATTTCTTTATCCACTACACACTTATGGTTTTCCACTAGATTTTTTAATAGCGTTATGTCAATATATAGACATGATATGTATAAATTGTTTTCACAACAAAACTCGTGTGATAAACTCACGAAAGCATAAAAAGTACCCTCAACTGTGGCGGCGAAGATCTTGCGACAACTGTCATACTACTTTCACTACGTATGAATATCCCTCAATTGATAACACCCCAGTCATCAAGGAAACAACCGAGGAACCTTTCAATATCGGCAGATTGACGCTCAGTATCGCAAAGAGTCTCCAGCACGATGACTATTCAGCGAAATATGATAGCTTTCATTTGGCACAGACTGTTCAGAGAAATCTCCTCATTAAGAATATGGCAACAATACCAGTAGATAGTATCACCAAAGAAGTTCACACTGTACTCACTAGATACGACCCTGTGGCAGCCATACAGTACGCCGCCCAGCACAAATTGCTTATTTCGAAGCGCCGCCCTGGTCGTCCTTCGACCGGTTACGTTCTGCCTTCAATCGATCATTAATATCAACGGTTAGTTTCTCGGTAACATCAAACTTATCTAGATATCGTCCCGTCATTAGCTTCGTTTGAGCAGCATACGCCGCCATGGAGCTATACAGAATAGACGTAACTGGCATCAAGATCCACTGTATCAACATCAAGAAAGTACGTCGCTTCTTATAGCGCGCTGGGCGCGGCGGTAAAATCTTAAATGAAGAAAAGATAGCAATCACCATACCAAGCATCGCAATAGTTTGCAATAAACTAATCGTACCTGGTAATTGGTGAGCATCTATGTTTCGTACTGCCTCTGGGTTTAATAGAAGCGGTAACCACGCTCCAAAGGCCGTTACAAGCGCTACGTACGCTAATGTGACATGACCGTCCAATAACCTCAAAAAACGCGTCAGACTTGGCCAGAACGGTGCTCGGCGCTTAGAACTGAACACCCGAGACCCTACATAAGCAACGTCAGAGGCACCATATGCCCAACGACGAAGTTGAACAAACTGTGCCTTTAGTGTCTTTTTGTACGTTTCGGACAAAACCGCATCTTGGTAAATTGGTGCATATATTGGCACTACCCCGTATTTACCATCGAAATGGAAATAACTACGCCAATATTGGTGCCCGTCCTCAACGATTGTCCTGACGCTCCAAAAATCCATTTCCACTAGCGCATCCATCGGTTGCGCATGTGATGCAAAATTCCTTAAAGCATACGGGCGCATTGAACTAACAATATTCCAAAATGAGTTGCCCGTTGCGATCACGCGCATAGGTGCCGGCACGTCCCATATGTTATTAGTAAACAATGCAATCGGCTGATACGATAAGTTCTTGCGATCTTTATAGACAATGTATTCATAGGTGATGTAATCAAAATAGGTGGGGTGTGGTTTGTTATCACAGTCCATTGTGGTGACCAACACCTGAGAGAAATCTATCCCAAGGTTGCCCAGATAGCTTTTTAGCCAACGCCCTGCATGCGTGATATTACCACCCTTACCTATCACCTCGTGCTCTATGCCCTTTGGATGCTCAACAATATGGAACGAATGGAACGCATCGTTATATTTCTTTTGCAGTATCTCGGCGGTTTTTTTAATTTCAGCGCCTCCGCGCTCCTCATAGGCAAATACGACAATGAGACGCGACAGATCATAGGTTGTATCTAGTAGCGACTGAACTGCGGGCTCAATAATTTCAATACTCTCATTGTATGCTGGCATAATGATTGCATTATAAATTTGTGAGGGCTTAGGATAGTCTGATGGTTCATCAATGATACTTTGTAGGTTTCTCAGATGGGTCTTATATTCAAACTGCTTGTTTTTTGTAGCAAACAACCTAGCATGAGCAGCTGCTGGATCTTCAAGGTCATGCAACCTTCGAGACCAGTCCACCTGACAGGCTTTCTCCATGTTTGTACGACCAACCAACATATGATAGCTGATACCAAAAATCTTTATGAGAGCCATGGATATCAAGACCAATAGATACACAGAAGCGAGTAATGGATTAAAGATTGATAGCAAAATTAATAGAATAATGACGCCATAGCTCAGCATTCCAGGCAGCATCTCTAAGAAACGGTAGAATGGTTTTCGTTTGCCTACGGGTATTTCTAAATCCATATCATTTATCCAAACGAAGCAATTCGTAATATTGGTAACGCAAATAGCAAGAGGATAGCCGAAAAACCAATCGTTCCCCAAGCTAGAGCCAAACCGAGATGACGACGCTCCAGTTTCACTAACTTAACTGCGAGGATACTGTGCCCCAGAACGGCAATAACTTCCAGCAAGGCGTAAAACCATAGTGTATACCAATAGTCTCTATATAGACTTGTAATACCAAAGGCACTGTACTGGGTGATAACCTGTGTTTCACGCGGTTTTATGTGAGCCGCCAGAACGATGACGACGATGACGGCAAAAATGATGTTAAAAATTATCAAACCGGCCAACCAGCGGTCGCTCATAATAGTCTTAATACTCGTCGTTATCTCTTGTTTCATACTACTATGGAGCCGCTGACCGGATTCGAACCGGTGACCTACGCTTTACGAAAGCGCCGCTCTACCAACTGAGCTACAGCGGCAAGACTCCTCCGCATAATTATATCAGATGTGAATTATTTTTCAATCAAGAGAAATGTAGTAGGTAGCTTTCTTTTCAGTCTTGAATGCATCAACTTTAGCCTTAAATACCGTCAGCGGCACATGGATGTAGCTATACTTCACAGAACTATCAGTTCGCTCATCAACACGAATAAAGTAGTAGCCGTCACCAGAAACCGTCTGCTTGGCTTCTGAAGTGGTTCCTGGTTCAATTTTCAGAGCCTGTTCAGTGATGCCGTCAGCATTATCCTTGCCAACTGACATGTCGGCAACATATTGCACTGATTGACCATGTTCTGTCGCAATATCTGCCAAGCTTTTACCTGATTTTATGGCTCCATCTATAGCAGAAACCAGGTTGGTTGCCTTGTCATCAACAGCAAAGGATACTTTACTAGTGATTAGGCTATCTCGAAGGTTTTCTTTCATCTCAGCGAGAGACAATCCCAATGTCTTACGAACGGCAGCATCATACGAAGCATCAGAAAGTCCGCGCTTATGCCGTTGCAACGCTGCATCAATCTCAGAATCTGATACTGTAATTCCCTTTTCTTGAGCAATTTTCTTTGCGTATGTAATTTTTACAACTAAGTCCATGGACTGTTGTCGTTGAAACTTCACCTTATCATCACCGCCTAAGCGATTAACTGATTCTAGGGAAGCTAATGTACTGCGGTAGTATCGTAAATAGTCACTATAGCGAACTGTTGCACCTTCGATGGACGCCACAGGCAGTGGTACAGTGCGCGTGATGCGATAAGCGACATCCCCTGTGTCACGCCAAATGTAAAGCTGAACCCACACAAACACCGTCATCAAGATTGCTGTTCCAAGTCCAATGAATATAGCGTTCCACACCAACCGGTGCCTGGTGTATTGAATTGGGTACTTGTGCTTACGACCACCCGCCAGAATCTTCTCACGATGTTCAGCGACCGTATCGTTAGTGATACGCGTCGGTACTTTTTTCGACTTTTCTGACTTACGCTTCAGTGCTTTCTTGATCATGACTATTCCTTTCATTCGCTATTTCTACTGCATCTTGCAACATGTTGTAAATTTTATTTGGGTGTTCCACATTCTTAATCACAAGATCACCGACAAATGTTTGAATAATAATCGTTCCAAACTTGAACATTTCGCCGCTGAACCCTGGGATATTATAACTGATAGTTTGAATTTTTCGTAGTTGCAATTCTACAACATCCTTACCAAAGAACCCACGTTGCGTAACCTGGCGAATTCGCCGATCCGTCACGATGAAGTAGGTAAAAAACCACATGAGAAAATGATAAATAAACAACAACAGCCCAAAGATAAAGCTACCAAAGAATACCCACAGCAGTTCGAGGTTGCTTTGCCAAATCAAAAACGGCACTGCACCAAATGTCATCGGTAATAGCAGACAATAGAAACCTTTGCGCATGGCAATAATGTGGCGACGAAATACAAACAACAACTCCTCGCCATCACGCTGACCATCAAAAGCCTTAACTGTTTTAGTCTTCTTTGTCATAGTCTATGGTACCCCGGGCAGGAGTCGAACCTACAACCTTATCCTTAGGACGGATCTGCTCTATCCAGTTGAGCTACCGAGGCATATTACTATTATACCACGGTAACTCTGTGGACATACCAGCGCTAGCGAGTAAATTTTTCACTCAGTGTTGTATAATTTACCAATTCTGCCTCTTCAAACCAGTGGGCAATCTCTTGAACGGCCTCTTCAGAGTCGCCAGAGGCATGGATCAGGTTTGGAATGCCCTTACGGCATGAGTCGGCATAACCAAAGCTGACGTGTGAGTAGTCACCACGGATTGTACCCATGTCAGCAGATTTCGGTTCGGTTGGGCCAACAATTTTACGAACCACTGCTACAGCTTCCACACCCTCGAGCACCATGGCAATCACTGGACCATCCATCATCATATCTAGTGTAATATTGAGGGTCTCTTCACCACGACGAGTTGCTAATTTGCCAATGCCCTCATAGTGTTTTTGATAATGTTCCCTGTCTGGAGATACCATCTTGACACCAATAATCTTTAGACCAACTCGCTCAAAGCGTTGTAAAATTTCCCCCACAATTCCCCGCTGGACTGCGTCTGGTTTGAATACAATCAGTGTTCGCTCAACTCCACAGAAAACCTTTCCATCATTACTTGCCATTGTAGCTCCTTTCGTTAGTATTTGTCTTATGATAGCAAAAAGCCATTATTTGATAAACTGCCTAAATACCCGTACAATAGGCTTATGTTTGTATCAGAGGCACTAACTGATTTCCTGGAGCATTTAGAGATAGAGGGCGGTAGAAGCCAAAATACCATCCGAAACTATTCGTTATATCTGGAACGATTCATTGAATTTGCTGGTGACATAGAAGTAGTAAAAATTACATCAGAGATGATTCGGCGCTATCGTCTGTGGTTAAATCGTTATAAAAATGACAACGATGGCAAAGCGTTGTCAATTTTAACACAGAGCTACCACTTGATTGCGCTGCGCGGCTTCCTCACCTATCTGTCGCGGCGTGATATCCCCTCACTGTCTGCCGATAAAATCATCTTACCGAAGACGGTTCGCAAACAGGTGACTTTTTTACAATACGACGAGGTGGTTAATCTGATAGACAATATACCACTAGACAACGAGCAAGGCTTACGTGACCGAGCAATTATTGAGCTACTCTTTTCCAGCGGGCTGCGCGTGTCGGAGCTCGTTAATCTCAATCGAGACCACATCAACCTCAAACGACGAGAGTTTATGGTGCGTGGAAAAGGCCAAAAAGACCGACCAGTGTTTGTTTCACAACATGCCGCTGAACAGGTCGAAAATTACCTACAAGCTCGTCAAGATAGCCTGCCTGCTCTTTTTCTCAGCTACAGTAGACGATCGACCAAACCAACAGTATCAGGCGATTATCGCCGCTTGTCTGCACGTAGTATCCAACGGATGATATCACACTATGCTCGTCTAGCGGGGATAACCAAACACGTCAGTCCACACACTATGAGACACAGTTTTGCTACAGACTTGTTAATGAATGGTGCTGATTTACGCTCAGTTCAATCACTCTTGGGCCATAGCAGTATATCCACTACTCAGGTGTACACGCACGTCACCGACCAACACTTAAAAGACATACACGAACGCTTTCACAGCGATACTTCTCAGTAGGATTTAGGAGTCGCAAGCTCCGCCTTCTACGATATTGCCGGCAAGTGAGAAATCCTTACACAAGTTATTTAATACTTCCACAGATCCGGCTGGATACCATATATCCTCACCAAGTCGGAGGCGCGCTTCTACACGACGGAACAGATTATTTGCTCGACCTGTCGAGTCAACCGCCGGCTGAGCACCATAAAGCATGACCTGCTCCGTTCCTTTCATGACAGATACACGCACATTAGCGCCCTTGTAGAGGTGATTTATCGCTAGAAAGGCATTTGCGCTGGCTTCCGGGCTCACCTCATCAAGCTCAATAATAGTTCTACATGAATGGCCATGAGGATGTGCAAAATCTTTAGAACATAGCACCCCGGTTGGTTCATTACGAGTCGTCGGCGTATCAGTGGCGCGGCGCAACGAGCCTTTGTGTACCACATTTTCTACTGCTGGTACCCCTGAAACGATACCGTTGGGGCGCAAGAAGACCGCCTGCGATGTAGAAGAAGAGTCTAGGCTATCTATGGTGAAATTATTACCTGGTGTAATAACCTGAGCACGCAAAACAGCTGGAGCTTGGGCACTCCAAGTAGCCTTTTCTGGTAGACCAATATCGCCATTGTGAACATCGGCCAACGCCACGTTTTTATTGGCATTGTCTTCTTTGTTAAACCACTCGATTATCACTTTATCGAACGCTCCCCGAGCACGCAACGGCACCAGTTGCACCTTATTTTCCGCTCCTACATACAAGAAATCTTCAGTATCCATAGAAACCTTCAGACAGGTATACGCCTGATCGAATTTCCTACCGTTTGAACTGTTGGTTTGGACCAAGGTTTCTTGCGCATTGCCAACACCTCCCAATACCGCTGATTGACGAACACTGTTGCAATCTTTCTTTTCCAGGGCATCACATGCCGAAGCATTGCCCTTCTGACACGCACGAATCACGCGTTTTGCATCTTCCACACCAGCCAGCGCGGCGTCATAGGCACTTTGTGACAAGTCGTTATTGATAGCTTGCTGCTGATCTTTGAGCATCAATTTAACAAAGCCAGCCGCTAGAATGGTCAATAACATTGCTGAAAAAATGACTGCAAACAAAGATGCTGCGCCCGATTCTTTTCTCTTATCCATTGGTCCTCACTATCATCTCAAAATTATTAATTGCACAGAAATTGAAATTGGCCTCATTGTCTTCTGGTGGCTTACAGGCCATGTCCTGCAGCTCGGCAACAGCACTTGTCCCCAGTGTGAACGATATTTTGTACAGCGCCTCTGAATTATTAGCTGACGTAACGCGAGACGCCGTAAAATCATGCACGGCAATGGCTACATCAGTGCCATCAATAGGTCGCAGCAAATGCGTAACTCGCTCGGGCTCAATGTCCATCGGATATGAACCTGAGGTCGATTGACACAACGCAGCATCTTCATCCAATACTCGCGCTAGGTTAATAGCCTGACCATTAGAGCGAACAACTCCACTGCCACTCCGGCGAATCACTGGATCATCAATCGCGGAAGCCATGTTCCAAACGTAGGAATATTGACCCAAACATATACGACCGCTTCTAACTGACCCAGATTCACGGACTAAAATAACTGGGTTGGCTGAATTGACAATCTTAGTGGCGCTACTCTGTAGAAAGTCTCGACGAATGACATCACTAATCGTTCTACCTGACTGATTGACTGTCTTCATGACGGTACCGCGGTTATATATTTTGCCAGCCTGAACAGCGACCATAGCAACGGACAATAGTAATACTGATACAAATGCCATCGCCAACATCAGCTCTACTAAGGTAAATCCTGAATTAGCTCTTCTCTGGTGCATATAACCTCACAATCGTTCCTATTGTCACAGGCCTTGGCTGACTTGGTGCATACCAACAAGCTTGAATATACGCATCGTAGGCAGATCCACCGGTGACATGCACCAATTGCACAGAAATACCGTATGAAACATCACCCTCTTGTTTGGCATACACTTGAGCTGGCATATACGACGATACTCGACCAAGCGAATCGCTGCGCGAGCGCAGTGCAAATTCACTGTCACCAAAGTGGTCTGGGCAAGTGTCGACATTTAAGATCTCATTTGCAGCATCTTTTTTGGGCAAGTTCTTCCACAACTCGGCCATGGCAGCATCGCCCTTGTGGGAATTGTTATGCACAAAACGGAGCATCTCTGCTTGCGCGTCAATCTGCTGGCGAACCAGTGTTGACTCAAGAGACTGCTGAGCTATAGACAGTCCCCGATTCATCACCGTCAGACAACCGACAGCAACCGCACTAAAAACAGCAGTCGCCAGCATGACCTCAATCAAGGTATCTCCAACCTGATGCTTACAGCGCTTTACACGCATTTCCCGCCCCCTTAACCGTCAATGCTTCACTGGATCCAGCACGCGCACCGATAAAGACCGATAAACGCTCTGGAGCGAACCATTTATCATCATAGATACAAACCTCATACGTCACGTCGCCTCTGCTCGTCAATAGTTCACTGATTTTATCGTCTGGATAGGTGCGTGAATCTGAGCGTATCGCCAATTCTCCAGTGGCAGGATTGCGAACCATAGCGACCGATAAACCGCCGCCAGCTGGCTCAACAAGCGCTGTTTTTACACTCCAGTTGGTCTGATATTCGGCAACATTATTATTGGACGACCGATATGACCAGGTTTTTCCATCAGCCCCAAGCAACGCATAAATTAGCTTCACGCGGAAGCTTCTGCCCTGATCGTCGCCAATGATATAACGTCCTACTATCACGCAGTTCGACTGTCCCCGATAGCCATTGACACTAGCTCCCGGAATAGGACACGGATCGGTTGGTTGTCGATCATTTTCTATACTAATAACCTTTGAGTACTGTTCGGTTAAAAAATTGGCGTAAGATTGGACAGCGTCGCGATACTGTTGGCGCTGAATGGCTACGCCGATACCAGCTAACAACGCAATCGCCATGGTGCCGGAGATTGCTAGAAACATTGTTACTTCAATTACAGTAAAGCCACCCTGTCGTCGCATATTTCTAGTATAACATAAGCGTTTTCTTTAGCCATCATATCAGTGGAAACAATCCACGGATAATTTCCGGACCAATAAACCAAGTCAGCAAAAATCCAATTATTAGGAGCGGGCCAAAGGGCACCTTAGCCTTACGGTCTAGTGTTCCTCGCACCATCCCAGGCAGCACCATCAGCGTACCGAGGAGATTGGCTGCGAAGAGACATAAAAACGCCAACTTCCAATCAGCCAAGAATAATGCTAGGCCAAGACCAAGCTTGACGTCCCCAAACCCAATCCATTCACCCTTGGAAATGGCATACAGCACAAGATATAAGCCGCTTAAAATAGCTACTGCTCCGCTGAGTGTCATCAAGAGGCCAAGGCTATCCGAAGAGGTGATGAATTGCGTAGCTACAAAAATACCACCCAACGCAACGAATGGCCACATGGCAATATCAGGCAAAATTGACCATTTTAGATCGTAGACAAACAAAATTGTTAATGGCACCAAAGCTGATAGCCATACAATCGCCCGTAACAGCCCCATATCAGAAAGCGATTCTGGCCAAAACCATACCGAAAGCGCAAACAAAGCTCCCAGGCCAAGTTCTAACAAGATTTCTGTATAGCCAATTTTTGCTTTGCAGTACCGACATTTGCCACCAAACCGTAGCCAACTGACAACTGGAATTAGATCCTTCCAGATTAACTCATGGTGGCACGACAGACACTGTGAACGGTCTTGTTTGAGTTTTTTGCCAACGAGAGGCTTGAGTTTTTTCCACTCGGCGGCATCTATTTTTTCACCAGCAGCCTTGTCTTGTTTGAGCTGCCAGGCGCGCAGTCGCCACACTTGCGCCCCAGCAAAGCTACCCAAAACCGCCCCTAACAATCCAATCCCTACGGTCATACTGATCATAATACAACTATCCATACCTCTTATGGTAGCAGAAATGCCAAAAAAAAGCAGCCTCTGTTGATGAAGAGGCTGCTGTGATTGACCTAGTTTCTAAGCACCGCTGTCTTGGCAGAAGTGAGTTGGGCCACCTTCAAGCAGAACCACAACGGCAAACTGCCGTGAAGTACCAGGTACCAGTACCTGCTTCTCCTTAGAGCTTTCACCACATTTCATGCCAGTAACGACCTTAACTTGGGTATCACCAACAGTAACTGAAGTCTTTTTACTGTCAACTGAAACCTGCTCTTTGTTGGTGTATTTTGACAGATCCGTGCCCAAAAATGATCGGAGTTTCTCAGTGCCTGGCCATGCGCCACGGTTAGCATTGGAGTAGTTAGTCACCGCTGTTGCAACCAGGCTCAAATCGTTCTTACGAGCCGTGTCGCGTTGGTTACGGTTTAGTACTGGCACGGCGATGAAGACCATCAGGAATATCAGCGCTGCGATACCCAGAACCAATACTACTTCTATGATCGTAAAGCCTTTTTTATCTTGTGTGTTGATCATAAAGTTTCCACCTTTCTATGATCCATTACTAATGTTAGCGATAGTGCTTATCCTTATAATACACGGTAACTGGCACGTTGTCTAGATTCCTACATGGTTAACCAGACTATAGATTGGGAACAGAATAGCCCCCACCATACCAGCGGCGACAATAGCCAAGAACACCATCAATACTGGCTCAATGGCGGTGGATATGGCTTTAATCTCCTCGTCAAGCTCATTCTCGTAGATCTGAGCCGTCTTGCCCATCATTTCATCAACCTTACCTGATTGCTCTCCAATTTTGATCATATGAGGCACCATCTCCAAGATATATTCCTCACTTTTCAGCGACAGGGACAGTGCCTTTCCACCCTTCACTTTGTCAGCGGCACGCATGATTTCCTCGCTCACGATGACGTTGTTGACACCGTCCGCAGCGATTTTCAGCATATCAAGCATTGGCACGCCAGTTGATAATAGGGTCTGCCCTGTTCGAGTAAACCGCGCCATATATAGTTTGCGGAACATACCTTTAAATAGCGGTACGTTGAGTTTAAATTTATCCTTCATATGAATACCTGCCTCTGTTCGCAAGTACTGCACGAAGAAGTAGATACCAAATCCCAGTAAAATAGCCAACAGCCACCAGAAATTGATGAAGAAATCAGCGATACTGACCATCAGTTGCGTCAAAATCGGCAATTCTCGCCCAACGTCTTTATAGAGGCCTTTGACTTGTGGTACGACCGAAACTGTCATAAACCCAACCACCATGACGATCACCGCCAGCACAATGGATGGATAGGTCAAAGCACCCTTGACTTTACGCAGCATCGCAGCGTCTTTCTCCTGCTGGTTCGCTACTCGTTTCAGAGCTTCATCTAACGTTCCAGAGGCCTCACCTGCTGAAACTAAGGCGATGAATAGCTTATCAAATATTTCAGGGTGTTTCGAAAAGGCATCAGACAACTGCTTACCACCCTCAATATCAGCGATCACTTCCTGGACAATACCCTGCATGCGCTTATTGGACGTTTGTTCTAACACCGTACGCATACTTTGCGACAAAGGCAACCCCGCACCAATCAACGTCGACAGCTGACGCGTGAACAATATTTTATCTTTGGACGTGATACGCCCCAGTATCCTGTCGATAACGTTTGACTTATCGTCCTCAAGCTCAATTTTTAATGGCACAAAGCCTTGATCGGTCAACAAGCGCGCAGCCGCGTGTTCACTCTCAGCCTGAACCACTGATTTGACTATTTTATTACTGGCGCTATCCCTGGCTTCGTAGGCGTATTTTTTCATATATTATCCTCGCAACAACCTTTCTAGTTCCGTTAGATCAACTGCGAATTCGCGTGCGCTATCATAGGTAATCGTACCATTTTGCACCAGATTTGCCAGAGTTCGATCCATAGTCTGCATGCCTTGCTCTGCACCGGTCTGAATCACCGCGTCTAGCTGGTGAGATTTGCCTTCACGGATGATGTTGCGCACCGCTGGGTTGGCGATGAGGATTTCTGCTGCTACTACACGACCGCCTCCGATGGCTGGCACCAAGCGCTGTGAACAGATAGCCATCAAGATATTACTGAGCTGTGCGCGAATTTGTGGCTGTTGGTGTGGTGGAAACACGTCAATCATACGGTCAATCGACTGGGCAGCCGAGTTGGTGTGAAGGGTTGCAAACACCAAGTGTCCTGTTTCGGCAATGGTAATGGCTGCGGAAATAGTTTCCAAGTCACGCATCTCACCGATCAGCACCACGTCTGGGTCCTGACGCAAGCTGGATCGCAGCGCCGCTGAAAATGAGTAGGTATCGTAGTGAACTTCTCGCTGTACAACGACTGATTGCTTGGATTTGTGAGTAAACTCAATTGGGTCTTCAATGGTAATGATGTGATGTGACTTTTCTGAGTTGATTTTGTCAATCAATGATGCCAGGGTCGTCGACTTACCAGAACCTGTTGGACCTGTCACCAACACCAAACCTCGCGGAAAGTCAGCAAAGCTATTGACGATCGGCGGCATGCCCAGCTCGGTGGCTGATTTGATTTCATTTGGAATCAAACGCAAGGCAGCTGCCAAATTACCTCGTTCATGAAAGGCATTAACACGGAATCGCCCCAATGTACCAAACGCAAAACTGAAGTCAAACTCTTTGTCTTTCAACAAAATCTGACGCTGATCTTCGTCTAAAATCTGAAACACCAAACGCTCAACTGCCGCCTCATCAAGTGGCATAGTGCCCGCCACTGGCATCAACCGTCCATCGATACGCAGCATCGGTGGCAAGCCTACTTGAATATGCAAGTCAGATGCACGCTTCTTCACCACATCTTCCAGTAATAGTTCAATTCTTAGCTCTTGATTGTTCATAATTCCCCCTTTTTATGCTGTGTCTGCTGCAACACGATTAACTTCTTCCAGTGTCGTAATGCCACTCAAAGCCTTCAAATATCCGTCCTGACGCATCGTAATCATCCCCTGTTGAACCGCCATTCGCTGAATCTCTGCTGAGGTTGCTTGTTTGACGATCAAGTTTTGGATCTCCTCTGTCACATCCATCACCTCATATAAACCAGCGCGCCCCAAGTAGCCTCGCGGCGACTGAGGAGTATCCCGACCTCTCACCAGCGTATATGATTGCTGGCCAGCTAGTGGCAAGTCTTTATAGCCCAAATCCTGGGCATATGGCACAACTTGTTCTCGTGATTGCGGTAACAAATGACCAATCGTTGACTGAATAGTTTGTGTCTCCAGAGGCGAAGACTGATAGGCATCATGTTTTGGGGCAACTCGCCGGACCAAGCGCTGACCGATAATCGTGTTCACTGTACTAGCGATCAAAAATGGCTCAATCCCCATATCCAACAAACGCGGCAGCACGCCAGCTGCTGAGTTGGTGTGCAGCGTTGAAAACACCAAGTGTCCCGTTAGTGCCGCCTGAACCGCCAAGTTAGCGGTTTCCGCGTCACGAATCTCACCCACCATCACCACATCTGGGTCTTGACGCAAGATAGAACGTAGCCCCGAGGCAAACGTCAGCCCAACCTCAGTGTTCACCTGAATCTGATTGACACCATCCATTTTATATTCCACAGGGTCTTCCAGTGTCACGATATTGACTGAATCGTCTTTAATTTCTTTGATCAGAGCGTACAAACTTGTGGATTTACCAGAACCTGTCGGACCAGATGTCAAAATCATACCGTTTGGCCGCTTAATTCCTTTTCGGATGCTGCGCAGGGCTCGGCCCGCATAACCCATATCTTCCAAATCAAATGAATTTCCTGTCTTATCAAGCAAACGAATCACCACCTGTTCACCCCAGACTACTGGCGAGATCGCTATACGCAAGTCAACTGCTTTACCAGCTACATTCACCGCAAACTGACCGTCCTGAGGGATGCGGTGCTCATCAATTTTCAAGCTGGATAAAATCTTTATACGGCTCACGAGCGCTGGCTCAATACTTTTTGGCAGCTGCATGACCTCCCTGAGCACACCGTCAACACGACAACGAATCTTCAGGGCTTTTTCCAGTGGTTCTATGTGCACATCAGAGGCATGGCTTTTTACGGCATACTCTAAAATAGTGCTTAATGCGCGCGAAATTGGAGAGTCCTGGACGATAGTCTTGATCTCGGTTGCTGATTCAATAGCTGCTTCCTCTTGTGACACCTGAGCAGCATCACTCACCGTCGACAAATCAGCCTTGTATTGGCCCAGGACATGTCTAACACTGTCCTCAGAGGCCATAAATACCTTTAGCGGACGCTGGATACGATTTGCCAAATAGTCAACAGCCTGGACGTTATTGGCATCAATCATAGCCACTGCCAAGCGGTTCTGAACTTCAGCCAACGGAACTGCCATGAAACGTTCTGCCACTTCGGCAGGCAGCAGAGATAAGATATTCTGATCGATGAAGCTATTGCTCAAATTGACGTATGGTACGCCTGAAACTTGAGCCACAGCATGCGTCAATAGCTCATTGTCAATCACGCCCTCTTCGGTTAGCAGAGAAAAGAGTGGCTTATCTTCTTTTTTCGCACGTGTTTCCGCATCATCTAAGATGCGCTTCTCAACAAGACCCTCATCAATCAAAAGCTTGATGAGTTTTTCCTGTATTTCATCTGTTAGCAGCGCCATGTTGCTAACCCCTTATCCGTTTTCGCCACCAACAATCACTTCAACGGTAGGGTTGATCGCTTTATCGTTAAAAATATCTTTACTTGGTTGCGTTACGTCTGATGAGATCTTGCGAATAGTTTGCACTTTCACACCATTGTCTGGCAACTTCAGGAATGACAGGTTAGAAGCCACCACATAAGCGACGATCACGCCCAAACTTGCCACCAAAATAATCATTGCTATATCTGTTTTCTTCATGGTTTTACCACCTTATTTTCAAGTGTAATTGCCTGCGCTGGATTGTACGGAACTTTGCCTTGTATGTTGAGAACCACCTTGCCGTCACCTGCTTGAATTTCCATGGCGGTGATTTCAATGACACGAATTGATTTCTCAAAACGCTCCATCAATTCTTTCAATTTGTCAGGCGCACCACTAACTGAAAGGTTGAACTTGTGTGCCGACTCTGAGTTAGACTCCCCTTCACTGGCAGAGGCTGCGTCTACCGTTAGACTCTCCAGTGTCAAGCCTGGCACCGCCCCAATGAACTTTTGCTGCAAGGCAGCACCCAAGGCATCGGCATTTGGCTCAGCTGGTAGTGCGTCCAAAATGGTCTGCAACGGGCTACTCTCGTCACTAGATTTTACTGATTTAAGGGCATCATTTGTCTCTAATACCCTGATGTTATCTTTTAACTCTTTGGCGTTAGAGATATTGCTGTGTAGTGTACTCACAGTACCATTCTTTGTAGCAATGACTTTAGAATGGAAAATAATCTGCTGTATCAGGAATATCGATACCACCAGGGCAACACCCGCCAAAAAAGCAGCACCCGCCACAAAAAAGAACATTGTCTTTTTTGAAGAATCTATCTGTTGGCGTTTGCGAATTGCCACATCTTGCTCACCTGAGGGCATTATTGATTCTCCTTCTTCTGTTCAGTTGATTCACTACGGCTAAAGAGGCTCTCTGGAACGCCTAAACGTGAATCTGTTACGTTTGTCTTGCTGGTTGGCGTAATGATTGAAATCGTTTCTTTTGAATGCGCAAACAAATCATCAGGATAGGTGAAAGTAAAGGCAAAGCGCAACACCTTCTTACCTTCGGCATTCTCGCCAAACGTTGTTTCGCCAGCTTTCATATCACTCGCTAGCGATACACCATCACCCTCGGCATTGCCTTTTTTTACCTTGGTGCTGGTGAGTGTCTTCTTGAGGACTTCCAGCGCTGCAAAGCCGTTGACAGCTGAACCTTCCAGGGTAATTGTCTTTTCTTTTGGGTTGAGGCGTGCCATCGATATCTGCACATTATTTGGTGCTGGCGGGTTGATAGCACTGATCAATGATAATAGTCGTGAATTAATCTTTTTATCACTGTGTAGTCGATCGATCTGCCCTAACTGCTGCTGCAGCGTTACGGTCTTGTCTAGGTCGCTAATTTGCGATAGTTCACCATATTTGCTTTTTATATCACTGTCTTGCTTGAGTTCAAACGCTAGTTGGCCACCTAAAACAACTGCACAAAATACGACGATAGCAATAGACACGATGCCTACCAATATCGACATTGATATGACCGCGTTGCGCATCATGCGAATGCGTAGTAATTCGCGCTTAACATCTGGGATCAAGTTGATTTCAATCATCCGAGATTACTCCTTTGCGCTAACCCGACGACTGTTGCAAACTCAGAGGCCACTGGAGCCAATTGCTGCTGATCATTTTGTGACATCGAAACACGTTGCCACGGATTGGCAGTAACGGCGTTGATACCAGCCTTTGAGGAAATGTATTGATCCATCTGCGGGATAGCTGCGCCAAATCCAGACAATAATATGCCAGAAACCTGCAAGCTCGTGTAACGCGTCTGGAAAAAGGTGATTGATTTGACAATTTCTGAAGCAAAATTATCCAAAACCATATCAATCGCTCGCAGCACTTGACCATCCAGGCGATCTGGCGCCAAGCCAAACTTCAAAATAAATTGCCGCGCCTGGTTCTCTTGGACGCTCAAGTTCTGTACTGCTGACCGCACCAGTGACTGTAGGCCTGTTGGCACCGTACGTACCAACCGAGGTGTTGTGCCATATACCACAGCTAAATCAGTAGAGATTTCACCCATATCGAGGATCAATTTGACGTCTTGATTGTCAGATGGCGTCAATGAGCGAACCATTGCTATCGGGTCTGGCTCCTCAGCGATAACATTAAAACCTAGACCTTCTACGAACTCCAATTTACTTTCAGCGTATGATTTGGCTGTGCTAGTCAACAACACTTCGTACTGGTTTTGCGTTCGCAAGCTGTCACCGAGCAACGCCCAGTCAACCTTTGCATCGTCAATCGACATTGGAATATATTGCTCCACCTGATACTTCATGGTTGCGCGCAGCTCTTGGTCAGACACTTTTGGCACATCGATGATAGTGCTGAAGGTTTTACTCGAAGGCAACCCGATGGCAACATTTGAGGTTTTGATGCCACTTTGCCCAACGGCAGTCATAATCACTTCACCCAAACGGCGCTTCGCCTCTGGTGAATCACTGCTTGATATTTTGCTATCAACTGGTGCATAACCATAATGCATCAAGTTCCAGCCTGAACCACTGCGACCCAATTGAACAACCCGCACCGCGTTTGTACCGATGTCTAGTCCGAAGAAGTCGCCCAACCCTTTTGAGAATTTCATATCACCTTTCATTATACATAAGCTTTTTGTATTTGTAAAACAAAACGTTAAAAACGTGGCGGCAGTTCACGGGAATACATGGTCTGAATGGCGCCCGAATCACGTGAACGGCCATAATTTGCTAAATACGCGTCTGGTCGCAAGTTCAAAATCTCTGCCGGTTTACCAAAATCAGTCTGATCAGAACCATGTGTGCGCCGCAGATAGAGCGACCCGGTTACAATTGGTCCGTTGACGCGAAGCTGCTGTTTATCACAGGCTCCACTTGCCAACAAATCCGCCTCTGGCCAACCCTTGCCATTCTTGGCTTCAGCACAGGTACTGACAGTCTTGTTGGCCAGCAACCAGGCATCGACACGCTGCACATTTGGCTCTATGATGATATAGTCTGCTCGAATGATGAGTTGTGGAATAGCCCCGACACTTGATAGCGGCCCGTTTGCATAGGTAATATCGCCGGTAATTCGTACTGTTCGCCCATACACCGTGACGTACGCGCCAGTCTTTACCGTGCCACCAGTAATCTCCACTTGTGCTGCACGATACTCGGCGTTGCCAGACAACTGTCCATCACCGATCTTTATAGAGCCACTGTCCGTTCCTTTGATAGCCGGGTAGTTGTATCCTGTGAGGCGACCAAACTGCCCATATGGTGTTTTAGTGTTACGGAATGTCAAGGTATTATATTCACGAGCTAAGCCCCCAGCTGGGCCGCCATCGGACAATCCAGCACCTGAAGCAGAAATGATATTTTGTGGCGACAAAATGCCATACTCTGCCCAAGATCCGTACCGTTTATCGTCCAAAATAGTCATACTAGTTTGTACTAAGCCCTTGCTGGTCGCTCCGCCAAATGATACACCAGCCCTGACATCACCACCCCAGAACTGAACTTTTGGTTTCTTACTGACAACCACACACTTCACAGCGTATGATGACGTTTCTTTACCAACCTCTTGTTTATAAGCAGCAACTACCGTTGCATAACAAACCCTATCGCCCGACTGGACTGGCAATCCATTGATATCATCGTCAGACGAATGAATCATGGTTTGATTGACTGGAAAGTCTCGATCCGAGCCATCTTTGTAAAGGTCTTTACAAGCACCAGAAATTGTCACGCCATGTTTTGCGGCAATATGAGCTGCTAATTCACATGGATTCTCAATAGACATCTTTACATTATCACCAGATTCAGCAATGGTGTTACCCGCCTTTGCCACAAACCGCACTACCGCACTACGAGTTGGCTTAGAGCGTGTCGGTCCGCTATTGTATATCGATCCCTGCACCCCAGAGACTTTCTTTTGTCCTAGAGTAATCGTGGTTGACGCTACATCAATTGATGGCCTCAAAGTGTATTCATATGGCACGACAGCACACGCATAGTTTGAGCCAGCAACACCACCCTTGTAGCTAGCTGGTGCCCATTCAATTCGTTGACAAATATTTTTTCCCGCATCACTTGCTTTGATGGTATATCTCATGACATTCCAAGGGTTCTTTGCACCAGCGTATGGACCATAGTGTTGAATAAAGGTATCTCTTCGTAACGGTGGGCTAGACCAACCAAAGTCAATCACGCTGGCATCTTCCGAAGCACTAATATGCGGACTTCGTGGCAAATTATGACCCCTGATGGTGTGGCGAATCTGCTGGTTGGCATTTGCGTCACGCATAGCCAGTCGGTGAGTAAAACCAATAGTCTCACCTGGTTTAGCAAATAACGTTGCTTTCTGCCAATCCCGATCAACATTTCGGTTCGCCGCTGTTTCGCGACGAATATAACTCTCTCCCTCTGCACGCCATGGAGCTGCTTGGCGGATTATCCTGACCGGTAACGTTTCTGCTCGACATCGATCAAGCGATCCATTCTCTTTGAAGTCACCACAACGCCGAAATGTCAGGTATACAACCTGTCCATTCGGGTCACCGGGGGTGGCAATATTTCTAATATCCAGAGTAGCTGGCAACGACCCTCCAATTGACGTCCAGCCACTGGCATCACCACGTCCACGGAAAAGATTGGTGCCATGAATAGTTAATCTTGATGATAGCGACTGAATAAACGTAGCATAAAAGGGATCGCCCTCGCATCCAACCATTACCGCCGATCCATGAAGATAAATGGTGATATACTGCTGGTCATGAGCGACAGCCTGGACACCAGTTGAATAATATCCTCGTTCCCAATCATTTGATGGACCATAGTTTCCATCTTTATCATTAAACCACAGGGCTCCTTGTCCACAAACCTTGTATCTCAAATAATTGTTCCAGGCATCTATCTCTGAGTTGTTATATGCTGGACGTGCCGCATGAGCATCGTTTGTCAAAAACAACGCTGAGGCCATGGCGCCCACCAAGACCAATGAAGCAAACGCCCACCGCCGATTCATTTAGTCTCCCCGCCTCTGATCACCCTGCTTATCATGTGAGCCCACAATATTCTTTATGGCATCAAGGGTAATAATGTCATTAACTCGATGGTCTACATATACGCCAGAATTGTTCACTGCTTTTTCAAGGGCTTCATAGCCACTTTTTGCCGCAGCTGCATCTCGGGTATAGTAGAACGGATACGCCAAGGCCATGAACGCACAGGTTGGATCCTTGTCATAATCCTTTTTTGCCTTCACATCATCGGCAAACTGTTTCATCTCTTCGCCATGTTTTTTCTTGGCTGCTTCATCAACTGACAAGTCGGTGTCTTGACGAATTTTATTATACCGGTCAATCATATCTTTGCCACATATCACATACGGTGTCTTTACTATTTGCTGCGGTTGTTTAAAACCCAGGTAGAGAAACCCGCTCTTTACGCCGGCGACGATAATAGCCACCACGACCACTACTGATATAATACCCCATATAATCATTTTCTTCATACTGCTTATTCTAATACAGCTACGCTATCCTTGCAACCATCAGTGATGGTATAATAAGCTCATGAGTTTATCTATTGGTATCGTGGGGCTCCCCAATGTTGGCAAGTCAACCACGTTTAATGCATTAACGAACAACGATATTTTAGCAGCAAATTACCCCTTTGCAACGATTGAGCCAAACACGGGAATTGTTCCCGTGCCAGACAAACGGCTGGAGGTTTTAGCAAAATTATACGGCTCAGAGAAAATTCTGCCAGCCACGGTGACATTTGTGGATATTGCTGGGTTGGTAGCAGGCGCTTCCAAGGGTGAAGGTTTGGGTAATAAGTTTTTGGCAAATATACGACAATGTGACGCAATTGTGCATGTGGTTCGTGCTTTTGAAAATAATGCCATCTTGCGCCATGATGAAGCACCAGTAAACCCCAAAGCTGACATTGACATCATCAACACCGAGCTAATCTTGGCAGATATTCAAACCATAGAAAATCGATTGCCGCGATTACAAAAAGAGGCCAAAGCTCGTCCGGCAGCTCGCGAAGAGGTCGCCTATCTACAAACACTACTAGAACAACTGCAGTCTGGTGTACCGCTATCTTCAATAGCCGACTTGAACACAGAATTGATTCAAGATCTCCACCTGCTGACTGCCAAACCAGTTATTTATGCATTCAATGTTGACGAGACGGGACTAACCGATACTGCCCTGCAATCAGAGCTGACTTCCTTGGTAGCACCTGCTAAAGCTTTGTTTTTGAGCGCCAAACTGGAAGAAGAGCTGAAGGGACTATCACCCGCAGAAGCTGCCGAGCTGTTGGAAAGTTACGGTGTCATGGAAACCGGACTCATGCAATTGATTCATGCCGCGTATGATACCCTCGGCCTTCAAAGTTACTTAACTGCTGGACCTAAAGAGGTTCGTGCCTGGACTATCCACAAAGGATGGACGGCACCACAGGCTGCTGGTGTTATTCACACCGACTTTGAAAGAGGCTTCATTGCTGCTCAAGTGGTCGACTATCACGACCTCGTCAGTGCTGGCTCTGAAGCTGCCGCCCGTGCCGCCGGTAAGATGCGAACTGAAGGTAAAACCTACGTCATGCAACCTGATGATGTCATTGAGTTTAGATTCAACGTGTAGCTGATTTAACTACTTTTAGTACATAAAATCGCTCACGATTGCCGCGAGCTCCAGCCACGGCACTATCAGCTTTGTCCACCGTCACGAACAATTTTGCCGACCACGCCTCAAAATCACGCAAAATCTGCCGCCGAATTGTATCATTTTTGATGACACCACTGTTACCCAGTTGCTGACGCGCAGCTTCAAACTGTGGCTTAACCATGGCCACAATCAGCGTCGTATCCTTACAAATGCTCGCAAGATGTGGTAAAATCTGCCGTAAACTGATAAACGATACGTCGATTAGCACAATATCTGGCGCTTCGTCTGGCACAAAATCCCGAATATCAGTTTTTTCGTGCAATTCTATCCTGGGATCTTGCCGCAAATCTGGATGCAACTGATCAGTTCCAACATCAACCGCGTATACTTTTTTGGCACCATGTTTCAGCGCATAATCAGTAAACCCGCCAGTACTACTGCCAACATCCAGTATGATTCGGTCAGTAAACCTAACACCCAAGACTGAAGCGACACTCGCTAGTTTCAACCCCGCACGACTGACATATCGTTCACGTGGCGACAGTGTAATCAGGGACTGCTCCCCCACCATATAGCCTGGCTTTTGCACCACCTTTCCGTCAACCACAACATCACCAAGGCGAATATAATTTTCAGCTTGCGATCTACTAGCAACCAGCCCTCGAGCAACCAGTTCTTTATCAAGCCGTCCCTTAGCCGCCATACATAATATCCTCAAGCTTATGAGTTATCTCAGCTATTTTACCCCATGACTGACCCTTGGTGATGATTGACATGACATATTTACCCTTTGGATGAGTCACGATAGCCGCATCATTCAGGTAGCCTTCCAAAAAACCAACCTTATCCTGCACTGCACCATTACTCCCAGCCGGTATACCCTGACGATACACCTGTCGCTGCATCAAGCCCAACAAGAAGTCGCGGTGGCTACCTCTGACTAAAGTGCTATCATCAATTCCCTTCAAAATCTTCGCCAAATCATTAGTCGACGTCATCACATACGATCCCCTGAGTGACGTATCCTTAAACCCTTTGCCCTCACGCAAATATTCAGTGATACCGCTAGCGGTATATTGTGCTATAGTTGCCTCCGGACACGCATTATCAGAATTCACAATCATCCGCGTTATACATTCTTGCACAGATACCCCGCCGATTTTATCATTCATAGTCAACTGATTATTATCAATTTTATCCATCAAAACCATAGCTATATATAATTTGTACGTGCTGGCCGACACACTGGACTCGCTGCCGCGCACCTGAGCACTCCAGTTTTCGCCAGACACTTGGCTAACTGTCAGGCGAATATCATGATCACGCGCCACTGAGTTAACATAAGCCTGCAGTCCCAGTGCCGAATGAGAGAAGGTTTCTTTGTATACCGGTTGCGGTGGCAACTGCTTGGCCACCAGCGCAAGTCGACTATCTTTTTCCTCTGTACTAAGCAGCACCTCTTGTACTTTTGTCGTCATTTGCGCCACATCGATGCCCCGGCCTGGCGCCCCATTCTCACGTTTCGTCTCTGTGCCGTCATGCATATAAATAACGGTTTTACCAGCTGGTTTATTGACTACTTTGCCAAATGAATGTTCCAAAAACTCCGTTAGTTTCGCCTGATTGAGCGCTATTTTAGGGATATTATGTCCATCTTCGATGAAAGACAAAAGTTTTGCGATGGTTGATTTGTCAACTTTGACTGCCTTACCTTCAAATTCCACGGCGATATTTCGCTGCAAAATCTTTTCAACACGAGAGCGTAACTCTTGCAGCTGTTTTTCCGTCACCTTGGCAGACAGACGTTTACCCTTCATCTGCACCTCGGTCTTGTCACCCAAAGAATACTGGGTCGAAGCTATCGCCTGACGCGCCTCAGCACTTTGCAGTTCACGACCAGCTTTCTCTGCTACAACCACCACCTTATCATTCTGAATCTCTACTCGTGCATTTTCGGGCGGCAATGTTAAGCTATCACCATATTCAGCCATCTTCGCTTCCAGTGCACTTTCATCAAATTTCACTTCAGCATTGTTAACCTCGACCGAACGCCACCACAAACTAAACGGCATCAATCGCTGCCACCACGGATAGTCCAACGCTTTATCAGCCACACAACGGCTACACACCGTACCACCAAAATTGTCTACGGAAGCTTCCTGCTTGCCATTTCTTGTCGCAAATTGCAGCTGTGTCTGTGGAGCACTATCCTTCGCTAATTGTTCAATATCGTTGCGCGTCCACCAGCTAACACTCCGTCCCATCATGCGTGCCCTACTAGTCAAGCGATCCCCAGGAAAGCTCATCTGAACAACCACAGACAACAGACAGATTAAACAAAAACTGACACCACCATAAAAGACCCATCTCAATGATGAGTCTTGATGACATCTTTTACAAAAACGACGCATTCGAAGACGTATAATCTTCAACTGTAGCGTGAGGTATTTCCTCAGTTCTCTACTTTTTTCTTTCCCTATATTCACCAGTTGTTGTATCGACATTAACAATATCCCCCTGTTTGATGAATGCTGGCACCTTGATCACTAATCCAGTTTCCAGGGTCGCATCTTTCAATACGCTCGATGTCGTATCACCCTTCACAACATCTTCAGTATACGTCACTTCCAAGTATAGGTTTTTTGGTAGCTCTACGTTGATGACTCGTCCATCAAAAAACTGCAAGCTCAATGAGTCACCTTCCTTCAGAAAGTCAGCTGCTGAGTCGACGATTGCTGCACCCAATTCAAATTGTTCAAAGCTCTCAGGATCCATAAAGTAAAATGTTTCACCATCACGGTACAAATATTGAACAGTCTTATTGGTCACTTCAGCTGACTCAATCTTCTCTTGCCCCTTGAAGGTTTTCGGGATAACACTGCCGTCAATCAAGTTTTTCAATTTCACATTAACAATCGATCCACCGCGGCCCATCACCTTCTGTCCATATTCAACCACGCGATATGGCTTACCGTCTATTTGGCAAATCGTTCCTTTTTTTAAATCTGTTGGCTGGTACATCCTTGCTCCTTTATTTCATCTTTAGAACTGTTGGCCGGCGCACCACATCCTTTGGTGCGCCGAAAAATGTTCCAAATTAGCCATGTGTCACGAATGGCAACAATGCCAAGTGGCGGGCGCGCTTGATGGCGACTGCCAAGCTTCGCTGCTGTTTTTCAGTCAAACCAGTTTTTGCAATTGATTCAATTTGACCATACACGTTGGTGTATCGCTGCAGGGTCTTTACATCTCGGTAGTCAAATACACTTGGTGTATCCTTTTTTTGTCGTTTAGCCATTTTCTACTCCTTGTTAGAACGGAATTTCTGATAAATCAATTGGCTTATCGTCAATTTCCGTTACTACTTCTTCTTTCGTTGATATATTTGCCGTTGAGCTGGCAGTATCACCACTTGGCCCATCCAGGAAGGTCACGTCAGAGGCAACCACTTCAATTCGTGAACGTCGCTTGCCAGTTTCCTTGTCTTCCCAGCTGTCTTGGCGAAGGCGCCCTTGTACCAATACGCGTCGGCCTTTTGATAGGTACTGCATAACCAACTCACCGAGCTTTTCCCATGCAGTTACATCAAAGAAATCAGCTTGATCATCTTGTGTTTGTCGATCCACCGCGATAGAAAAGCTCACAACCGTCCTTCCTGACGTTGTCGTACGCTGCTCAGGATCACGGGTCAATCTTCCCATCAAGATGACTTGATTGATACTTCGTGCCATAGTGTTACCCTCCTTGTTATAGGTTTATTATCGATATCGTTTGCGATAATTATGCGTCAGCTTCAGCGGCTTCAGCAGCCATCTTCTCAGATCGCTCGCGCTGCTCTGCCAATGCCTGACGAGTCTTTTCATCAGTCTTTACCAATAAGTAGCGCAGTACTTCGTCAGTGATGTTCAATGTGCTTGAAATCTTGCGTGGTGCGTCTGATGGCAATGTTGCCTCAAAGTACACATACACTGCGAAATCTTCGCGGCGAATTTGGTAAGCCAGTTTTTTCTTACCCCAGTTATCTTCTTTGGTGATTTCACCACCATTGTCTTTGATCAACGCTCGAACCTTGTCCAGCGCCGCGTCCAAATTTGCTTCCAAATCTGGATGAATAAGAACGGTCAGTTCGTATTCGTTCATGTTTCCTCCTTCGGAATCCTTCACGGATGGTTATGCTATCTCACATAACCTTAGGTTATTATTTCCTCGTATTATACGGTAATCTGATATAAAAGTCCAGTGATGTGCCCTGTCGGACCGTGCTACAATAGAATTCATGCGTATCGCTATTCAAGGACAAGCTGGATCATTCCACGAACAAGCAGCAAAACAATGGTATGGACCTGACGCTACCATCGTTCCGTGCGTGACCTTTGGCGATGTCTTTCAAACCTATGCTCGTGGCCAGGCTGACGCCGTTGTCGTGGCGGTGGAAAATACCATTTACGGCACCATTAACGAAACCTACCGTCACATCGAATCTTGCAGTGCTCCCATCGTTGGCGAAGTAACGCTTGCTATTCAGCAAACTCTCATCACTAATCCAGGCACACAACTTGAGGACATTACTACTGTCTATTCACATCCTGTTGCCCTGTCACAGTGTCAGCATTTTCTCCGAGAACACCTACTGCAAGCCGCACAAATTGAATATTTTGATACCGCTGGCGCTGTCGAATTCATCAAACAGCACGGTTCATCACACCTAGCAGCCATCGCTGGTGAGGCCGCCGCTCAGCTACACAATATGCCAATTCTCAAGCAACACATCCAAGACGGTCAGGATAATATCACTCGCTTTCTCGTCCTTGATCCAATCGCCACAGTGACTGACGCCGATCGAGCAACACTTGTAGTGACCACTACCCACCAACCAGGCAGCCTGCTCGAGATACTCCGTACCTTTGCCAATCAGTCAATCAACCTCGCCAGCCTCCAATCCCAGCCTATCATCGGCCAACCGTGGAACTACAAATTCTTCATAACCGTTGATACTGCTGGTCCGTCATTACACCGCGCCATCAACAAAATCACCGCAACTGGTCACAAAGTCACACTACTCGGAGAATACCAAACAGCACGATAACTAGATCATTTCAAATTAGCTATCACCAAGTTCATCAAGGCTTGATACCAACACCTCTCGTGGCTTCGATCCATTAGCCGGACCGATAATCCCCCGGTCTTCCATCTCGGCCATGATACGAGCAGCTCGACCATACCCAATCTTCAACCGCATCTGTAACAGGCTCGTAGAAGCTCGACGACTCTCGATGACCAAGCGAACAGCATCCTTAAACATCGCGTCACCGTCATTACCCTCCAGATTCACCATCACGCCACCCTTGCCATTGAGCTGGACAGGCTGCGCAACCACTTCATCATTGTACTGTGGCGCTGACTGCATCCTGAGATAGTCCGTTATCTTATTGACTTCGTCATCAGTCACCCATGCACCCTGAATACGCTTTGGCTTGCTCATGCTTGGTGTGTACAGCAACATATCACCCTGACCAAGCAGTTTCTCAGCACCAATCTGGTCCAGAATAGTTCGTGAGTCAACCTGAGAAGCTACGGTAAAGCCAATTCGTGCTGGCACATTCGCCTTGATCAAACCAGTGATCACGTCAACACTCGGCCGCTGCGTCGCCAAGACCAAATGAATACCCACTGCTCGGGCTTTCTGTGCCAAGCGAACAACCAACGCTTCAACATCACGCGCTGCCACCATCATCAAATCAGCTAACTCATCAATCACAATGACGATGTATGGCATCGCCCCGTCTTCATGTTGCTGAACATTTCCGTTCTCATCAGCAACCGGGATTTTCGTGCCAGCAGTCTTGATTTTTTTGTTATAGCTCTTAATATCACGAATTTTCTCCGCCGCCAACAACTTATAGCGCCGCTCCATCTCATTGACCGCCCATTTCAAGGCCGAGATAGTCTTTTCTGGCTCAGTAATCACTGGAGTTAACAGATGCGGGATGTCTTCATATGGCGCCATTTCCACCTGCTTTGGGTCAACCAAGATCAATTTCATGTCGCTCGGACTATTGCGATATAACAAACTAGTCAATAGAGTATTAATCATCACCGACTTACCAGAACCGGTCTGACCAGCGATCAACATGTGTGGCATCTTGTTCAGCTCGCCAACCACTGCTTCACCCGAGATATCCTTACCGATAGCAAAGCTCAACGGTTCATGGGCGTGCTTCCATTGTTTCGAATCCAACACACCATATAGTCGCACATCAGCCGCTCGTCGGTTTGGCACCTCAATACCAACGGCTTTTTGCCCAGGAATCGGCGCCTCAATCCGCAAACTCTGCGCCGCCAAATTCAAAGCAATATTCGTCTCCAATGCTGTGATGCGCGTCAATTTCACACCACTCGGCGGCCGCAAAGTATATTGCGTCACCTTCGGCCCAATATTGGCGTCTTCCATCTCCACGTCGATGTTGAATTCTGCCAAGGTATCATGAATGATCTGGGCATTTTGCCGAATATCGCCAGCATCAGCTGGGCTTTGCTTCTTCTCTAGTAGATCCAAGCTTGGTGATTGCCAATTTGGATCATGCACCGAAACTAATGCTGCCTGTTCCTCGGCAGATTTATCCTGCTTCACACTACCCCGCAAACTACTTAACGGCGACGATTTTTTGGCTTTAGCTGGTTCTTCTGTATCTACCGTCGGCACGCCAGCGTTCAAATTAATCTCGCTAACCTTTCGTGACTCAGCTTTTTCCGCCTTGGCAGCCTGTCGCATGATTGCTTTGTTCTCATCGTCCTCCGAAGAATCACGCCGCATCATCTCCCATATCTTACCAAACAACTCAACTGGGGTCATGAGCGTGATGAACAATGCAGTGATAAGGATGAGAACGATATATATCAGAGCGACGATTGGCTTTTCTGCCAGGGTCATCATTATATTATTAGCAACATCCCCAATAACACCACCAGCCTCCGGGCGGGCGGCAGTCTTCAGTAGTCCAAACAGCCCACTCAGCCACACCACCTCCAAAACAGCCGCTATTTTCATGGCAATTGGCAATCGATTATTTTCTGCACGGAAGGTTTCGACCGCGATGTAAACTAACAACACCGGCAAAGCATACATAGCATAACCAACGACCTTCAAGGCAGTGTGGTTTGTCCACTCCAAGACTGGGCCACCGACATCAAACCATGCCACCACTAACAGTAATGACAGCACTATCATCAAGACCGCCCCAACTTGCGACCAAAAACCGCTCGGTACGTCATGCTTTGGCGCAGTCGCCACTGATTTCTTTTTCGTAGTCTTTCGTTTTTTAGGCATAACTATTATCTATTATACCCCGTTTTACGGATTATCGCACTTATTTATTATATCATACTTTATCAAACATGTCTAATAAGCCGGTGCGTTGTGTCGCTCTCGAGCCTTGGTGTCGTTCGCCTCCGTGTCAGGGACTTGTTTAGCTGGAAATCGTTTTTTGGGTAGCTTTGGAACAACTGGGCTATCAGCTGCTGCTTCTGGCTTAGCTGCTCCCTGGACACCCCGAGAAACTTTTCCTGGAGCTTTCAAGCCACCACCGATTTCATTGATAACAGGGATAACAATCGGTGTTCGACGCGTCTGGTCGTACAAGATGTGCGTGACTTCATCCTTGATTTCCTTTTTCACCACATCAAGATCGTATTTACCAGCGAAACTGCGGGCTGCTTTTTGCTTCAAGTACTGGCGGATCATGTTCATCAATTCCTCAGAGTCACGCAAGTAAATGAAGCCGCGAGAAATAATATCCGGGCTAGTCAACAGCCGACCCGTACCACGTTGTACCGTCAACACCACTACAAACATACCCTCTTGAGACATATGGATACGGTCTTTCAGTACCACCTCAGAGACGATAGCGCCCGTATCGTCATACATCACGCCACCAGCCTGAATTCGACCAGCTTTCTTAGCTTGGCGTTCGATATCAATTTCAATGATATCACCAGCATCACACACAAAGATATTCTTCCTGGGAATGCCACATTCTTTTTCTGCTAGCCGCGCATTGTGCACCAACATGTGAAATTCACCGTGAATTGGCATATAGTACGTTGGGTTCAAGGCGTTAATCAGCTTAATGTGATCGTCATAATACCCATGACCCGACAAATGTAGCGGCCCAACCCCGGTCAAGTGTGTTTTACCGTTCTGAATCACATCAGAACCCTCGCGCATCAAACCATCAACTGTTCGCACCACGTTTTTCTCATTGCCCGGGATCGGGTTAGAGCTAAACACCACCACATCAGAGCCTTTAATCTTCATGTATTTATGCGCACCAGTCGCCATGCGATTGAGCACAGCATTAAACTCACCCTGCGAACCAGTACAGACCACCGTGACTTGGCTATCTGGCAGCTTGATGATATCCTCCATCTTCATGACGGTATCTTTCGGGATCTTGATGGTTCCCGAGCGCAGCGCCACCTCCAAGTTCTGGATCATTGAAAAACCGGCAAACGCCACTTTGCGGCCGTGCTTATGCGCCTCTTCCAAAATCAATTGCAGACGATGGACCTGTGACGAGAAACAGCTTAAAATTACTCGGCTGTTGCTGAATTTATCCATCACCTGACCGATGGAATATTGAATATCAAACTCGGTGTGGGTGTGCGTACCAGCTGACTCACAGTTGGTCGATTCATTCATGAACATCAACACGCCTTCTTTGGACGCCACTTCAGTCATGCGTTTAAGGTCAAACTTCTGACCATCAACCGGACTTTCCTCAAATCGCCAGTCACCAGAATCAATCACTACACCCAACGGCGTCCGAATAATCACCGCCGTTGAGTCAGGGATGGAATGGTTCACTCGCACCAATTCCACCGAAAAGTGCTTCGACACCTGAACAATTTCATGGCTCAATGGATCCATCACCCGAAAGTCTGGCTGGAAATCGGTATCCGCATCAGCCAGCGACTTATCTAGCATGCCGATGGTAAACTTCGACGCATAGACTGGCGCTGGAATTCGGTGAATAAAATGCCGGAAAGAACCGATGTGATCAAGGTGTCCGTGAGTGAACACATGCGCCTTGATCTTGTGCTTATTTTCCTCCAGCCAGGTGATGTCCGGCGTGATATAGTTAATGCCCGGATAATCGCTGCCCGGAAACAGAAAGCCCATGTCGACAACGATAATTTCATCATCATACTCAATGGCGTTCATGTTTTTACCGATGCCCATTTCGCCGACACCACCGATTGGGATAATCCTGAGTTTTGGCTTGCCGCCACGAGTGCGCTTTGGCTGCATTTTGGCGCTAAATTGTTCGCCGCCATAGCCGTTGTAAACTGATTTATTGACTGGGATATTGATCACGTGCTGTGATGCCCTCAGATTAACATTTTCGCTCGTTCGCCGCTGTGCGCGAAAAACCTCACCTTTACGAGTGGTGGTGCTGTTTAATACTGCATTGTTGCTTTTTTTCGACTGAGGACGCTTTTTAGCATCATCCTTCTGCGGTGTTGCCAGTCGCCGCTGACCCATATTGTTATACTCCTTTTTCGTTATAATAATTCAAAAATCAGGCAGAGAGATAAATAGCAAATATTCCCTCGTTAGTGGATCTACTTTAGCAAACCACAGATATTTTGTCAAAAGCGCGTAATAACAGCACCACTGTTATCTATATCAATCATCGCCGTCCACTGATGTGTGAATAAATTTTCGCTTGCCGCGGTAGGCGAAGAAGCCGAGCATCAACAGGTTAGCTACCAGCAAAAAGCCCGCCAGCCCCCACATGCTATCAATGTAAAATGAGTTGCTGAGCCCTCCCGAGATAGCTTGACGCAAGGCCCTGATTGAATAAGTCATCGGTACCAGCGGGTTGACCGCTTGGAAAAAGCCATTTGTCGTTTGGATTGGGAAAGTTCCTTCGCTCGATCCCAGCTGCAACACCAGCAGCACCATTGCTAGGAAGCGCCCTGGATTATCCAAGACAATCACCAACAGTGACACAATCGACATATAGGCAAACGAGGTCAAATATACCGCGCCGATGAAATGCCCCGGATGGTCAGGCGTTAAGCCCAGACAATAAACCATAATTAGCATCAAGATTGTTGCCTGAGCAAAGGCTGCCGTACCAATGACCGAGGCTTTGGCGAGCCACCAGCGAAAGGCATTTTCTTGTTCGGTAAAAGTCTTGCGGATAGGATAAATGATATTGACCGCTAGCGCCCCGACAAACAAGCTCAGCGACAAGACGTATGGTGCCAAGGCATAGCCATAATTTGGCACATCTCCCTGTTTATTAGTTTCCGACGATACCGGGTTGGCGATTTGCTGCTGCGTGGCAGCGCCAGTCGGCTGCAGCTTTATCTGGTTGCCAGCGTCAGCCAATTTGACAGACAGCGTGTCCGCACCAGTTGCCAGCTGTGATGTACCGTTGAGCAGGGTGCCCGAATTAGCGTTCAAGACTGCCGCGCCGTTGGCTAGTCGCTGGCTGCCGGTTTGCGCTTGCGACAAATTATTCACCAGCGTTGTCGAGCCAGCCAGTAGCTGATTATTAGCCGCTCTCAGGTTATTGTAACCATTGAACACACTAACCGCATTCGGTGCCAGTTGGTTCGCACCGTTTGCTAATGTCGCAATGCCAGTTTGCAATTGGCTTTGTTGTTTGCTCAATTGCACCGTCAGTGTTTGCAAATCTTTCAGTAGTGCGGCTACTTGAGTAGTAATCGTTTGCGTTTTATTAAGCGCCTGGGAAAGCTGGCTAATCTGCGGCAAGGTTATGGTTGTTGAACCGCCAGAATTTGCCGCATTAGTTCCCAATGTTTGCAACGTACTGCCTGCTGTCGCTAAGTCCGCTAAAGATGTTTGCATTGTCACCGCCAAAGTTTGCGCCTCGTTAGCAACCTTTTGTTGCAGCGCTGTCAGTTCTGGCGATGGATTATGCACGCTGGCGTTGAGCTGATTGAGACCAGATTGCAGTTGCTTCATGCCGTTTGATAATTGCGCAACTTGGACTTGGCTCGGCAATCCATTCGACATTTGCCCCAGTCCCGCTTGCAGTTGGCGCGACCCATCAGCTAGCTGCGCCAAACCGTTGCTTAGCGCCTGCTGATTGGCTGCCAACTGCTTAACGCCACTGGTGTAAGTTTGCGCGCCTGCCTGCAAAGTCGCCAAACCATCATGCAGTTGCGCTGCGCCGTCCGCTGCTGTTTCCAGACCGCCGCCAAGCTTATTGATATTTTCTAGCACGCCTTTGGCATAAGCCTTAGTGACTTGCTCGGCCACCGAAGTCTTGACTTTTTCAGCCGCCTGGCTACTGACCAACGAACCGATATAATTCTTGGCTGGCGTCGTCGTATAGTGAATAACTGCCTGCTCGGGTTTATTTTGCGTAATCGATGCTGCTTTTGCCGAAAAATCCGCCGGAATCGTCACCACTGCATAGAAATGCCCGCTGCTAACGCCGCTATCGGCTTGCTGCTTGGTCACGAATTCCCAGCCCAAATCGTGATTATCTTTTAATTTTTGCTCAACCGACTGCCCGACGTTCAGCGCTTGACCATTCAGCTGCGCGCCTTTGTCCTCGTTGACAAACGCCACCGGCAAGTTTTTGGTTTGCCCGTACGGATCCCAAATCGACCCCAAGAAAAAGCCGCTGTACATAATCGGGATAAATGAAATCACCGCCAGCGAAACCAATAAAATCTTATTTTTGAATAAATGTCGCCACTCGGCGCGCACCATATTATTGCGTTGCCGGCGCAAAAACCACTTTACTTTTTCAACCATGCATTACCTCCTTGGCAATATCTTCTAGGGTGACTGTTTTTAGATAATCGCTCCACTTTTGCTGCGCTTCAGAAAAGACTTTTTCGATCATATTCATGCCAATTTCGACTTGGCGGCGGCGCGTCGCAAAGACCCGCTCAATAATCCCCTGGGGCTGGAAAAACGGCGCCTCGCCCTCAATCGCCAAAACGACGTCGTGCAGCGTCACTTGGCTCATTTCCCTTGCCAAAACGAAACCACCGCCAGCACCCTGTACTGAAGTGATGAGCTGTGCCACCACCAATTTGCGACTAATCTTCTTTAGGTACGTCGGCGATACCGCCATTTTCTCAGCCAAAGCGTCGTTGGTGATTGGTGCGGTTCGTTTAGGGTCGGCCAAAAGCGCCATAATACAGCAGGCTTGTTCAACAGCTCCCGATAACTTCATCTTAATCCTTTCATAAAATAGTTATAGTAGATATCTACTATCCACTATACTACGCTCATCCTACATAAACAACCCTCCCGGTCAATTAAAAAGCTCCGCCACACAACGGAGCTTCTCATTTATTCTACCTGAGCTTTAACTTTGATTTGCTTTTTCAGTTAATATCCGACCCAAAGCATTCAACTGAGAGTTAACCTCTGCCTTCTGGAACGCCTCGTTTAGCTTTTTTGGAGCGTCACCAGCCTTGAAATTTGTGAGCTGGCGGTACAACTTACTCGCAGCTGCTGACAGGCCAGACGCATCGCCAGCATCATGAGCTTTTTGCATCTCCTCAACTATCCCTCGTTGTTCATCAAAAGCATCAGCCAGTTTCTTTGCCTCTTCGGACAACAATTGACTCTTTACTTTGGCTAATTTTTTAACAGCAGAAACACAAGAACTAACAGTTTTGTCATAGTTCTCTAGCAACTTACTACGGTCTGAGCTGAATCGAGGAAAGGTAGTAGCGGTTCGGCAGTTCTTTGTGGTCTCTAGCAATTCATCAGATGCATCAGCCAAATCACCTACCATTGTGGTAAATTCATTGTTTTGTTTGATGAAATCATCATATTTTTGCTTAACATCTTTGTCGCGCAAGGCCTTCATGTCTTTCAAGTCATCAACCGACTTCTTGTATTCTTCTACTGATTCTTTAATCTTATCAGTAGACGCGGTTGATGTCCCATATGAAACCATACGAAAAGCCGAGCCAACCCGTAGATAGGTACCTCGCACTTTCGTAACCTTATCATGCGCTTCCTTGTAATCTTCTTTGCTTGGACCGCTCAATAAAATCACTGCCAAAACAATACCAACGACCAACAAGATGAAGGCAATCGAACCACCAATAATACCCCACAACATACCCTTGCTCATACCCTTTTTCTTGACTGGTCCCTGAGGAACTGGCTGAGTTGGCGCCGGTTGCACACGTGGTTCCGGAACGGTTGCAGCAGGAGTTGGTGTCGAGTTTGTATTATTACCTTTGTTATCCATGCTTTCTCCTTTTCTTACTCTATTAATTGTACACTATTTACGATTTACTGAATACGGTTATGGCTAGATTATAAACCGATCATCGTCAAATTGATCTTGCCGCGCTCGTCAATACCAGTTATCTTTACGCGGACAGTCTGACCTTCTTTGACGACATCAGTCACCTTATTTACCCGACCTTCGGCCAGTTTCGAAATATGTACCATACCATCGACTCCTGGCAAGATATTCACAAAAGCGCCAAAGTCCTTGATACTAACAACCCGACCCTCATAGATCTTGCCAACCTCTGGCTCTTCTACCAAACTCTTGATCCAGTTCATGGCTTTTTCAATTGATGCGCCGTCTGGGCTAGCCACGGTAATTAAGCCATCTTCTTTGATGTCAATTTCAGCACCAGTTTCAGAAGTGATCTTATTGATCATCTCACCACCCTTACCGATCACCGCACCAATCTTGTCTGGGTTGATCTTGATCTTCTCAATGCGCGGCGCGTATGGGCTCAATGCCTGGCGTGGCTGTGGTAATACTGACAACATATGCTCCAAGATGTGCGCTCGGCCAGCTTTTGATTGCTCAATCGCTTGCGCCAAAATGTCAACTGGTAGGCCATGCACCTTCATATCCATCTGTAGCGCCGTGATACCTTGAGCGGTGCCTGTCACCTTAAAGTCCATATCACCAGCAAAATCTTCAGCATCAGCGATGTCGCTCAGCACATATGGCGTGCCCTCGTCCATCATTAAGCCCATGGCGATACCGGAGACCGGATTTTTAAGCGGTACACCTGCATCCATCAGCGCCAAACAGCTTGAACATGTCGCTGCCATTGAGGTGGAACCGTTCTGGCTCATGATTTCGGTCACCGAACGAATGGCATATGGGAACTCTTCTTCACTTGGCAACACTGGCGTCAATGCTCGCTCCGCCAAGTAACCATGCCCAATTTCCCGACGGCCCGGACTACCCAAACGGCGCACTTCACCAACAGTATAACCCGGAGCATTGTAGTGGTGCATATACCGCCGCTCGTAGTCGGTCTGTTCCATAGTGTCCACTAGTTGCGCGTAGCTCAGCGGCGCCAAGGTAACGATGTTCATACCCTGAGTCACGCCGCGGGTAAATAAGCTTGATCCGTGTGCTCGTGGCAAGAAACCAACTTCTGAACTGAGTGGTCGAATTTCCGTCAATTGACGGCCGTCTGGACGCACCTTATCCTCAACGATACCTCGGCGTACGTCGTTGTGGAGTGCCAACGTAAAGGCCTCATCATATTGAGGTCGCAGCTCATCATAATCCTCACCGAGCTTTGTCGTAAATTCGTCATGAAATGCCTGACGAATATCCGCGATCAGTTCGTTACGCTCTGGGTAGGCACGGCGAATAGCTGCGCCAAATTTACCAGCAACCCACGCGTCAACTTCTGCTTGGATGGTTTCATCAGGTAAGACCAGCTCGTATTGCTGTACAGCTGGCGCGACTTTTTCTGCCAACTCACGCTGGAGCTGGATGGCTGGCTGCATCATGTGATGCGCCCACGCCATTGCATCGATAATTACCTGCTCGCTCACTTCATGAGCACCCGCTTCCACCATGGTAATGCCGTTCTCAATACCAGCAACCACCAAATCCAGGTCACTGGCTGCGCGCTCATCAGGGGTCAAAAAGGCCTTAAATTCACCGTTCACTCGGCCAACACGCAAACCTGCCACCGGTCCATCAAATGGGGTGCCAGTCAGGCTCAGTGCCGCACTAGCGGCTACCATTGCCACCATATCAGGACGGAAACTTGGGTCCATACTGAGGACGCTTGATACGACTTGAACCTCTTGGCGATATCCCTTTGGGAACAGTGGACGAATTGGCCGGTCAATCAGCCGCCCGATGAGTATTGCCTCGTCAGATGGACGACCTTCTCGCTTGATAAATCGGCTACCAGAAATCTTGCCGGCAGCATAAAACTTTTCTTCATAATCAATTGACAATGGGAAATAGTCTAATTCCACTGGTCGCGATCCGACCATCGCCGTACCCAGCACAACAGTGTCACCATAACGCGCTACCACACTGGCGGTGGTGCGAAAACCAACTCTATTTACCTCTAGCGTCAGTGGTCGACCACACCATTCAGTGGTAACACTAAAAATATCCTTGCCATTTGGATTAATAATGCTCATCTGAGCCTCCTTTCTTATCGCGAAAAGTAACAGGGGTGAAAGCTGATATTGTATAAGCTCTCGTCTCTATCACCATTCGCAGTTAGTTACCTTTTTATTATACCATACTCTTCATTCATCACCCGGCGGGCTGTTATAATGATAAGTGTGAAGATGAAACGCACCAAAACAACAAAAGATTATCTCATATTGGGTATAGCATTGGCATTGTTAGTAGGTGGCGGATATTTACTCATTACTATTTTCAGCCCCTTTTTTGCTACACAATTCATCGACCCAAAGAACAATGAAACAACTAAGGTTTTGCAAAAAACAACTGATGAGTTTCATCCAGAAAATCGCATTTATATTCCTGCCATCAATGTCAATATTCCGTACAAAACCGGTGGTGCAGAAGTGTTAGAGTTGACTGCCTGGTGGCGTAAACCAGAAAATGGCAACCCTAAAGAGGGTGGAAATTTCATCGTTGCTGCTCATCGCTTCCAAATTGGCCCCACACCACAACGCACCATCAACAATTCTCCGTTTTACAACATTAACAAGCTCAAAGTTGGCGATTCCATCACAGTTGATTACAACGGCAAACGCTACGAGTACAGCATATATGATATATATAAAGTTAAGCCTAATGCCGTCGAGATAGAAGAGCGAACCGATCAACCACGCTTGACGCTGTATTCATGTTCTCTGGGTGGGTCATTTGATAAACGTGAAGTTATCATCGCTGTTCCTAAATAGTTCATACAAAAATCCGCCCCGATATATCGAGGCGGATACATAAACTACTTGGTTCGCTTATTTACGTAGTCCCAATGTAGCCAGCACTTGCTTATAACTCTCAAAGTCAGTTCGCTCCAAGTATTTTAGTAGGCGCTTGCGCTTACCTACCATCTGGACAAGGCCGCGACGAGCCATGAAGTCGTGTTTGTTGACTTTCAGGTGCTCTGTAACCTCTTTGATACGAGCTGTCAAAATCGAAATCTGCACCTGAGGGCTACCGACATCGTTTTTGCCAACCTGAGTCAAAGCAATCGCTTTTTGCTTGTTCTCTTTACTGATCATAGCCGTTTGATTATATCAGGAGTGACCAATATTTTCAAGCAATGCCGCTAGAATAGCTGCGCGTAGCTATATATGGTTGAGCCACTGTCTGGTGCTTGCGTGCTATTGTGATGACAACTTGAACGAATACGATTGAAGGTTGCTACGTCCTCGGTAGATGGATTATTCAATGCGGCATATATCACAAACCCCTTACCACCATCATGACACTCATAGATTCGAAAGATTGCTTCCTCATTTGCTGCTTTTTTACTAGAAACACCTTGCCGATAGTCAGCCTTCAAATAATCCGGTACCAAAGTTTGTACACCATCCGGCGCGTTAAACGGACCAAATCCAGTGATACGCTTTCCTCTAGCCTCCGCCAAAGCAGCAGCATCGCCCGCAGTTTTAACTGCAGATCGAATCTTCGCGTCCAATCCATTCTCACGCACCGACCGATACGAGACAATTGCTATTGATGCCAACACGGCAATCACCGCTATAACAATTAATACTTCAACTAATGTAAAACCCTTATGCTTCATATCCATATAATACCACTCTAATTATCTATGCCAAAATCCGACAGTTTCGCTGCTTGGTCAATGGTAAAATCGGCAATTTTTGTGCGCCGCAACGATTGACAGTAGGCACCAGTTCCCAGATAGTTACCGATGTCCTCTGCCAGCGTACGAATGTATGTGCCACTAGAGACATGAGTATTGATACATAGTTTTGGATAGTTATATGATGCAATTTCAATGTCATACACCGTGATCTGCCGTGCAGGTATCGCAACTTCCTGACCTTTTCGCGCGAGGTGATAGGCGCGCTGCCCATTGATTTTGATGGCGCTAAAAGCTGGCGGGGTTTGCTCAATCACCCCAATGAACTTCCGTACAGCCTGTCTTACCTCTTCAATTGTCGGCTGATGCTCAGACACTGGTGTAAGCTCTCCTTCAGGATCTCCCGTCGTGCTAGTCATCCCCAAAATGATTTCTGCCTGATACCATTTGTCTAGCTTGGTAAATGACCCGGCTTCTTTACATTTTTTACCCGTTACTAAAATCATCAAACCTGTAGCAAACGGATCCAAGGTACCGGTGTGTCCAACTTTTGCTTTCTTACCTAGCTGTTGACTGAGCACTCTCCTAATCCTGGCGACTACGCCAAAACTGCTCATACCAGCTGGTTTGTCAATAAGCACGATATCGTCATTTGGTATCATGTTAGTTTTGTCCCGGAATCTGGAACTGGGTTGGATTAAATTCAGAATTAGTAGTATTTACAACTGACGGAGTTGCCGCTGGCGCCGATGGGACGGTAGGGCCGACTGCTGGAGCTGGCGGAAAAGCCGGTGGCAGTTCTGGCAATGTGCTAAAGTCAGGCATTGGTGGCAACCCTGCTATATTTTTGGCAGAAGACTCAATTTCCGCCAAAGTTGGGGTGCCAGGGTTTACCGCCAATGGATCTGGAACATTAGGCACCGCTGCTAATGCTTCGCTAACTGCCTGATGGGTTGGCTGACCCAATGACTGATTAGTCCCCAATACCTTTGAGGTATCTTCACTGAGAGCAGCCATGACATCGCCATTATGTCCAGCGATAGCTGAAGCTTCTCCCAGAGGAGAGATAGACCTATTGTTCTGTAAATTGTTGTTCGTTTCAGCAAACGGGTCGACTGATTTTGGCTCATCATCATGACGAGCAACGGTGGCGTTTATCGGTGAATCACTAAACCCCCCTTGACTAGTACCCGGTTGACCATGATTCAAAATCGTGCGGTTACGACCACTTTCAGCCTCGCGCTTCTTGTCTTCTGCAGCCTGTTCAGTTGAAGCATTGAACGTACCGCCTACTGACGGTTCCGGCAACTCGTCTTTCGGAGATTGTGGACTGCCTAGCGGCTTGATGGCTGGTAAGCTATATTCTGGTTCCGGTGACTTTGCTGGTTCTTCGGATTCTACTGACTCTTCCGGCGTGGATTTTGCTAATTGCCTTTCTAGGTATGACTCAGCGGCGCGTGCAGCCTCGTCTTGAGCCTCAGCCTGCGTTCGGCGAGCTACCTCATCTAGGTCGCCCCTCTTTTGATGTGAGATTTCCAAGGTGCCATCATCTGGTTTTGGTAGCTCCTTATCTGCTTGTTTTGGCTGTTTACGTGATGAACGGCTAATTGACAGCTTGGTGTTGTCTACTTCTGCTTCCTCAGTATCTGATGACTCATTTGAACCATCGGCACCTTCCGGTTCATCATGTTCGTCAGCCGGGGCCTCCAATTCCTCAGCTTCCACCAACTTTGCTGCAATCAACTGCTGGTTAGCTCCTGCAGCCATCAAATCCGCAGCCGCTGTCATAACGCGAGGTGATGTCAGGTTGTTACTAAACCTATTAGTTACAGCAACGATACCGGTCATAAACGCATTTGCCATCTGCTCGTCCAGCGTTGCCTTGACTGTCTTCAGTTCATCAACCAGCTCCAAAAGCATCTCACTCACACCACTGGCGTTACGCTCGTGCCAATCGATCGCACCCAAGCTACTCTTAATATCCCGAGCTGTCACGGTCACCACGTCAGCACTGTGCAAAATTTTACCATGAGCCGTCAACGCTTCATCAAGATGATTGCTGTCTTCAACGTTCAAAGCCAACACTAGCTCAATGTTGTAATCACCCTGTGAGAATTCCAAGTCCGCTTCAGTAATCGTCGTTCGGTACGGCGTGATGAAAATTTTCACAACCGCATCGTCAACGATTTTGTACCGCAAATGATCCGCCTTGTCCTTATCAAGCGCTATGATAAAGTCTCTGAGACTATCCGCCGTGTCTTCAAACGTCTTATCAGGTTCCAGGAAATTTATCGCCGGTGGAATTTTACCAGAAAATACCGCTGTAGCATGCTTTCCAAGCTCATTCAAAAATAGCGTCAACCCCAATGCCGCTGATAACTCATCAACACTTGGATCACGACTAACCGTAACTAATATATTAGTATTTTCTTTGATTTTTTGGATTACCTGCTGCTTGGCGGAAGCGGTGCTCATTGTTTGTTTTCCTGTTTCTTTTTATTGCTATAGCCTTTGGCTGAATTATAGCATAAGCATAGGCGATTAGTCAAGATTATACCCCGTTTCGTCCCGCCCCTTTACTTTTCATGTGATTTTCTGTATAATGCATCCTTGATTAGCGATAACAACTTATAGAGGTAAAGGAGTACCATGCCAATCATCAAATCCGCCATCAAGCGCGCTAAACAAGCAGTCAAACGCCGTGAAAAGAATATCGGCATCAAAAAAGATATCAAATCAGCAGTCAAAGCTTTTCACGCAAATCCAACCGCTACTACCTTGGCAGCTGCCCACTCTGAATTAGATACCGCAGTTAAAAAGGGTCTTTTGAAGAAAAATACTGTGGCTCGCCGTAAAAGCGCTCTGAGCAAAGCAGCCAAAGAGGCTGGCGTTAAACTAGAAACCGCCAAAAAGCCGGCAGCCAAGAAACCTGCTGCAAAGAAAACACCAGCTACTAAGCCAGCTGCCAAAAAAGCACCTGCTAAGAAGCCAGTAGCCAAGAAACCTGCCGCTAAAAAAGCTAACAAATAAGACTCATTAATTTCAAACAACACCTCAGTGATGATGCTGAGGTGTTGTTATATAACTACAAATCTACCAACGCCGTTTCTATCAGCAGCCACGGATTAACTCCAGTTGTCTTCATCTGAATGTCTGCCTGGAACAACGCATCGTTGATCCGCCTGAGATGTTCAATATCAATAGTTCGAGCTGACGAGGACAGCCGCTGCAATACATACGGATTAACCGACAAATCTGCTGCCACCAGCTTATTATCGCCGCCTGACAGCACCAATGCTGCCATATTGGTTGCCTGCGAAGCGAGTAGCCCCATCGTCTGGTAGGCACCATCTACGCCACTTTCCGATTCCAAATAACTGATGATGCTATGCACCGTTTCATAATCTTTCGACAAAGCAGCCACAAACAAATCAAACACGTTTTCTGACCTCGCCAACGGCACCAAATCATTGATCAGCGCATCGGTAATCTTCTCCGCGAGCGCCAATTGGTCCAAAAAATTACTGAGTTGCAGCTGATCAAACCCCAACCGGTCAATTAGCATGCCTATTTGTTTACGCGTTAACTTATAGCCGCGCTCATGGGCCTGTGTTTCACACCAGGTGATAAGTTGCAGCTTCTGGCGGTCACCGAGCGACACAAATTCTTGGGTTTTAGCTGTTTTTTGTAGCCATTTATAGGTTTTTGTTCGCTTATCAAGTTTACTCTCTACTAGGATAATAGTGTTATCGTCATCAAACGATATCTCTGGTAGCCGTGGCCAAATGTCAGGATTTTCACTCAATCTCGAGATGACGTACACCGAAGACTGCGTAAACAATGTCTGGCCAATCGTTATCTCCTGTATATCCGCCAGCGTTAACGCTTCACCATCACGCCGGACCATGACCGCATCACCAACCAGCGCCGCAAGCGCCGCCCGTTTCTCAAACTCATTGTCGCCGTGGAGAAGATAAATCATATAACCTCCACCTGACACACCGGACAAATATGCGTACCGCGGCCGCCGACTTTCAACTTGATAATCTCCTGGTCGGGGTGACGATGGCAGGCTTGGCCTTCGCGGCGGAACACATGAGCAAATGTCAGATAATTCCCTTTTCGACCTTCGGCATCAACATAATTTTTATCAGTCGAACCACCTTGGTCGATGCTGAGTTGCAAGATGTGCCGCAGCTCATTAAATAATGTATTCAACTGCTGATCGCTAACGTTTTTTACCCGCGTTTGCGGATGAATCTGTGCTGCCCATAGCGCCTCGTCAGCATAAATATTACCAACACCGGCGATCACTGCTTGGTCAAGAAGGGCTGGTTTAATCATCGAATTCTGACGACGGCGAATCCGCTGGATAAAATCATCAGCCCGTGTCTGAGGGTCAAGCGGTTCTGGACCGACTTTTTGCATGAACGGTAGGTCTTTTACCTCATCAGTCGGCAGCAACTTCACCCAGCCAAACTTGCGCTGATCGTTAAAAAACAGCCGCGACCCGTCCACAAAATCAATCTGCACCCGCGTCGACCGATCCGGCAGCTCACCGATCAAGCTGTCGTTTGGATGACCACCAGCGAAGTTAGATGCGTCAGGTATTTGAGTGGTGTCTCTGGTCACAATCTGGGTATGCTTGTCACCGGGACCCAGATTGTTAGCAGACGACGCCCGAGAATACCATTGGCGAAACACCAGCTGACCCGTCATCTTCAGATGTATCACCAGCGAGTAGCGAGTATCCAGGTCAATCATCAGCACCTTCGCTCGCCGTCGCACCGCCGTCACGCGCGCGCCATACAAAAATTGTTCAACATCAGCGGGCGCATTCGGAAAGCTTTTTGGCGAGTCAAACACCGCCACTCGTGCTACCACTCGACCCGGTAATAGCTCTGCCAAACCGCGGCGAACCGTCTCAACTTCTGGCAGCTCAGGCATCCAACATAACCTCCCTCCCTCGTTATCTATTTATATACATTAGAATTGGAAGAATGTATCTTCCTGCTGCAAACCAACACCCGCAGCAATCTTTTTCCCGTCAGGAATTTGATTGAGGAACATCAGCAATATGTCATTGGCATTGGCAGTTGCTGAGCCTTTTGAACCACCACAGTCCGACGTCCACAGCGTCTTCACTGGATTTCCGTGATATAATGTCTCAAACTTGTACACTTTACCGTTGGCGCAAATACCTCTCAAATCATTTTGTTCTTCTGACAATTGACGCCCTTCCATCATCTTCCTTTTTTCCAGAGCGTACACCAATTCTTCATAGGCGCGGCTATTATTATCTAGCTTTTTCTCATCAATTTGCTTTTCCAAATATCCCTCATAGGTACTCATGCGTCGAATGTCCGGTGTGATTTCAATCTGGTAGGAGCGGAATTTTTCCTGCGCAACAATTGGCCCCCGAACCGTCAAACGCACTGCTCGATTAGCGTCAGTTGATAACAATGACTCTTTGGCAATATCTGCCTGAGATTTTGGTTTATTCTCCGGATTATTACCGCCCAGCAAAGACTGACCAATGGCAATCACTGCTGCCACCGCCACTACCATGATGATAATAACCAGTAAAATCGGTATCAGTCGGGAAAAAGAATTTGTTCTTGCGTATCTCATGGGGTGATTATACCATAATATTAGAATTTTTGCACTAGTTACTTAGTATCCTACGAGAGCTGGGCTATCGCTTGACGGAAGGCCTCAGGATATTTGTTTTTCAGATAATCAGCCGCTTGTTCAAGGCTTACCCAATGAAGTGTAACGCCAGGCTCACACGAACGAGGAATTTGATCTGCTGGTAGCTGCACGTAATAGACAATCAGCATGAGGCTTGTCATCATATCACCATACGGGAGCTGTTTGACCGCTTTTGCCACATCCCAAAGCTGCTTATTGGCAATATAATCAACACCAATCTCCTCATGTAGTTCACGCAGCAGTGCAGCCTCTATATCCTCACCTTGATCCATTCTGCCACCTGGAATATCCCAATAGTCCTGACTTTTGAGTAACAACATTTGGTTTTCATCATTTCGGATAATCGCTTTTATCCCGATTTGGAACAACTGCTCCGTCATATTATGTCTCCTCCCAGTTCTTGCCTATTTTTACATCAACCTTCAACCGAATTGGCAGCTCCGGACAAACTCCTTCCATTTCCGCACGCATCATTTCGCCGACTTGCTCGGCGTCTTCCGGCGCGCATTCCACCAAAATCGAATCGTGAACCTGCAGGACCGGCTCGGCCAGCCCGGCTAATTTGTCCTCCAGCCGAATCATCGCCAGCTTCATCAAATCCGCTTCCGTTCCCTGAATCGGCATGTTCATAGCTGCCCGCTCGGCCGCCGAACGCACCATAAAATTGCTCGACTTAACGTCTGGCGTTGGCCGCCGCCGGCCAAAATAAGTCTCGACAAAACCTTGTTCGCGCGATTGAACTAAAATTGTATCCAGATATTGGCGGATTGGCTGACGCACCGCAAAATAGTGTTCAATAAACCGCTTCGCCTCAGTAAACGTCATACCGGTAGCCGCCGCCAGTCCATGCGGACTCATGCCATACAGCACGCCAAAGTTAATCACCTTGGCCGCACGCCGCTGTGCTTTTGTCACCTGCTCCATCGGCACGCCGTAGGTCTCGGCCGCCGTCTTGGTGTGAATATCAACATCGCTATTAAAATCCCGGGTCAGCTGCTCATCGCCCGCCAATACCGCCGCCAGTCGCAGTTCAAATTGTGAATAATCCGCGCCAACAAATACCTTGCCCTGGCTCGGCACAAACGCCTGGCGAATTTTCCGACCCAATTCCGTTCGCACGGGAATGTTCTGCAGGTTAGGATTGGTGCTGCTCAGCCGCCCGGTGCTGGTGACATCTTGGTTAAACGTGGTGTGAATCCGCCCGTCCTCGGCCACTAGCTTCGGCAGCGCTTCAATGTAGGTGCTGACCAATTTAGTCAGCTCCCGGTACCGCTCAATCAGCTCGATGATTGGGTGCTGTCCGCGCAGTTTATCCAGCTCTTTCTGTCCTGTCGAATAGCCAGTTTTACCTTTTTTGATACCGGTCGTCGGCAGTTGCAATTTGGTAAATAGCACCTCAGACAGCTGCGCCGGACTGGCGGCATTGAACTCACGCCCAGCCATCGTATACATTTGTTGTTCAAGCTGACTGACTTCTGCTGCCAGCTCCTGACCCATGTGTTCAAGAAGTGCTGTGTCCAGCTTCATGCCGCGCCTTTCCATCTGAAACAGCGGCCAAATCACCGGAAAATCAAACTCGCGCAGCACCCGGGCAATCTGCTGATGTGTCGCCATATAATCCTGCTGCTGGCGGTAAATCTGCCGTAGTCGTGCCAACTGCCGCGACGCGGAATTATCCTCAGAAAAATCACCCGCCAGTGCCGCTAAACTACGGTCGCGCCTCAGCGGATCGATCAAAAACGCCGCCTGCCCAACATCCCAGACCTCATGAAACCGCACCGTCACACCGTGAGCATCCAGCGCGTGATATAGCTCCTTGACGTCCGCCGCGATCACCACACCCTGCGCCAACAATTGCCACACATGTTGACCAATCTCACTAATCTTCGCCCGCCACGCCACGCCAGGCTTGGAATTAATATAGACCATGTCCGGCTCTAAAGGTTCGATATAGATAATATTTTCTGTCTCAAACAACGGCTCAGCTGGCAAATTGTCGACGCGCGGCAACTCCAACTCCACCGTCTCCACTACCTCATCCACCGCCTGCATTGTCTTTGGCAATCGCCCAATCAGCGAATGAAACTCCAATTTCTGCAAAATCTCCGCCACCCGAGCAAAATCGCAATCATTTACATCCGCTACTTCCCAGTCCAGCTCCACCGGCGCGTCCGTCCAAATCTCCGCCACTTGCTTGGTCAAATACGCCGACTCGCGGCCCGCTTCTAGCTTTGCCCGCAGAGCGCCTGTTTGCTCATCCACGTGCGCGTACACGCCGTCCAGCGTGTCATATGCTTGCAATAATTTCACCGCCGTCTTTTCACCAACGCCCGGCACACCCGGCAAATTATCACTGGAGTCACCCTTCAGCGCCTTCAAATCCAAAAACTGATCTGTCCGAATGCCATATTTTTGTTCAAAATATTCCGCCGTAAATTCCTCGATGTTCCTCAGACCATTTTTCATGGCGTAGACTTTAGTCAGCGGTGACACCAATTGCAGCGCATCCAAATCCGACGTTAGCAGGCAGGTCTGCACGCCGCGCGCCTCTGCTTGCTTGGCAAACGCGCCCATGATATCGTCCGCCTCATAATCATCCAGCTCATACAGCGGCCAGCCGAACGCATCCAGCAGTTCCATCAAAATCGGAATTTGCTGATAAAAATCATCAGGCGCTGGCTTGCGACCCGCCTTGTATTCTGGATATAATTCTCGCCGCTTACGGATGTTGGTGCCGCGCTTGTCCCAAGCCACCGCCACGTAATCCGGCTCCAATTTCTTGATCAGCTCAATCGCCAAACTGACAAACCCATACACCCCGCCCGTCGGCGTACCGTCCGCCGTACTCAGCCCCGGCATGGCATAATACCCTCGGTAAAACACTGATTTTCCGTCGATGACCGCCAAACGCTTCATATACTCAGTATAGCAAATTTGCTATACTAACAACATGACACAACCACATGCAAACATTATCGCCCTCGTTGGTCTGGCTGGTAGCGGCAAAAGTTCGGCGGTCGAATATTTCACCAAAAAGGGCATTCCGAAAATTTATTTTGGCGGCATCATCTACAAAGCTATGGAAGAAGCTGGCATCGAACCGACTTGGGACAATCAGCAAAAATTCCGCGAGGAAATCCGCCGTCGCGAAGGCAAAGATTTTGTCGTCAAACGCGTCGTCAAATCGGCGCATGACTTGATTGACGCTGGTCAAAAACTCATCGTTCTGGACGGCTTGTACACCTGGAGTGAATATAAAATTCTCAAGCACGAATTCCCTGGTCAGATGTCCGTCATCGCCGTTGTCACGCCAAAACACCTGCGCTATCAACGTATGGCCAAACGCCCCGAACGACCGATGCAGCCGCGCGAAGTTGACCAACGTGATTGGTCGGAAATTGAAAACCTGGAAAAAGGCGGACCAATTGCCATCGCCGACTATTTCGTAACAAATGACCGCGGACTAGACGAGCTGTATGCGCAATTAGAAGCTGTCACTCACCACGAACATTTTTGCAAGGCACCTGATCAGTGTTAATTGATAGCACACTAAAAAGCCAGACGCAAAATCCGCCTGGCTTTTTTACTATCACCCGTCAATCTAGCTCAGATATTCATACAATTTCTTGGCGTCTTTGTGCTTCCGTAGCTTCGCCAAAGCCTTGGCTTCAATCTGGCGAATTCGCTCGCGCGTCACGGCAAATTCCTGACCAACTTCTTCCAACGTGTGGCTTTTACCATTGTCCAACCCAAAGCGCATACGGACAATTTTCTGCTCACGATCGCTCAAGCTCGACAACACATCATTAACCTGCTCTTTGAGCAATTGATTGGTCGCTGACTCTTCTGGTGATACCGTATCTTCATCTTCGATGAAATCGCCCAACACCGAATCTTCTTCATCACCATCACGACCGACACCCGCGTCCAAGCTTGAAATGTCTTGCTTGATTTTCATCACATATTCAATCTTTTCTGGCTCCATATCCAGCTCTTTAGACAGCTCTTCAATAGTCGGTTCACGGTTCAGCTCTTGCGTCATCCGTCGCTGAGTGCGCAACAATTTGTTGATGGTTTCCACCATGTGCACCGGGATACGAATGGTTCGTGCCTGGTCAGCAATCGCTCGGGTAATCGCCTGACGAATCCACCAGGTGGCATAGGTTGAGAACTTAAAGCCTTTGTCTGGATCGAATTTCTCCACCGCGCGCAACAAACCAGTATTACCCTCCTGGATTAAATCCAGAAAATCCAACCCACGGCCCGAATACCGCTTGGCAATCGACACCACCAACCGCATGTTCGCCTCAGCCATCTTATCTTTAGCTCTTTTATCACCCTGAATCACACGGTGTGCCAATTCCATCTCTTCTTCGGCATTGAGCAGCGGAATTTTACCAATCTCACGTAAATATAACCTGACCGAGTCATCAGAGATATCATCCAGGTATTGCCCAGCGTTCAGAGCGTCAAGGTCTTCGGTTTCCTCGTCATCATCAACATCATCGATGGTCGGCTCATCGAATTCCGTCTCATCAGTTGCTAATGGCCTGTTTTTTATTGGGTCGTCGGTCACGCTTTCTCCTTAATTAGTGCGTTCAGCTGATGTCGCAAATCGTGAGCCAACGACTCATTATTTGCAGTTTCAGCGTCACGCAAATTACTCATTAATTGCTGTATTTTGTTTTCACGATGTTTGGATATTACATGTTTGACCAATCGCGCCATCTCACCTGGTAAATCGTCTCGATTCCAGTCGGCATAACGAGTGTCGAATTTTAACTGTACTATCTTTACATACTCCTCAATATTTTTCAAGGTTTCGGGTATCGGATCGAGTGTTTCGTTCGGGTTTTGAGTGAGATATTGCAACAATTCTCGGGTGTTCACATTATCTGTAGCTTCTGTTGGTACCGACGCCAGCCAACGCCTCACGCTTGGCTCTTGCACTGCAAGCCCTAGTAGCATATCGAGCGTCTCGTCTGATGGTTTTTGTGGTGCTGTTTTTTTAACTTTTGGTTGGCGAAGAATCGTTTTGTTTGTTGTGATACCAGACATCTTTGCTTTCAGAGCGTCTATGCTAGCCCCTGTTTTCTCAGCAACCATCTGCAAATAATGCTCTTGTTCTACCGGATCATGCAAACTGCGAATCAAGTTCAGCGATGTAGTTGAAAAGCGTCGTTTTCCCTCAGCAGTCCTGACATTTTCTCGCTGCGAATATTGCTGTATCACCCACGCCACAGCAGGCATAGCTTTAGCGATGACCAACTCCCATTGTTTCACACCATGTGTTTTGATCAATTCATCTGGATCCTTACTACCCTCTGGTAAACTAACAACCTCCAACTCCACCCCAATGGTTTGTGATAGTTTGATAGCCCGTTCAGTCGCATTTAAACCCGCTCTATCACCATCAAACGCTAATTTAATTCTACTAGCCAGCCTACTCAAGACCTTGAGGTGCTGTTCAGTGATAGCTGTTCCAGCCGTGGCGACAACCTGCCGTACTCCTGCCTGATGACTACTCACCACATCCAAATTACCCTCAACGATTACCACTTCGTCTGATTTTCGAATCGCCTCTTTAGCCTGGGACAAACCAAAGATGTGCCGTGATTTATCAAACAGAAGTGTTTGCGGCGTGTTCAAATATTTTGGGGCATTTGCCTCATCGTGAATGATCCGGCCGGTAAACCCAACTACTCGGCCAGTCGCATCCATAAGTGCCACCACCATTCGACCACGATACAAATCACCACCAAATCGATTCGTCAAACCAGCATCGGCTAATTCTTGCTTTGAAAAGCCCCGCTTGGTTAAGGCCGTCACCAACGATGATCCGTCATCTGGCGCAAACCCAACCATAAAATCCTGAATCGTTTGTCGAGTCAGACCACGTTTTTTAACGACATAGTCCAAGGCTTTGGGTGTCCGTAGTAGTGATTGTTGAAAGAATTTTGCCGCTAGCTCCAATGCTTCAGCCGCTCGTGCTCGCCGTTTTGCCGTTCGTCCATCGCCGCGAGAAAACAAGCTCAAATCCACGCCTGCTTTGCGCGCCAAATGCTCCAATGCCTGGCGAAAATCCATCCCCTCCACCAGCATCACAAATGAAAACACATCACCGCCCTTGCCTGACGAAAAATCATGCCAAATCTGTTTTTCCGGACTCACCATAAAACTTGGCGTTCGCTCGTCGGTAAACGGACTAAGTCCCTTCATGTTACGACCTGCCCGCTTCAGCTGAACATACTCACCAATCACGTCCTCAATATTTAGTCGTGCCCGCACTTCTTCTTTGGCATCTTGCATGTCTTTATTATATCACCCTTTACCTCTGTTCGTGTTTATGCTTAAATAGTACTATGTATCCAAATGATCCATATTCTCAACCACCAACACCATCTGGTATTGATTATCTCAATCAAATCGCTGCTCCACCGGAACCAACCGGATTTGATAAGAAAACTAAAATCATCATTATCATCATTGCGTTGGTTGGTGTGCTCAGTCTTGGCTTCATTTGGGCGGCCAGTCAGTCAGGTTCTGGTCCAACGGTTTCTAACGTCATCATGAGGGTTGCCCGCCTACAAACCGTCACTGAACTACAGAAAAAGCGTCTAAAAAATAGCACGGTCACTGACATTAACAGCTCCCTTGATGCAATATTAACCACCGCTGTCAATAAAGCGACACCAATCGCTCAGTCAGAAAAGCTAGATATCAACAAAGCTCTCAAGGTGCCGGACTTTGAGGTAAAGCTCAATGAAAAGCTAGATGATGCCTTTTTAAACGACCAGCTCGATGCTGTCTACACCAGGGAGATGGCCTATCAACTTGAGCTGCTTAGTTCAGAATTATCCAGCTTGTCAAAAAAAGCCAAAAAATCTGACGTCAAAGAATTCTTAGAAAAAACACAGTCAGACATCACTTCCATCAAGAAGCGTCTCGAGAGCTCTCCGGTGTAATACCGCTAACCAACTGCCAGCTCAGCCGCGCCAAATCAAAAATTTCTTCATCACTCAGTTGCCCCGAGCAGATGATAGTATTCCAGTGCTTTTTGTTCAAATGATAGCCCGGTAGTACCGTTTCGTATTTTTCCCGCAAATTCTGCGCCAGCAATGGATCACATTTCAAACTCACTCTGAGCGGTTTTGAGCACTCCGCTACCAATGCCACCATTTTCCCCGCGCCATCATTGCTCTTGCCAAATTTATACACCGCGATATCCTCGCCAAACGGATAATCCAACCACACACCCGGCAAGCTCAAGATAAATTCTTCAAATTGTTTATGGGTCATGGTTTCACCTTCTTTAAATAATACTTAAGTTCCATGATACTGCCGCGAATATCCTCCAGCGCCCGATGATCCTCTGGCTTGGCAAATTTCTTACCATATTTACCCTCAAACACTACTTTCCAAGCACTTACATCCAGCATCCGATAATGTAGTCTTTTTGACAACATAGGCCACCATTGGTCGATAAATCGCCGATCCTGGTGGATTGAGTTACCACCAAGCAAAATCCGTGGTTCATCCGCAAAATGCTCATCGCAAAATGCCAATAATTCACGCTCCACCTCGGCTAACGGCTTACCCGAAGCATTTTGTTCCTCCAAACCGCGCCGCGCTGCTGGATGCTGGTCCCAAAAACTAGCATTTCGGTCCAGTAGTTTACCTAGCTTCTCGGGTTCATGTCGCACCACACCCTCATAGGTCACAATTTCCGTAAAATCCCAATCCGTCGCAATCGCCGCCACTTCCAAAATCTCATCACGCACTGGATCTAGTCCAGTCATCTCCAGGTCAATCCATAAAATTTTTTTTGGCTTAAAAGTTACTTTCATATCTTTATTATACTACTTTTTAGAGTCGTAATAGTCACGAGAAAACTGCTCTGGCACATGCCGTAATAACCCTTCAATAACGTCATCAAATTTTGCTACACTACCAAGCTCCAGACGATTTTCTCTTTCAGTCAGAAAAACGCCAGATGCGTTGCCGTCAGAGGGAACAAAATTTGTCCGATTGACTAACTCATAGTATAATTCAGCAGCACTCATATCTTCACAACCATATGGCAACATCCTGTACGACCTCAGATTTTCTACGTAACGTTCGGCCAATTCGTCGCTGACTTCTAACGCCTTATCTAGTTGCAGCGTTTGCATGAAATAATCGTCTTTTGGATCGCCATAAGTATCATCTGGCAGCTGAACGCTTTTAATACTTGCATCGTCAATTCCTTGAACTTGCATATCTGAAAGAAGCCGCACAGCCTTGAGGGCTAATTTGTTACCAATGCGATAGCTATTATCAGGATCGTGCTCAAATACCGTTGGCCTGATGACGTGCTCAGCAGTATCCAACACTGCTTGAGTACTGGCTAACAGCCTCCAAGTGTCACCGTCCTTGTGTATAAGCACTTGATTGATTGTAAAATCATGCTGCCTCATAAACTCAGCGGCAGACTGTACAGGCTCCGCACCATAGCCATTCATTGCATCACGCGGCGAAAAGCGCATTGAAAGATCGCTCGCTACCGCCCAAATCTCATCTGGATCATAATCGCCGCTAGCAATAACTTCTTCTAAAATTACCAAATCGACATCGCGAGGAGGTGGTAACTGACGGTCACTGTGTACTAGTGCCTCCAAAACCTGGCGAGCCGCCCCGCCCTTTACACCAATAAATGACGGTAGCTCATCTAAATCAAAACCCAAATTAGCCCGCTCAATAGCATCAGCAGACAACTCATATTCATATATTTCATTGCAGCGAGCTTCCGGGTTACCGAGTTGCTCACAATCATAGTCTTTCAATTGGAGGCTCGCCCCTCCTAAGTCCGCATAATGTTCACCGCTATCAAGCATTTGCAGAACACGAGGCTGATGTATTTTAGCCTCTATATCGCTCGGGTTCGGGCTTACTTTTTCCACATGTACTATTTTAGCATAAATCATTTAAAAAGTCAAACAAACACGGTCGGCGCCACTTCCAAAATCTCATCACGCACTGGATCTAGTCCAGTCATCTCCAGGTCAATCCATAATATTTTTTCGCTTTACTCATACTACCTATTGTACACTCGTCATCTATTTACCTGACCATAAAAAGCTTCTTGCTGTTCGCTCGTTAATACCTCTTGCACCACAGCCCAAACCTTAGCCTCCGCTTCATGGACATTGTGACTATTTACCGCAGACCCGTCTAGGACCTGACACAATTGACCCTTAGTAATAACTCGCTGATGTTGTAAATCAAACAATGCTCTTACTTGTTTATTAGCCCTGTTTTTCATCGTGTCCACTATCAGCGCGATTTGTTTATCTGTCGTAGCGGGGATTTTTTGCTGCTGTTCTGGACCGAGTATCAGTGAGCCGACTTTTGGCTGCACCACATGAACCAAGTCACCATTAGGAGCAATTCTATCACCAAGGGATTCAGGCACAGCACTGCCACTCAAGGCTTGAGCAACTTGATCCTTAGTTACTGGCAAAATTGTATTGAGAGTGTGTCGACGCCCATCATGCGCATCATACCACCACGGAAAAGCCACCACCAGCTTCAGCGCCTCCATTCCCATGCGCCGCGCTAAGCTATACGAACTAATTTCATACTCAGAAATACCACGTTCGCCAGTATGAATATTTCTGTATTGGTTAACCGTTGTTCGTCCAATACGCCGACTGCCCGCTTTGACGTACAATAATTCTTGAAAACCCCGTACTAAAGCTACTGATATGTTATACTTCTCTTCACTATTTAGCTCACCCATATCAATGTCGTTCGGGTTAACCGCCAGACGCCGACATATTTTGTTAAATTGATAGTGAATGTTATCTGCCTTATTTGGGTCAATACCATTTGCCAAATAAGCACGACCGTCAGTATGGTAGCTATTATAGGGATCTCTGGTTCTCAAAAAAGCATCGTATTCGGCAAAAAAGTCATCTGTTGTATCGGGGCTGACAAATTCCTGGAACAATTCCTTTGGTTGATGCCATGCAGCAAAACCACCGCCAGAAATAGAAGCCGCAATCGCTGATAGCGCCAACACTTCACGCAAGCTTCCTCCACGTTTAATCATTTCTGCTAATGACCGAGAAAGTTCTGGTGATAACGGTAAACTATCCATAAACTCACCAATCTTTGTGATCTGCCCCTCTCCATCAATCGCTTCTAGCGTTTCCAGTAAATCGTACGACTCTTGAATAACTTTTTTACTAGCAACAGGATGCATCAAGTATTGGTTCAAATCCTCAAAATCGCCATTTAAATGAATAACCGTCAAGACATTACGTACGATATTGGTGTGATATATCTCCGGTGGGATGTGCTGTTCACGGGATTTGATGTCGCAGAATCCTTTCAGTTCCTCTGGCAGATAAATTTTACCATAGGAAATTGGCCGCGCCAGCACAAACTTTGCACCGTCAATATCACGGCCACCACGCCCCGCCTGTTGCATTAACTCCGCCTGGGTACACAATCGAGGCGGCAACCCTTCTGCGCCCTCTTCGCCAATTTCTTTACTCTTTGTTAGTCCATTTGACAACACCAAATCAACCTCAGGGATGGTGATGCCAGACTGTCCAGCCGAGGTCGAAACGATGACAAACGACTCGTCTTCTGCTGGTTCAGCAGTAAAAATTTCTCGCCGTGCAGCCTCTGATATACCAGAGTGTAATTTGAAAAATCGTATCCTCCCAGATTGATGGCGGGTGTGGCGTTTGATTGACGCAATGGTTTCCTCAATACTTCTCACCCCTTCAACAAAGACCAATGCTTTTTTCGAGTCCTTACCATATTCAAGATACGCTTCAGATACGGTCCCCACATTATCTTCTGTAATGTCGATATCATGCGGCCGACCCTCGATGGTTACGACTGGTAATTCTGATCCATTGATATCTTCATACATCGTTTGAGAAACTTCCGTGTCGGGCGTCGCGCTAGAAAAAGCCATATGCCATTTGTCGGTATTCTCTATCGATTTTGCCGCCAGGGCCGTAGCAAATTCCATCTCCAAATTGGCTTCATGTATTTCATCAACCAACACCAGTGTTCTCTCATTATGCCAACCCTTAGAAAGTTGCTCCAATTTCTTCGTAAACGTTGCTGCTGTCATAAAACAAAGTCTAGTTTCTGGCGTTGCTTCAGTAGCGCGTCCATGAATTTTTCCCACCAAGTGATCAGGATATTGTTTGCCCAGCTGTTCACGTAAACTCTGCTCGACATATTCAGTAACGTTATCGACGATGACCCGCCGCGGCATCAACACCACAACACGATCAAACCGCTCCAGTGCATACTGAGCGGTTTGTGTCGTTTTACCACTACCCGTCGGCCCACACAACCAAGATATTTTATTTTCCGATAATGTATCTAATATCTCTGCTTTGTGCCTATACGCAGGTAATTCTTTGTCGCCAAGATCATAGTCGGCGAAAGAAGTTTCTGGTAGCTTACTATAGCGTTTCCGTAATTCTTCAAGGCGCTGCCTTCTCTGTTCAGGTGATTCACCATAACAATACGGCGACCGCCGAGGACCCTTAATGTTTTGGCTTAACAAATGGCTACTACTTGGTTCTTGCGATCTACGTAAATAACCCGCCCTCCGGACTCCATCTTTCACGCTACACTCTCCTTTATACTCACATTGTAGATAGGAGCGCGCAAAATGGCAAACGTAAGCGTTTTAGTCTTTTTTCTTGTCTAATTTATCAAGTTTCAAGAAATGGACAATTGCATATACTACAAAGGCAACCGCCAGCAAGGTGATCAATGAGCTGATAAATGCTCCGTACAAAAATTCACCGCGACGTCCAGCAATTTCAACGGTAAACGACGCTGCCTGAAGACCCTGTTGCGAACCAACGATCAACTGTACAAGCGGGTCGATAAACGCTGTTACCAACTTTTTCACGGTATCACCAGCCGCAGTACCGATCGCCAAACCGACAGCCAGACCAACGACGCCTTGTTCACGGATAAACGTCATAAAACCACCGCCATGGTTTTTTACCGCACCTGCTTTTTCTTTCAACGCCGCTACGCTTGGTTTTTTAATAATTGACTTCTTGGTCGTCGTTTTTTTGACTGCCGCTTTCTTGGCTACTTTTTTCTCCGCCATAAAACTCCTTTACGTTAAAGTAACACCTTGATTGTACCATATTTAATGTAGAGCGACTTATAGCCTCTCTGGCGCTACAATACCCAAAACAGTCAACCCTGCTTTCAAGATATCAGCGTACACCGCCACCAGACCAACGCGGTGCGCTTCTTTGTCGCTGCCGACGACTTGGTTTTTCTCGTAGTAACGATTAAACTCCTGCGCCAGCTCAAACAGGTAGGCACAAACATGATGCGGCTCCAAGCTCTCGGTGGCGCGGTTAACCGCCTCCGCGTATTCGCTCATTTTCCTGACCAGCAGCTGATCTTCATCAAACAATTCTGTCGGGAAAGCAGCTGTCTGCTCAGACTTTGCCAAAATTCCCCGCGCCCGAGCGTGCGCGTATTGCAGATAGCTACCGGTATTACCGGTGAGACTCACCGCATCATTGATATCAAATACTACATCGCTACCAATTTTCACCTTCAAAAATTGATAACGCAGTGCACCTGCCACCACCGCGTCGGTTGGTTCGCCGCCAGCTTGGGTGATAGCTTTCTTGAACTCGTTGAACAACCAATCAATGGTAATCACCTCACCGGTGCGCGAACTCATCTTGCCAGTTGTTAGCTTGACGAGGCCAGTTGCATAATTAAACAATTTACCCTTCAATTCTGGAATTGCGAGTTCGCTAGCGGCAATCACCCCGCGGAAATACGCCGCCTGCTCTTCGCCATTGACCGTAATCGACAAGTCCAAGTTTGGATAATCTTGATGCTTCAGCTGAATCAACCCCATATCGTGCGCACCGTACAACCCGTTGCCGTGTGAACCGATAAATACGTTATCAAATGCACCATACTGACTACCCTTGAAAATATACGCACCATCGGACTTGGTAAAGACTTCTGGAGTCTTTGCTTTAATCAAGGCCTTGCCCGGCACTTCAGTCTCGCTCTCAACATAACGCCGCTCAATTGGCACATTGCCTAGCCGCGCCACATTGGCGTCAATTTCATCAAAACTCCAGGCCTTACAAATCTCATACACTTGCTTGTACAGCGGATCGTCCAACACAAACGATTGCTTGGCTAGCTCATCAATTTCTGCGCGTGCCTCTGATGATTCCTTGGCTGCCCGCGCTCCCTCAACGTACATACGACTCATAAATTCGTTGCGCTTATCAGCCGGAATAGCGTCTAGTTTGCTGACATCGCCGTCAATTTCGCGAAGAATTGCCCACATACTCTTGCCGACGTGCGTGCCGACGTCGCCGTGGTAACTCACTCGGTGTACTGACGCACCATCTACCGCCAGCAAATTCGCCATGGTATCTGCCAAAATCGCATTCAGTGCGTGGCCGATATGCATGGCTTTGAATGGATTTGGACAATTAGTTTCAATAACGACCGTTTGGCCTGAACGATTGGTGGCCGGCCGCACTTTCAACGACTCCAGCACTGCTTGGTCGCTTAACGTCACGTTGATAAAGCCTGGTCCAGCCACGCTCACCTCACCCAACTCCTCATGACCACGCAACTCTTCTGCGATCGCCTCGGCAATCTCACGTGGATTTTTGCCCAAGGGCTTCGCTAGCTGCAGCGCCACATTCGTCGCAAAGTCACCAAACTTTGGATCAGGACGCGTCAACTGCACCGTCGTTTCAATATTAAATAGCTTTGCAATAACTTCTTGAATTGTGTGTTCCATCACCACCAGTATACCACCAGATCAACTAGTCTTCCACTATGTCCAAGTCCAACGCCGTGGCGGAGATTAAACTCGATCCCCGGACATGACGCAAAATATATGACAACGTTGATAAATCATCCTGTGTTGGCAACGCTTGTGGTTGCTGTGATAACGCTTGCTCTTCAGCCATTAATTTCCTTTTTTTGTTTCATTCTTTATATGTTATGATATTATCATATTATTTTTAATTTGTCAATGAGATGTGTTCGGTAAGTTAATCTATTCTTTAGGCAAATGACGATTACCTTTACCGACTATTCTCTTAAATACACTACCCTTCGCCAAAATCTTCTTCAGCTTATTCCGCATAGCCTTTTTCGTCTCTGGACTAGCCTCTGTATAAGAATGTTGAATTGTACTAAGCCAGTTGTCCCTACTATCACCAATAGTAATTTTCAGGTTATGGTCCTTCAATACAGCCGTAGATGGTCCACCAGAAAAATCCTCCGCCTTATCGCTTGAGATAGATATCGGTAGAATCTCAACACCGGCCTCTAGGGCAATATGTGCCGCCGCAGAACCAATCTTACGATGCTCCACTGATTCGTGGTCTGAAAACCCTGCCATAACTAATATCTCACCATCTTTAACTCGCTCAACAGCCTCCTTATAATCATCTTCAGAAAAAGGGGCTGGTTTTTTATTTTTCCTATCCGTCCATTTATATGGTACAGGGATAAAGTTTTCTCTTCCCGTTAAAACATATTGTATAGGCTCCGGATTAAATCCACCCACACCTTCTTTTATCCAATCACCGTTGGTTGAAGCTATCCCGATACTAGTCTTACCCACCAAAGAGGCTAAATAGCTAGCAGTAGGCACATCAAGCCCAGACTCATGTGATGTAATCACCACAAGTCCCCTGTTCTTCTCCTTAGCTCTTTCTGCTGCTCCAATTAGATTATCTTCGCCAGATATATCAACATTGCCGCGACCATGCATTACGTCCATCAAAGCCCTCAGACCCAAAGACAAACGAATATCCGCTTTTGGCAATCCTAACTCTTCACCAGTGGCTTTCAATTTTTTCACTGCAGGGTGCTTAGATAAAAACATTTTTTCAGATGGTCCCATGTCTTTATTATATCATATAAAACCCCATCATGTCAATAGGTAAGTGTTTAAGCTTATCTTGAAACCCGTCCGCTAATACTACTTGGCTCTATCTGGAAGCAGCTGCTCTAATGAGTCCATCAAAGAGCGGGTGTGGCCGAAATGGACGAGATTTAAACTCTGGGTGAGCTTGTGTAGCAACGAAATAGTTGCAGTGCGGCGATTCCACAAATTCAACCAATCTGCCGTCTGGCGAGGTGCCCGAAACAACCAAACCACCTTGTTCAATCGCCTGAATAAAATCCTGATTCACCTCATATCGGTGCCGGTGTCGCTCCGTCACCTCTGTTGTACCATACGTCTTTGCCACGAGTGAGCCTTCTTTCAGCACTGCTGGATAATCACCAAGGCGCATGGTGCCACCAGTCGACTCTTTACCTGCCTGCCCATCCATCAGATAAATCACGTTCGTGCCCTGACCTGCACCAAATTCTTCACTGTTAGCACCGTCCACGCCACCTCGACGCGCCGCAGCAATTACCGCCGTTTGCATACCTAAACAAATACCCAAATATGGTTTATTGTGCTCCAGACAATACATTGCCGCTGCAATTTTTCCTTCAACACCGCGTGAGCCAAATCCGCCCGGCACCAACACAGCATCAACCTCAGCAAAATCGTCATCACTGGCAATCTCTGAATTTATCCACCGTATATTGACCTCACAATTCTCCGCCCAGGCTGCCGATTTAAGCGCTTCAGTCACCGACAAATACGTATCGGTATTGTCAATATATTTTGCCACCAGACCAACGGTTACTTCACGAGCATAGTCAGTCGTGTCACGCGTGGCGAGATTTTCCCAGCGAGTCAAATCAGGCTCCGTTGTTACTCCAGTAAATTCACTCAGCATTGGTCCCAAGTCACGCGCAACCGTCAACGGCACTTCATAAACAGTATCGACATTTGGCATCATGATGATGCCCTCAGGGCGTACACCAGAGGAGATAGCAATTTTTTCGCCAACACTACGCGGCGGTTTATCATGACCCTCGGTCCGCACCGCCACGACGTCTGGCATGATTCCAAAACTACGAAGCTCCGCCATGGCATTTTGTGCAGGCTTTGTTTTGTACTCCTGACTCGCTTCCAAAAACGGCACATACACCACATGGACAAAGAGGCAATTATTCCTGCCTACTTCTTGTGAAAAATCACGAATTGCTTCGATAAAGCTCAGACCTTCGTAGTCCCCGACCGTACCGCCGATTTCTACAATGTGAACATCGCCCTCAGCTGCTTCGTGAATAGATTTTTTAATAGCATTGGTCAAATGTGGCACTAGCTGCACCGTTTGCCCACCAAATTTACCAGCTCGTTCATCAGCGATGAGATCACGCAGAAGCCTGCCTGACAGGGTAGTATTTTTCCGCGTCAACTCCAAATCCAAAAAGCGTTCATAATGCCCCAAGTCCAAATCAGTCTCGGCACCATCTTTGGTCACAAAACACTCACCGTGTTCTTTCGGATTTAATAATCCAGCGTCAACGTTCAAGTACGGATCACACTTTTGTACTGACACTGACAAGCCTTTGGCTTGCAACACCGCACCAATACTTGCCGCCGTGATTCCCTTACCAACACCAGACAACACCCCACCAGTTACAAAAATATACTTCTTCGTCATCACTTCTCCAACCTATCAAAAGAGGCGCCGAATCGACACCTCTGTTGTTTTATTCACAACCGTCACACACTGTCAAGCTTGCCGGATCGAGCGGTGCTGCAATGCCACCAGATTTTTTTGCCTGGTCGTCGGCTGCCTGCTGGACTGCTTTCATCGCTGCATCGATAGCACTTAATTTTTCTTCCAATGTCATGTCGTCAGAAATAATTTGACTTGCGTTCATGTTCCTGTCTTTCTATATATTTAGTATCGCTTATGCTTATAATACGCTATATGTAGCGGTTATGCAACATAGTGCAGCCAATTTCCTGTTGTAGTTTTTTCATCAAGCTTGCCGATTGGCATGATGTAAATTTGCCTATGTTCGACGCGTGGCATAAAGTCACCCAGCTTGTTAGCATAAGCCTCCAAGGCCGCTGCTTCCTCTTCCTCCGGCAGTTCTCGTACCGTTGTCGTCAAAAATACAGCACTCTTTTGATCGTTCCACACTACAAATTCGACAACACCGCTACGGTAAGCATTAACGGCGTGGCGGGATTGTCGATCAGAGATCCAAATGATGTTGTCATTTTTATAACGAACAAAGTGGAGCGGCGTCACTAGCGGTGTTCTGTCACGATTGACGGTCGCCAAAGCACCAACTTCCACGGTGTCTAAGATATCTGTTGTAATTTTGTCCATAGTAGTTATTTCGTGGTATTTACTTCATAGCTAGTGTTAGTGCTCTCAAAGAAATTGACGAGTTCCAGGGTATCGTTTGCGGTAGCCATCCACTTGGCTGGGTTGGCCACGTTGTATTCAGGCTCAAAGCCAAGCTCGACCAAGCGGCGGTCAGTCATGTGCATGACGTATTGATTGACATAATCAGCGTTCAAGCCAAGGATTCCCTTTGGCAACATGTCCTTGTTGTATTCTTTCTCCAACTCAACCGCCTGCAAGATGAGGTTGCGAATTTCCTCGGCAAACTCCTGGGTTTGTAGTTCTGGGTTTTCGTCCAAAATGGTCAGTAGTAAATTGATACCAAAGGTCAAGTGCAAATTCTCATCCTTGGTGATCCAGTCTAGCAGCGTACCAACATTACGCAGTAAGTTACGTTGGCGGAAGCTCATACCGACCATAAAGCCCGAGTAGAACCAGATACCCTCCAGCACAATGTTATACGCCACCAGGGAGCGAACAAAGTTTTTCTTACCCTCCAAGGTGTAGATGTCCAGATTTGGATCGAGCATGACATCCAGGTGCTTGTTCTGGAAGTTCGCCTTGTCGGCCAGCGATTTTTTGCCAAAGCCCGCCGCGTAAATTTCCTCGCGATCAAACGGAAAGGTCTCGATGATGTATTCAAAGGTCATAAAGTGATTGGCCTCTTCCCACATCTGTTTTGACAGATACAGTTGCGCTTCAGCGGCGTTAACATATGGATAAATACCAAAGGCTAGCGACTTGTTGATCAATAGCTCGTTCGGATTGAGGTAGCTAATGACGGTTTTGAGCGCATGCTTTTCTTCGTCACTAAGTTTTTCAAAATCCATCAAGTCCTGTGCTAGCTGAACTTCGTTAGGAAACCAAGTGTTAGCCACCGCTTGGTTGTATAAATCGTATGCCCATGGGTAACGAATTGGGTGTAAACTCAGCCCGTCGCGCAGCCCCGAGCCTAAAATTCCACCTTTTGGATGTGTATAGTCTGACATGATAACCCCCTTTATTTATTAATTTTTGCAAAGCCAAAGCCACGCGCCTTGCCTGCACCTGTTCTAATCTTTTGCTCAGCAATTTTTTCCACCGACACCGTAGTCTGCTCCGATTGGTGGCGTGGCTTAACGTGTAGGTAGTAGGTCGTTTTCAGACCACGACGCCACGCTTCAGAATAAATTTCCACATATTCATCGATATCGCGAGTTTCCAGGTACATGTTGCGGCTGATTGCCTGATCGACCCATTTTTGTGCTCGTGCTGCTACCTCGATAAAAGCATAAGGACTGAGCTGGAAGCTAGTTTTGTAAACGTCTTTGAGCTTCTGTGGGATAGCGTCGATGTGTTGAATATCACCCTGGTTGGCAAACACCTCTTCCTTGATATCATCCCACAAGTTCAGCGCCTTGAGGTCACGCACCAGGTTATTATTTACCTCCAAAAACTTACCATTCAGAGTCGAGCGGCTAAAGATTTGTGCAAACTGCGGATCGATGCCTGGCGTGGTACCAGCAATGTGGCCGATGTTAGCGGTTGGCGCGATAGCCATCAGTGTCGCATTGCGCATACCCTTCTTGACTTTCACCCGAAGCGAATCCCAGTCGAGGCTCGACTTGTGGTCAATTTTCACCTTTACCTTGCGGTCAGTAGACAACGTCTCCAGGGTGTCGATTGGTAAAATCCCCTTACTCCAACCGCTACCCTTGTAGGTAGGATAGCTGCCCAGCTCCTGTGCCAAGTCTGCTGATTGGTCAATGGCGTGATAGCTGATGAACTCGGTCAGTGTATCAATCAAGTTATATGACTCCTTAGACTCATAGCAGTAGCCAAGCTTTTCGAGCACATCAGTAAAGCCCATTATTCCCAAACCAATTGCCCGCGTTTGGTTGTTTGAGTGCATAGCTTCCGGAATCGGCGTCTGGGTGATATCTACCAAGTTATCCAGTTGGCGTACCGCTGCTCGCGACGCTTCTTTGAGTCGATCCCAATCCCACGTCTTATCTTCGTTCAAAAACGCTGACAAATTGATACTCACCAGGTTACAGGTAGCAATGTTGTCTTTGTCCTGCGGTAAGGTAATTTCCGTACAGAGGTTAGACAGGTGAATCGTACCCGTGTTATTGTTCAATGCTCGCACATTGATAGTGTCTTTCCAGGTGAGCCATGGGTGGCTGGTAGCCTGTAAGCTGGTCAAAATCTGTTTGAATTGCTGGCGAGCTGATGTCTTTTCAAAGACGCGCATTTTACCAGCCTCGGCTAGTTTAATGTACTCTTTGTAGCGCGCAGAAAATTCTTCACCATACAGTTCTGGTAGATCTGGCGTATCTGCCGGGTCAAACAAGTACCAATCTTGGTCTTTTTGCACCCGCTTCATAAATTCATCAGAGATAAACACCGCAGTGTTAGCAAAACGCGTTCGCATGTATGGGTCACCAGAGTTAGAGCGTAGGTCGATGAACTCCCTAAAATCAATATGCCAGTTTTCCATATATACTGCCGCTGCACCCATCTTTTTACCCTTACGGGAGACGGCAAATAGCGCCGTATCGATCATCTTGATAAATGGGATTGGCCCAGTACTCACCGTATTGGTGGTTTTGACTGGACTGCCTGATGCCCGCAATTTAGTAAAGCCGATACCGATACCACCAGTACCCTTGGCGATCCACATCGTGTCACGCACCGCCTTGGCGATTGATTCCATATCATCATCAACGTTCAACAAGAAGCAGTTACTGAGTTGTGGGAATGAACCACCGGCATTGACGCGGGTTGAACCACCTGGCACATACTCCAGACTACTCATGTGATCGTAAAAATCGATGGCTGCAGCTGTCGGATCTTTTTCATTGTAGCTCAGCCCCATAGCGATGCGCATGTGAGTAAACTGTGGTGGTTCAATTGGCTCACTACCATGTTTACGCAGAGCGTAGCGGTTACGGTTAGTGATAACACCGAGGTACTTACTAAGGTCGTCTTTAGCAGGATCAAGCGCTTCACCAAGCTTTTTCAAATCAAACCTACCGTCAGTCATCCGCTCGTCCAGTAATCCAACCTTTACTGCATCCTTCACGAACTGAGGAAATTTCTTTGCGTGCAGTTTCTTTAGCTCATCAGCGGTTTCATAATCATCTAGGGTGTTCTTATAAATATTTTTTAACAACAGCCGTGCCGCGATCTTATCATAATCTGGATCGTCTTTAACATTCTGCAAGGTTGTCTGGATGACCGCTTGGTCGAGTTGCTCAGTCGTAATGCCGTCAAACAATGTCAGCTGCAGTTCAGTAGCCACCTGCACGACCTTGGATACTTGATCAGGCAACCCCTCTGCCGCCTTCAGTAACGCAATGTTGATTTTATTTGCATCAAACGGTTCTTTCGTCCCGTCTCGTTTGACGACATGAATGACACTCATTATACCTCCCTTAAAACTATATTGGTCACAGAGACACAAGAAAAATACCAACAGCACCTCCCCTGTGGTATCAGCTTTTCTCACCTCTTGGTTTTTGTTTATCTACCCGCTATAGATATAGCGTATATACACCATGATAAACACTAAATGTAGGGTTTGCAATAGGTTTTGTTAATTTTACAATGACGATCGAAGATAACCCTATTTGCACTTGGCGGACTATCGTATTAAAAATTGGAACTCGCTAAAGCAAGAACTGATACGCTGGTACGAACTACTGGGCCAAATTGGGGAATTATACGGATACCATACTAACAGTGTGTATTAGAACTCCATAAAGATCAAAATACACTAACTAAATGTTAACGATGTGAAGACAATTTATAAAAACCAACCCAATACATACAATACTGGTATATAGAAACATCAATCGTCAGCAAACCTCTATTACACTTCTTAGCAGCTAACGCCCTATCAAACGGGGGTAATAAATGCTATGATTAAGAAGTCTAAACTAATAGTTGTGCGAAGCGCATTTTTTGTGTTGATGAAGCTCAGAACTGGGCATCTCGCATAAAAAGTAGCAGAGCTTCATCGCTCAACTATTGGTTTAGACACCTGCGGGGTGTCCATTTTTATTGGAAAATAACCCGTCTACAACAACTAATTATTATGAGGGGATGGTATGGGTCTATTCAGCAAAATGAAAGAAGCGCGTAAACAAAAGCAAGAAGAAAAGATACGACAGGCTAACGCAGAAGAAGTTCAGAGGCAAAAGATACTTGATGGCGATATAAACCCTATCTCCCTAAAAACCAAACTATCACTAGAATCCGATGAAATTCCATACTTAGAAATCGTTGCGCAACGCATAGCATTAATCAATAGCACCGTTCAAGAGACCATAGGAACAAGCAAGAAAAAAGGTGTCGCAGGACGTGCTATAGTTGGCGGTATGCTACTTGGGCCGCTTGGTGCCGTTGCAGGTGCCGCAACAGCAGGAAGTAAGCAAACAGCTACTACCACCGAAAAAACTGTTACTACTAATTCAATGGTTGGCATGGGTAGCATCATTCTGACTAATCAACGATTTATCTTTACAGAGAATAGCGAGGTTATTGTTTCAGTACCATACGCTAAAATGCATATAACTGGCTTCAATGGCAAGATTATCAATGTCCAATATACCGGTATGCTGGACGGCGAGCATTACAAAATTTTTGGCAACGAGGCAAAGAATATGGAAGTTTATTATGAAGGTATCGTCAAACATAAAGCCATTGCGCCAAATAAAGTGTTGCCCAAAACTCTATCTACTGGAGTTAGTGTCGCTGATGAGCTAGCAAAGCTTGCAAAACTTAAACAGGACGGTATTCTTACACAGGCAGAGTTCGATAAAAAGAAAGCTGAATTGCTTTCATAACCACCTTTTATTTACTTGTCGCTATACATACTTGGAGCAGTACACGACCATATTTAAGTCATAGATTTACAAACACACGTCAGGTACAAAAATGGACGCATAGGGCTACTAGCAAGAATAAAAAATAGCGTTATCACCTCTGTTATTTCACGCTTATTTTTGATATAATTAAAATATGAAACAATCACCAAAAGTATGGACAATCGGGCATTCAAATCGAACGATTACCGAATTTATTAGCCTACTTAAAACCGTTAACATTCAGATTGTTATCGACGTTCGTAGCAAGCCCCGATCACGTTTCTACTGGTTCAATAGCGCAAAACTTACAGAATACCTAGCTGAAGCTGGTATCGTATACGAACATCAGCCCAGTATTGGTGGTTTTATCAAGGGTGATGACTATACCGAGGTATTGGATAGCATCGCAACTCGTGCCCAAAACGGCAAACGTCTAGCTTTGATGTGTAGCGAGGGCAAGCCCGAGCAGTGTCATAGAGGCACTGAATTGACACCTGAATTTCAGAGGCGAAATATCAAGGTTGAGCATTTGCTTTACGATAGGACTTTGTAATGCTAGACACAACAGAAACGAACCTGAAAGTATTGACCATCATAAACGCAGATAGTGTTCTGCTAGACTTATTGAGCAACCTTGATATACGTCGTGAGACTCTACGAGATTATCGCTATCGTCTGGCAAGTTTTATCGTATTTGTTAGTCGCAGAGGTAACTTTGATCATAATGTACTCATTGACTACAAAAAGACGCTCGCTAAACAAGCTTGTAGCGTCGCAACTAAGAACAAGATGCTAATTGTCGCCAAGCGTCTGTCGTACCTCCTGTATGCAAACGGTATTATTGACCGAGATATTAGCAATACAGTGAAATGCTTCCAGCAAAGCAAAGTTCATAAAAGACAAGGATTGACCGAGGAAGAGCAAGTTCGAATTGTACATTGGATTAATCGTAATCCTGATAGGGTACGTGAACGAACCCTAATATACCTCCTATTGTTTCAAGGTTTACGCCAAGCTGAAGTCTGCAACCTGCGCTATTGCGATGTAGACTTCAGGCAAAACTGTCTACATGTGCTTGGCAAGGGACGGGATGATAAAGAACCTCTAATAATGCAGGAGGACGTGCGGCGCACGCTCAAGGAATACGTTGAGAAAAACCCCGATAGGTATGCTAATCATTTTCTGTTCACGAGTGAGCGCCGGAAAAGCCAAGATGGCGGCCTGACTACGCGAGGATTAGCGGTGATTATTAAGAGTATTTTTGAAGAGCTAGATATTGATCGCAACGTGCATGCTTTCCGTCACTCATTCACAACAACACTCGTTAAGAAACTCCCAAACCTACTAGAGGTGGCTCAATTGACTCGTCATAGAAGCGTCGAGATGCTACAAATATACAACGATGAACTAAAGACCGAAGAACGGACAACCAAACTTAACGCCGCCTTTAGTGGGCTATCGGAAATGCTGACCGTATAAGTTCTCGTATTTCGGAACCTTTGCCGTAATTTAGTGGCACTAGAGAAATTAGAGGTGACACATGTAAGGTTATCAACTCCTAACACATACCGACCATTACCTATATAAACCAAATCCTTTTCCTCGCTTTACCAATCGCATAAGCTTATTTTACCTAACATTTTTAATGCATAAAGTTGGATTTGCAACGTATTATTTTCCCAGTCAACAGATGAGAGCGACTCTGTTGACATAGCAAAAAACACTTTCATTATTTTTTACACGTATGTTAACAGAGATGGATACTTTCTTAAGCTTAAGTTCAACCCCTCATTATTCGCATAATCCTAATTACACGAACCAAATTGGTCTATAATTACAGACATGAACAGGAACAATTCTAGTATAAAAAATGCCGTAAACGCTGTATTGGTGGAGCTAAAACAGCAGAGCGAGTTGAACGACAGTACAATTTTTGAATATAAGCCAAAGCTTGTGGGGCGTGTCGCTGCATACGCAAATATTGATGACCAGAAAAAAATCCTCCGTTTGCTCAATAAGTGGGGCGATATAAAACTGACTGAGGGGCTAGTACATAACGACATAACCAGACAATTTGAGGAAATGGGCGGATTGCCCGATGATCTTATCAACAGTATGAAGTCTGACCGGATCATTGTAGATGTGAGTAAGACCAACTTTTCCGAAGCCAACAGTAGTGACGGAAAGAGTGCGTCTGTATCAATTTTATTTGATGGTGAAGCGATTTATCTGAAAATTGCGAACGACAACAAAAAACGGCAAATCGGCAAATTATCGTACGACTCTGCCATGTATAAGATTTTCGAGAAACTGATGAGCCAACAGCCAGGAGTCCCCTTCGAAAGTGCATCTATTTTCAATGAGCGTAGAAACCTTAGACAGATTATAATCAAGAATCGATACAGGTGTTTATTTACTCTACTTGACATAAATACGTATACGATTACGCGCAGACCAGAGCCAGTAATTATCAGCCAGGCTGAACTTAAGGCGATGATATCGCAAATTAACGCAAAATACCGCAAAAACTTCAAAGATCTAGAATAGCCTAAAAAATAACTTATCTATTTTTTGCCGCTTTTTACATGCACCGTTTTATTGTCGATATACTAGCGGTGCTATGAGCGACGAACCAATTGTTAGCATTGAAGAGTTCCGAGAGATTACAGGGGTTACCTCTGAGACTATGGACAACTCCGTTGCTCTTGATGTTATTAATCGACTTGAGGCTCTGGCAAATACCTATATTAGCCAACAAAATATACTAGAGGAATCGCGAGTTCCAAACTCTACGACCCCCTATTGCACGGATGGAATAATAAGTCATAATAAGGAGTAAGTTATGAAAAAAGTACAAGAAAAACTAATAAAAACAAAAGCGATTATATACATTCGTGTATCTAGTAAGCGACAGGTCGAAAATATGAGTCTTGGAGAGCAGCGTCGCATTTGTAAAGAGTTTTGCTATAAACATGGTTACGACGTCAATGACGAACGCATTTTCGAAGAACGTGGTGAAAGTGCAAGAACAGCCAAACGCCACGAGCTGCAACGCATGTTACAATATTGCGCACAACACCGTAAAGAAATCGGTGTTGTTGTGGTTTATAAGTTAGATCGCTTCTCTCGGCGTGTTGAAGACCACACTGCACTCCGTGCGGTGTTGAGAAAGCTTGATATTCAACTATTGTCAGCCTCTGAGCCAATAGGTGGAGGTACTAATACTGACATGCTGATGGAAAATATTCTCGCTAGTTTTGCACAATTCGACAATGACGTTCGCGGAGAGCGTGCAAGAAATGGACTACGCGCAGCATCAATGGAGGGCGGTTGGGTAAGCCAGGCTCCCACTGGTTATGCTAATACTAAAACCGAAACAAAGCAACCAACCCTTGTAGTGATTGAACGGCTTCGCGAGCCAATCCGCCGCTTCTTCAAAGAGTTCTCAACAGGGCGATACACCCAAGAAGAAGCTGTATCGCTGGCATATAAAGTTGGCGTTCGTACGAACAAAAATACACCCGTATCGCGAAATGGCGCTATAAAAATGTTGCGAGCTGTCGTATATACAGGCAATATTAGAAATGCAGCTACAGACAACAAAATCGTCAAGGGATTGCACGAGCCCATTATTGATTTTGCTACCTTTCAGGAAGTACAGGATGTACTATCGGGACGACAACGTACAAATAGTAGCAGCGATAACTACCGAGTAGAGAATCCACTCTACCCATTACGCCGTTTTTTAGTTTGTAGCCTGTGTCATAAACCTCTCACTGGCAGTGAGAACACAGGCAAAACTAAAAAATATCAGGCTTATCATTGTCACCGATGCACTATTAAGAGAGAAGGTGCACGAGTTTCAATTCCGCGGGAAAAAGCACATTCGCTATTTGAAACTCAATTATCATCTGCTGAGCCTCAAAGTTGGGTGCCTGATATCTTTCGAGAGATTGTACTTCGCAAATGGAATGATGAGTTCAAAACCGCTCAGAAGTCCCTTAAGGCTATCGAGAAACAGCTACAGGACATCAAGACTAGTAAGAGTCGTCTGGTTGATTTGCTCATTGAGAAAAAAATTAGTGACGATACGTATATGGAAAAAGAAAACGAGTATACAATTAGGCGCGCTCAGCTTGAAGCCGAACGTCGAGAACTACAGATCAAGGAGGGAAACAAAGAATGCATAGTGAATAATGCCATACGTTTTCTTATTGATTTACCTAAGTCGTGGCGTGAGTTGTCTTTAGAGAACCAGCAAAAGTTCCAAACTGCGTTATTTACTGCAAAAATTATCGTCTATCCAAATCAAACTTTTGGAACTCCGCAATTTAGCCCAATCATTAAGCAATTAACAGATGTAGAGACTTACTTTTTGGAAAACAAAATAGACTCTCCCGAAAGAAAGTCTATTTTGGCGGAAGGACGGGGATTCGAACCCCGGAGACCCCGTGAAGAGTCTACACACTTTCCAGGCGTGCCAGTTCAACCACTCCTGCATCCTTCCGTCTTGATTTAGTATACAAAACTTTACGGGAAATAACCAACTACCGCAGTAACAATATAAAAATGGGCTGATGATGTACATTTTACATAACTATTATGGTTGCATATCCTCCCGTACTGCATATAATAAATATAGTATGGATACACCAGTTGCACCGTGTATAAGACTCACAAACATTACAAAGTGTTTCGGTATCGGCGATGCGGAACACTATGCTCTTGACGACGTGAACTTGACCGTCGAGAAGGGCGAATTCATCGCCATCATGGGGCCAAGTGGTTGCGGTAAAACCACTCTCTTAAATATCATCGGATTGCTAGATCAAGCAACAGATGGTGAATATTTCCTCAACGGTGATTCAGTGGACAATCTCGGCTCAAAACGATTAGCCCGAATCCGTTCAGATGACATCGGTTTTGTGTTTCAGAATTTTAATCTGATTCCTCGCTTGAGCGTCCTAGAAAACGTGTCTCTCCCGCTAACATACAAAGGCATAAGTAAGATTAAACGCCTACAGGAAGCCAGCCGAATCTTAAAGAACTTTCACTTAGGCGAGCGCGAATATTACATGCCGCATCAATTGTCAGGTGGACAGGTTCAGCGTGTAGCGATTGCTCGTGCGCTCGTTAACAGCCCGTCAATCATCCTGGCGGACGAGCCGACTGGCAACCTAGACAGTAAAGCCAGCCATATCATCATGGAAGAGTTAGCTGATATTCACCGCCGTGGCAACACCATCATCATGGTGACCCACAATCCTGAATTGACTTCGTACGCTAGCCGCGTCATCACCATGCTTGACGGCAGGATCGATACAGATGAACAGTTGCAGAAATCAGCACCATTCAGGAAAAACCTGGAAATTATTGATGAAGAAAAAGAAGTAAAACCATCAGATAAGCCCAAGAAATCTGAGAAAAAAGCTACTGAACCTACCGAAAAGCCCAACAAAGAGGAAGCAAAGCCAGCCAAACATCCTGAAAAAGAAGAAGCTAAGCTTGCCGAGAAACCAAAAAAAGAAGATGATAAACCCGCTGAAAAGTCTGACAAAAAATCTTCAACCAAATCCACAAAGAAGACACAAACTTCCAAAAAGGAGACGACCAAGTGAGGTTTTTATTTAAAAATCACATAGAGAACGCCATGCAATCCCTCCGCGCTAGTCGCGGTCGGACAACATTGACAGTCACCGGCATCACTATTGGTATCATGGGTATCACTATGATCATGTCCCTGTCTGTCAGTGTCAATAAATTGATCAATCAACAGTTCTCAACCACCAAAGACAGTGTGGCATTGATACGGTCTGGTCTGAGCGGTAATATCGAGCGGTCATTGTCTCAAGCACAAAACATTACACCTCTCCCAACCCTGACCGAATACGATGTACAGGACGTTGCTCGCATCACTCCAAACAGCGCTCCGATGTCAGTTATTCACAACTCCATCACTACTACCAACTCACGCATCGATGCGCACAAAACCGCCATCATTGGTACCACTGAAAAAATCAAAGATCTGGCAGAGTTAGAACTACGCGATGGTCAATTTGTTGGGCAAGCCAACGGTGTGGTGATTGGTCATCAATTGTCAATTGATCTGTTTGGTACCGAATATTCACTTGGTAATGTACTGCGTATTCAAGATAAGCCATTTACTGTCATGGGTGTTTTAAAACCAGTCAAGCAGCCTCTCACCTATCTAGGCATTAACTTTAATAACTCAGCCATCGTTTCACTGGATGTCAGCAAGAAGCTAACACAAAATGTCGCACAAATTCAGCAAATTGCCATCAAAACTGACGGCGACTCGTCGCTTGAGAAAGCAATTTCTGATATTACAGCAAAGCTCAATCAAAATCACCACGATGCTAATGACTACCATATCATCACAGGTAAAGATATTACTGCGACTAGTGACGCTATGCTGTTGTCACTGTCCGCAATCATGATCGCTGTGTCAATCATCTCCCTGTTTGTCGGCGGAATCAGCATCATGAATATCATGTTAGTAAATGTTGCCGAACGACAGCGTGAAGTCGGTATCCGTAAAGCAATTGGCGCCACTAACCGACATATCATTCATCAGTTCCTGATCGAGTCAGTGATCATTGGTTTAGCTGGTGGTGTTATGGGATATATCTTTGGCTTAATTGGTGCGTATACGGTCAGTACCTTCCTGCCAGTTTCACCAATCTTGAGCTGGCAACCTGCCGTCGTCAGCATCGGTGCCGCTATGTTAGTCGGTGTCGTCTTTGGTATCTATCCAGCTGTACGCGCTGCCAACCGCAATACCATCGAAGCAATGCGCAACTAAGTAACCTATAGTTCAACTTAACTTAATTCTTGTTTCAAACGCTCTACTAATTTTACTGGCGCTGGATCAACACCATTTAGAATTGCTGTGTAAATACTTGCGGCATCACCAAGTGCCAAGCCCCACAATAGCTGCTTGAGCAAAGTCTCGCCTTGCAGTTCCACCGATACAGCGTGCGGACGCATACCGCTCAATAATCGATCACTGAGTTCCATGCGCTCACGAATGCGCGGATGTTCCAAGTGACTTATCAAATCAAAAATCACAAATGGCTTTTCAACCGGATGAGATGACCAGCCGATAAATTCATTGTGGTTAAATTCCGGGTACTGATTACAAAAAGCTATATTTTTTGCCGATTCATTCCAGCTGATTTTCCACTTATACGCCAACGGCCATGTTAATTCACCAGCATAAATCACCGGGGTTTTGCCAGCTGACTTGAGCGCCAACTGTTTAGCAATGTTTTGCTCGGTCGGTACTTCTGGTGCCCAAGCTTTTACCTGACCAGATAACCACTCGCCGCTTTCTTCCAATTTTTGATATAAATCACCATCAATGATCAAAAAATGTTGTAATATCTTCAACAACCCTCGCAGATGGTAGACTGTTGACATACGTGGTTGCGCACCGGCTGGTATTTTTATCCTCTTTACGCCATCAGATGCTGCTTTTTCAAACAGGGCTCCGCCTGTGGTAATTACCGCCAGCTGACAATTGTTGGCACGCGCCTGATCATAGCAACTGAGAGTTTCTTCTGTATTACCAGAGTGACTGATAGCGATAACTAGGGTATTACCATTCACAAAACCTGGTAAATCATAGCCTTTCGTCACCACCAGAGGAATATGTAACCAACCCCTCGTTAACGCAATTACCATTTCTGCTGCCAGCGCTGAACCACCCATACCAGCAATCACCACCGCATTGATAGTGCCCGGGACATAATCATTCCCTTCGATAACTACTTCAAACGAAGTCTGCGTTGATAACTGCAACAAACCAGACAACGTGTCGGCTGGATCTTTTCGCCGAATCATCATAGGATCATCAAGCATCTTGTCATATCACCTTTCTTCATGCTAAAGTATAACATATATAAGCATAATCATTAATAAGATGGGTGGGGACATGCAAAACCAATCAGTTACCGATGATCAAGAGCTTGCCAAGGTTTTGGCAGGTGTAACACAACAAACAGATGATAATTTGAGCTTTGAAGAGACGGGGACAACTCCGCAGTCAGACGACGCTCAGGTAGTCGCGCCACCACCAGACAACTCAGTCCCAGTAACAACGGACGATTTAATGGTCGCACCGCCGCCAGCAGTGCCTATTTCCGTCGATACTGCGACCCCTGCAGCCCCGGTAAATGATTCAAATCTGGACTCCATCAAGCAACAAGCGCTATTGGAGCTTCGTCCCCTGGTCGATAAGTTAAACATTTCCCCAGAAGAAAAGTTTGACACCTACCTACTGTTATTACGCTCAACAGATGACAGCGCTTTGATCGCTCCAGCACACGCAGCAGCTGGTGCCATCGCTGATGAATCTCGCCGCGCCCAAGCTCTGCTGGATGTGATCAAAGAGATAGATTATCTGTCAAATCCACAAAAATAACCATTTCAATTCATTAAAATAGGGCCTGCTACCGGCCCTATTTTGTTTGATGTAGCCTGCTACATCATCCCCATGCCCGGCATACCACCAGGCGCAGCTGGAGCTTCTGGCTCTGGCACATCTACGACCAATGCGCCCATGGTTGCTGCGGTTGAAGCGATAGATACCGCGTTCTGCACTGCTTCTTTGGTGACGCGTGCTGGGTCGATAACGCCAGCTTTTTTGACATCCACCAATTCGTTCGCAGGTTTCATGACATTAACGCCAAAGCCAGCTTTGCCTGCTTCGACTTGCGCTAGGAGCGCGTCGGCGTTCAAACCAGCATTACGCATAATCTGTAGGAATGGCTGCTTTAAGGCATCCTTTAGAATCTGCCGGCCAGCCGCGATGCTATCTGCGCCAGTCACCTTCAGCCCGCCAGCCAAGTTTACCAGCGTCACACCACCACCAGCGACAATTCCCTCGGCCAAGGCTGCCTTAGTAGCTGCCACGGCGTCGTCCACGCGGAACTTCTTTTCGTCAATCTCGGTCTCGGTCGCGCCGCCGACTTTGATAACGGCCACCTTGCCGCTCAGTGCAGCCGCCCGCTTGTCGAATTGTTCTTTTTCGTATTCGCTAGAAGCATTGTCGGACAGTGCCTTGATCTGAGCGATCTGCTCCTTCACAGCTGACGGCTTGCCCGCACCCTCAACGATGGTAGTTTCATCTTTGCCGACAATCACCTTGCGTGCCGAACCCAAAACTTCCAAGCCAGCATTCTCAAACGTCAAACCATGATCTTCAGAAATCACCGTTGCGCCGGTCAGCACCGCGATGTCGCGCAAAATCTCCTTGCGACGGTCGCCAAAGCTTGGCGCTTTAACCGCCACGGTGTTAAACACGCCCTTGAGCTTGTTCAGTACCAAAATGCTCAGCGCCTCGCCTTCGACTTCATCAGCGATTAGCACCACGTCCTTTTTCCCACTTTGTGCTAATTTCTCCAGCATCGGCAGGAACTCTTGCACGCTAGAAATTTTCTTATCGGTAATCAAAATCGCTGGCTTTTCATAAACTGCCTCTTGCCGACCGGTGTCGGTGACGAAGAACGGGCTGACCCAGCCCTTGTCCAGGCTAAATCCTTCAACAACCTCGGATTCCAGCTCCAAACCTTGGCCAGCCTCGACTGTTACAACGCCGTCTTTGCCAACTTTCTCGATGACACCAGCGATCAATTTACCAATTTCCGCGTCGCCCGCCGAAATGGTTGCTACCTCGGCCACGCGCTCAGACTTGCCCTCAATTGGTTCCGCTAATTTGTTCAGCTCTTTGACAATTTCCGCGCCGGCCTGCTCGATACCCTTGCGTAGTTCCATCGGGTTGTGGCCCGCTGCGATCAACCGGTTGGCTTCCTTCAAAATTGAATAGGTCAGCACCGTCACGGTCGTGGTACCATCACCAGCTTGCTTGTTCAAGTTCTTGGCCGCCTGCTTGATCAGATCAGCACCAACCTTGTAACCCAACGTCTCATCATCATTCTCCGGCAGTTCAATGCCTTCCGCCACCGTTACGCCATCGTGCGTCACCGTCGGCCCGCCAAAACCCTTGGCGATCACCACATTGCGACCCTTTGGTCCGTAGGTTACCTTGACTGCGTTATACAGCACCTCAGCACCGCCCAGCACGCGAGCACGCGCATCATCATCGTAAAATACTTTTTTTGCCATAGTAAAAACTCCCCTTTTCTCAAACAACCGTTGCTAAAATATCTTCCTCACGGACGATCAAATATTCCGTGCCGTCAATCTTCAAGTCCGTAGTCGAATATTCCTTATACACAATTTTGTCGCCCACCTTCACATTCTTGACATCACCGCCAACTGCCTTGACCTCAGCAATCACCGGCTTCTCCTTCGAGCTGTCCGGCAAATACAGTCCGCTCGCCGTCTGCGTCTTCGCCTCCTCGCGCACCGCTACCACGCGGTCACCGAGAGGTTCAATAGGTACACTCATATCATCCTCCATTTCATTATCAATACGATTAATTGTATCGTACCAAGTTAGCACTCGTCAAGCGTGAGTGCTAACTTGGTGTCGGTAATTTTTCAAAATAGCCCTCCCGCCCCGATATTGTTATAATAATCATATGAAGCTATTCAAATCTCTCATCTCGTGTCTATTAGTGCGAATCATGCGTAAATTTTTCCACAACAATCCACATATTCGCCTGGTCGCCGTTGTCGGAAGTGTCGGCAAAACAACCACCAAATCCACCATTGTCGACGTTCTCAAACACAACAAAAAAGTTCGAACCAACAGGGGTAATTTCAATGCTGAGTTTAGTGCACCCCTGGAGATGCTCGGTATTGATGGCCCAAAGAATCCTCGATCCATCACTGATTGGCTATCAACCATCTACCGCGCCTACCGCTCAGCCCGCCAGCTTCACGACATCAATGTCATTGTCCAAGAATTTGGTATCGATCACCCCGGTGAAATGGCTGCCTTTGGTCGCTACGTTCACCCTGATGTTCTCGTTGTTACAGCCATCTCCCCTGAACACATGGAGTTTTTTGGCAATCTCAAAACAGTAGCCCAAGAAGAATTTGCCCTGTCTAGCCACAGCATCGTTACCCTGTATAACCGTGATGATATCAACTCTGGATTCATCGCTTTTGCCAATTCTGAACGCAATCTTTCTTACAGTACTGAGCCAGATGCTGACTATTACATTACCGCTCATCAGTTTAATCACAGCCAAGGATATACCTGTACCTTAACACATGGCGAGCAAACCTCTCGCGAGTTTATCATGCCTGTTGTCGCCAAGCACCAACTACGCATTGCTGCTGGAGCCGCTGCTGTTGCATTGGAGTTCAACCTTGACGTTGAAAGCGTCATCACCGCCTTAGAGAACTTTACTCCTGTGTCAGGGCGAATGAACCTCCTAAGCGGCATTAATGGCTCAACGATCATCGATGATTCATACAATTCCAGCCCACTCGCTGCCAAATCAGCCCTCGAAACACTCTATCAATTACCCGCCAAAACCAAAATCGCCGTCTTGGGAGATATGAACGAGCTTGGCGATACAACAGCGTCTGAACACCGCACACTCGGTACCCTATGCGACCCAGCGCAGCTATCGCACGTCATCACTGTCGGATCCAACGCAGCTACATTCTTGGCGCCAGCTGCCCAAGACAACGGCTGTACTGTCACCTCGTTTGATACAGCCATCGATGCTGTAGAATTATTACAATCTCTGGCTCATCAAGATACCGTCTTACTATTCAAAGGATCTCAAGGCGGTGTCTACCTCGAAGAAGCCATCAAACCACTCCTCGAAAGTTCGAAAGATACCGAAAAACTTGTCCGCCAATCCAAAGAATGGCTTAGCAAAAAACAAGCTTTTTTCGGCAAGTCATTGAGTTAATTATTCTGCTTTTTCCTGCCCTAAAATTTCACGTACCACCTGGCTATCATTCCACGGCAGCCGTTGTCCATTCACGATTCGATACTTCTCGTGTCCCATCCCGGTGATCAGCACCATATCACCCTTTTGCGCAGAGCCAAGTGCTCGCTCAATCGCCTGTCGTCGGTCAGGAATTTCTGTTGTCTTGGCGTCACCGTGCGCCCGTTCAATTCCTTCATAGATCATTCGCCTAATCTGATCAGGATCTTCATTATAGCTCTCCTCGTCGGTCAGGAATATCCTGTCGGTGTTTTTAGCAGCAATTTCGCCCATAGTTGGCCGCTTGCTCTTGTCGCGATCCCCACAAGCCCCAAACACCAAAATCACTCGACCCTTGGCGATCTTACGAGCGGCTGTCAATAATTTATCCAATGCATCAGGGGTGTGTGCATAATCAACAATTACGTCATAACCAACACCCTCGACTGCTCGCTCAAACCTACCAGGAACCGCCTCGACGTTAGCCACGCCTTCTTGGATATCTTGTAATTTCACACCCAACAAATACGCTAACGTCACCGCCGCCGTCATATTGTGTACATTAAATTCACCCGGCAGTGCCGTCGCTAGTTCCAAATGCGTTTGATGGTCCAAAACCACATCAGCTTCAGTACCCTTGCGGTATAGTTTAACTCGCTGAATTTGCGCCTCTGCTTCTGGATGTTTGCCATAGGTCATTTTTTGTTCACCGGCAACGAATTGATCAAAATAGTCATACCATTCATCATCGCGGTTCAAAATGATATATCGCGGTTCCAGTGCAAACAGCTTACCCTTAGCCGCTGCATAATTCTCCATGGTCTTGTGATAGTCTAAATGATCCTGTGTCAAATTGGTCATCACTGCCGCCTCGATCGGCACTCCGTCAAGCTTGTGTTGGTCAAGCGCGTGCGACGTGATTTCCAACACGACATAGTCCACATCGGCCTTTTTTGCATCACGAAAGAACTGCTGCATCCTGCCAGTCGAAGCCACTGTTGCATTCAAGTCATTCACTTGAGCCTTCCCTGCCACCTCGATCAGCGCTGTCGTGAACATCGCGGTCTTAAATTTGGCTTCCTTCAAGATCTCATTGATGTAGCAGGCGGTCGTTGTCTTTCCATTGGTGCCAGTTACTGCGATAACTCGCAAGTTTTTTGATGGGTTACCATACCGCGCACTCAATAGCCGTACTCTGACTCGGCGATATCCATTCTCCACGCCATGCAAAGCACTAGCGGGCAAAATACTTCTGGCTGCTTTGACAAGAATCTGTTTCATATATCCATGATACCACTTTTGCGTGCCGATTCACACTTCCAGACAACAGAGGCGAATATGTGCTATACTATGCAATAGTTATGAGGATTTTGGGAATTGAATCAAGCTGTGATGAAACAGCTGCCGCTGTCGTCGAAGATGGTCATCTACTATTATCAAATGTTGTTAACTCACAGATCGACATCCATGCCGAATATGGTGGCGTCATTCCAGAAATTGCCGCCCGTTCACATCTGGAGGTTATCAACCCGGTTGTTAAAAAGGCGTTATCTGAGGCCAACTATACTTGGGATGATATCGATGCCATCGCCGTCACTTACGCTCCTGGCCTCATCGGTTCGCTCCTTGTTGGTACCCTCGCTGCCCGCACCCTCGCCATTATTCATCACAAACCGTTGTATAAAATACATCATGTAGAAGCTCATGTGTATGCTAATTTCATCAACCAGCAGTCTGATAGCTTATCTTTAACACTGCCAAAAAACCAACCTACCTTCCCTCTCCTTACCCTCATCGTTTCTGGTGGACATTCACAGCTCGTCCTGTTCCGTAACCATGGCGACTACCAGCTCATCGGCCAAACCCAAGATGACGCCGTCGGTGAGGCGTTCGACAAAGTCGCTAAAATTATCGGTCTACCCTACCCTGGTGGCCCTGCTATCGCCAAAGCAGCTGAGCTCGGTGATCCGCAGGCCTTTCATCTACCCATCGCCAAACTCACTGGTGAGTATGATTTTTCCTTTTCTGGCCTTAAAACAGCCGTTCTGAGGATGGTGCAGCGCGAAGTCGGTAAAGACTTTACCTTCCCGTCACACGAGCTCCCTGCCCTTGTGACCGACGAATTACAACACAACATGGCAGCCAGCTTCCAGTACACTGCCATCAAAACCCTGGTCGATAAGACTAAGAAAGCTTATGACAATTTTCAGCCTGCTTCCGTCGTCATCGCTGGTGGTGTCGCCGCCAATCAAGAACTGCGCCGCCAACTAAGCCTAGCCCTGCCTATCGACATTGAATACGCACCCATTCAGCTCTGCACCGACAATGCCGCTATGATCGCCGCACTCGGGTATTTCCGCGCCCACATTAACCAGCCTGCCGACCCATACAACATGGAAGTTCAACCAAGTCTATCTATGCTGGACGCAGCGTAAGCCATGGCGCCAAAATCCCAGTTCTATGGTATACTATAACCAGAAATAAACACGGGAGAATACACACATAAGCTCGCTCGAGGGTACTTTTTCGTGTGAAAAGTGTTCGGTGGTTTGTGTGTGTCATTTTTCCCGTGAAATATATAGGAATTAGATCATATGCAATTAGCCAAACAATACATTCCAAATGACTACGAACCAGATATTTATGCCCTATGGGAGACGAGCAATTCTTTTGCGCCCACAGGTGAAGGTAAGCCGTACAGTATCGTCATGCCACCACCAAACGCCAACGGCAACCTACACATCGGACACGCGCTTGATATGAACCTGAAGGATATCTTGATCCGCTATCATAGGCTCAAGGGCGATGATGCAGTGTTTATCCCCGGTGCCGACCATGCTGGCTTTGAAACATGGGTAGTCTACGAAAAAGAGCTAGCAAAGCAGGGTAAAAGTCGCTTTGATTTTTCGCGAGAACAATTGTACAGCCAAGTATGGAACTTTGTCCAAGAAAAGCGTGGCAATATGGAATTACAGTTACGTGCCTTGGGTACCAGCGCCTCCTGGAAACACCTTACATTCACTCTAGACGACAAGGTGATACAGACGGTGTACGATACCTTCAAACAGATGTGGGAAGATGATCTGATCTACCGCGGCGAACGAATCGTTAACTACTGTACTGTTCACCAAACTAGCTTCGCCGATATCGAGGTCGAGCACAAAACAGAGAAGGGGACGTTATGGAAAATAGCTTACCCAACCTTGGATAAGATTGGAGAAATCGTAGTTGCCACCACCCGTCCTGAGACTATGTTAGGCGACGTTGCTGTGGCTGTTCATCCTGATGACGAGCGCTACAAAAAGCTCATCGGCACCCGTATTCTCCTACCAATTATCGACCGCGAAATCCCCATCATCGCCGACGAATACGTTGACATGAGTTATGGTACCGGAGCCGTCAAAATAACTCCAGCGCATGATCCAAACGACTTTGAGATGGCAGAACGCCATGGTCTACCAGTCAAAAGCATCATCAGCCATGATGGCAAATTGATCAATGTCCCGCCACAATTCTTAGGTCTAGATCCGCAAGAAGCAAGACGCCGCATCCTAGCAGCCCTAGAAGCCATGGAGCTACGCCGCGGTGAATCTAGTATTGAACACGCTGTCGGTCATTGTTACAAGTGCGGCACCGTCATCGAACCAATGGTGAAAGAACAGTGGTTTATCAAAATGCAACCACTAGCCAAGCCAGCCATTGAGGCGCTAGAGAAGGGGGAGATTACCTTCCATCCAGCCTCAAAGCGCAAAGAGCTCATCGCCTACCTGGAGCAACTCAAGGATTGGAATATCTCTCGACAAATCCCATGGGGCATCCCAATCCCAGCGTTTGTCAATGAGACCGACTCAAACGACTGGATCTTCGACACCCGGGTAACCGAAAAGCGTATTGTTGTAAATGGAACAACATACATCAGAGAAGAAGATACCTTTGACACCTGGTTTTCATCTGGGCAGTGGCCATACATTGTCACCGATTATCTCAATGGCGGAGAATTAGCCAAATACTTCCCAACCAGCTTGATGGAGACCGGTATGGATATCATGCGAGCATGGGTGTCACGCATGATTATGCTCAGCCTGTACCGCACCGGCAAACTACCATTCAAGGACGTTTATCTGCATGGTATGGTCAACGACGAGCATAATCAAAAAATGTCCAAATCCAAGGGTAATGTCATCAATCCGATGGAACTAGTCTCAGAATTTGGCTCAGATGCCACCCGCATGGGTATCATCGCCGGCCGCGCACCAGCCCAACATCAAGCCTTCAATAGAGGTGCGGTCATCGCTGCTCGCAACTTCTGCAACAAGCTATGGAACATTGCTCGCTTTGTTGAAGCACAAATTGGCGACAATCACGTCATCGTGCCATTACAGCCACAAACCCCAGCTGACCACTGGATTATCCGCCAGCTGAATGACGCCGCCAACAACATCGCTGTCCGTCTGGAACAATACCGCTTTTCTGAGGCCGCCGAAACCGTCTATCACGCCATTTGGGATGACGTAGCTGATTGGTACATCGAATCATCAAAAACCGCCATCAATCGCCCATTACTGTCATGGGTGCTAGCAACCAGCCTGAGGATTACTCATCCATTTGCACCATTCGTCACTGAGACAATTTGGCAGACACTCAACTACACTGACGGTATTCTGATGCGCGACAGCTGGCCAACACCAGAACAATACGATGAAATTGAAGCTGAACAATTTGAACGAATCAAAGAATTAGTCTCCGAAGGTCGCTGGGTAATCACAGAGCTACCGGGCAATAAAAAATATCGCTTACTATACGGCAATGACAGCTTGGTCAAGGAAAACGCCGACACCATCAAACATCTCATGCGCCTTGCCTCAGTTGAGCACACTGATCAACCACGTGGTCTCAGATTGGCCGCAGCAAACAGGGAAGTGTGGCTGGATATCGATGACGAGACGCTCTACCAGCACCAGACTGAGCTGGAAATGCGCCTCGCAGAAGCCCGAAAACGCCTCGAGGGGCTTGAAGCGCGTATCAACAATCCGTCCTACGCTGAAAAAGCACCAGCCCACTTAGTGGAAGAGACTCGCCAACACATCACAGAGCAACAGGCGCTCATTAAGCGGCTAGTTACCGAGTTGGAAGTTATCAAATTTAACTAAAAACAAATCTTACCGATACACAGGCGTTGCCCATCAAACTCAGGACCGCCATTGCCCTGGGCACGCTTAACTTTCATATATTTTCGGTCATCATTACGCGGTGTCGAACGTGGGTTTGCTGATCCATCATGAATGATACTACTCAGTGATGTATGTTCCGGGTGTGTATGCGCTGATGAGCCAATCCTCGTCGTTTTCATACCATCGTCACCCGTTGATCCCTGAAAATCAACTGTACTAAATACTGATACCACCGCCTTATCCACGTGGGTGTCGTGCATCAGTACACCACAAGCAGTAGTCAGGCTCACAAATATGGTAAATTGTGTAATAATCTGTTGTAATATATTCATTTATCTCTCTGTTTATGTTTTATTAACGCGCACCAAGCGCTGTTAAACTGATTATCATATTAGCATAAGTTTTATTTTATGTCAAGTATATTTCACGTCAATGGCAAATAAAAAACACCCACTTGAGGTGTTTACGTATCATTCTGGCGGAAGGGGAGGGATTCGAACCCTCGGTACGTTTTACCGCACGCCGGTTTTCAAGACCGGTACCTTCAACCACTCGGTCACCCTTCCAGAAATCTGTTCACATTATACCACACTCCTGTTCACAAATAAAAATTCCCAACCCGTAAGTTGAGAATTTCATATCAGTTCCTGGCGGAGGAGGGGAGATTCGAACTCCCGCTACAGATCTCTCCGTACTAACGATTTAGCAAACCGTCCCCTTCAGCCACTTGGGTACTCCTCCAAAATGTACACCATGAAACCTGGTTACATTGTACCACACCTGTACAAAATACCATAGCGTTGACTTTTTAATACCAAACAAGGATAATATAACTATTATGAAGAAGTTTCTAACTGTTGGCGCAAGCATCATCATAACAACCATGTTAGCATTGACCATCACTGGTCTACCAGCTCTGGCACTTGGTGAGGGTGGTTTTGCAGAAGGTGTAGAGGCAGCTCGTGGCAACGGTGTGCCAACCAACCTGTGGAATGGTGACAGCTCTCTGGTGCGTCGGGTTATCAACTTTATGCTGATCGGTATCGCGGTAGTCAGCGTGGTGATGCTTATCTTTGGTGGTTTTCGTTACGTCATATCTGGTGGACGGAAGGAATCAGTTACTGCCGCCAAAAACACCATCTTGTATGCTGTGATTGGTCTATTGATTGCTCTTTTCGCCTATGCCATCATCAAGTTTGTCATTAACTTCGCCGTCAGCGGTGGCTCTACTGACGTCTAGTCTACACATTATGCTCATGGTATACTAAAACCATGGAAGCAGAACCAACCAAAACAACAACTCATGACCTGTCTGAACCATTTTCTTGGCACGCCCCAGAGACCAGAGGTCCAGCACGTGGTCTAGGCTGGTATCTATCATTTGCCGTGGTCATCATGGCACTCATGGCACTGTCTGTTTTTTGGATAAAAAGCTGGACATTCACGGTGTTAATACCCATCATGGCAGTAGCGCTACTGTCTCTGTCCACCAAAACCCCTCGCATGATCAACTACGCCATTAGTCCTAAAGGTGTCTATGTGGCGGACAAATTGTATGATTTTAGTGAATTCAAAGCCTTTGGTGTTATTGAATATCAAGGTCAATTCTCAGTATTACTACTTCCCGTTAAACGGTTTTCACCAGGGTTAACCATTTACTTTTCAGAGACAGAAGGGGAAGTAATTGTCGATATGTTAGGCACACGCCTCCCCATGCAAGAGATAAAACCAGACGCTTTGGAAAAACTCATCCGAATCATTAAGCTTTAGCTTGCTCTTAGCTTTTGATATGTGTTAGAATGTAAAAGTTCGATGTTCATGATGTGAGCAGAGAAGGTACCTTATATTTTTGTTATGGCCAATCGGTTTTGCCGAAAGGCTGTATGCACCCGTAGCTCAGCTGGATAGAGCGTTGGCTTGCGGAGCCAAAGGTCGTACGTTCGAATCGTGCCGGGTGTACCAATTAGCATTATCAAAACAACTCTTCGTCATGGAAGAGTTGTTTTTATTCTGAACCACTCCCGTGGATTATTCTTCTGTCGGCTCCTCTTTAGAAGACGATTCAGACAACCTAACTGTGTTTTCAAAATGATCTACCTCAATGGAGTCTGCAGTATCAGCAGCAAGAAGTGCATCTGGTGGAGTAATACCGTATTCTTTTGCCATTACATCAAGAAATTGAACGGTATTAACCGCCGCCCCTCCTAAGCCCCTAATAACCTCCTCGGCAATTTCAATATATTTAGACAAATTTTCATAATTAAAATCCATATTATCATCTCCTTTTTACCATATTTCAACATTATTATATCATACTATTCATCTCTGGTAACACAAAACCCTCACAGAGGTGAGGGCTGACTAAACATTCCATGGCGGAGAGGGAGGGATTCGAACCCTCGAAGCCTTGCAGCTTACCGCTTTTCGAGAGCGGCCAGTTCAACCACTCCTGCACCTCTCCGTGATTGACTTTTTTATTATACCAGAGGTTGGGTTATACTTGCAGTAGTTATGCTCAAAATTATCACAATCGGCAAGAAAAATAATCCATGGGTCATGGATGGTCTAGAATACTACCAGAAACGCCTGAGAGCCCCGTGGAATATCGAATGGGTGTTGTTGGCTAATTCTTCACTCGAAGGCTCCAGAGCGCGCCAGGAAGAGTCTGAGCGGATACTCAAGCAAATCAAACCAGACCATTTTGTCATTTTACTGGACGAAAGAGGTAATAATCTATCATCTCCAGAGCTATCAGCTCTCTTGGAAAATCAATTCACCCACAGTCAGTCGGTAGTCATCATCATTGGTGGGGCATTTGGTGTTTCTTCGGAACTACGCGAGCGGGCCGATGTCGTTTGGTCGCTGTCAAAACTGGTGTTTCCGCATCAACTTGTACGTCTACTCTTGACAGAACAACTTTATCGCGCGCAGGAGATCACCAAAGGTAGTGGGTATCACCACATCTAGTCAACCGTGGATTTTTGTGAGTCGTGCCGTGTTAGAACTATGATTGTTACAGAGGTAGCACCCGCCTGACGTAAACAGTGAGCAGCTTCTCGCACCGTGGCACCAGTAGTAAAGATATCATCGACCAGGTAGTAATGCTTGGATGGATCAATATTACCCGCCACCCGGAAAAATTCTTTCGCTTGCATCCTTCGTTGTTTGGCTGATTTGGTAAAATGCTGCGTCACGTTGTTGCGCCGCTGGATAATCTGTTTAACAGGGATATTCCTGACTCGTCCCAGCTGACGACAGATGAGCTTCATGTGATCATATCCTCTGATGCGTGTATTGCGCGGCGTCGTCGGGATGGGGACCAGCACACTGTTAGCCGGCAGTTGTGGCAACAGTTTGTCAGCGATTGCAGCCAAGTCGTTAATCACAGCCCGTTTGCGCTCAAACTTGAGTGCATCAATTGCCTGCAACACCGCACCCCGCCTGAGCAGCAAACAATAAATCTGCCCGACAGGGAAGTGATGTCTACCACAATAGTTACCATGTTTGGGACGCCGATCACATAAAACGCATGTGGTATAGGTCATTTGTGTGATGTATTTTTTACATTTTTGGCAAATAATTTGGCCAGTTTTTCCACACCCATAACAGTAGTGGGGAGCGATAACCGACAACAACTCATCAAACATTGTATTTTTTACGTTTTTTGCCTTTCACTGTTGATTATAACGCATATACTAGTTATACTAATAGAGAACATTGTCAATTGAGCCAAATAGAGTGGAGGAACAACTATGGCCCGGAAACAGGACGATAATTTATTTACCGACGACGATTTAACTGCTGCATTTTTGGATGAAGCTGATTTGTCAGCTCCAGCACAAGCACCAGTAACACCAACCATTGCTGCCAACGAAGACAACTGGGAAGAGGACGCTGATGACCTGATGGGTCAGTTGGCAGTTGATGTTTTTGAGACCGAAGGAGAACTGGTCATCAAAGCGCGCACCGCTGGTGTTGACCGCAACGACTTGGATGTCAGTATCTCTGACGGTATCTTGACCATCTCTGGTACCTTGTCTAGTGGTGACGAGACTGAAGTTAACAACTGGCACATTCAAGAATGTTACTGGGGCGAATTTAGGCGCACCCTGGCTCTTCCAGTTGCAGTCAAGGAAGAGGGCGTGAAAGCAGAACTAAAAGACGGCGTATTGACAATCACCTTTGAAAAAGTAAAGCAAGAAAAAGCTAAGAAGATTCAAGTTCTGTAATTAGCCACTAATTTCTACTAAAAACACCAGCCGTAATGACTGGTGTTTTTGAAATGTAACTGAGTGGATTAGTTACCAGTAACCTTATTGACCACAAAGTTAACGATAGCGTAGGCAAAGATAGCAATCAACAGACCGATCAAAGAGTACATGATAGTATTCTTAGCAGACGTCACCTTAGCACTGTCACCGTTTGATGTGGTGTATTTGAAACCACCAAGGATCAACATAAACACAGAGACAATCGCAATCGCCATCAATGCAAAGTTAATTGACTTTGAGATGATGTCGTCAACGTTAGCACTAGCACCAGTATTGGCGTTTTGAACCTTGTTCAAACCTTCTCGAACCTGCGCAAATGCATTGTCGCCAGAAGCCAAAAATACGACACCCATAACCAACATAGGAAGGGCAAACGCGCCAGCTATTTTAATAATGGTTTTTTTCATGAATTTCGTTTCCTTTCCTTGGGAAATTGATTGTTATTTTACTTCATTATACCATATTTTACGGTCTGTCTATACTGTGTTGGGCTCTATTTATTTACCAATGATGCGAAGAAATACATAATCAACGATAGCATAGGCAAGAGCAGAGATAATCACACCGATGATGGCGTACATGATAGTATTCTTAGCAGAGCTTAGCTTGGCACTGTCACCGTTAGATGTAGTATATTTCAACCCACCAATGATAACCATCACAACTGATACAATACCAGAGATAATCAGCAGATATCTGATGACTGTTTTGATGACAGGGTCAACTGATTCACTACTGTTAGCACAAACAATATTGTTTGGATCAGTACTACACGCGTCATAAATCCCAACTGCTGAAGCAGCTTGTGACAGCAAAAAACCACCGACTATGGCGAGAGCCAGAGTAGCGGTAATAGTTACGATTTTTTTCATTAGTTCAACCTCCCTGCAACATAATTTGTAATAACAAAAGCACACCATACCACCAGCAAACCAACCACCGAATAGATGATACCGTTTTTAGCTTTTGAGACTTTGCCTGGATCACCAGCGGATACACTATACATGATGCCATAGATGATGATGGAAATGACAGCTACGACCGCTGAGATAGCAAACACCAGGTTCGCTATACTTTGTAATGCCACCTTATCATCTTTACGATCAGGAATTCCTACGTCACCTGGGGAACCTAGTTGGCTAACAATTTGAACGATAAACTTTTCCATAGTTACAATAATGCTCCTGATACCCAGTTTACTACACCTACTGAGGCGATAGCTATAACTAAGCCAATAATGGCATTAAAAACTGTTTTTCGTCCACGAGCCGCCCGATCTGGTGATCCTGAGCTAGTGATGAACAGAAAACCACCGTATATGATGTATCCTGCTGCAATATAACCCGTGATTTGGAACAAGTCTTCAATGAGGTTCAGGGCAATTCGCCAGATGTATGGGCCAAAACCGCCAACCTCACTCGGACTCTTTAAATCACACGAATTACCAGATGTTAAGTTATAAAACCAAGGTTTTAGAGTTATAACACGACCACGTTCATCACAAGCACCAGCTAAGGCAGGTTGTGTGCTGACAAATGCCATACCAAAGCTACCCATAAACACCAAAGTAGCTGCTATAATTGCCCGTTTGATCATGAGAATACTCCTCCTGGGATTAAGAATTGGGTGAGTGTAACGAAAAATGCATAGAGTAGTAAACCTATCACAACATTAATCCAAATCTCGCGAGCTTTTTTGATATTTTCTGGCTTATCTCCAGATGATGAAAATAGTATCCCGCCATAGACTACCGCACCAACAGCCGTGACACCTACACCCATGGTTAAAATTTTTACCGCCTGTTTAACGATATCAAAGATAGCCTCTTTACCGCTTTTACCGCCACATTCTATGGTTGAAGTATCGACGCCAGCACATTTCTTCGCACTCTCCTCCTCAGCAAATACCGGAGCTGAAACAGTAAAACCGACTAGTAGGGCTACAGCAATGATGGTTTTTGTAAAGAAATTTCTGTTTACCATTGAATTGTTCTACCAATATTAGGTTGATATGTGACTAATTGTAAGATATTGTCACGCAAAATGCAAACAACATTTCACCTGATGGCTCTTGAATATTAGGGAAGTCTTTGGTATTATCGAGCTAGTTGACATGCGCTCGTAGTGAAGTTGGTCCATCACGCCTCCCTGTCACGGAGGAGATCGCCGGTTCGAATCCGGTCGGGCGCGCCACAGACACCCAGTTGACAGGGTGTTTTTATTTTGCTGGTTTTCATACTTGTATTTTAGTATAATTTGTGTTATAATCACGGCATATCGATTGTAGATATAATACATGTAACTAACCTGGTAGTAGACCAGAGAAAGAATCCCAAGCGTTATGAACGAGCGTAACCCAAGCGATTCAAAAAATACATTAAACCGCCGAAGGTTCATGGAGCTTTTTGCGGTCGGCGCTGGAACAATGGCTGTAGCAGCCTGTGGTAACAAGGAAAATCCTACAGAGCCAACATCAGGACAACTGCCTGAACATGTAGAAAGCAGTGATAATGCTCCTTCACCAGAAGTGTCTCCAACTCCTGAAGTGAGTTTTCAGAGTTTAGAATCTAGTGAATTCAACTCAGAAGTTGAATTATTCCAAAGATATTTTGAAAGCAATATACCAGACAAGGACAAGTTTAAAGCATCCTTATGTATACCAGAACGCATCTTTTCAGACCCTACAGAAATGTCAAAAGCCTTTGGTACTGTTTTTGAGACGGTAACCAATGTGTTTACATATAGAGAAGATGAGGAAGATAAAGGGGTTATTCCCGTATCTGAAGTTGAGAAAGTATGGAAGGCTAATGAATTTGGCCGACCTACTACAAAGAAGCCTCGTCTCATAATGGCTGAAGAGTTGGTTGATTTCTTTTTGGAAGAGTATTGCGTTGACACGATACTCAAAAAACCAGGTGTATATCCAGACGGGAATCCAGAACCACTAAATTCTACCGATCTTCGTAGATGGTTAACAGATGTCGTAAATGCACAACTTTCGCTCCAAAGAGAGTCTGAAGGAAAAGGGAGCGCATATTCTGTTGTTTCGCCAGCAAATCCAGATAGGATTTTGAAAGAGATTAAGGTCGAGGGGCTCGAAGTTGAAAAGCAAAGTTACGCAGGCTCCAGCCTTTTTATGAAAAATGTCACCTTCCGCCCAGACACCAACTATAATGAGTTAAGTTCATTCCTTGAAGAGGACAATGGTGTCAGCAAGGGCTATTTGGACCAGATTTTGGGTGAAGCTGTCAATGGTGTCAAATTTGAAAAAGTTTCCTTTACTAAATCTGAGACCAACCCTGGAACAGTGGTGCTATCTGACCTTACCTTTTACGCACCACGATCAGACACCTATACAAAACTACACCAAGACTAATAAGCATTTGCGCTTTTGGGACATATACACTACAATTTGTAGTGTATATGTTTTTTCTGAAAGGGCATCAAAACATGGGTAAAAAGCAAGGGTTGATAGTACTCTCCACACTAGTGGTGGCACTTATATCAGCGGTGCTACTTGCTCCGCAGGCAGAAGCTGCAAAAAGTTTGAAGTTAAAGCAAAAAGTTGAATCAACACTACTTTACGCTAATTTAATGAAGCGTGGCACCAACGATTGGACATGTATGACCGATTTCGAGGGGATGCGGTATAGAAACACGACAAGCACCGACTCTAACTGGGCGCCATCTAACGGTGATAATGAGGAGCGTGCAAATACCTTTGTGGGAAAAAATACTAAAGGCGGTATTAAATCCTACTCAGGCGTCGACCCCATCACAAAACAAATCGGTGGAGACCTCAGCTGTGCTAGCCTCCTAAAAGCGGGGATTGATATTTGGGAGGGCTCTTCTAAATATGCTGACTTCTACCGGCATATGGGTGGTAAATTTTTTATTGATCAAACCAAAGCTGGCTGGGTATTTCGAAATTGGGAAAGATGTAAAAAGTATGAATGGAATTCCTGGGGTCGTTTTACACAAAATGTTAACGATTTACGGAGTGTATCAAAACCAAATTATTTTACTTCATACACTGTTTACTATTCTAGTAGTAATTTAGCTCCTGACGAAAATCCTCCGGGTGGTTGTGCACCAAAAAAGGGTGGCGCGGCCATTAAAGAACGTTTCAAAGACGGTATCAAAAATGCCACCGGCAGCCTACCTTCTATAGCTTCAGGCAGCGCCGAACAATGGTATATGTATTCAAAAACATTTACTAGTTCTGCTAGCGGTTGTTCTGCTAGCGGTGATAAATCTCTCAAGGAAATCCCTAAAGAAAATCCAGATAGCTCGGGGTATTATTACTACAAAATTCCATTTACCAGTACAGGTGGCAAAACCGCCGACATGATTTATAAAACTACCAAGGGTAATGAAAAAGTCTGGTTGGCAGCAACCGACGACACTGAGGGAGGATTAGTCGAAGTAAGTTGTAGCGATATTGGTTCTTGGCTCCAAAACAATAAATCCGCTTTTGATAAGTTCGCAAAATATGCGTCTGAACATAAAGACGAACAAAAAGAACTTTCTGTAGGGGATACTCCGGAACAAAGTGCTGATGCTACAGCCCAGTCAACAGAAGGGGCTGGGGAGGAAAAAGAAGAAAAAACGTGTACTAGCGAGTTAACGGGTATAGGGTGGTTTATCTGCCCAGTCATTGACAAACTGGCTGATTTTGCCGACTCAGTCTGGGGAATGCTAGAAGAATATTTGGTTACAAGCCCCTTGCAGGCTTCAAATGATGGTCCATACAAATCATGGAAAGTCATGCGAGATCTTGCTAATGTCTTGTTAGCACTGGTATTTATATTGATTATCATCTCACAAGTGTCGAATGTCGGTATCTCTAACTATGGTATCAAAAAGATGCTGCCTCGTTTCATCATCGCTGCGGTTGCAGTGAATATATCCTATTTTGTCATCCAGGTCATTGTTGATACTGCAAACATCCTCGGCAATACGCTTTTGGCAATTATCACTGAACCAATTAGCACTGTAGATATTAAGAATGTCGGCTGGGGTAACCTCTTAGCCCTGATTTTAGGAGCGGTTACAACCACAGGCGTGACGCTAGCCGGCGGGGCTATTGCTGCATCTGTTTTTGGAATTGGAACTATGTTTATGTTCGTGCTCATGGCGATCGTTCCGGGTGTTATTGGAGTGGTCGGGGGGCTTATCGCATTAGTATTTCGATCAGCACTAATACCAGTCCTAGCTATCTTGGCTCCGCTGGCTTTTGCGGCCTGGATTTTACCAAATACCCAAGGCGTCTTTGACAAATGGAAAAAAGTCTTCACTGGTATGGTCTTCCTATACCCTCTAGCAGCAATATATTATGGCGGGCTTAAGTTATTGTCCTTTACTATTCTAGGTAATCCTGAAAGCGATACAATGCAACGGTTGATGGCGCTATTTCTAATGTTTGCTGGTACTTTCGTCATCCTTGGTATGGCACTGAAATCCAATGCCATTATCGGCAACCTGATGGGGCGGGCAAATGGACTATTGAACAAAGCGTCAGCACCAGCGCTTAATGCAGGAAGTAAGTTTGCTAAACGTCGAGCAGGTATGAAACGTCGTGAATTTATGGCGAAAGATTTTAGCAACAGTAAGCTTCCTAGACGTGTCTGGAGTGGTGGTCTGCAACGGGGCTTTAGAAAAATAAACGAACGCTCACTCGACCGGGAAACTCGAGCAGCTCTGGCGGAGCAAAGCGAGCAACAACGATATCGATCAGGGTTGGCTGAGGCTTCTGGAGGTGAATTGGACAAACGCCTTGGGTTTGCGGCAGCTACTACTGGTGGTCAGGCATATATTCATAAGTTGTCCGAAGAAGCTGCGGCCACAAGATATAAATTTGAATTCCAAGACGATCACGTCAGAGCCTTGAGAGAGGGAGATGAGCACGTACAGGCTTTGGCGGCAGAGAAACTTTCTCAAAGCGCTTGGGGAGCTGGGGAACTACGTAAATATCTGGAAGATGGTGGCAAAATTACCAGTCATAAGATGGGCGATAACATGGCTGCCGCAAAGAAATATGACGCCGGAGTGGCTAAAGTTGGACTTGCCGCGGCCGACGCAATACGTGGTGGTCAAAAAGATTATGGTGTTACTGAAAATCAATTAGCAGAAGTAACGAGTAAAGCTGTGGGGGGCTTATCCACCGATACTCTTGCTACCCAGAATGCAAAAGCTCTTGTTGATGCTATAAGTCAGGGCGGCTTATCGAGAGATAAAGCAAGCAAGGTTGCAAATAATGCACGAAATCTCAGCCAGGCTAGCGCTGATTCCGCCGACATATTTGAGGCCGTAAGCAAGGGTGACAGTGCTCAGCTTAAGAGTGTAATAGGTAAACTGGTCGGGCAGTCAAATCAAAAGTCAGCAGCAACACCATCCGTACCACCATTGCAGCAAAATCAAGCTCCGCAAGGCGTGGCACAGCCAACACCTTCTCAGGCACCAAGCATGGCCCCTGATCGTCAATACGCCATCAAAGAACAGGCGCGGGGAGCAGAAGCTTCAAAGCCAGATTCATTGTCCTCATCTTCAGGTGGTCAAACACAGGCTCCAGCTCCACAAGTTAACGTTACTGTGCAGGTAGACAGATCTTCTAATCCGACAAGCGCTACCAGTATTCCACCGAGCTATGTTGACCAAGGTGGTACTAGTGGCGGAGGACAGTCACAACACCGACGTAACCGACCACCTACCGCGTTTGGACGATAGATTCATATAGTTGACTTTTACGCCAAAAAATGCTACCATTTACAGTAATGGAGTGGTTGAAAATGCGAGTGCGTCCGCAAATACGTCGGTCGCGGTGGTTTGCCATACTGACTATTGGTATTTTTGTCGGGTTTTTTAGTGGTATACTCATCAACTCTACTTCGGTCTATGCCGCTGAAGCTCAGTGGAAAAGTGACTCACTGGTCGTTGATGGCAAAACCCTCAAACCGGTCAATGACACAGCTCGTAAAAAACTGCTTGGTCGCGACAGTAAAGACTGGGTCTACGAGGCTACCGAAGGTAATCAATCAACCGTGGTGTTTTTCGCTGGAAATAGCAATCCACGAACTGCTACTACCGCGAAATACGTTAAATACACCCTGAACGGCAGCACACCAACACAGTCAGGCGAACCAAAGGATATCGAGGTTAAACAAGACAGTAACCCTAGTGAGTCAGAATGTGACGTGAGAGGGGGAACGGGTTGGTTTATTTGCCCAATTTCTAACGGAATCGCCTCAGGAATTGATGAAGTGTACACGTGGATTTCCGACCTGATGACTACACCAGCGATAGACAGCTCCAACAATAGCTCTGGGGTAAAGGTCGCCTGGGACATCATGCGAAACATCGCCAATGCAGCGTTCATCGTCGCCTTTTTGATCGTTATTTATTCACAGCTAACCTCAGTTGGCATCAGTAACTATGGTATTAAAAAACTAGTTCCACGAGTGGTTATCGCCGCAATTTTAGTTAACCTGTCTTTCATCATATGTGCTGCGATGATCGATCTGTCAAATATCTTTGGTGTCGCCCTACAAGATATGTTTAACGAAATCCGTTCTCAAGTGTCGGCAAACGGCGCGTTTAATGGTGCTCCACTACCAACTTGGAGCGACTTGGTAGCCATGGTCCTGTCTGGTGGCGCAGCAACAGCGGGGGTGTATGGCGCACTAGCGGTAACTGGTGGATCATTAGCTTCAGCCGCCTACTGGCTACTACCCATCATTGCCAGTATCTTACTAACTTTGACAGTCGTCTTTATCATCCTGGCGGCACGACAAGCATTGCTCATCATCCTGACGGTCATATCACCGCTGGCTTTCGTGTGCTATCTGTTACCAGGCACCGAGAAATTCTTTGAAAAATGGCGAAACTTAATGTTCACCCTGGTGATATTTTTCCCGGCATTTTCAGTGGTATTTGGTGGAGCACAGCTGGCAGGAATGATCATTTTACAAAACGCCAACTCATGGATTATGGTGATTTTGGGGCTGGCAGTTCAAGTTTCAGCCCTAGCCATCGCACCGCTGGTATTTAAGCTAAGCGGCGGAGTTTTGGGTCGATTTGCTGGTATCGTCAACAACAAGAACCGTGGTGTTATCGACCGAACTAAGAACTGGTCACGTGACCGTAGTCAATTGGCGGCTCATAAAAATTCATTGGGCAGAGCTGACGACGAACTGAGTAAATTCAGCGGCATCCGCAAAATGGGGCGCTGGGCTAATTACCGCTCGCGTAAATTCAAAACTCGTTCAGAAGCCTACCAAAAACGGGCTGACGCAGCATACAAACTTTCCCGCGCTAACCAAATTGCTGACATTGAGTCACGGGCTGCCGCTGACCAATTGTCACTGGCTGATGTTACAACCGCAAACGCTTATGAGGAGATGAAAGTTAAGTCTGAGAATTCACAAATACCAGCCAACCTGAACAAAAGAGCTGCCCGCCGCTATAAAACACTACAAGAAGAAGTTCAACAAGAAGCGCGCAATATTGCAATTCAAGGACTGCGAAAGAATAGTATTCAACGCGTTAATGACTACATCTTAGCAAATGACTTAGCTGAACAAGAGAATCTACGAGCCCAAGCAGGTTCTGTGGAAAATATGTACTTTGGCAAGGATCGTGGCTCACAGCGCGTATGGTCAGCGGCGCGTAGTACCATCAGTAAAGCTAATAAGGAATCAATTGAGAACGCCATGACTATCCTGAATGCTATGAATGTCAGTAATGATGATATGGTGGAATTGGCAAACGGTGTCAGTCGACGCAAGTTGACAGTTACTGATGATATCCGCTACGCAGCAGTTCATCACGTGTTGGGTGGTAAAGACGCTGTGGCTATCCAAAGCTTGCTGCAGAAAACCGACTTTGGTGCACTAAATGATGAACTAGCACAAGAATACGGTGACGCGCTGCTGTCCAACCCTGCCAAACCAGCCTGGTTGGGTGGTGCAGCCGCCGCGGCCATTAAGGCAAATAAGGTTGACATGAACGGTCCAGACTACATGAGGAAGCTTATGCTTGATAACCTTAACATCGGTGGTTTGTCGACCGAAGCAATTGTCGGTTCAGACTTGGCTTACCTAAAGCCACTAAAGGAAGCGTTGAGCGACCAAAGCTTTGTCTCGCAAATCAATGAAGCTGGTCTGGATACGTTGCGCAAGAACCTTGTTTTGGCACAAACCGATCCTCGGTTTAGTAGTCGAATTGGTAAAACTGGTAATACAATTCGAGAGATATCTCTTTCTCTAGGGATTAAGCCTGAGGATTTAACTAGTTAAGCTATCTTTGCTATACTAGTAGCATATGGCTGTGTATAGAGTGCCCCAGGATGTGGAAGCAGAAGACAAGCTGCTTGGGCCATTCAGTTTTAAGCAATTTGTGTTTCTCATCATCGCGGTGGGCTTTTTTGGTATAGCGTGGGCGCTAGGAGTCGCCTTGTTACCATTAGCAATCATTCCTTTGCCATTTGGGGTGTTTTTCACCGTATTAGCGTTGCCACTACGTAAGGAACAGCCGATGGAAATATATATTGCGGCAGTGATATCATTTTTCTTAAAACCGCGCGTGCGGCTCTGGGAGCCAGACGGAGTAGAGACGCTGATAGAAGTGGTGGCACCAAAAACTAAGGAAGAGAACCTGAGTAAGAACTATGATCAACGAGAGATCCAGCGACGATTATCATATCTGGCAAACATCGTTGACACGCATGGTTGGTCGGTCCGCGGCGTCGGCAACCCAGAAGCAACGGGTAATTTAGATACCGCCAGTTCACTACAGGCTGATTTTTATAATACCGCTGTCCAGGCAGAGGAAGACATTTTAGATCGGGGTAACACTACTTCACGACAAATTGCTGATATGATCGCCGAGACAGACCAACAGCGGCGAGAACAGCTGATACAGCGCATGCAAAAACCTCAAACACCAACAACACAACAGCCGACTCAGCCAGCAGTTTTCATGGCAGCTCAAGAGGAAGACATACCAAAGCTAACCGTCAATCCATACCCTCACATGCGCCAGGGCGTCCTATCTCCAGCAGGTGAGCGACCTACCGTCACCCCACCAGCTGACCAAAATCAACCTATACAACAACCTGTTGACCCTGGTATAATAGATTTGGCAAATAATCATTCCGATCTTTCCATAGCGACCCTACAAAAAGAAGCAGATCGGATACATAAACGCTCAGAGGAAACAGCTGAGGAGGAAGTGGTGATTTCACTACGCTAGGTGGGAAATGCAACCAGATAATCAACAACCATATCAGTTACCACCCAACCCGACGACACCGCCGGTTGCTTCTGGACAGCCTAGTCAACCATTACCGCCACAGCAGCCACAATCTGGTCAGCCAGCGTTGCCAATGCAGCCTGGTATGACTCAGCCAGGTCAGCCAGCTCCAAATCCACAGAATCCACCAACTCCGAAAGACAAAAAGAGCGCCATCAGCACACAAAATACGTTATTGTTTTCAGAAATGCGTGAAAACATGATCATCATGAGTGATGGTAGTTTTCGAGCAGTGATAGAATGTCAGTCCATCAACTTTGATTTAATGAGTACTCGTGAGCGAGAGGCTATCGAATTTAGCTATCAAAACCTACTCAACTCGCTCTATTTTCCAGTTCAAATCCTAGTACGATCACAGCGTGTTGATATCGGTCCATACCTTGATCGATTGTCACGTATTCGACGCTCTCAAGACAATATGTTACTTAATGTGTTGATGGATGACTATATGAACTTCATAGAAGTGCTGTCGCAAGAGGCAAACATTATGGATAAGCGATTTTTCATCGTGGTGCCATATTTCCCCGGCGGCGATGTTAATGCCATGAAACAGCAGGCAAAGGGTCTGTTTGACAGTTTCTTTAGTGGTAAGAAGGAAACGTTGATTACCAGGATTGATCAGCCGATGTACGAAAAAGCAAAAGATGAGATCAAAAACCGCATCGATACGGTGATGAATGGTTTGTTTGCCATGGGCGTGAAGAGTTTGCAACTCAACACCAGGCAGCTTGGAGAATTGTTCTATATTTCCTACAATCCTGACACTGCAGCACGTCAGCCATTAGTCCGCAACCCAAATGATCTGACGACGACTTACATCCGTAAGGGAAATGGTGAATCGCCATATGGAGGAGATTTTTAATGGCTAAGAAAAAACTAGATGCCATCGATATCGCCGCTCAACAGCGTGCTCGCGAACAAGCTGAGGTCGAGCAGGCTTTCTTGACTGGCGTGAGAACTCTGCGAGATTTTATCGCCCCAAGTAGTGTGGAAATTCAAGCAAGTTATTTCCGACTGGGTGCCAAATATGGCCGTACTATTTACGTCTATGGTTATCCTCGTGAAATTTACACCGGCTGGTTGAGTTCGGTGATTAATATCGACGAGGTGTTGGATATCAGCATGTTTATCTACCCGGTCGACACTCAGGTGGTGCTGAACAATTTGCGTAAAAAAGTGACTCAGTTGGAAGCTAGTATGAATATCAACGCAGAGAAGGGGCGTGTGCGTGACCCGGCCATGGAAGCTGCCTTGCAGGACGCCGAAGAACTGCGTAACCAGCTACAGATTGGGTCAGAAAAATTCTTCCGTTACGGACTATATGTGACGATTTATGCCGATAGCCTTGATGAGCTGAACTTTATTCAACACAAAATTGAAACTATCTTTGGTCAGCAGCTGATCTTTAGTAAAGTGGCGTCAAATCAGCAAGAACAGGGACTGAACAGCACCATTCCTCAGTTGATGGATCAATTACAAATCCGCCGCAACATGAACACTGGTGCTATTTCCACCAGCTTCCCATTCACCTCTGCTGACCTAACCGACGGTAAGGGTGTGTTGTACGGCATCAATATGCATAACAATGGTTTGGTGATCTTTGACCGATTTTCTCTAGAAAATGCCAACATGGTGGTGTTTGCAAAGTCTGGTGCTGGTAAGTCGTTTACAGTGAAACTGGAAGCACTGCGTAGTATGATGACTGGCGCTGACATTGTCATCATCGACCCGGAAAATGAATACCAAAAGCTATGTGATGCCGTGGGCGGTAGTCATATACGCTTGAGTTTGAATAGTGACACGCGCATCAATCCATTTGATCTACCGCGAGTGATTGACACCGAAGAAGCAGACGACGCGTTACGTGCTAATTTGGTGACGCTGCACGGTTTATTGCGTCAAATGTTGGGTGGTTCAGTAGCTGGTTCTATCGGACTAACCGCGGCAGAGGAAGCAGATATCGACCAGGCACTGATCGACACCTATGCTCGTGTTGGTATCACGTCGGACCCATTAACCCACAATTCAACACCGCCAACCATTCATGATTTGTATGATACATTACTACACATGGGCGGCACTGGTCCACAGTTAGCACAGCGTCTGCGTAAATTTACTTCAGGTACCTTTGCTGGTATTTTCAGTCAGCAGAGTAATATCGATATCAATAACGCCATGGTAGTCTTTAACATCCGAGATCTGGAAGATGAACTACGCCCAACGGCTATGTATATTGTATTGAATCACATCTGGAATATCACTCGAACCGACCAGAAAAAGCGTATGTTGATCGTTGACGAGGCATGGCAATTGATGAAATATGAAGACTCAGCTAGCTTCTTGTTTAGCCTAGCTAAGCGAGCCCGAAAATATCAACTAGGACTCACTACCATCACTCAGGACGTCGAGGACTTTGTGGGCAGTAAAATGGGCCGCGCTATCGTTGCCAACTCATCCATGCAGCTCCTTCTCAAGCAATCATCCAGTGCCGTTGATGTGCTTTCTAGTGTGTTTAAGCTAACCGAGGAAGAGCAGAAACGCTTAGCGAATTTCCCCGTTGGACAGGGGCTGTTCTTTGCTGGACAAAACCACGTGCACATCCAGATTCAAGCCAGTGATACCGAGTATGATCTGATTAATACTTCACCTGTAAAACAACAGCTTCCGTCTGAAACACCAATTGGTGGGTATGGAGCAGTATAATTATGCCACGAATTGATTATACGACTGATCCAGATGTTGATGAACGGCTCAATCCGGCCTCTGAACAAACGTCTAAATATCTGAACTCCATGGAGAATAATGCCGCCAATGATAATTTTTATGATGGCGACAAGAAAGATGATGGACTAAACGCTGCGGACAGCGTTAATAATCAAGAACAGCTATACTCTCGGTCTCCTTTGGGTAAGTCCGGCAACAAAAAGCGCGGCAACCTTTTGGCAAATATGACTCGCAAAAAATGGGGTGCCACAGCCGGTATCGGTGGAGGGTTGTTTGGCCTGATGATGTTATTTTTCACAATTTTGCCATATAAGCTTGATGCCATGGTCTCCACCATCACCGACCAGCTCAGCTCTGTGCCACAGCACGCCATCAACCAACGACTCGAGTATATCACCACACGCTGGGTCGCCATGAAAATGATGCAAACCGCATATCCTGGCGATGCCAATCTCGTGTTTTGTGCTGGCGGTGGTGTTTTGTGTCACCTGGGAGCTACAAAATATAGCACGTGGTTTGAAGAACAGCTTGATGCTAAATTTGAAAAAGAAGGAAGAAACGTTAAGGCTGTCTTTAATGCAAGTGGTAGAAACACCCTGGGTGGTAAAGCGACCTCATTTACCATGCATCTTGAGTCAAAAGATATGAACTCTGTCCTGCAAGGGGTAGAAAAGGAATTATCTCACAAAGATATGCGTCGTCATATAAAAAAGATGACACGTAAGGTTCACGGACGTAACTATTTCATGCGCTATCTATCTAAACGTGTATTGTATCGAAAATACGGTGTGAAAAAGTTTAACATCATACCAGAAAAAGCTGGTCAAAAATATGCTGACTTTAAGGCTAAAATTAAGCTAAATATGAATACACGTATCACCGCTAAAATGTCGCCTCGTTTTGCAGCGTATTTAGGATGTTTGGATGGTACTGACGCTAAAAAATGCCAAGACACGTTAGATAAATTAAATAACGACCTCGATAGTAAGATTAGCGAAGCAGAAAAAGAAGCTGAAAAAGCGACAGGTGACAATAAGACAAAAGCCGATGAAAAGGTGAAAAAAATTAAAGGGCAAAAAGAAGCTCTTAATAATATTGATTCTCTGTCCAAAGCAGCACCAGACACACCACTAGGTAAAATTATCAGTAAGCAACTGTTTAAGAAAATAGCGGCTGCAAACGCCATCATTGGAGCAATTGATTTGGTTGCAAAGATTGTTGGAGCAGTTAATGAAAAGGTTATTGAAATTGTCGGAGCTGACCAAAAGAAGCAGCTGTATACCGCGTTCACTTATGATGAAGAAGCTAGCCCAGTCTTGACGCGAGACCAAATTCGGGCGGGAACAATTGATAATATTCAACATGTTGAGTTAGCAACCTCGCTATTTGACGGCGCCGAAGCAGCACCAATATTTCAGGCAACATTTGGCGGCAATAACACCGCAGCATCATTATTATACCCAATAGCCTACGCTGAGGACGGTGGTATTCGCACCAAGTGCGAGGTTGGTGGTGAAGAAAAGGTGGTTGCCTTAGATCCCGGTGAGCTTGTCTGTCCAGAAAAAAAGATTGTCAAAGACTACACTACCTTTACGAAATATCCTGTCTGGCAAGTGTTGGCCGGGATAGCTGAAGCCTGGAATAGTACGTTCGGCGCGATCATTGACTTTGTTGGTGATACGGTCGGTAAGGTATTTAGCTGGTTCTTTAGTTATTTACAGGAATTGCCAGGATTGAAGCAGCTGGTTGAACTCTCTGAAGGCTTGATCGAAAAAGCCATGGGTTGGGCAGTGAGTTTGCTGTTCGGTATACCAGAGGTGGGGGTTGACGCGCCGGGTAACAATAACTTTGAAGCTCTACACGGCGGACTGACAACAACTATGCAAAGTAGTACTGAAGCTGGACAAGCTGGCGCCGATTCAGGCTCCAAACAGCCAGACGGCATCGGTGGGGCACGCCTCACCAACCAGCAAGTCAGTGTGCTCGCAAAACAGATCGAGCAAGAGCGTGACGAAGAATTCCGCGAACAACCACTCATGGCGAAGTTATTTGACCCAACACTTAAGCGTTCGGTGGCTGGACAGTTACTAGCCGTTATGCCAACTTCCGGTTTTTCAACCATGCGATTAATCGCACGCGCACCGGTCGCCCTAGCGTCTGCCATCACGCCAACTAACACGCATGCCGCCAAATATGACCAAGCAGCCGTCATGCGAGCTTTCGGTGTAACTTGGCATGGTTTTACTGACGAAGCAGTGTATAAAGCCGACCCAAGTCAGTACACCGATGCTGTCTGTTCAACCAAAGCCAAAGAGCGTGAAGCGAGTTATGGGATTCATGAAGGCGACTTAGTCCCGACGTACAGTGTGGCCGATCCATGTGCCTTGGAATTAACCGTAGCTGGCAACCTGGCCTTGATGGCGGACGACAAAGAAGGTAAATATTATCCAAAAGAAATTGATGATCCATCAGCCAACACTGGGGCACAACAGCCAAGCAGCGGACCAGTCGGCGACGCTATCGGTCCACCGGAATTAGAAGAAGCACAGACTTTTGGAAATGAACCTGCGTCGTGGGGTGGACACAGAAACGGTGAGATTCCACTGTCAGCCATGAGTGAGTTGAAAACTGCACCAGGACATTACATGCATCCAAAGGCCGCTCAAGCTTTCGATGCTATGAATGAAGCCTATGCTCAAGAACATGGTGGTCAACACATGACAATTACCGAATCATACCGTACATTAGCAACACAACAAGATTACTTCTCAAGCGGTATAACACAAGCAACTCCAGGAACATCAAAACATGGACATGGACTAGCCCTAGATATTAATATAGGTGGTTCAGGTTTTAATACGCCAATTTATCTGTGGCTAGCATCAAATGCCTCAAAATACGGCTTTGTCAACCCACCATGGGCAAGAGACCGTAACAATCCTGGCTGGTATAAAGATGAGCCGTGGCACTGGGACTACGCAAGGAGAGTACAATGAAACGAGTAACTATCGGTCTATTGCTAGCTTTAGTGAGCTGTGTCATATTTTTGACCGCCGACTCCTCAGCAGCGCCAGAAAAAGATAAAGAAAAGAAGAAGGATCAACCGGCCGGTATTCCTTACCAAGACTATATTTTAAATGACATCAATATCAACAATCCAAACGGTCAAATCTGCTCAACCCAAAATACTGCGACTGGTGAACTTTCTGGTGAAAACGTAGAAAAAGTTCTTAAGTTTTTTACCGGCAAGGGTCTAACGTTAGTACAAGCAGCAGCGGTGGCTGGTAACCTCCAGCAGGAATCTCGCATCGATCCGAGCGCCCTCAACAGTATTGGTGCATACGGTATCGCGCAGTGGCTGGGTGGGCGCCGCACTAATCTAGAAAAAAAGCCAAATTACAGTACCATCGAAGGGCAGCTAGAATACCTCTGGGAGGAGCTGAATGGGGCAGAAAATGCTGGTCTGAAAGTACTACTTAAACACACTGACAAATCGGGTAGCAGTGTCAGTGCTTTGGCGGTTGAGTTTGGTGAAACATTTGAGCGCTATGGTGCAGGCGAAGAAGGTAACCGTGCCCAGTATGCCTCTGAGATTTTCAACAGCTATAAGGGTAAAATCCAAGACGGCGATCCGTCAAAAATCGCGGCAAGCGCCGGTGGTGATTCGAGTGGTGCACAAATTAGTTCAGCATCAGCAACTGGTTGTAGTGGTAATGGGTCTAGTGTCGCCGGGCAGAGCATCGTCGATACAGCCAAGCAGTTGGCGTGGAATCCAAATACTGACAAAGGGGCTAATAACCAGACGGCTAAAGCTGAATATATCGATGCAGTCAAAAAGAATAACCCAAGTGTCGTCGGTAGTTCAGACACTGACTGCGGTAGATTTGTAGCGACGGTGCTGCGTACTTCTGGTGCAGACAAAGATTACCAGCCAATTGGCACCACTGATCAGTATACTTACGTAAAATCTCATCCAGAAAAATTCAAAATCATCGATCGTCCATCTGCTTCAGACTTGCAGCCAGGTGATATCCTCCTCCACCCAAGCCATGGTGGCTACGGACATACTTTGATTTACACTGGTGACGTCGGTGGAGGTTACGTCGCCGCTAATGCCTCCCTTGGAGATACAGTACCGATATTCATCAAGCAAGGATCTGTTGACTATCAACTCACTCAACCAGGTAATATCTTGGTTCGCGTCATTCAATCAAACAAAACCTAGAAAGGAAATATCATGCAGCCAGTCATCACAAAGCAAAAAATTATTGGCGGTGCAGTGATTATCGGCGCGCTGATTGTTGCGCTTATCTCATATTATGTATTTCAAACAGTCACGCACGATACTACATTACTGGCGACCTTTGCTCCAGAGACTGTTAAAATGTCGTACGACTCAGTGAAAAATCAGGTCATCAAGTCTGACAAGCCCGTAGCGGTTAAAAGCGGTAAACATACTTTTAGTTTTAGCGCTGACGGCTATGACACATATACCGTTGAGCTTGATCTAGAAAAAGGGAAGGAGCGAAAATTATTATTCGCCCTGACGCCAAAAACCGACAAGGCAAAAAATGAACTGAAACAGAAAAAATACGCCAAGGTATTAGATGGTCTAGGTAGTCGAGAAGTGAATAGGGTGGGTAAAGAGATCGATAAAGCCAATCCAATCTTACAACATTTGCCGTTTGAAGATAGAGACTACCGAGTATTTTCTTGCCAGCCGTACCGCACGGATATCAAGAAATCGCATAAAATTGGCATCTGTATCACCATGGCTGGACGTAATGGCGAAGCTCTCCTGAGTCAAATATTAGAGAAATTAGCTAAACTTGGCGCGACGCCAGATAACTACGATATGAAGGTAAATAATTACATCATACCGACCAAGAAAGAAAAAGAGAGTCGAGCCGCTGTACCATGTGGCGACGGACGACCATCATGGTGTTATAAGTTCCGTGATTATTAACCTAACTTTTTAGTGGCATAATGATGTGGATATAATCACGTTTTTTCGCCGTAGATTGGATGATACAAGGAGAGAGTTTACCACTGAAAGCAAACGACACTTCATCTCCGTCGGTGACATTTAACGCCTCAGTCAAGTACCGAGAATTGAGCGTAATCTGACCATCAGCGGAAATCTTAGCGGTAGCTTCTGAGGTATTTTCACCAAGTTCTGAGGCAATGGAGTGGATGGAGATGATATTATTTTCAGCCGAAGCATTGATAGTAACGCCGCCGCCTGACTCTCGAGCGAACAGACTGGCAACTTTGGTGATGCGGCTGAGGTCGGCGCGCGAAACGATGATTTCCGTTTGTGACTGTTGAGGAATCAGCTGGCGATAATCTGGAAATTTTCCATCAATTAGGCGGCTAATAATTTCCAGTTCTGGCGTTTGGAAACAAACTTGGTCATCGCCAAATAATATCACGATGGTTTCCGTGGCGTCACTCAAACTACGAATCACTTCCTGCAGGGCAGACGTTGGGATGATGGCTGAAACTTCGCCGTCCGCTTTCATTAGTTTTCGTTCAGCGAGCCGGTAGCCGTCGGTTGCCGCCAAATACAACTCGTCTTCAAAAGTATGCCAATATACCCCAGTCAGTACCGCCCGGGCCATATCAGAGCTAGCCGCCAAAATAGTTTGCGACACCGCTTTTTTCAGATCATCAGTGGCGATTTCGTAGCGCACTGCTGTATCTTCATTGATGGTTGGTAACTCTGGAAATTCATCAGCAATGACACCATTGATGACTGACTTAAATTTGCCAGAGGTGATGTGCAGGTGATCGTCTTTGGTCTCCAGGTCGATAGTGCCGCTTGGCAGGGTTGAGATAAATTCTGAGATCAATCGTGCCGGGATAGTGATCGAACCCGGTGATTGTATTTTTGCGCCAATGTACTGAGTGGAAGCAATTTCCAAATTGGTAGCTGCAATCAACAATCTCCCTCCGTCGGTGCGAAGTAAAATATTATTCAAAATAGGAAGTTCGACACGACCAGAAGCCACCCTTCCGATATTACTGAGTGCTTTTGCGAAATTTTCTTGTGTGACTGAAAGCTTCATAGTGACTATTATATAACCTTTCTTATTTTTTATCTGGTGTTAGTAATAATAGGTGCTGTGGAAACTGAGTAAAACAAGTGTTCAGACAGAGGTAAGTGGGCGAAAAAACCTGTGGATAGCTTTGTGGATCAACTTGGTACAAGGCAGTGGATAAGGCTGAGTTAACCCACAGTCGTACGGAGCCCGCCAGACTTTGCCACAAGCTTAGTCGCAGGCTGCGAACAGAATTCCATAGGTCATACACAGGTTTTCCACTAATTTTGCACATATAGTTTATCCTTGACGTCATTGATTTGTTCGCGCACTAGCTGGTTAGTTAAACTTTCTTTGGTAATTTTTTCGACAGAGTGCATGGCTGTGGTGTGGTCTTTACGGCCAAGTTCTTGAGCAATTTTTGGGAAACTCATTTTCAACTCGCTGCGCAACAGATACATGGCAATTTGTCGCGGCTGGACGATGAACTTATCACGCCTGGCTGAACACATATCTTTTGGATCGAGATTAAAATAGCGCGCTGTACGATCGATAATCTGCTTAGCGGTGATGTGTTGCGGGCGAACCCGTTTCATGTCGCCCAAGACGCTCTCGGCTGCCGCCACATCTGGCACAAAGCCTTGCATGTCGGCATAAGCTAGGAGGCGATTGAGTGCACCCTCAAGCTCACGAATATTTGTTTTGAAATTAGCTGCCAGATATTCAACAACTCCTGATTCTAGCTCAGTACCGCTGAGGCTAGCCTTTGCTTTGACGATGGCACACCGCGTTTCATAGTCAGGCATTTGAATATCAATCGCCATACCCCATTCAAAACGACTACGCAGTCGGTCAGTGAGGGTGGGGATGCTTTTAGGTGGTTTATCAGAGCTGATAATGATTTGTTTGTTGTTTTGATGGAGGTCATTGAAGGTGTGAAAAAATTCATCCTGGGTTTTTTCTTTGCCAGCGATAAATTGCATATCATCAACAATTAGCACGTCAACATTGCGATATTTATCAGAAAACCCCTTTTTCTTGAAACGAATATAATCCAAAAATTCGTTCACAAATGCTTCAGTTGTCGTGTATAGCACCCGAGCTGACGGCTGTTGTTTGATAATTTCATTGCCAACTGCTTGCATGAGGTGGGTTTTACCAAGACCTGAGCCGCCATATAAATAGAGTGGATTATATTTGAGGCCGGGGTGTGAGGCGACCGCTTGGCACGCAGCGTAAGCCAGGTCGTTGCTTGATCCAACGATAAAGTTATCAAATGTATAGCGCGGATTGAGATTGCTATTGTTTTTTTGAGTTGGGGCGATGATGCGACGTTCTGTCGGGCGAGCAGTTTCTTCTGGTTGATCCCGGTTGACAGTTCTTTTTCGTGAACCAGAACCAATCCGGTATCGCACCACTCCTTCAAAACCGTTTGATTTTAAAGCTTCTTGAATATCGGTATGAAACTTTTTCTCTAGCTGTGCCTCTACAAAAATATTTGGCACGATGATAATAGCTTCTTTATCAGAAACTAGTTCTAATTTTGTTTTTGTGAACCATGCAGAAAACGAAGAAGACGGAATAGTCAATTCTAACTGACCCAATACTCCCTGCCAGATTGCTTGTTCTTTCATGTTATAACCCCTCACACATAATCTACTCTGTACTATAGCAAAAAGACAGAGTTTTCCACAAGCATAGACATCTCATGGAAGAGAAGGTAAAAATAGAGGTGAACTTTTCCACAGGCACGCGTCACCTCTGTTGTAATTGTGGATAAAATAAACCGAGCAGTGGAAAACTACAATTGATACTTGCAAAAAAACCAAAAAAACGCTAAACTATCACCCAGTATGCCAAAGCGAACATTTCAACCACACAAACGTCATCGTGCCCGTACGCACGGTTTTCGAGCACGTGTTTCTACAAAGGCTGGTCGCGCTGTTTTGAAGCGACGCCGCCTAAAAGGTCGTGCACGGATTGCACTGTAAATAATACTTAGTGCGCTCGATGATCTGATACCACTCCTGATGTATGACGGAGTGGTATTTGCTATACTAGGAGAATGTTAGCGCATCATCACAGGTTTCACGGTCACGGCAGTTTACGGTATTTATATCAAAATGGTGATGCTGTGCGGTCTCGTGTAATGACAGTAAAATATATCACCAATCCGCGCCGGAAACACAGTCGATTTGCTGTGGTAATCAGTAAAAAAGTCCTCAAATCAGCCGTTCGCCGTAATAGGGTGCGTCGACGGGTGTACGAGGTGATTCGAGCTGAGTTGCCGATGCTTAAAGATAATCATGACATAGCGCTGATCATTGTTACGGCTGATTTTTTACACATGGAATACAAGAGTATTCAAAACGAAGTTAAACGACTATTCTCCCAGGCTAATCTGTATAAATGACATATTTTTTGATATAATGTGAGGCATGAGTTTTTTTGATGTTCTGATTGTACAGCCAATTTTTAATATTTTAATGGCCATTTATGGCTTAATTCCAGACTTTGGTGTCAGTATTATCCTCTTTACTATCATCATCCGTCTTCTGTTGTGGCCAATGGTTAAAAAACAGCTACATCAGACAAAAGCGATGCGCAAAATGCAGCCGCAACTGGCGAAGATTAATGCCAAATACAAGAATGATCGCCAGGCACGAGCGCTTGCGATGATGGAATTATACAAAGAGCACAACATTAGCATGTTTGGTTCAATTGGCGTGCTTTTGATTCAGCTGCCAGTATTGATCGGTATTTACCGAGTGGTGCAAATCTTTGTGTCTAGCCGGGTTCATACCGGCGACCTCGCTAAATACGCATATGATTTTATCGAACAATTACCAGTAGTATCCAATTTAGTAGCTCATCCAGATCAACTCAATCAGAACTTTTTGGGGATGGTTGATCTCACGAAGCATGCCGTCGGCAACAGTAATGTTACTTGGAGTTTATTGATTTTGGCTGTATTGGCTGCGGTGATGCAGTTCTTGACTACAAAACAAATTTCTCCTGCCAGTGACAGTAAAAAACGACTACGTGACATCATGCAAGAAGCTGCTGAAGGCAAAGAGGCAGATCAGTCAGAGATCAATGCTATCGTGATGCGCAAGATGATGAAATTTATGCCAATCTTTATGTTTTTCGTGATCATCAACCTACCGGGCGCCCTGGCACTGTATCTAACCGTCTCAAACGTTGCAGCATATGCGCAAAATGCCATCATCCTAAAAGGCGATAGTGACGAGATGGAGACTATTTCTAAAACACCGAACAAGTCAAAGAAAAACTCCAAAAAACCTCAAGCAAGTAGGCGTGCAGCGACAGCAACTGAGGCAAAAATAACCCGGATCAAGGCCAAGGAATAAGGAGGAATAATCATGGATCAGCAGCAAACAATCGATTACATCAAGAAATATGTTGAGGATTTGATGGCCTTTTTCGACCTAAATATAACGGCTGAAGTGTCTATCGAAGACGATATTTTGATCGTAAAAATTCCATCAACGCAATACAATAGCCTACTGATTGGTCGCGGCGCTGAGACGTTGCGCAGTATCCAACACTTACTCTCAGCACTGCTTCGCAACAGCAATGCCGCAGTGGAGAGAGTTAATCTAGATATTGCTGACTACAAGCAGCAGCACGCTGAAAAACTTACTGAGAAAGCTCGCGCTTGGTTTCAGGAAGTCCGAGACACTGGCGAATCCAAGACACTAGATCTCAACGCCGCTGACCGCTGGACGGTGCATCACGCGGCACACGATTTTAATGATATAGAAACTCACTCGGAGGGTGAGGGTCGCGATCGACGACTTGTAATTAGCTTAAAAGATTAAAAAGCGTTATAATCGGACTTGGTATATGCAGGAGTTGTTTAATAAACGAAACAGAGTAATTTTACTCGAATTAGTAAAAACTGATTTTAAATTGCGCTATCAAGGTTCATTTTTAGGAATCTTATGGTCAGTACTGAAGCCACTGTTGCTGTTTTTGGTGATGTATTTGGTGTTTGTGAAATTTTTGAAGTTTACCGACGGCACAAAAACCTATCCAATTGTCTTACTCTTAGGTATTGCTCTTTGGGGATTTTTTACCGAAGCTACCTCAGTTGGTATGAACGCCATCGTTAGTAGAGGTGACTTACTGCGTAAAATTAATTTTCCAAAATACATTATCATCATCTCGTCAATGTCCAGCGCGCTCATCAGTCTGTCGATCAACTTGATTGTGGTGCTAATCTTTGGACTTATCTCTGGAGTAGACTTTACTTGGAGAGCTCTTTTGGCGCCATTGAGCATTATTCAGTTGTTTATCTTGGCACTTGGTGTATCACTAATATTATCAACACTATACGTAAAATTCCGTGATATTAGCCATATCTGGGATGTGATTTTACAGATATGTTTTTACAGTATCCCAATCATTTATCCACTTAGCCTGGTGTCTAATTTTCACCCAGAAGTCGCAAAAGTTATGATGCTCAATCCTATTGCACAAAGTATTCAAGATGTCCGATATAGCCTTATCGCTCCACAGACGACGCCGACCACTTGGAGTACAATAAATAACATCTGGATTAGTCTAATACCTGTTGTACTAACGGTGGTTGTTGTCATTATTGGTATTATTTATTTCAGAAAAAGCAGCAAAACCTTTGCGGAGAATATGTGATGAGTAAATATGCGCTAGAAGTAAAGAATCTATACAAGAGCTTTAATTTACCAACCGAGCAGGCAAACGGTATCAAGCAGGCATTTTTGAACTGGACTAAGGGTGTCAAGGGCTATAAAAAACAAGAAGTTCTAAAAGATATCTCGTTTACGGTGGAAAAAGGTGACTTTTTCGGCATCGTTGGACGAAATGGTTGTGGAAAATCTACACTGTTAAAACTGATTTCTGATATTTATTCGCCCGACTCTGGAGAGGTGATTGTTAATGGTAAATTGATTCCGTTCATTGAACTTGGTGTTGGTTTTAACCCAGAATTGACTGGTCGGGAAAACGTCTATTTGAACGGAGCATTGCTAGGCTTTTCGCACGATGAAGTTGAAGATATGTACGACGAGATCGTTGATTTTGCCGAACTAGAACAGTTCATGGATCAAAAACTGAAGAACTATTCCAGTGGTATGCAGGTGCGTTTGGCATTTTCAATTGCCATCCGTGCTAATACCGATATCCTCGTCTTGGACGAGGTATTAGCCGTCGGTGACGAAGCCTTTCAGCGTAAATGTTTTGAATATTTCAAGCAGATCAAAAAACAGAAAAAGACTGTTATCTTGGTCACTCACGACATGGCGTCAGTACGACGGTTTTGCAATAAAGCTATCATGCTGGAATCTGGTAAAATCGTTGCCTCGGGTGATCCAAATGAAGTTGCTAACTTGTATTCTATTGAAAATATAGAGTCAACAGCAAAAACTGATAAGAAATCAAAGAAAAATACTGCGTATATTCAAACAAGGGTAGAAAACAAGGTGTTAACACCGAAAGACACGTTGGAAGTTGAAGTAAAATATTTTGTTCCAGAAGATAGGCAAGTGTCATTTGGTATTTCAATTTTGGACGAAGCTTCAAATCGCATCACTTCTGTGATTGATGACGGATTCTTTATCGATGATAATAATGTGGAAATAACCTCCAGTAAAAAAGGCACGCATATTTATAAGTATACTCTGCCATTGGATCTGTTTAACAACCGTGATTTTGAAATTACGGCTACCCTGTTTGCTTATGATAAGAAAAAGGACTCGTATGAGCCAATTGCCTACACGACAGAAGAGGGTATCAGCCAGTTTTATGTGAGAGAAAATAAGCCGAGGGGTGGTTTGTTGAAAAAGCGTGGTTCATGGATGAGTGTGAAAAGTAAGAAGGAGAAAACGTCATGAGTAAACTGTACAAATTCTACACCTACACCAGACAAAATGGGTTAGGTCAGGCTGTCAGGAAAACCCAGGTATATCTGTCGAAAAAGACCGCACCAGTGATCAAGCAACCAATTGAGGTGATGGCTTCAATTGAAGATATCATGAACGCGGACTACATCAATCACCCGTACAAAACACCAAAGAAAAAGTCAAAAAAGAAGTCTTTGAAAATTGGCTGGGTATTGTCTCCTATCTCAAAAGGAAGTGGTGGACAAAACACCATCACCCGCTTTGCTCGATTTTTACAAGAGCAGGGTCACGACGTAACTTTTTACATCTATGAAGGAATCCACCCGCAATCACCAGCCGAAGCCAAGGCGATTTTGTCAGAAAGTTTCAATTTTGACGTTAATGTGAAAAAAGTGTCGCAATACACTGAATCTGACGCGTTGATCGCTACCGGATGGGAGACGGCCTACCCGGTATTTAACATCAACACTAAGGCACACAAGTTTTATTTCGTGCAAGATTTTGAGCCGTACTTTTATGGACTAGGTTCAAAGGCGGTGTTGGCTGAAAACACCTATAAAATGAATTTTTATGGCATCACAGCTGGTCGTTGGCTGACTAAAAAAGTGAGCGAATACGGCATGAAGGCGGATTATTTCGACTTTGGTGCTGACATGAACATCTACCGCCTGGCAGATAAAGCCGACAAGCAAAAGAAAATTTGTTTCTATGCCCGCCCAGTGACTGAGCGCCGCGCTTTTGAGTTGGGTGTGATTGCACTAGATAAATTCCACAAAAAACATCCAGAATACACCATTGAGTTCTTTGGTTGGGATGTGTCGAATTATCAAATACCATTTCCATATGTCAACCGCGGTATCTTGTCTCACCAAGACGTGGCTGATCTGTACAAAGAGTCTGAAGCGTGCTTAGTGTTGTCACTTACTAATGTATCGCTCCTGCCACTCGAGTTGTTGGCGGCTGGCTGTATCCCAGTGATGAACGAAGGTGAAAACAACAGCTTGGTCTTGGGTGAAAATAAGTACATCCACTACGCCGCGGCCTCACCGATTGAACTGGCTAATGAATTGTGTAAGGTTGTTGAGATCAAAAATATCAATACCTATGCCAAAAAGGCTTCAGAAAGTGTCAAAGATTTGTCATGGGACGAATCATACAAGAAGGTTGAGCGCATTCTGATTCGTGAGGTGATAGGTGACTAACAACACGAACAAAATCGACATCACCGTTTTTATCCCGACGTATTTTGGTGAGGATTATTTGGACGATCTGCTAAAAATGGTGTTCAAACAAAAAATCGACAAAACCTATGAAGTTTTGATTTATGACACAAGCTCCACAGACAAAACGCCAAAAATCATCAAAAAATATGCTAAAAAACACCCAAACTTACGGTATAAAACCATCACAAAAGAGGAATATGGTCACGGTAAGACGCGGGCTGCCGCCGCTCATGATGCAAAAGGCGACATCGTCGTTTACCTGTCACAAGACGCTACGCCCGCTCATAAATATTGGCTATATGAGATGACGAAACCGTTTGAATTGTCAGATCGTATCATTGGTGTTATGGGAAAACAAGACCCACGGCCAACCACTTTTCCGCTGCTAAAACGCGAAATCATGGGTGTGTTCAATGGGTTTGGTCCTGATTTTGGAACGACGTTGTTTTATAAAGATTCGTTTATCAAAAAGCAAGAGACCTATGATAAAGTGGCGTTTTACTCTGATGTTAACTCGGCTGCTCGCCGTAGCTATCTGACTGGTGAATTGCCATACCAAGATGTTCCATACGCCGAGGACCAATTATTTGGGCGCGATGTCATCAACGCGGGCTACATGAAAGCCTATGCCTCTAGGGGTAATGTGCTACATTCTAATGAATTTAAGCTGCGTGAATATAAGATGCGGATGTTTGACGAGACGATGGGGCTTCGTCGTGTGGGTATTGATGTGCCACTACCGACTATTTCTCAGATAACCAAAATGGTCATCATCGGTTGGATTCGTGACACGTTATTTACGCTGCGTGATAAACAATATTCACGGAAAAGAAAGCTATTCTACTTGGTGTTGAATATTTTTTATAATATAGAAAAATGGCGCGGTGTACGCCGGGCAGTGTTGACGAAATTGGACGACCACACGGCGATTGATAAATATTCGTTAGAACACGTTGAAGCAAAATCAAAAAGCTAGTGGTTAATTTGAAAAAATTGGTTTTTTACTGTATCATTATCCTAGGGTAATGACTATGAAACAGAAAAAACTTTCTAAACTATCACGCAAGAAAATTATCAGTATATCACTACTGGCGGCAATTGTTGTTGCTGGCTCGTATGTGGCGGCAGCTTACTATAATAAATGGTTGCCATTTTCAGATCAAGACAAGGCTTTTACGGTTGACGATCAGGGTCGTGGAGTAAATCCAAACAAAACCAAAACTGAGAAAAAAGACACTAAAAATGTCGAGGATAATCCAGATAATAAATCAGCTCGACCAAACACTGATGTGACACCGCAGCCAAAGACCGACCCTCAAACAAAAAAACAATCAGTCTATGTGCTGATGACTAGTGTTGAGCAGTCAGTTGATAAGCATACTATCACCGCTAGCGGATTTGTAACGAACGCTGTCGAACAGGATGGTATATGTACCTATGTATTTACACTGGGCAATCGAGTCGTCAAAAAGACGGCCGGAGTAATTCCTGGTCCAAGCTCAACCTCATGTCAAACGATGCGGGTGAGTAGAGATGAGTTAGGAGCTGCTGGTAAGTGGACAGTGTCAATCGAGTATAATTCAGGCAGGTCTCACGGTGTAGCTGACGGCATGACGGTGGTGGTTGAGTAAATGAAGAAGATAGTAGGATTGTTACTAAGCTTAACCTTTGCGGTCATTCTCTCTCAAGGGGCTGGGGCTTCAGGCTTTAACCCAGGCAGAATTATTGATGATGAAATCTTTTATGATTCACGAGCTATGGGTTCTGCGGCGGCAGTGCAACGATTTATCGAGCAACACACACCAGCGTGTGATACCTGGGGCACTGGGCCTTCTGGTCACGGCAATACCAAAGCACAGTACGCAGCACAGCGTGGCTGGCATGGTCCACCATATGTTTGTTTACAAAACTATCACGAAAATCCAAACAACGGCGAGACTTCCTTTGATCGTGGTGGCGGTGCCTTTCCTGGTGGTATCAATGCTGGTCAAATCATCTGGGATGCTGCGCAACGATATCAAATTAACCCACAAGTATTGTTGGTAACATTGAGAAAAGAATCGGCTGGTCCGTTGTTTGCCGACTCTTGGCCACTGCGGTCACAGTACAAATATGCCATGGGTTATGGCTGTCCTGACAGTGGTCCAGGCTATTCTGCAAACTGTGATAATGAGAAAGCTGGCTTTTATAAGCAAGTAAATAAAGCTGCTTGGCAATTACGAAAATATCGCAACGAAATTCAAAACTATAATTATCAGCCGGGTCGAGTCAATAGAATTTTGTATAACCCAAATCCTGCTTGTGGCTACCGAGATGTATATATTGAAAATTACGCAACTGCCAGCCTGTATATCTATACACCATATATACCAAATGATGCAGCACTGGCGGCTTATCCTGGCACGGCACACTGTGGAGCATACGGCAACCGCAACTTCTTCTATATGTTTAGGGAGTGGTTTGGTAGCACCCACGTCAACAGTACCTTGCTGAGGTCTCATGATAACGCAACAGTCTACCTGGTGTCGGATAATGTTAAATATCCGGTACCGAACTATGACATCTTGGCAGCTTTGTCTCCTTTGGGTGGTGTTGGTTTTGTGTCTCAAGAATACCTGGATAAAATTCCGACAGGTCAGGTGGCAAACCGATTGATGCGATCACCTGACGGCACGGTGTATTTCTATGATTCTGGCATTAGACTGGCATTTACAACCTGTGCCATGGTGGCGCAATACGGTATGGATTGCGGCAATAGTATGTTACTGACTGAGGCACAAGTGAATAAATTCTATCACGGTCCGCGCATGGGACACGGTTATAAGACAACTAGTGGTAAGCGATTCTATATCCAAAATGGTACGCGCCGTGAGGTCTTGGATGACAAATCATTAGCTTTGCAACAATACGACCAGGGATATAATGTACTAGGCGAATCAGCCATTCAATATCTACCATATGGCACGCCAATCGTCAGAGAGGCAGCGGTCGTGAGAAACAGGGACACTGGTCATCAAAAACTGATCAGCAACGGAACACTACACAACATCAAACACTCTGAATATGTCGATCAAACTCTGCAATCACTTGGCGGCGGCGTATTGCAACAAGAAAGCATCAACAAATTACCGCAAACCAGCCAAACAGTCGATGATTATGTTAAAAACCCAGCCGGGGAAACCTTCCTTATCACCAATCAAGGTAAAAAGAAAGTCACCAAGCCACAAGACATACCAGTCAGTCCGCTGGCACTATCAGACGAAACAGTCCGCTCGTTGCCTGGATCTGGGGCGCTGGACGATGTTGTAACCCTGAAATCGTCAGATAATGGCACGGTATATGTCATGGAATCACGCCAGAAACGACCGATAGTTGCTATGGAGGATGTATTTGCCATCACTAAGACTGAGCGACCAACTATCGCTTGGCTATCTGGTGAGACTATTCGAAAGATTCCTTCAGGCAACGTGGTCTTTGCACCCGGTAAAATGGTGAAAGCACCCTCTAATGGTACGGTATATATTTCTGATGGATACGACACACTCATCCCGTTGTCACACTTCGATCAAGCTGCTGATTTGGGTGTCAATGGCGCCATCCGTCAAGTTGATGACAGGGTGGTTGAAAAATACAAAGTCAGCAACCGAGTCTTGTCTCCATATGTCAGTTGCGAGGGTCGCAGTTACTTAGGAATGGGCGGTAAATTATTTGAATTACACCTACCGTCACAAAACCCATATCCACTACAGAGCAAAACATGCGCCATGCTGACCAAAGAAATAAAACTGCCGCAGTTTGTGGGCGATCCAGGTGGTACAATCTATCATCTAAAGAACGGAACTTTGCACCCGATTCGTAGCTGGCAAAAATTTGTTGAGCTGAATAAAGAAAAACTGCCTATCGTTAAGATTTCCTATATCACAGTTAGCCTACTAGCTAAGGGTGAACTCATATAGCAAAACAGCGAACATGAGTGTATAATTAGTGCTATATGAAGACGGTGCGAGAGAAGCTTGATAGTGTCAAGAAAAAGTTAGTATTGCTGTGTAGTCAGCCGCATAAAATCTACCTTATAGTTGGGTTAATTGGTGCATTAGGCTTTGCGATCATCACCCCTCCATTTCAAGGTCCTGATGAGCCAGAGCATTATATTCGTGTGCAGTATATCGCACACGGATATGTTATACCAGTCAACCCAAAAAGCACTGGTGCTAGTTTGCCAAAATCTATTGGTGAGACGCTGAGACTAACGTTCTATGATGATGAGATTCGCGGTTTTTCAGCTAAAAAATATGATTTTAATCGCACTAAGCAAGCTGTTAAGAAATCGTTGAACCCAAGTGAGCGGTATCAACCGCCTATGGTTTCATACAATTTTCTAACCTATTTACCAGCTGTTCCAGGGGTATTTTTGGCTAACGTCTTTAATCTCAGCCCGGTTATCTCTCTCTATATTGCACGAATACTATTAGCTTTAGCGTCAGTGGTAATAGTTTATTTTGCTATTAAACTATTACCAGGTAAAAAATATTTATTTACGTTTGTTGCGTTGTTGCCAATGATGTTATTCCAGCAGTCTATGGTAGGAACTGATGGAGTATCATACGCTTTACTGTTGTTATTCCTTGCATATGTACTGCGCTTATATACACAATCAACCGACATCCAGCGTAATCAATGGATTAAATTAGCTATGCTGTGCGGTGCGATCGTTTGGTCTAAACCGCTACTATATCTGTTTTTGCCATTGATCATTATTTTGGTAAAAAAGAAACATTTTTGGCGTTGGTCGATTGCGGCTACAATTATCAGTGTATTGCTGCTTGGAGCTAATATAGTGATGGCGAACAATGCAGGAGAATATGAATACAGAAGTGATTCATTGCCTCAAAATATACAATCAGATAAACAATTACAGAATCTCAAAGAACATCCAAAACGAGGACCTCGTGTTTTGTGGAATTCATATATGACATCATTTGGTGATGATGAAGCTCGAGGCGTAGTTGGTACTTTTGGTGCAGCTGATACGCTATATCCACTATGGATGGGTTATGTATATATCTTTGTGCTAGGAATGACAGCTACAGTATCATTAGAAAAAAACAAGAGTAAGCTTACCGTACCAAACTCTTGGAGTTGGTTAGCTGTAGGTTTGGCTATGGTACATTTTATTGCAGTTAATGTAGCTATCTATCTAACATATACACCATATAACTTTGACATCATCTACGGGGTCCAAGGTCGCTATTTCTTGCCAACACTTATCATAATTTTCATGGCGATATTTTTGGGTCGAGGCGCTGAACTAAAGCAGCAAGATAAGAAAACTATTATCACCATATCATCACTAATCATTTTGTCATTAGTGATGATGGCACTGTTGATAACGTTCCAGCGGTATTTCATGTATACCCCGTAGCGTGAGGCGACTGTATGCAAAATATCAAAAAAGATTATCTCTGGAACTCGCTGGGTTCATTGCTACAGAGTGCGATTTCTCCGGTATTACTAATTGTCATCACTCGACTAAATGGCATTGACGATTCTGGACTGTTTTCGTTTGCGTTGTCACTTTCAGTGGTGTTTTGGGTGGTTTCTTTATGGGGTGGTCGGACCTATCAAGTGTCTGATGTTAAGCGGGAGTTTTCGAGTGGCAGCTATATTGCTGTACGCTTCGTCGCATCACTTATTGTGGCGATTTCCGCAGTAGTATTCTGTGTGCTGAACGGCTATAACGCTACAAAAACAGGCTTAATTATGATTTTAGTGACCTTTAAAATCCTGGAATCAATTGCTGACTCGCTGTATGGTGTTTTACAAATTCATCATAAGTTATATGTCGCTGGTATATCATTAACCATGAAAGCGATGCTTGGTTTTGCGGCATTCATGGCGGTTGACATTGTCACCAAAAACGTCATATACGGTACGTTGGCGATATTGTTGGTTAATGTGCTTATCATATTCCTCTACGATATACTTTGGGTGCGACGCGTTGAAGTTATTAACGTAAGTAAAAAACTATGCAAAGAATATATCGCTCAGGCTGTTGCTATCATGAAACACACTTCAGCGGTGTTTGTTGTGATGTTTTTGACGATGTTTTCACTCAATATCCCGCGGTATTTTTTAGATAAATCGCATCCTGACCAGATTGGCTATTTTGGTATTATGGCAATGCCGATTACGCTCCTTGGACTCTTTATCTCATTTATCATTCAACCAAATGTGGTGAATCTATCTGAATTATTGGCAAAAAGAAAGTTAAAAGAATTTGCGCAAGTTGTCAGTAAAATGAATTACATAACTTTTTGGGTGGGCGTGCTTTCGGTTGTTCTAAGCTATCTGATTGGTGTTTGGGTGCTTAATACTATTTTTGGCATCAATATTAATAATTTCCAACTCGATTTAACAATTATGGTTATCGGTGCGGCGGCGAACGCTTTTGTGTCAATTTATGTTAACCTACTAATCATCATGCGTCGGTTTAAGGGACAATTTTATACATTGTTACTCACAGATATTTTGGCGGTAGTGGTGTCTATGTGTTTGATTGAGCGATTAGCGATGTTAGGTAGTGTGTTGGTTTTTATGATGATTAGCTTGTTGCAAGTGACACTTCTGTTAGTTATCTACAAGCGGTCACTAAAAGATGCTATAATAATTGACAAAGATAAAGGGGAGTTATGAGTAAAAAGTATGTAATTTTAGGAGCAGGTGGACAACTAGGCAAGGCATTGTGTGCCATGTTTCCAGACGCCAAGGCGTTGTCACGAGAAGAGTTGGATATAGCCGATGAGGAACAAACAAAGGCGTTTGACTGGTCAAAATACGACGTTATCATCAATGCAGCAGCTTTGGTTAATGCCGATGGTTCTGAGACAGACGAGTTGCGTGCTAAGACGTGGCTAGCTAATGCCTATGGTCCACGCAACCTCGCCAAAATTGCGATTGAGCAAAACAAAACCCTTGTCCACTATTCGTCAGATTATGTTTGGGATGGTCGTGAAAAGAACCATCAAGACGATGAAGTTGTTGCACCGCTACTGGTCTATGGAGAAAGTAAAGCAGCAGGTGATTTGGCGGTTAGTTTGGTACCAAAACACTACATCATGCGAGTGTCATGGGTTGTTGGCGATGGACATAATATGCCAAAAACCATGAAAAACTTGGCGGATATGCGTATCAATCCAAAAGTCGTCGATGACCAATTTGGTCGGCTGACGTTTGCGTCAGAGATTGCTCGAGCTACCAAGTATTTCTTGGACAATAATGTGGCGTACGGACTATATAATGTATCAAATAGTGGTCCAGTCAAATCATGGTATGAGATTGCTGCTGATGTTTTTGAGTATGCCGGACATGACCGTAACCGTGTGCAGCCAATCTCTACCGAGGAATACGCTGCCAGTAAACCAGGTTTTGCGCCGCGACCACTCAATAGTGATATGGATTTGTCAAAATTGCGTCAAACGGGTTTTACGCCAAGTGATTATACAGATCTGTTGAAAGATTATGTTAACCAGTTACCGGTGAATGAATAGGAGATTATGACCGTGAATAAAGGAATTCTAAACGTTATATATCAGAGCGATGACAACTATGCCGTAGTTAGCGCAATCTCTATTGTGTCACTTTTGGAAAACAACAAACACTTGAAAGAGATTAATATTTTTTATCTCGGACACCAGCTCAAAAAAGCTAGCATCAATAAGTTTAATAAAATGGTTGGTAACTACCAAAATGCCACAATCACGTTTGTTGATGTCTCAAGCTACCCTGATGAACTGAAAGAGATCGGCGTCAAGGCGTGGAAGGGGCTGTATATCACATGGTATAAAATGCTGGCGTTTGCTAAGCTTGATATCAAAACAGACCGAATCTTGTACATTAACCCACACACGGTTATCAGCGGAGCGCTCGATGGTCTTTTGGATCTTGATTTTGAAGATAATGTGATGGCATTGTCATATGACGCTACCATGGTGAATGCACATAAAGAGGTCATCGGCTTGAAACCAACCGACGGCTACTTTAACTGCGGAATTATGTTGATTAACCACAAAAAATGGATGAAAGATAAGATTGATGCTAAGATGCGCGAGCATTTACGGCACAATCATTATGAGGTGGCTGACCAAGATCTATGTAATGTATTTTTCAAAGGCAAGATCAAGAAGGTTGGTGTGGAGTATAATTTCTCGACTGTGTTCTATGGCTATGATATTAAAAAATACATCAAAGCTAACGGTTTCTTACCCGAAAGCTTTTATAGCTATGATGAGATCATGGAGAGTTACTACACACCGAAGATTATTCACTCACAGTTTGGTATGAATGGTCGGCCATGGCAGCAAGGTAATGAAAACCCAGTTGGTATTTTGTGGCGTAAGTATCTAAATCTGACGCCGTGGAAAAATACTACGATGCCAGTAGCCAAGAAAGATATGAACTGGCGGCTGTATGACTTATTGCCACAATCAATAATTGTTAAACTGTACGCCTGGGCGGTTAATCGCAAATTTGCGAGGAAGAAATGATGAGCAGTAAATCGCAGCACACTTTTGTTGTTTTAGCCTATAAAGAATCACCATTTTTGGAAGACTGTATTAAGTCTGTGATGAATCAGCAATACAACAGTGATGTTGTAATTGCTACATCAACACCAAATGCTTTTATTGATGCTATCGCTAAAAAGTATGGCTTAAAAGTAATTGCTCGACCAGAGAAGGATAGGGGCAGGGGTGCTGCGAGTGATTTTGATTTTGGGTTGTCAGTTTCTAAGACGTCGCTAACCACCGTCGCTAACCACGATGAAATATATGACTATAATTATTCTTCAGAGGTGGTTGCGTACTATGAAAAACATCAAGATAGTTGCATTATCTTTACTAGGGCGTATGACATCAAAGGCAATTTTGCGGTGACTAAATCTCTAAATTTAGTTATTAAAAATATGCTCTGCTGGCCGCTGGCGATTTCCAAAAAAAGTCGATTCACTAAGAGATTGCTTCTGTCTTTTGGTGATCCAATTTGCTGTCCAGCCGTAACTTTTGTAAAAGGTCACTACAATCTTCCAGTTTTTGAATCTGATTTGATAGCAACGTTTGATTATTGGGCATGGGAAAAATTATCTAAAAATACCTATGGCTTTGGGTATATTAAAAAATCACTAATGGGTCATCGTATCCATGAAGGTTCAATTACCACCAAAGCGATTGGCGACAATGCTCGTGCCAGAGAAGAGTATATGATCTTGTCAAAGTTTTGGCCTAAACCAATAGCTAAAATCATCTCATCAGTATATCGATTGAGTGAGCGGAGCAACGGGTGAAAATTGCGATCACTGGAGCGAGTGGATATATCGGGCGTCACATTGCTGCGCTAGCTAAAAAGAATGGCCATGAGGTGGTAGCTATTGATAGATCGAGCGATATCGATATTTTTGCTCAACACGACAATATATTTGAAGCGTTACAAAAACCTGATGTTTTACTGCATTTAGCCTGGCGAGATGGCTTTCAGCATAATTCACCAGAACATATGAAAAATCTCTCTCATCACTACGAGTTCTTACGGTCATATATCAACGGTGGTGGCAAGAATGTGGCGGTGATGGGTAGTATGCATGAGGTTGGGTACTGGGAAGGCGCAATCAATGAACAGACGCCATGTGATCCGCTGTCCCAATACGGCGTTGCCAAAAATGCCTTGCGGCAAAGTATGATGCTGCTCGCAAAAGATAGCGACATTACCTTATATTGGCTGCGTGGTTTTTATATCTATGGCGATGATATTGGCGGCCACTCGATATTCTCCAAAATCGCACAAGCTGCCGCTGACGGTAAGACAGAATTTCCTTTCACGACAGGCAAAAATAAATATGATTTTTTGCATATTGATGAATTTTCGGATCAAGTGTTGGCGGCTATCACCCAGGATAAAGTCACGGGCATAATCAATATTTGTTCTGGCAAACCAGTTAGTCTAGCTGAGCGGGTTGAACAATACATACAAGACAATCACTATCATATCAAATTGCAGTATGGAGCGTTTCCGGACAGGCCGTATGATTCGCCGGCAGTTTGGGGTGATGACTCAAAAATAAGAATGATTACAGGCTAGATAATACACCTATTTTTTAGACAATCTGATTGATAATTCTTGATGCAAGTCGCGTAACCTGCGCTCATTTTGGTCTATACGTTGGCGCTGTGTATTGGCGATATAGAACAGGAGGATGATAGCGGTAGTTTGCAAAATATCAAATAGGCTGAGTTCTGATGAATCCAGCGGTGGGTGACCAATTGAAATATTATACATCGGGAACGACCCCACCAGAACAACCATGATAACCAACCAAATGATTAATTGATGGCGAAAGCGTGCTGTGCTGACTTTACGCAGTTTGTATTGAGTGATGATATTGATCAGTGCCGCCAGGATAATCGGCACGTTGAGTAGGACGAGGATAAGATATCTCATTCGAATAGCTCCATTAAGCGTTGCTTGAATAATCGTTTGACAATGTTGATGGCGTTCCAGTTGTTTTGGCCTTTGGCACGGGAGTAGTCAGTATAAATTGCTTTGATTGGGTATTCGGAAATAACCATACCTGCTTGTTTGGCACGCCAAATCATCTCTGAGCAAAACTCGTAGCCAGTTGATTTCCAGTCAAGATTATCAATTGCCTTTCGCGAGTAAACCCGTAGACCGGACTGTGAATCGGTAACATTGATGCCAAACAGGGCATAGGTGATGAAACTGAGACCCTTATTTCCCAGAACCTTCGTCTTAGACATACCCTCACTGTTAATGAGTCGACTGCCGATGAGTAAATCAGTGTCAGAGTTGTCGCTTTGCCGAATCCCCGCCAAAACATCTTCTGGGTCGTGTTGTCCATCAGCATCCATGGTAGCCGCAATATCATAACCGTTTTGTCGTGCGTAGGTAAGGCCGGTTAGCGTAGCACCGCCGGCTCCAGAGTTTAAGATGTGATCAATAACGATTGCGCCACCGTCTCGCGCTTGTTCGAGTGTATTGTCTTTTGATCCATCATTAACAAGCACAATATCAATAGCGTAGGATTTATGTGCTTTTGAGAAAACTTTCTTTGATTTCTTGATCACATCCTTAATGACGGCGCCTTCATTGTAGGCAGGTATGATGACACAAACTCGTTTCATGTTAGTTATATTATAACAACCTTGTGAAATAGTTGCTATATCCAGATTTCTTCAATGATTGTGCTAAAGTATTCAACTCTTCTTTGGAAATCCAACCGTTTGTAAAGGCAATTTTCTCTGGGCTACCGATGATGCGGCCAGTTCGTTTCTGGATGACGCGAACGAAGTCGGAGGCGTCAGTCAGGCTGTCGATTGTTCCGGTGTCCAGCCAGACATCACCGTTATCTAAGGTTTGGACCTGCAGTTTACCACGGCGTAAATATTCAGCATTGATGGAGGTGATTTCTAGCTCACCGCGGTCGGATGGTTTGACGTTTTTGGCAATTTCGACCACGTCATTATCGTAGAAATACAAACCAACAACGGCAAAGTTTGATTTTGGCTCGGCTGGTTTTTCTTCGATGGAAATGGCTTGATTTTGCTCATCAAACTCGACAACACCGTACCGTTCTGGGTCAGAAACTTTGTAGGCAAAGACCGTACCGCCGTCAGGATTAGTACACTCCTGTAGAGACTCATCCAGCCGCTCACCGTGGAAGATGTTATCTCCCAGGACTAACGCCACCTTGTCGTCGCCGATGAATTCTTCACCGATGATGAAAGCCTGTGCTAAACCTTCTGGTTTGGACTGGACAGCATATTCGAGGTTGATACCCCATTGTGAACCGTCGCCAAGGAGTCGTTGAAATCCAGCCTGGTCGTCTGGTGTTGTAATGATCAAAATGTCGCGAATTCCTGCCTGCATCAGTGTGGTAAGCGGATAATAAATCATCGGCTTATCATAGATTGGCATTAATTGTTTACTGATCGCCTGAGTGATTGGCCAAAGGCGCGTGCCTGATCCACCTGCTAAAATTATTCCTTTCATAAACCTCCTACTTTCTAGTAATAAGTATAACAAATAGATTAGCTAATTGACAAAAATACAAAAATGAGTTAAAATGTGAGGAAGATATGAGTATAGAAAAAACATCCAGCAATCCTAACCGCTTTGAGCAGTATCGAGAAGAATATCTTACTAAGGTGGTTGATGCGTTATATAAAGACCCGGATCATCCTGAAAAGGAGCCAAGAAATCGTTCAATTATTTATGTGCCGTATCATGGTGTTTCTGAGCATTTGCAACAGAACCGTCCGAATATTGTTTTTGCTGATCGTGCTGGTCAGGAGGTTGTTGAAGCGGTTGCTAAAGCTGACGTCATCATTAATATTGCTCGTGGTGAAGAGGTTGTTGAGGCGGAGATTGATCACCCTGACAGGAATGTCAAATTACCGCCAGAGTCAGTGGCAAATACCGATATGGTGAGCGATCTGTATATACAAGCGATTGAGACGGGCAATACTGATGTACAAGTTGTTCACACCGGTAGGATGAATAATAAGACGATTGCCATGGCAACGGCGATGCCAATTTTAGCTGAGAGCGCAGGGCTTAACTATGAAGATGTGATTCATACCTCTGATACGAAAATACGCCAATTGGTAGATAAAAAACAAGTTGACCTGAACGATTTGATGCATGAAGTTGATGCTGATCCAACAATGCAAGATATGCAGGTCTGTACGCGGGCGCTCCGGCGAATATACGAGGCTCGTAATATTGACCCAGATACCGCCAGTTCATCTGAGTTGACCGACGCATTACTGGACGAATATAAGAAATATCCGCGCATTAGCACCTCGACACTAATGAAAGAGCAGATGCTACAGAATGTTGCCGATCAATTACTGAATTCTGGTATGGCTGCAGATAAGGCTGGCGAGTTGGTTCAAGAACTAGACGCACATACAGATGAAGAGCCTGACTCTGTTGATACGGTTACGAACTTTACGAACAGTATCCCGATGATCTTATCCAAGCAGTCGATGCTTTTGTCTAAACGGTTGATTGAAAAAGGCCATGCGACTGAGAGCGTTAGTCAAATGAGCATAGAACAGAAGATGGAACAACTGGGTGAATCTGAGATGACGGCGGTTATTGTGGCGGATATTGCGCATATGCCGCGAGTTATGTGGTTGGCTGATTATCTGATGCCAGACAACTTTAAGTTGGTATTCGTTGAGAGTAGAACAGACCTGGATGAGGAAGCGCTACAAAAATCAATGGAGCGTGAAGAGCGATCATTTGGGCTTGGAAATAACTGGTTGTCAAATCAAATGGGAACTCGGAATCCAGCCAAGGTCGGTGAATTGGCGGACAACGCTTACTGGGGTAAGGACAGTATAAGTAATAAAGAAATTAACGACAAGCTTAAAAATACAACTAACTTAACCAAATAGGTTGTTTAGCTTATCGTGCCAGTTTTCTGGTATGAATCCGGTTCTTTCAATTTTCGCTAAATTCAAGGTACTTTGTCGTGGTCGCTGGGCAGTGTTTGGTTTACTAGAGAAATATTCAGCGGTAGTAACTGGCTGTATATCTGAAGATGATTTACCTGATTTTTCAAAGACAATTTTGGCAATATCTGCCCAGCTGGCTGATTGACCTTCATTAGTCAGATTATACGTGCCGTATGGTGCGTTCGTTTCTAATAAATGTTTAATACCACGAGCCAAAGTATCGGTGAAGGTTAGGCGACCAATCTGGTCGTTAACAACCGAAGGTTTAATGTCACGTGCTGCCAAGTCTTGCATGATACTGACAAAATTCCTGCCGTCACCGATTACCCAGGATGTGCGAATGATGTAATGTTTGGTCGTGGTAGCGGCCACTAAGTCGCCATCAGCTTTAGTCTTGCCATAAACGTTGAGCGGTGAAAAAGGTTCATCTTCGTTGTGGATTGGCCGAGATCCATCAAAAACATATTCCGAGGAGATATGCACTAATGTCAACCCGTGGGTTGTTGCAGCTTCTGCTAGATATCGTACAGCGCGGTGATTAACTAGGTTGACTTGCTGAAAGTTATCAGGATTTTCAGCGGCATCAACGTCAGTCCAGGCGGCGGCATTGATAATAATCGAATTAGGTTGCCAGCTGAATGATTTGACAGCAGCCTCGTCGGTAATATCTAATTCTTGACGAGTTAGGGCTATGGCGTTCGGGAAAATAATGCGGAGGGCACGCCCTAGTTGACCATTAGCCCCAGTGATGGCTACCGTCTTGTCGTCCATTAAACCTCCATCGGGATTACGTTTGCGAGTAGCGGGTGAGCGGTGTCCTTTTCGGAAATAATCGCTTGATCCTGGCTGATCGGCCAATCAATAGCAAGTGCTGGATCAAACAGATTGACAAAGGTGTACTTAGCATCTGGAGACCAGTGCGCGTCAACCAGGTACGTGTAGGCGATATTATCATCAAGCGCTTGATAGCCGTTAGCAACACCTTTGGGTACAAAGATTGCCGTGCCAGGGTTGATTTCGTGTGTAAAAACCGTGCCGAAGCTGTCGCCTTTACGCAAATCACACCACGCGCCGAATACCCGGCCGTTGGCGGTGGAGATGAACTTATTCCACGGCTCGGCGTGCAGACCGCGGGTAGCGCCGGCTTTGTCGTTGAAGCTGATGTTGTTTTGCACGATGGTAAATGACGGCAGCCCTAGTGCTTCCATCTTTTCTTTTTGGTAATTTTCTTTGAACCAGCCGCGGTTGTCGCCATGGACTGGTAGTTTGACTACAAACAGCCCAGGGATGGGGGATTCGGTGACGGTTAGTTCGTTGTAGTTGTTTGGATCAAACATGATTATTGCCCCTGTTTTGCGTAGGCTGCTTCAACGGCTTCTTTTTGGGCTTTCCACCAGTCTTCGTGTTCGCGGTACCATTCAATGGTTTGTCGTAAACCGTCGCGCATGCCAGTTTGGTTATCAGTATACTGTGGTTGCCAGCCCAGCTCGCGGCGTAGTTTGCTGGAATCCATGGCGTAGCGCATGTCGTGGCCTGGGCGGTCATTGACATGCTCGTACCAATCTTTACCTTTGCCCATCAGCTCGCAAATCAGTTCAATCACCATTTTGTTGTTGACGTGGTCATTGTCAGCGCCGATGATGTACGTTTCACCTAGTTCGCCTTTTTCCAAAATGAGGTGAACTGCTGAGTTGTGATCATCGACGTGAATCCAGTCACGAACCTGCTCGCCAGTGCCGTACAGTTTTGGCTTGATATCGCTCAAAATATTGGTGATTTGGCGTGGGATAAACTTTTCAATGTGCTGGTATGGGCCGTAGTTGTTTGAACAATTGGAAATCGTTGCTTTGATGCCGAAGCTGCGGATCCAGGCGCGCACTAGCATGTCGCTAGAAGCTTTGGTGCTGGAGTAGGGACTAGATGGATTGTACGGCGTGTCTTCAGTGAAGCGGTTGGGGTCGTCGAGCTCCAGATCGCCAAATACTTCATCAGTCGAGATGTGATGGAGGCGCTTGCCATATTTGCGGACAGCCTCGAGGATGGTGTAGGTGCCGATGACGTTGGTCTCGACAAACGGCCAGGGATTGCGCAGAGAATTGTCATTGTGACTTTCGGCGGCAAAATGCACCACAATGTCATTTTCAGCCACTAATTTATCCATCAATTCAGCATCGCAAATGTCGCCTTCCATAAAATTGATTTGGTCAGCTACTGGCTGTAAATTGGCGGTATTACCCGCGTAGGTGAGCTTGTCGATAACGGTGATGTCGTATTCTGGCTTGTGTTTGACGGTATAATGTACAAAATTCGAGCCAATGAATCCCGCACCTCCCGTAACTAGCATTCTGGTCATATATATACTATACCATGTATAATGGATTGTATCAGGCTAAAACAGGAGATGATATGAGAGCCGCAGTGGTTATTTTGAATTATAAAGGCTGGCAGGACACGAAGAAATGTTTGGCTGCTATGAAAAAGCAGACGCATGAAGATTTTGAGATATATTTGATAGACAATGGGTCGGGTGATGATTCGGTTAAAGAATTATCGAAAATCAAGATGAAGAATCTCCATTTTCATCAAGAGCCAAACAATACTGGCTTTACTGGCGGGGTTAATATTGGTATTCGTTGGGCTATTGAACAGGGATTTGATGCGGTGGCCTTGTTAAATAATGATGCGGCTCCAGAACTAGACTGGTTGAAAAACCTGGCGGGCGCTCTTGAGCAAAAACCAGAGGTTGGTGCAGTCACTAGCTTGATGTTAGATACTACTGGCAAGTTCATCGATGACGCAGGTGATGAATATTCTACCTGGGGTATTCCAGCGCTACGGGCGGAGCATTTACCAAAAGACCAAGCTCCTGACAGTGGCTTGCTCTTTGGCGCAACAGGTGGCGCAACGCTGTATCGGACGAAAGTTTTTCAGCAGATTGGCTTCTTTGACGAGGATTTTTTCGCGTACAACGAGGACGTTGATATTTCATGGCGTATGCAATTGGTTGGCTGGAAGGTGTGGTATGAAAAAACTGCGGTAGTTTTCCATAAACACTCAGCAACAAGCTCCAAAATCCCTGGTTTTACTATCAATCAAGTATTCAAAAACTTGCCGCAGGTATTTTGGAAAAATGTACCATTTCCTATGATTATACCGATGTGGTTCAAATTTACGCTCATATATTTCATGTTCATGGTGTACCAAATACCAAAAGGTGGCTTTAAATTTGCGGTCAAAGGATTTATACAAAGCATAGGCCTGTGGCCAAAATCACTAGCTAAGCGCCGCCGTATTCAAAAGACTAAAACCGTCTCAAATACTTACATCAAGTCACTGTTATATCACGGTCTTCCATTGAAGCAAGTGAATCGCATCAAGAAAGCCTTGGGATTTCAGTGATTAAGGGGTAAAATAGCACTATGAAACGCGATTTCCTATTTACCTCAAAAGCGTTACTCTTGTTGGCTGATGTTGCGATGGTGGTGCTGTCATTTGCGCTGGCTTATTATTACCGAACCCATCTGGACACCCGTGTGTATTACTTTGTGCCGCAAATTCGTAACTTTGTCGTACTGATCGTGGCTTTGTTGCCGTTGTGGCTGATAGTCAATGCCTTGTCTGGGCTGTACAACCGAGAAATATTTTTGTCCCGCCCCAAAGAGTATATGCGCGTGCTGTTGACTTCAGTGATTAGTGTGATGGCGCTGATTTCCTATGAGTTTTTCACTGGTGAAGATGTGTTTCCAGTGCGAATCATTGCGGTGTACTTTGTGATTATCAACTTTATCTTGATGATTTTGGGCCGTGAACTTGTGAAATTGATCAATAGCGTGTTAATTCTACGTGGCTTTGGTCGGCAAAAAGTGTTGATCGTTGGTGATAACGAAAAAACTGTTGAGCTGGCAGAGTATTTTGGCAAACATATCAATTATGGCTATGATGTCGTCGGCGTTGTGGCGGGCTATGGTGGCAAGGGAGTAGAAACCTTTAAAAACTTTAAAACTGCCGTCGAAGCAGTTCGTCCAGCCATCATCATGCAAACGGACATTACGCGGTCCCAAGAAGTCTATCACTACGCGTTGTCAAACCATCTGACCTATATGTTCGTGCCGCAGCAAGACCGAATGGTATCCAGGATGAATAGCGTGGAGATTATCGCTGGACTACCAATCATAGAAATTCAAGCAACCCAGTTATTTGGGGTTGGTCGGGTGTGGAAGCGCTTGATGGATATCGTGGTCGGTAGTGTGGCGCTACTGCTACTTTCACCAATCATGCTGTTAGTGGCAATCATCATGAAACTGAGTGCGCCGCGTGAAGCCGTGTTCTTCCGTCAGACCAGGCTAACACGATTTAACCGAGAATTTAGGATTTATAAGTTCCGCTCACAGAAGTCCAAATACAACGGCACCACCCCTGAAGAAGCCTTTACGATGATGGGTCGTCCGGAGCTGATCAAGCAATACCGTGATAATGGCGATCAACTAGATAACGATCCACGCATCACTCGGTTGGGGCGATTTCTCCGGGCAACCTCGCTGGACGAATTACCACAACTGCTAAATGTCGTCAAGGGCGATATTTCGCTGGTTGGTCCACGAGCCTTAATTCCTCAGGAAATCAATCAGTACAAACGCAAAGACACCATCTTGGCAGTGAAATCCGGCTTGACTGGTCTGGCACAGGTGTCTGGCAGGCGCGATATTAGTTTTGAGGAGCGACGTCAGCTTGATGTGTACTATGTGCAGAATTGGTCGTTATGGCTGGATATTCGTATTTTAGTGAAAACGTTTGGGATGGTGCTGTTTCAGCGGGGAGCTCGGTGATGGCTTCTGAGAGTTCGGAGGCGCTGCGCGTCGCTATTGTCTGTGACTGGCTGACAACCTATGGCGGAGCGGAAAAAGTAGTCAAATCCATCCACGAACTGTTCCCTGATGCACCCATTTTTACCTCACAATATTCTCGCAAGCAGATAAATTGGTTTAATGATTGCCAAGTTCATGTTGGTTGGGTGAATATCTTTCCTGCTCGCCTCAGGAAGATTTTGGCGGTACCCAGGGCGCTCTATTTCAACCGGTTACATCGTCGGTTGCGTCACTATGACATCATCATCACCGTTTGTACGGCAGAAAGTAAGGGTATCAAACTTTATCCACATCAGACAGGAATTTGCTATTTGCAGGGCCCGCCGACGCAGTATTTTTGGGGGATGTATGATGATTATGTCAAAAACCCTGGCTTTGGTAAACTGAACTTCATCGTACGGTTCTTTTTTAAGCTATTGGTTGGGCCGCTGCGCAAGATTGATTGGAAATTTGCCCAGCGACCAACAGTACTGGTAGCTAACTCGTCGTATTCAGCTGCCGAAACTAAGAAGTACTATAATCGGTCGGCTCAGGTGTTATTTCCACCCGTGGAAGTCGATAAATTTACTGTCGACTCGGCCGCTAATTCCAAAGAAGAATTTTTCATCACCACCTCTCGGCAGGTCAACTGGAAGCGCCTGGATATCGCTATTCAGGCGTGTCTGTTGTCAGGTAAGCGGCTGGTGCTGGTGGGTGACGGCGCAGAACACGGTATTTTGCAGCAGCTGGCGGGAGACAGTCCGCTCATCACCTTTATTCCGCGCATTGATAACCCTGAGGAGTTGAATGCCTTGGTGTCCCAGGCAAAAGGATTTATTTTCCCAAGCATTGAGCCGTTTGGTATCGCGCCAATTGAAGCGTTGAGCGCTGGTGTGCCGGTGATCGCTTTGAAACAAGGTGGGGCGCTGGATTATATTCACGAAGGGAAAAATGGCACGTTCTTTGACGAGCAGACAGTTGAAAGTTTGGTAGCGGCAATGCAGCGATTTGAAAATATGACGTTTCATAAACAGCAGGTCTCAGCATCGGCGAAGGTTTTTTCAGATGCGAGGTTTAAACAGGAGCTGCAGCGGATAGTTGATGATGCGACTAGTAAATAAACTAAGACAAAGTTTGCCGTCGTGGCTAGTAGAGGCTAGCGTCACGGAGAAGCTAGTGCTATTGGCTCCCGTGGCGTTGTGGTTTTCGTATTTTCCCACCATATCTTTTGGTCGGCAAAGCGGTACGAATTTGGAACTATCAATCACCGTCATTTATGCAGTAATTTTGGCGTTGGTAGGACTGCCACAAATCTGGAGCCGTCGGCAATTTCTTTGGCGACAAAAAGCCGTCTGGCTACTAGCTGTATTTGTGGGTTGGAATCTCCTCAGTATCATATGGTCAGTTAACCCTCTGAGGTCAATCCTTGTAAGTGGCCTCTGGAGTGTGTTATTTCTCGATTTTCTGGTGATATATAGCTTGCCGTCGCTCAAGAAAATGGTTGGTCCGCTGATGAGCGTTACTGTTATGACCGCGGTGGTGATGAGTTTGCTAGCAATTATCCAGGTGGCGTACGGCGCTTGGTTTGATTGGGGGTTATGCAATGGGTGTGTAGCGCGAGGATTTGGGTTTGTGCGCCCCAGTGGTTTTGCTATTGAACCACAGTTTTTTGGGAGCCTGTTGATTGCGCCAATTTTACTAGTCTCCTACCGACTACTACAAAACAAAGCCACGAAATATGACATAGTTGCTCTCTGTTTGATGTTTGTGGCGCTATATCTCACACTAAGCCGCGGCGCACTGTATGCAGTGATGGCAGCAGTGCTGGTGCAGGTAGTACTAGTAAATTGGCGTACATCGACCAACTGGCTACGGTCCTCGGCTGTGGTCGTCATGGTGCTAGCGGGGAGCTTTGCTTTTGGCATGATGTGGCACGGAATCTTTACGCAGCTTAATCCTCGGGTGGCTGACGGGTTTTATCAATCAATCACCAAATCAATTAACCATCTGTCACTTGGAAAAATCAACTTACCAAACCTAGCGCCTCAACAATCCCCTCAAGGGAGTACTACAGAACCTCCCTCTCAAGAGGTAACACTAGACTCGCCGCCGAAAGCAGTGTTTGATGGCTATGTTGCGAAGTCGACAGAGGAACGAACTGGTATGTCGCAACTTGCTTTGGAGGTTTGGACGAAGAGCCCAACGCAATTTCTCTTTGGGGTCGGCGCAGGCGGCGCAGGGCGTGCTATTTTTCAACAATCTGGCAAGACGAGCGGCGAATTTGAAATTGTCCAAAATGAATTCTTGTCTGTGGCAGTAGAATTGGGGCTTGTAGGTGTTGTATTATTGACATCTCTACTGCTGGCTTTATATCGAAAAATGTCCGTCAAAAAAGCGCTGGCGTGGCCGATTGTATTAGGGTTTGTCCTCCAGTGGATGTTCTTTTCAGGGCTACCAAACGCGCTTCATATTTATTTTGTTGCGATGCTTATGTTTGCTATAATAGATAGAGTTGATGAAAAAGCCGAATATATCAGTTGATGGTTTCATTCCTGCTGGTCGACGACCAGAGCGAGTCGGGAATAAACCCGGTGCTGACGCTCCGAGGCGAGTGGGCAGACCGGTTGCTATTGATGGTATGCAGCCACGCCGTACGCCAGTTGCTCCGCAGCATTTTCAACAGCCACAGCAATTGCAGCAGCCATTTCCTGAGGATAATGACATACAAGCTAGTCTGCGAGGCATTGATAATCGGCCGCAGCGACCAGTCCGACCAGAACCGGATAAGAAAGAGCAGAAGCGCCTCAAGGCAGAAAAGAAGCTAGAGAAGCTTAATAAAAAGCGTGAGAAAAAGAACAAAAAGCCACTATCATTTGAGCAGTTCAAAAAGCGACGGCTCATCAGGCGCATTATACTGATAATATTAATTCCACTGCTGATATTTTTGGGCTTTCAGGCGTGGCGATTATACAATAATCTGTCGCGAGTTGTCGGCGGAGATATCCTTGGATTGTTCACGAAAACCCGCCTCAAACAGGATGATAACGGCCGTACGAATGTTTTGATCTTTGGTACGTCGCCTGACGGCTGGGAGGGTGCTGATTTGGCTGATTCGATCATGGTATTGTCCTACCATCAAGACAATAAGGACGCTTACACTGTGTCTCTGCCGCGAGACCTGTATGTAAAACATACCTGTCAGTCTTGGCTGAAAACTACCGCTGGAAAGCTCAACGAGAGTTATGGTTGCGGTAAACAAGACGCCAAAGATAGTGGCAAAGATCAAGCTGCTAGTGAACAGGCTGGACAAGCAGAGATCGCTAAAACTGCGCAAGAAGTATTGGGTATGGAAATTCACTACAAAGTGCACGCAAACTGGCGCGTTCTTACCGAGGTGGTTAATGCACTTGGTGGAATTGACGTGAAGGTTGAGGCTTATGACGGCTCATCGATGGTGTATGACGTGGCTACAAAGATTCGCTACCGCAATGGCGAAACGGTTCACATGAATGGTGAGCAGGCCCTGGCATTCAGCCGTGCCCGTGGTAGCGCTGGAGGAATTGGACTGAGTGGTGGTAACTTTGACCGTGAGCGCAACCAGCAAAAAATTATCAAAGCCATCGTCGAGAAAGCCAAAACGTCCAACAAAGCAGATTTCAATGTCATGATGGGGATTATCGATGCGCTAGGCAATAACATCAATACCAACTTTGAAACCAAAGAAATGCAGACCATCATTGAAATTTTGAAGGAGTTTAATGCGGAAAAAATTGTCTCAATACCACTGGTTGACGAGAAAAATAAGGTGCAGCTACTGACGACTTCCAATATCGCGGGTGCTAGTGTGGTGGTGCCGACCGCTGGAACCTATAATTACACAGCCATCAAAAATTATGTTAAAAAACGCATCAGTCCAACAGCTGAGATGAATGAAGAAGCGAGATTGGTGATTTTGAATGGCTCTGGTGTCGCGGGTGTAGCAGCCGCTGAACAGACAAAATTAACCAAGCAAGAGCTAAATGTGGTCCAGGTGGGTAATTATCCGGGCGGCGTCCAAGCAAAACATACCATCTACGACCTAAGTAACGGCACGAAACCAAAGACTATCGAAAAGTTGAAGCAGACCTATGGTACTAATGTTGTAACCACTATCCCGCCAACCATTAGTAAATACAACGCCGACATCGTCATCGTTCTCGGTACAGAAAACCAGCGGTAGTAAGCCGCTGGTTTCAGGTTAAGTACTGAATGTATTATGACTGGTAGCCGTTTGGATTGTTACTTTGCCAGTTCCAGGTGTCTTGGCAGGCTTGCTCAACAGATAGCTCAGCTTTCCAGTTAAGTTCTCTTTGGGCTTTGTCACAGTTGGCATAGCAAGCCGCCAAATCACCAGGGCGACGAGGCTTGATGACATAAGGAATGTCGTGACCGGAAGCTTGAGAAAACGCCTTGATGATTTCTAGAACAGAGGTACCATGTCCTGTGCCAAGATTATAGATATTCACGCCTGACTTCATGTGTTCTAGTGCTGCCACGTGACCACGCGCCAAATCGACTACGTGGATATAGTCACGCACACCGGTACCATCAGGTGTGTCATAGTCATCACCAAATACGCCAACCTCATTCAATTTACCAACTGCCACTTGCGCAACGTATGGTAGTAGGTTGTTTGGGATGCCATTTGGATCTTCGCCAATGGTTCCCGATGCGTGCGCGCCGATTGGGTTGAAATAGCGCAAAATAGACACTTCCAGCTCTGGGTTAGCAACTGCGGCGTCTTGCAAAATCTGCTCAATCATAAACTTGGTCTGACCATATGGATTGGTGATACCGTGACCGGTTGGAGACGCTTCTGTTAGTGGCAGAGACTCTGGAGTACCGTAGACAGTGGCTGAGCTGGAGAAGACGATTTTGTTAACATGATATTTTTTCATGGTTTCCAAAAGAACCAGGCTTGAGACGAGATTATTGTCATAATATTCCAGCGGTTTAGCGACCGATTCGCCAACAGCTTTAAACCCAGCAAAATGAATGACGGCATCAATCTGTTGATTAGCAAATACCTCTTCTAGCGCTGCTTTGTCACGTACGTCTGCTTTCACAAACGGAATAGTCGTTTTGGTGATATCTTCGATGCGTCGTATCACTTCCGCTGAGCTGTTTGATAGATCGTCCATAATGACGACATCATGTCCGCTTTGGATGAGTTCAATGGCAGTGTGAGAACCAATATACCCGGCGCCACCAGTTAACAAAATCTTCATCTTTATTATCCTCCTATTTGGTTGTATTATAAGTATAGCAAGGAATAGAACATATATGAAACTAACAAAAAAGCAAAAACAACTACTCGATTTTATCGAAGGATTTATCAGTGGACAGGGATATAGTCCAACCTTTCGAGAGATAATGCAGGCCTTGGGCTATAAATCAGTCTCAACGGTAGCCAAGCACATTGATGGTTTGGTGGCACAAGGAGCCTTGATCAAGCGAGAGGGTAAAGCTAGGTCGTTGGAGCTTGGTATTGATCACGAGGTTACTACTGGCGCGACTAAGCCGTGGTGGCATCATCTGGAACAAGAAGCCGAAAAACGTGAAGCCGCGGCGGATGAGGTGGCTCATGAGGAGGCGGTTATCTTGAGAAAAGCGTTGGATATCGTCAAAGGTGCCTGATATACCGTTAATTCAGTTCTTTACAATAATGTCATGATACGGTACAATAGCAATACGGTATTCCGGCATAGCTCAGTGGTAGAGCGGTTGGCTGTTAACCAATAGGTCGCTGGTTCGAGCCCAGCTGCCGGAGCCAAGAAAAGACACGTCTACGGAGGTGTTTTTTCTTTGTTCCTCGAAATACGATTCGGTACCATGCAAAATTCCACATCAGACTGATGCTGGTGGCGGCTAATTTTGCCATACTCAAACCAAAAGTGCTGGTTATCCCGAGCAGTTGGACGAGTAACCATATGACGGTTGGCTGTAAAACCCACAGGCCAGTGAGGGTGGTGCCGATAAACTGGACAATTGGCTGGTGGTCGGTTTTGAAGGTGAAGCGCCTATTTAGGAGGTAGCTGCAGATCATCCCTGTGGTGGTTGACATGATGACAGCCAATAGTAGCGGTACAGTGAGCCATATCAACAGAGTGTATATCGTGATGTCAACGGCGGTATTAAGAACGCCGATGGCGGCAAAGGTGGTGAGTTGTTTGTGAATATTCATGCGGGTGAGTATAGCGGGTGGGGCTGTAAAAGAGCTGTAAAGAACTAAGAGCCTCGACTATTTTAAAGTGTAATTCATGCTAAGTTATCGCTTTTCTGATTGATGTATAATCTAGGTGGAGATATGTATGAAAAATAGCGCACAAATACGATTATTGAAAGCTCAGATTGATAAGATTGATGATCTTGAAAGGGGTGAAGATTATGATAATTATAAATCATGGCACACACAGACTGAACTTTTGTTAAAAGATATATTAGGTGAAAAGGCTGGAGAGGTTCGGGATTTCCACTTGCTCGATGGTAAATATGGAGCTGTTATTAGCCCTAATCCTGATATTAATGCTAAGCGAAGGACTGAAGCTTATTTTAGAAAATTAAATAAGAGCCGTAGTCTCTTAATTGGTATTCTAGAATTTTTAAAGAGTAAAAAGGTGAGTAATGCTGAGGAGCCGATAAGCACTCAAGCTTTAGGGGATTTGCATAAGAATGTTAAACAAAAGTGCTCTAAACTGTATACAGACGGGCATTATCCAGAAGCTGTCGAAAAAAGTTTTAAGGTTGTTCGCGATAGACTCCGCGAGTTAACTACATACGAAACTGGATCTGAAGCATTTGGTAAAGGTGGTTTGTATATTAAAGGCGCATCCGCAGAAAATGTTGACAATGATTTCCAGAGTGCCGTCAAATTCTTGACTATGGCTATTGATCGGTTTCGTAATGAAAAGAGTCATACGTCAGACGGTAATATAAATGATCCAGTACGTGCCTATGAGTATCTCACGTTGAGCAGCTTAGCAATGCGTCTATTGGGTGATAGTGAAGTGCGAAAAAAAATTGAGCAACCAAAAACGAAGCTAGATAGCACCAGTTCCTCAAAAAAGATACAAAAAAATGCTATGGATGAAACTCGAGTAACACTTGATGCAATTCAGATTTTAGCACTGAGACTCTTTGGAGCCATGACTGACTACAAGGAGCTACTCGTTTTACGAACTATGGGTGGCAGTTTCATTCGTCCAGTAGGAGAGATTAAAAACGCTAGTCTTATTGACGAATTGAATAAAGTAGATGCGGTCGAATTTGAAGCGAACCTTGACCAAATGGTTTTATGGGGACTGTTAACTCTAGAGTATAGCTCAAGGGGCACGCCACGTTATAAACTTGCGAAGCCCGGATATGACGTCCTAAAGGAGCATCCTGAGCTCACTTCATGTTCAAGTGGTAAAACTGATGTCTAGAGTTTGTGTTTTTTGCGGTTCTAGTAAAAATATTTCGCGAGAACATATATTTTCCGACTGGCTATCTCAGAAGTTTGCGAAAGGTACTAAAGGTAATAATGAGGTAAGGGGCGATGATTTAAGCAGAAATTGGCAAGGCTCAATTTTTCAAGACAAGATAAAAATTGTTTGCGAAAAATGTAATAACGGATGGATGTCTGATATAGAGACAAGGGCCAGTAAACTGCTCAGCCCGCTTATTTTTGAACACAGACCAGCTAGTTATTCTAGAGATGAACAGGCCATTATTGCATTATGGGTGCAAAAAACCGTACTAGTAATTAGTAAGACAATAGGAGGTGCTTTTCAGATACCAAAAGAATTTTATTCACAACTATATAATTCAAGAACTGTACCACTAGATAATATGATGGTTCATATTGGCTGGCGACTTGAGTTTGGAGGTATGAAACACACCGAACAGCCGATTTCTTCATTTGAAATAAAACAAGTAACGAGAGCTGAAGTCGATAGATTATCAGTAAATAAGATAAAGGATCAGATTAATGATGGAAAAATGATTTGGGCTGCATCATTGGCTATAGGTTATGTGGTGTTTAATATATTTGGGTCTAATCTTGATGGTAATGTTCAAGTTGGTAACAGTGATGATCGCATTTTCGTATGTATACATCCCTACCTGAGTGATTTTGACTGGCCAACTGAATGGCCAATTAACGCTGTAGGGGGATTGATAGGTGTTCGCAAAGGACTTTATGGTGACTAAAATTTGCTTAGCCATAACTTCCTTTAGTGTAGGGAGCCACGAAAAGGCACTTCTACGGAGGTGTTTTTTCGTTACTAGGTAACTGTAATGCAGTGATGCGAAAGAACATAACTTAAAGCAAAATTACAGACCCCTCGTCTATAGTTGCTGGCATGACTATGAAAGCAACAACCATACCCCAACCGCTGGCTCGGTCGCGACATTTTGCCGCCACCCAGAGCCAGCCGCCATTTCGGGCGATTACCCGTCCGCTCATTGACATCGTCGTGCCGGTGCTCAATGAGGAGAAGATTCTTCAAAAAAGCATCACGATGCTTGATGAGTATATGGCGAAACATTTGCCGTATCGCTACCAAATCACCATTGCGGACAACGGTAGTCAAGACAAGACGTTGGAAGTTGCCAAGAACTTAGCGGAAAAGTACCAGTCAGTTCAGGTGGTTAGCCTGGCGGAGCGTGGTCGCGGGCGAGCGCTCAAACAGGTCTGGCAGAATAGCCCAGCTGACATCTTGACCTATATGGATGTCGATCTGTCGACCAGCCTGGATGATTTTCTGCCGATGATTCAGCCGTTGGTGGCGGGCGAAGCTGGCGTGGCGATTGGTTCGCGGCTAACTAAGGACTCCAAAACGATGCGTGGGCTGAAGCGGGAATTCATCTCGCGTTGTTATAACAACATTATCAAATGGACGTCAGGTACTAAATTTAGCGACGCGCAGTGCGGTTTCAAGGCGATCCGCCGGGATGTCGCTGCAAAATTCTTGCCGAAAATCAAAGACAATGAATGGTTTTTTGACACTGAGCTGTTGATCAAAACCGAGCGAGCCGGCGTGCCGATTCACGAGCAGCCGGTAACCTGGATTGAGGATACGGATAGCCGCGTGAAAATTGTGAAAACGGCTGTCGATGATCTGAAAGGGCTATACCGTGTCAACAAGGAATTAGACAAGCGGTCGTGGTTTGAGAAGTGGACGCTGCCGGTGCTGTTGGTGCTGACTGGCGTGTTGTATTTGTTTGGTGCGCTCCACAACGGTATGGCAAACAGCTACTATGCGGCGGCAGTACAGGCGGCCAGCCAGGATTGGACGGCGTGGCTGTTTGGCAGTCTGGATGCGGCCAATTATGTATCGGTTGATAAGCCACCGCTAGCGACGATGCTGATGGGGCTAAGCGCTCGGTTGTTTGGTTTTTCAAGCTTTTCGATGTTACTACCGAGCGTGCTGGCGGGAGTTGGTTCGGTGTGGTTGGTGTACGGGGCAGTGAAACGGCAGTTTGGTTTCACTAGCGCTGTGATTGCTGGAGCGACGCTGATGCTAACGCCAGTGGCAGCGTTGATGTTTGGCTTCAATAATCCTGATGCGATTTTGACATTGATGCTGACCGCTAGTGGCTACGCGTTTTTACGCTCGTTGGAAGGGAGGCGACCACTGTTGTGGCTGAGTCTAGCAGGGCTATTCACGGGGTTGGCGTTTAACACTAAGATGCTGCAAGGATTGATGGTGCTACCGGCAATGGTGCTGGTCTATCTGGTGTTTGCCAAGCCGCCGATTGTCACGCGATTATTGCACCTGATGTTTGCGGGCTTGATCACCACTATGTCGACGCTGTGGTGGAGTGTGCTGGTCTGGCTGACGCCAGCTGGTAGCCGGCCGTGGGTGGGCAGTACTAATGATAACAATATCTGGAGTTTGATTTTTGGCTATAACGGCTTTGGTCGATTGCTTGGCGGACACGGTGGCGGTGGTGGCCCGGGTGGTGGTGCGCCACCAAGTGGCGACATGGGTAGCGCCACGCCACTTCAAACTGCTGGTAATACCACACAAACTATGGCAGATGGCGCCGGTATGATGCCGGGTGGTGTGGGCGGTGGCCCTGGTGGCGGACATGGCCCAGGCGGTACGGGCTTTGGTGGGCAAACAGGAATTTTCAGGATCTTTAACAATGATTTTGGGCCGAATATTGCTTGGTTGCTGGTCTTGGCACTGGCGGGTGGTGGATTGATGCTATGGATTTTGCGAAAAACGCCACGGACAAGTCGTGGACGAGCGGCAGTAATTTTCTGGATGCTGTGGCTACTAATTCACATCGTAATTTTCAGCATGACGAGCGGTGTAATTCACCCGTACTATGTGGTGGTGATGGCGCCAGCGGTGGCGGCACTCGTCGGCATTAGCTTGCCGTTCCTGTGGGGCGCGTATACCAGACGCAAACCGTATGCGTGGCTACTGCCGGTGCTGGTTGGTGTGACAGCGGTGATAGCGGTGATTATCCTCGGTTATGCCGGGACGATGACGTGGCTGATGTGGACGGTAGGCTTACTGGGCCTTGCGGGGATGATTGGACTACTGGTAAATCTTTATGCGCCGCGGCGATGGCTGCAAAACTTGGCAATCATCGCTGCCATAGCCGCCTGTACACTCGCCCCGACGGTGTATACATTGGCGACAGTCAATGTCACGCACACTGGTAGCATTCCGACCGCTGGGCCGAATTCCACAGCGATGCAGGGTAGTAATAATGAATCGTCGCAGGCGGACAGCCAGTTGGTGAAGTATCTCGTAGAGCATCAAAACGGCGCGACCTGGTTGGTGGCAGTAGCCAGCGCCAACGAATCAGCGGCAATTCAGCTGACCAGCGGTCAACCAGTCATGGCGGTCGGTGGATTTAACGGTAGCGATACACCGCTGACGCTGGAGCAATTTAAACAATTAGTGAAGGCCGGTAAGGTCAAATATTACGCCATCAGCTCGCACAATCGCGGTGGCGGCGGGCCAAGCGGCAGTAACAATGAAATCACGGCGTGGGTCAAGCAAACTGGCACGGTCGTTAACTATGGAGGTAGCGATGTAACACTGTACGAATTATCGAGAGAGTAAATTAACGAAAGGAGAAATTATGGCAATTTCACAAACCAAGCAAGCACAACTCACCACGCCAGAAGCGGTCTATGATCAGCCGCCCGTACCGCGTCCAAACGGCACAAACTCTAGCAAGAACGGGTTAAGCGCCGGGGCAATTACCGGCATGGCGGTTAGCGGCGTAGTGGCCTGTGCGCTCAGCTTTGTCGTCGGTATGCAGGTCGGCGGTTCGCAAAATAGCGGCATGAACAATCAGGCTGGTGGCCCGCCGGGCATGAGTCGAAGTCAAAATAGCCAGCAGGGCGCACCGGGTGGACAAACGGGCGGCGCACCGGGTGGTGGCCATAACCAGACTGGTCAAAATTCCCAAACACCAGCGGCGCAGACTAATAACGGTACAGCGTCAAATAGCCAAGCTGCTTCGCCGTCACAGACTGGCTCGGCGCAGCCACCAACCGCCAATACCGCGCCGCAGGCCAATTAACCAGCGGCGAATCAACAAAAAGCAGCGCCTACCTCCTCGGGCGCTGCTTTCTTGATTGTTAAAAATAGCAAATCAGACGTATAATAGATGAGTGAAAAAACGTCAAAGTACAAATAAACGTTGGCTATTGGCTGCAATGGTGGTTGCAGTGCTTCTTGCGGTGAAGGTTGCTGGACGAAACCTGTCCATAGAGCTGCCCAAGCATTTCCAAGACTTCATCACGTTGAGTTTAAGTGTCATCATCGAAGCATTGCCATTTGTGATGCTAGGCATGTTCTTTTCTATGGCGGTTCGTGTGTGGTTGCCTCACGACTGGCTGCTTCAGCACTTGCCACAACAGCCGTTCTTGCGTCGCGCGCTCATCTCGCTACTTGGGGTGTTTATGCCGGTTTGTGAATGTGGTAATGTGCCGTTGGCACGTGGGTTGCTTGCTAAAGGCTTAACACCAGCAGAATCACTCACCTTTCTTTTGGCGGCGCCAATACTAAATCCTGTGACTATCATTACTACCCAACAGGCATTCTCTGACGATAATACAGTACTGATTGCTAGGATTTTGGGTGGCTTTTTGATTGCCAATCTCATCGGTTGGATATACAGCTCGACGCGGCAAGAGACCATGTTGCGCCCAGAATTTATCGCTAGTTGCAAAGAAGAAAATGACCATTCAAACAGGCTGGTTGACGCGCTTCATTTTTTCAAGCATGAAACGCGCACCATGATGCCAGCATTGATCATTGGTGCCATGGTAGCTGGCTTTATCCAAGTTGTCGTGCCGCGTGAAACGATTTTACTACTAGGAAACAGCCCAGCCTGGTCAGTGTTGGTCATGGTGCTACTGGCATTTGTGGTGTCAATTTGCTCCAGTGTTGATGCGTTCTTTGCGCTGGCATTTCGCGGTACATTCACATCTGGTTCATTGGTTAGCTTCCTGACATTTGGTCCGATGATTGACATTAAAATGCTGAGTTTGATGCGCACGACGTATCGCCGAACGGTACTGGTGCAAGTGTCATTATTGGTGGTATTACTGACGGCGCTGCTGGGATTGGTGGTAAATTATGTATTCTAGGGTGTTACACTGGCTCAATAAGCTAGACGAATGGAGTGGCATCCTGCTGATACTAGTTGCCAGCATTGCTACGATATGGCTCTCGTTTGAGGAAAAACTCAAATGGTATATTCATCCACGCTATGAATTATTTTCCTTGGCGCTAGCAACAACTGGTGTTTTACTCGCCCTCGCCACGATTATCACTCTGCCAAAGCACAATCACAAAACCTCACATAAACGATATCGCTCGTATGGCACTGCGGTGATAGTCATAATTTCATTAGGTATGTTGCTAGTTATTCAGCCAGCAGCGCTAACCAGCTTGACAGTGAGTCAGCGAGTGATGAATAGTGGGGCGAAGGCAACTGGTGATGCTCGTGAGTCGGCCATTCTCAAAGAACGAGGCAGCTACACTAACTTTACCATCAAAGATTGGTCGCTCTTATTATCCCAATCCAGTGACCCAAAACAATACCAAAACAAACCAGCTAAAGTCAGCGGATTTATCACGGCTAGCAATGATGAAAATGTTTTCTTTGTTTCGCGTTTTGTAGTGACGTGTTGTGCTTTGGATGCTCGCCCAATTGGCGTGCCGGTGTACAGCCCAGGCTGGCGCAAAACCTTTGCTCCAGATCAGTGGGTAGAGACCAGCGGGGTGTTTATCGCCAATCCAAATACTAACACCACCGATCGTACGGTCCTGTCGCCTGATTATGTCAGACCGATTGATAAGGAGAAAAACCAGTATGTCTATTAGTGTTGTGAAAAGAATACAGCGATGGCAATGGGTGATGGCGGTCGCGATTATTGCTGTTGCTACTATGTTTGTCCTGGTCGACAGGCAAGGTCCACGGTTGCGGCGTGCCGAATATATTCCGGCACCAAAATCTGGTAGTGTTGCGCAGTGGCGATTCTATTTTAATCAGTCAGTCAAAGACCCTTCGCCAGACAATGTTCGTCTGTCAGCTGGGCGGTTATATGGTGTGACGACGACAAATGACGTTGTCACCGTGCAAGTGCTCAAAACCGGTGCTGAGCCAACAGAGCAGCATATTACTATCATTGATCTACAGAGTAAATACGGCAATCGTAGTAGCAACATAACACATGTAGTTCGCAGACCAGACACTTTGTTCTATACTCCTGCTAAATAATCATTGCTTACAGCTTTTTTAAAGATTGGCAGCGTATCATCAAGATATCACTAACAGAAAGGATGATTATGAACAAGGTGCAAGCAAACGAAATCAACTTAACCACTAACGAGGCGCTGGTATTGCAGCAAGTCTACGAAGACGGCGGCGATGATGCAGCCATGTTGGCAGCACAAATGGGCATGCCGCGTCGAACGGCGATGAATGTATTGGCGGATTTGCGGCGTAAAGGATTGATGGCGATCGACCAGGTCTATGGCGATGCTTGGGTGCGGCTGACCACGCGCGGCAAACGACTAGTGCAACGCATTTGGCCGGAAGCGCAGGCGGGTAGTATACTAAGAGTATGAGATATATCCTGCTGCTTCGGGGAATTAATGTTAGCGGTAAAAATAAAGTCTCTATGAAAGACCTCAAAGTAAGTCTCGAAGGTTTGGGGTATCAGAACGTAGTCACGTATCTCAATAGCGGTAATGTTATATTTGACACTGATGATGACCTGGCGACAATCAAAGATAATATTACTACCATATTAGGGCGTTTCCCATTTACTATCAAACACGTCATTTTGACGAAAGACGAGTATTTAGACGAGGTGTCAAATCTGCCAGAGTGGTGGCGTCAACCCCTGGTGCGAAAAGATGTATTATTCTATACTGATGGCGTCGATTCTGAATATATTAAGGAACGGATCGGTCAAATGCCACTTCATGATGAGATTGTTCATTTTGGTAAAAAGGCTGTCTTTTGGGGTAAATATACGGAGAAAGAATTTTTGCGTACCTCATATCACAAGTTACTAATGAAAGAAAAGTTTTACCCACTGATTACAATCCGCAATGGGCGAACATTTGACGCATTAGGAAAGATGCTGGGGTAGGTCGTGCGGATTTTACTAGTAGAAGATGATATGGCAATTGCCCAGTCGCTGAAAGAAGGCTTGGAAGATGAAGCCTATGCGGTCGATGTGGCACATGACGGCGACGAGGGTTACCGGACGGCGACGGCGGATGAGTATGATGTGATTATTCTTGATGTGATGCTGCCGGAAATGAATGGCTATGAAGTCTGCCGGGCGCTGAGAAGTGACGGCAATCAGACGCCGATTTTGATGTTGACGGCGCGTGATGCTGAGCGGGATATTGTCGAAGGCTTGGATGTGGGCGCTGATGATTATTTGGCTAAGCCGTTTAGTTTTGGTGTGTTATTGGCGCGTCTTCGTGCCCTGCTGCGCCGTCCGAATGAGAAGCCGGAAGAAGTCTTGAGGGTTGGTGATTTGACGCTTGATCCGAGTTTGAAAAAAGTAATGCGTGCGAACCAGGAAATTAACCTGACCGCCAAAGAATACGGCGTGTTGGAATATCTGATGCGTAACGCTGGTAAGGTCTTGTCCAAAGAGCAAATCATCTCGCACGTGTGGGATTTTGATGCCGACGTTTTGCCGAACAATGTTGAATTGTTCATCATGTTTTTGCGCCGCAAAATCGATAAACCATTTGACTCAAAGCTGATCCACACCGTCCCAGGCTTTGGTTATAAACTGGAGGAAAAATCATGAGACAGCAGCGAGTGCGGCGCTTGGCGCTGAGCTATTTGGCGGTGATTATGACGCTGTCGTTGGTGTTTAGCGTGATTATTTATGCCATCACTTCCATCCAATTAAATCGGCCACTGCCGCCGGGCGAACATGCTCAGCAGCCACCAGAGCTTATCGAGCGTCAGTTTAGTCGCCGCCTGGAGCAGCGCAACCGCGAGACGCGCGGGTCGGTGATCATATCACTGGCGGCGCTGAACGGGGTGATGCTACTGGTTGGCTATTGGCTGAGTATGTTGTTGGCGCGGCGGACTTTGGCGCCGATTGAGCGGGTAATGCGGGCGCAGGTGCAATTTGTGTCAGATGCTAGTCATGAGCTACGGACGCCGCTGACCGCGTTGATGACCACCAACGAAGTGGCGCTACGCAAAAAAACGCTGGATGAGAAAAAGGCGAGAGCGGTATTTCAGCGCAATATTGACGAGGTTGAAAAATTGCGCGAGCTGACGGACAATTTGTTGCAACTTACTCAAGTTGATAATCAGCAGATTGAGAAACAGGCTATCGATATGGCAAAACTTGTCCGCGACACGGTTGATCGCTATCAGCCAGTGGCTGACAAAAAACAAGTGGCGCTGGATATGCAAGTGCCGTCAGTAACTCATGTGGTCGCGGTCGCGGCGGTGACGCAAATTTTGGGTACGCTGATCGATAACGCCATCAAATATTCGCCGCTAGGCAGTACGGTAGTCATTCGGCTGGACGGACAAACGCTATCAGTCGTCGACCAAGGGATTGGCATTGCCAAACAAAACCAGGCGAAAGTTTTCGACAGATTTTATCGTAGTGATGAAGCGCGTACGCGTGGGCACGGTTCGAGCTATGGACTCGGGCTGGCTATCGCTAGGGCGGTGGCTGATAAGAACGGTTATCAATTGAGCGTCAAGAGTGAACTAGGCCAGAGTTCGACTTTTAGTTTGCATTTCTAAGGCTTTGGTTGACTGCTTATAAGTGAAGCGGTTTTAAATTTGATTTGGTGGCATAAACGCCTACCATGCGATATACTGAAACTATAGCAAATAATGACTATGAAAAGGAGTCGTTATGAGTGATACTTCGCCACTAATCTTACACGGGCTAACCAAGCGCTTTGGTCATAAGCTGGCAGTCGACAATGTGTCGCTGGAGCTACGCGAAGGCGAGGTATTTGGCTTTCTTGGTCCGAATGGTGCGGGTAAAAGCACGACGATTCGGTCAGTGATGGATTTCTTAAGGCTGACGGATGGCTGGGTAGAGTTGCTGGGCGGACGGAATTCTAAGGAACGAACGGCGCTCCACGACCGGGTTGGGTATCTGGCGGGCGACATTGCACTATATGAAAATATGACTGGCCGAAAATTGCTAAAGTTTTTGGCGCGGACAGGTCGGAGGGTTGATTGGCGCTATGTTGATGAATTGGCTGGGCGTTTTGAGGCGGCGCTGGATCGACCGATTCGCCAGCTTTCCAAGGGTAATCGTCAGAAAATTGGTCTAATTCAAGCCTTTATGCACCGCCCGAAACTGCTAATTTTGGATGAGCCGACCAGCGGGCTAGACCCGCTGATGAAGCAGGTATTTTACGATTTGGTGCGCGAAGTTTCCGAGCAAGGCGCCACAGTGTTTGTTAGCAGCCACGACCTGGCTGAAGTGCAAAAGATTTGCCACCGTGCTGGCTTTATTCGCGATGGAAAATTGATTGCCATTGAACACATCGTGACCATGAAGCACCTGTCAACACACCGCTACATTGTGACCTTTGCTAAAAAACCGTCCCTGGCGGCAGCTAAAAAATTACCATCCATCACCGATGTTCAACACCGTGGCGACGAATACGAATTCACCGTCAAAGGCGACGCAGCGGAATTTGTCTCGTTCATCGCCGAATATAAACCAAAACTATTGCGCGAATCAGAGTTAGAACTAGAGGAATTATTCATGCGGTATTATGAAGGTGAGGAGGCAAAGCGATGATGCGGCAGACGGTGCGGCAAAATTACAAATTGCCGCTGTTTTTGGGCGTTGGAATTAGCGTTGTGGCAGTATTGTTTTCAGCGTTGTTCAATAAATTTAGCGATCAATTAAGTCCATTCATCAATATGATGCCAGCCGGCATGAAAGCGGTAGTTGGTGATTTGGCGATTGGCACCACGCCAGAAGGCTGGCTGAGTATTGAGCTGTTTCCGCTGGTGGCGATGGTCGGGGTGGTGATTACGGCGATTATTTTGGGCGCTGGGGTAATTGGCCGGGAAGAAGATTCGGGAACGCTGGAGTTGTTGCTTGCTAGTCGGCGGACTCGCGTGACGATAGTGCTGCAAAAATATGTGGCGATGGCAGGATTGTTGGTGATTCCTCCAGTGATGCTGTGTATGACCATTGCACTCATCGGTCCGCTGTTTGATTTTCATCCAAACCTCACACATGTTGCTGGGGCTTGTGTGAGCTTGTGGCTTTTGGGCCTTAGTTTTGGTAGTCTCACTTTTGTCACCCAGGCGGTGACGGGCCGGCGCGGGCTGGCTGTTGGCGTTGGCAGCCTGCTTTTTCTAGCAATGTACGCCCTGTCGATTACTGCCAAGCTGATCGAAAGCTGGAAAGATTACGACGTTTGGTCGCTGATTCATTACTACAATATCCCAGGTACTTTGATGGACGGATTGGACTTAGGGAAATTGGTTGTTTTGGTTTGTGTGAGCTTGGTGTCTCTTGGCGTGGCGGTACTCGGATTTTATCGGCGAGACACGGGAGTGTGATAGGGCGACTGCCGTTGTATGACCTGGCATAAATCTGTTTGATGATATCGCGCAATAGAGTAGGTATATTTTAAATGTTATAATTCCCCATATGGAAACACTACCCAGCCATAACAAACTATTAACCGACAACGCCCTGTATTGTGCGGCAGTGGAACTTGGTGTCGACTCTTCTGACCTGCGAGTTACGCCAGTCAGTGGCGGCTTTTCGCGTAATCGCCGTGCCCTGGTGTCGGCGGGTGATAAGACGATTTTTGTTAAAGAAGTTGACGTTGATTTGTTGTCAGACGAAGGCGAGCGGGAATTAGGCTGGCTGAAAAAAGATTATGAAGTGACGCGGATGTTGCAGGAAATTCACCCGCAATACGTGGCTGATCAGATTACGCTAAGCGATGATGGGTACGTGCTGATGACAACCAGTTATGCGTCAGCCGACGGCTGGTTGTGGCGGCCGCCAGCGGAAAAATCTGTGGCCAAGCGATATATTTCAGCAGTGGTAACAGCAACTCGCGAGCTGGAACAAACAGAGCTGCCGCACGCGGTGATTGAGGAGCTATATCTACAGCCATTTGTAGCGACAGAACTTGGCCTGGATGACGGCATTGACCGGGTTATTGCTGATGCTGATATTCGCCGTCAGCTGATCGATAATTACCAAACATTGTCACCAGAGCAATCAGAAGTCAACCAGCACCGTTGCCAGAAGATGATGGAATTACTCGGTAGGAGCGATGAACTAGCCGATATTTCGGTGCGTGCCAAACACTTCGCCAAACAGCCAGAAGATTGCTTTAACCACAGTGATGTTCGCAGTGATAACTTGGCGTTTCATCCGCAAACTGGTGAGTTGAAATTGGTTGATTGGAATTGGGCTTCCTATGCGCCGCGGGGGTCTGGTGCGACGGAATTTCTGGTTGATATGGCGCGGCACGGTCAGGATGTAACGCCATGGCTAGACGAACTGAATACAGAAATGCTGGCGTCATTTGTTGGGTTTTATCTTATCCGCAGCCTCAAACCACCGCTCCAGCTAGGCGATACTCTTCGCCAAATGCAGGCACTAACAGCAGCCACCGCTTATGATCTACTACAAACAATACAAGAATCCCATACATGTAAATAATACAATGTATTTTCGTTGACAGACGCTATATATCGCGTGTATATTCTATAGTAAGCACTACATATGGTGTTTTAGAAAATAAATAACGTTTTTTGCAACACGCACCCCTCGGGGAGGTTGGGGTCTGTTCGTTGTTGTCATAATAAGGAGGGGTATGTACAAATCAATCAAAAAACGTGATGGTCGCACCGTCAAATTTGATCGCAAAAAAATCGAAAAAGCCATTGAAAAAGCTGGTCTGGAGACTGGCGAGTTTGACAAAAAAACTGCCAAGGAACTAACCGAGAAAGTGTTGGCAGTACTGGAAGCTCGCAACCAAAAGCAGTTGCCTGGCGTTGAAGATATCCAGGATATCGTCGAGGATATTTTGATTGATTCTAAGTTTAAGAAAACTGCCAAGGCCTACATTATTTACCGTGACCAGCACAAAAAATTGCGCGAAATTACATCTAACGCGCATGTTGATTTGATCGATCAATATATTGGTAATCTGGACTGGAAGGTGAACGAGAACTCCAACATGGGCTACAGTCTACAGGGTTTGAACAATTACGTATCGGCGGAAGTTACGAAGACTTACTGGCTGGACAAGATTTATACACCAAAGATTGGTCAGGCGCACAAAGAAGGTGATTTGCATATTCACGACCTGAACCTCCTCAGTGTGTACTGTGTCGGTTGGGATTTGACTGACTTGTTGCAAGAAGGTTTCACGGGTGTTGCTGGCAAGGTGGCGTCCAAGCCAGCCAAGCATTTCCGTTCAGCCTTGGGTCAGGTAGTGAACTTTTTCTACACCTTGCAGGGTGAGGCGGCTGGTGCTCAGGCCTTCTCTGATTTTGATACACTGCTGGCACCGTTTATTCGCGCTGATAAATTGAACTACGATGAGGTTAAGCAAGCGTTGCAAGAATTTGTCTTTAACGTTAATGTGCCAACTCGGGTTGGGTTCCAGACGCCATTTACGAACATTACACTTGACCTGGAGTGCCCAAAGCACATGGCGGATAACCCAGTGATCATCGGCGGTGAAATGCAGGACTCCACTTATGGCGATTATCAAGAAGAAATGAATATGCTCAACAAGGCGCTACTCGAGGTCTTGTCTGAAGGTGATGCTAACGGCCGCGTCTTTACCTTCCCAATTCCAACGGTTAATATCACCAAAGATTTCAACTGGGATAATCCAGTAATCGAAAGCCTATGGGAAGCTAGTGCTAAATACGGTATTCCATACTTCTCAAACTTCATCAATTCTGATATGGATCCAGAAGACGCGCGCTCAATGTGCTGTCGCCTGCGCATCGATAATCGCCAGCTGGAATACCGCGGTGGTGGACTGTTTGGTTCAAATCCAATGACTGGTTCAGTTGGTGTGGTGACGATTAACTTGCCACGCTTGGCGCTGAAATCAAAGAACGAGAAAGAGTTCTTCAAGGGTCTGAGCGAATTGATGGATATGGCGAAAGATAGCTTGGAAACCAAGCGTAAGGTATTGGAGCGATTGACTGATGCCAACCTCTATCCATACACCAAGTTCTACTTGCGTAATATCAAGCAGCGATTTAATCAATACTGGAAGAATCACTTCTCGACCATCGGTTTGATCGGTACCAATGAAGCGGCATTGAATTTGCTGGGCGTTGACATCGGTACTAAAAAGGGTAAGGCCTTTGCTGAGAAAACGCTTGACTTCATGCGCGACCGCTTGGTGGAATACCAGAAAGAAACGGGCAACAACTACAACCTGGAGGCGACACCAGCTGAGGGCACGACCTACCGCTTGGCGCAGCTTGACAAGGCTAGTTTCCCTGACCGAGCGCACTTTGCGAATGGTTTGGGTGCGGAAGTTAAACATCCGTTCTACACCAACTCCAGCCACTTGCCGGTCAACTACACTGATGACTTGTTTGAGCTGATGGATTTGCAGGATAATTTGCAGACCAAATATACGGGCGGCACGGTGATTCACTTCTTCCTGGGCGAGCGCATGGATGACCCGCAGACGCTGAAAAAACTCGTGAAGACGATTTGCGAAAATTACAAATTGCCGTACTTTACCTTTAGTCCAAGCTTTAGTATTTGTAAAAATCACGGCTACTTGGTTGGCGAACATCCAACCTGCCCAAGCTGTAGTGAAGCGACCGAAGTTTACTCACGTGTGGTTGGCTTCTTGCGTCCAGTTTCTCAGTGGAACAAGGGTAAGCAAGCTGAATTTGACATGAGGGAGCATTATGACGATGCCGCCGAACATCAGCGAGCTTGCGCCGTCGCTGTCCCAGCTTAAGGTGGCGATCGGCGGGATTCAGAAGCTGTCGCTGGTGGACTATCCAGGACACGTGGCGGCAGCGCTGTTTCTCTCTGGCTGTAATATGCGCTGCGGCTACTGCCATAATCCTGAACTGGTATTGCCCGAGCGGTTGGCGCCGAGCATTCCAGTCGAAGAGGCGATGATTTTTCTGAAATCGCGCATCGGCAAGCTAGACGGCGTGGTGATTTCTGGTGGCGAGCCGACAGTCAACGAAGATTTGCCGGTACTGTGCCGGATGATTAAGCAGCTCGGCTTTGATGTCAAGCTGGATACCAACGGTACGCACCCTGACATGGTGCGCGGTATGATCGAGGAAGGGACGATTGATTTTATCGCCATGGATGTCAAGGGGCCGCTGGAAAAATACGTGGAGATTGCGGCCCGGCCGATTGATCTAGCGGCGATCAAAGACAATGTGCGGCTGATGATTGACTCAGGGATCGGCCATGAATTTCGGACGACCATCGTTCGCGAGCAGCTGGAGGTAGCGGATTTTGAAAAGATCGGCGAGCTAGTCAAAGGCGCCAAGCGATTTGCCTTGCAGCATTTTCGCACCGGTACCACCATTAGCCCGAAGTTTGCCAATTACCACACTTTCACTGACGAAGAATTTAGGGCTGCCCAAAAAATAATGGAAAGGTATGTCGAAGAATGCGTGATTCACTAACCGTCGAAATTGTGCGGGTGCGTCAGGAAAATCCTGAGGTGACAACGCTGTATGTTGTGCGGCCGTTTGACTTTATGGCGGGGCAATATATCACGGTGTTTATTGAGGGCAGCCAGGTGCGTGAAGGCAAGGCCTATAGTATTTCCTCGGGTCCGCATGAGGAACTGATGTCGATTACCGTCAAAAATGTGGGCGGCGAGTTCTCGAGTTATTTGTGTTCACGTCACGTTGGCGATACGCTGCAGATTAGCCGGGCATATGGCGATTTCAATCCGCAAACCGAGCGGCCATTGGTCGGCATCGCGGCAGGGTGCGGGCTGAGTCCGATTTGGAGTATTTTGGCGGACGCCAAGCAGCCGACTTTTCTCTATTTGAGTCAAAAATCACCAGACTATATGGTGTTCTCGGAAGAATTAGCAGCGTCGAACATTACGGTCAACAAGTTTAGTACCCGCCAGCAGGTTGAGGAAACAGACGGCTGGCATAACGGGCGGTTTGAGGTGGCGAAAATCGTCGCTGAAACGCCGGATGATGCGCATTTTCTGGTCTGCGGCAGCCTGCCATTTGTGCGCGATGTTTGGCAAAAACTAACCGCCGCTGGCGTCGACGAATCGCATATTTCAACGGAGACATTTTTTGAGCAATGATTGGGGTGACGAGTACAACAGAATTATCAACGACAGCAATTGACGGTGATAATTTTGATGTATTTTCGTCGCTAAGAGACGGTGCTGATGGTGAGAAATTTGTATCTGGCATTGGCGAAGTGGTGGCTGATGGTGCGGGTCAGCTTGATTTGGTAGCGGTGGCCGGCGGTGAGGCAGAGCTTGACGTTGCTATATCTGATAACGACACAAAAGAAGACTGCACGCCGATTGATCCTGAGTTTTGTCGAAATTTTGGTAGCGCGGCGTGTTTTGGTTGTGTCAACTTAGGATTATGCCAAGATCGTCAAGCGGCAATGATGGCAAACAAGGATAACCCTCAGTCTGAAGAACAGCTGAGTACACTGGAACAATTACTCCGAGAGGACGAAGCGCCAGGTGAGATCGTTTGGGCACAGGTGACACCGGAGACTGATGAAGCTGGTGACTTGAGCCAAATTGAAGAAGTGTCGGAAGTAGCAAGTCCTGAGGTGGTGGAAGTAGTTCTGGATGGTGGAGACGCCGCAGAGGAAGTTGGCTACCCCAAAGAACAGAAGAGTAATATCCATGATGAGGAAGATGGTAAGGTAGCGGATGTTGATGTTGAGACTGTGGAGAATATGGAAATAGATGATCACATAGTGGAGCCGCAAGCTACCGATCCTGGCCTTGATGAACCGGCTGAGATGAGCAAGCAATCGACACCAGAAGATGAAGTGGTTTTGCCGACGTCGATAGTGATTGAAGCTGACCCGGTCGTGCCTATTGTCGAGGATGCGAAAAAGGTAAATGACGATTTTGCTAACATGGTAGTGAGTGATGTTCAAGCATCACCGCAAATTGAGGTAAAAGAACCAAAGTTAGTTAAGGCGGTGGATACAGCTGACAGTTTGTCGCCAGTATCACCAGTTGAGGTGCCATCAAGAGAAATGCTGTCACATAACACCACAGCCGATGACACGGGGGATTATAATAATAGCCATGATATGGTGAGTGAGGTGGAAGAAAAGAGCGCGCTGCCAGCTATTGAACAAGAACTCTCCACCCAAGCGCCGGAGCCGTCAGTTGATATACAGACCGAAGACGTGAAACGTGAAACACCCGCCAAAGAAATAATTGCCGCCGCGTCAATGCCAGTAAAGAAGCAGTCTGATCAGCCGGCGGCGGTGCCGTCACCAATTCAAAACAGTGTTGAACATGGTGAAGAGATGATCTTTGTGAATGAAGAGTCTGCGGTTGATGACACCCCACCACAGCCTACTATTGTTGATACGCCAGCAGTGTATGAGGCGGTGAAAGTGGTGCCCGGGGACGATGCTGTAACCGAACGAGAAGTGATAGACGTAAAGCCTTCTGTCGCTACTGCTGGTAATGAAGATGAACTCCAGATTGAGTTACCACAGGATGGTAATCAGGAAGCGGCAGTGGATCAAACGGTTTATGAAGCGCAGACTCCCCCAGTTGAGCAGTTTGATGATGTGGTAATGGAAGAGAATTCTCGTGGTAATAGCGAAGAAGTGTGGGCCGAGGAGGATGTAGTATTCTTTGTTGAACAGTCGTCAGTGGCGGAGCCAGAAGCGCCTTTGACTGAGGCAGTGACAACGGAGCCGTTAACGGAAGTGACGATTGTGGCAAGTGAAGAAATTGATAAGCCAGAAGTTTTTATGGCTGATGAGATTGAGATTGAGTCCATAGAACCGTTGGATAATCTCCAGGTAGTATCAGTACCCGAAAATACCAAGGATGACTATGAGCCAGTGGAGCAACTCGTAGTCCCTGCTCCACCGACTATTAAGTCGGTCCTTACCGTTGAGTCAAAGGAGGCACCAGCGCAAGTATTGGAAAAATATGGTTTGCCTTGTGAGAAGCAGGATGATGTAATTACGACAACATCGGGAGAAAACAACTTGTGGTGTGATGATGAAATTAAGACAGCGGCTATAGAGATTAGTGATATACCATCAGATGTTGAGCTGCCGCCTGAAAGACTGGAAGAGCCTGCTTCCGATGAAGAGATGACCGAGTCAGCAGAGCTCGAGCTATATGAACTAGATGAGCCAGATGAGTTAGCAACAGATGCTGCTTCTGACGAGTATAGCTATAGCAGTAAAGTAAGCGTCGCGGATGAAGATATCCTGATTATCAAAAACCATCCACCCTTCGGTTTGTGGATGGATGATAGTCGGCTGAATCCGGAAGATAATAGAACCCCAGCTACCAGTAGCACTAGCGTCATTTCATGGTTGACGAAACTGGTTGGGGTGGTGGCGGTCTATGTTGTTTATAGTGGGCGAGAAAATAACCTGAGCCTAGGATAGACATTGCACAAACCTTAAGCTATAATAACAGTATATGGTTTGTGATTACGCACCGCCAGTCAATATGCAAATTATTTTAGTTTTCAAGCGCCCTTTGGGGCGTCTTTTGATTATAAGGAGGTCTACATGAAGGGTAATAAAAAAATTAATTTAAAAAAGATAACCTTATGTTTATTTGTCAGCTTGGTGGTCTTGGTTGGACTAGTAGCTTGTTTGGTATTGTGGCAAGGTAGTACGAAAGATATCGAGGCGGTGGCGGATAGTTTTAGGCCGCTTGATGGGTGGCAACAGACTAATCATGACATTGTACCACCAAAAGCTATATGTCTAATGGGGAACTGCCCAGAAGTTTATAAAGCATGGGTATATAAAGATTTTATAAATTATGATGATATTAAGAAGTTTACTAATAACGATAAATTACTGGAAATAGAGGATAGATGTAAGGATAAGAACCTTGACGTTTGTGAATTTAGTGGAAAAAGAAATGGCTATCAGTATAGAATAAATGTTTCACATCGTGATGACATGACGAGTATAGGACTAACGGTAAGAGAAAGGGGGTTTGTTGATAATATTGATTAAATTGTTTTAAGTATGAACTGTTAATTATTAAGATGATGGGGTGGTAGTCTTTATGAAGAAGCGAGCTGTAATAAGCTATACACTTGTAGCGGCTATAATTGTCAATCTAGTTGCTTTTAATGTTAATGCTGCGGCAGAGAACGTTAATAATAAATGTACGATGGTTACGGGGATATTTGCTAGGGGCTCTGGTCAGGAGGTTGGTCAAGATAAAGGTGAAGCTGCACGATTTAGGAGTCAGTTATTGTCTAGGATTGGCGATAAATCCAAATTCAATTTCTACGAACTAGGCAGCGAAAGTTACGGGGGTAATCAATATCCAGCGGTTAATGTTAGTAATCTTATGAATGGCAACGCCATTGGCGCCAAGATGAGTGGTGGTATGAGATATGATTATGGCAAAAGCGTCGATCAAGGTGTCGCAGAATTGAACGCCTATTTAACTGCTCGCCACCGCAAATGTCCCAAAGAGTTTTTCATTTTGGGAGGTTACTCACAGGGTGCGCAGGTGGTTGGACAGACCTTGCCTGGCATATCATCTGACATCAAGCAGAAGATAGTCTTTACGATGTTGTTCGGCGATCCTAAATTATATTTGCCAGAGGGTGAAGGTATTTTGCCGCCAGCATGCTTTAAGAAAAAGTTATCAACCTATCGGCGCGAAATTGCTAATTGTTTTGTTGATAACGGTGCCCTTGGTGCACGAAAACCATTTTTGCCAGATGAAGATAATGTAAAGACTGGACTATGGTGTCTCGGTCATGACTATGTATGTGGCAGCTCAAAATTTGCTTGGGATACAGATGGACACGGTAAATACGCCAATACCAATGGACCAATCGACGATGGTGTATTTGAGGCGGCTATTCGGTTGAACAAGGCTATTAAATCTACTCCCCAAGATGGTCCAATAATCAATGACAAGCGTTCAAATAATAATATGGGCACGACGGGAACTGACGTGGTGTTTGTTTTGGATACCACCGGGTCGATGCGTCCATATATTGATCAGATGAAAACGTTCATCAGGAATTATAGCTCGAAGATCAAAGAAATAAACGGACGAGTTGGACTGGTTGTGTATCGTGATGCTGGTGATGAATATACTGCTAAAAAATTGTCAGATTTACAATTGGATACTGCTGACCTGCTTGCTAAACTTGATAGTATTTCAGTTGATGGTGGCGGTGACACACCAGAGGCGGCGCTGCATGCTAGTATGGTGGCCATGAATGAGATGAAATGGCAAAAAGGGGCGACAAAAGCGATAATTCTGTTGACTGATGCTGGTTATCACGAGCCGGATAAGGTTGATGGTTCGACCGTGGCGGCCGTGGCGAAGCGTTCGCTAGAAATTGATCCAGTAAATGTGTATCCGGTCGTGGAACATCATCTGGCGAGTTCGTACACAGATGTCGCTAAACAAACCTCGGGCCAAGTCGTTGTTAGTGGTGGCGAGAATGATACAATTGGCGCACTAACAAAAGCCTTAACTAAGATCAAGAATCGTCCAAACGCTAAGCTCAAAATTGGTGAATATTATGCGGAGATTGGCCAGGAAATTACCTTTGACGCCAGTGATTCGTATGTCGTTGACGGCAAGATCACAAAATACGAATGGGATTTTGATGGCGATGGTAAGATTGATCAAACAACGACAAACCCAGTTGCTAGCCATGTTTACACTGAAAAATTTGATGGCATCATGCAGGTGAGAATGAGTGCTGATAACGACACGGTATCAAACATATCAGCGCCCGTTAAAGTTGGCATCAAGCCTAATCGGCCTGTTGGTCCTGGAGCGCCTCGGGTCTCGGCAAAAATTATTGAGCGAGATGGCGATAAGGTGACGATTCGGCTCAATTGGCAACCAGTTGATAATTTGTCTTCGCGCTGGCTGATTCGGCTGGATGATAACAATCTTGGCTGGGCGGTCGGTGAACAGCGACAACTTGATATCACCGATGTCGATATATCAAAAACCAGAACAATTACTGTGACGGGTATGAAAGCTGACGGGTATGTTGGTAAATCCACAACTATACAAATTGACAATAAGACGGCTCATTCTCAGACGGAGGATCCAACTGCCAAGCAATGTCCATATCACATCAAATTAGGCCCAATCACCATCGCTTGTCGTTACCAGAAGATGACGTTTGGCAAATGGTCGTTTCATTGGATGGTTTGGTATATCATTAGGGTATAATTAGTAGTATGCAAGGAAGGTGCTGCTGATGGAATTATACCAGCAAATGAGCTACGAGCTGGCAGAGCGATTAACGCGGCGGTATTCGACCTCGTTTTCGATGAGCAGCCGGCTGTTTTCCTCGCGTATTCGGCCGCATATTTACGCAGTCTATGGCATGGTGCGGCTAGCGGATGAAATTGTCGACACGTACCGCGGCGATGATGCGATGGCTCAGCTAGACAACTTTGAAGCAGTGGTTTACCAGGCGTGCAAGCAGGGCTATTCGACCAATCCAATCGTCCATGCCTTTGCTCTGACAGCCCAAAAGTATGGTATCGAGCGGGATCTCATTGCCCCATTTTTTGCAAGTATGCGGATGGATATGACGCGTCGAATACGATGAACCGACATACCGACGCTATATTTATGGCTCTGCGGAAGTAGTGGGGTTGATGTGCCTCAAGGTGTTTGTTGAAGGTGACGCGACTCAGTATGAACAGCTGCGTGATGGTGCCAGCCACTTGGGTGCGGCTTACCAAAAAGTGAATTTTTTGCGTGACATGAAGGCAGATTATGAACTGTTGGAGCGGGTGTATTTCCCGGGCGTTGATTATCCATCGTTTAGTGAGACTAGTAAGCGGGCCATTGAAGCGGATATCGCGGCGGATTTTGCCCTTGCTAAAACAAATATCAAGCAGCTACCACTAACCATCCGTCGAGCAGTGCGCACTAGTATGTTATATTATGAGGCACTGTTTCGGCGGCTACAAAATGAATCAGCCGCCGACATTAAAGCGCGGCGCATTCGGGTGCCGAACAGTGTGAAGTTACTATTATTTGTGAGAGGAGCAGTGGGATTATGACAAAGAAAGCGGTGATCATCGGCGCGGGCTACGGCGGGCTGGCACTGGCAAATTTGCTGGCGAAAGCAGGGTACCAGGTGGCGGTATACGAGAAGAACCCGTCAGCCGGTGGTCGGATTCAAGTGGTCAAGCAAGATGGCTTTACCTTTGATCTTGGCCCGTCGTGGTATTTGATGCCAGAGATTTTTGAGCAGTACTATCAATTGTTTGATCGATCGGCTGAGCAAGAACTCGACTTGGTGCGATTTTCGCCTGGCTACAAGGTGTGGAGTGAAGGCTATGAGCCACTGATTATTCAGGGTGATGTTGATAAAGATATGGCAATATTTGAGGCAATTGAACCCGGTGCAGGTGAAAAACTACAGCGCTATGTCACGCGTAGTAGCCAGGTGTATGAGGTGGCGGTGAAGCACGCGCTGTATAACAATTTCACGCGGGTTGGTGATATGTTACAGTGGCCGCTTCTGCGCCAGTTACCGACCATGTTGCCGCTAGTGTGGCGGACACTGGACGCTCATGTGAGCCGCTGGTTTCGGGATCTTCGGCTTAAACAATTGCTAGAATATCACATGGTATTTTTGGGTTCCAGCCCGTTTCAAGCACCGGCTGTCTACAGTCTGATGAGTCATCTCGATTTTCGTAGCGGTGTGTATTATCCGCGGCGTGGCATGCTGGAATTGGCGAACAGTATGGAGCGGTTGGGAAAAAGTTTGGGTGTGAAATATCATTATAATTCGCCGGTAAAGCAGATTGTGCTGGATGGTCATCAGGCCACGGGTATTGAACTGATGAACGGCGAACACATTGCGGCTGACTTGGTAATTTCAGCAGCTGATATTCATCATACTGAAACCAAATTATTGCCAACAACTGCTCGAAGCTACCCCGAAAAGTATTGGCAAAAACGCCAGCCGGGGCCAGGCGCGTTGCTAGTTTCGCTGGGTGTCAAAGGGGGATTGTCGAATTTACAACATCATAATCTCTACTTTGTGAGAAACTGGCGTGAAAACTTTGCGGCGATTTATGAAACTGGCACTGTGCCAGAGCATGCCTCGCTCTACGTCTGCAACCCATCCAAGACCGACCCTGACTTGGCGCCACCCGGGCATGAAAATTTGCTTGTATTGCTGCCGTTACCAGCTGGCATAACGCTGACGCCAGAACAAGAAGTGTCTTGCAAGGATAAGATAATCCAGATTCTTGTTGAGATGACTGGTGAGCCTGATCTGCCTGAGCGAATTATCTCTCAGCTCATCTATAGTCCGCAGCAGTTTGGCGAGCAATTTAATGCCTGGCAATACAATGCTTTTGGTGGTGAATCTCACTTACTCAGCCAAAGCGTTATGTTCCGCACGCGTAATCGCAGTAAAAAAGTGCCAAATTTGTATTATGTTGGTGCGGGAACATTGCCAGGAATCGGTCTGCCGATGTGTCTTATTAGCGCCCAGCTGACCTACAAGCGCATCACGGGAAACCGCCGTCGTGGACCGCTCACGAAGGAGGATATATGAGTTGGCTGTATCTAGCGGGAATTATGTTTAGTTTTGCGGGTATGGCAGTGCTGGATTGGCGGTATCGCCTGGCCTACTGGCATGATGCTCGCCGTACAGTACTGACCGTGCTCATTATGACCAGCGCGTTCATCGTGTGGGATATGTGTGGTATCTCGCTCGGCATCTTTCTCAGTGGACATTCGCCGTATATGTCGGGCGTGTATTTATTTCCAGAATTTCCGCTGGAAGAATTGTTCTTCTTGCTGTTTTTGAATTATTTTAGCCTGGTAGTCTACCGGGCGGGAGTAAAGCGATGGCGACATATATAGTACTCAATCTGCTGTTTTTGACGACAGCACTGGGTGTGCTGGCATGGCGCAAATTATTAACATTTGACCGTGCGGTGTGGGTGACGCTGGTGGTGTTGCTGGTGACGACGATTGTGTTTGATTCATTGTTGATCCATCTTGGCATGTTTACCTATCCTGCAGATAAAATTTTGGGAATACACGTCGGGTTAGCGCCGATTGAAGATTTGTTTTATTCACTCTTGGCGGGGTTGGCCGTGCCAGCGATTTGGAAGGGGTTAAATCGTGAAAGAAAAAATTAACGTCTTATTTATGACCTCGCGACCGCTGTCGTGGGTGAATACGGCTTATCCGTTTGCGGTGGGCTATGTGGTCATGGGCGGGGCTATTGATGTGCGGCTGATTATTGGTACGCTGTTTTTCCTCATCCCGTACAATTTGCTGATGTATGGTATCAATGATGTGTGCGACCATGAATCAGATATGCGAAATCCCCGCAAGGGCGGTGTCGAAGGCGCCGTGACGCCGCGGAAATATCATCGGTTGATCGTGTGGTCGGCGGTATTGTCATGTCTGCCGTTTGTGGTAGCATTGGTGCTGTTGGGCAACTGGCAAAGTGCGTTGGTGTTAGCGGCGGTGTTGTTTTTTGTGGTGGCATATAGCGCGAAGGGGCTGCGGTTTAAGGAAGTGCCACTGCTGGATTCGGTGACCTCGAGTCTGCATTTTGTGGGTCCACTGCTGTATGCCTATTCGTTGGTTGGCACGACGCAGGCGGGGTGGTTGGTGGCTGTCGCATTTTTTTGCTGGGGTATGGCCAGTCAGGCGTTTGGTGCGGTGCAAGATATTGTGCCAGACCGCGAAGCCAAGATTCGCTCCATCGCCACGGTATTTGGTGCGCGGTCGACCATCTGGTTAGCGATACTGCTGTACGCGGCGGCGGTCGGGTTGGTAGCGTGCCTGGGTGTGGCGGCATGGCCAGTGGCATCTGCAGGCAGCTTATATATCATCAATCTACTGCCGTTTGTGCGAATTTGTGATGAACGCTCGGCGGAGGCACGGGCGGGCTGGCGACGTTTCTTGTGGCTGAACTATGTCGCTGGGGCGGTGGTAACCGTGACGTTATTGATGAAGGTGTGGGGTGTGTGATGAAAATGCAAGATCGCCGTCCCGATAATCGTCCCCGCGAGAAACTAGTGCGTTACGGTACGGCGCGGCTGAGCGACTTGGAACTCTTGATGGCGATTATCGGCAGCGGTAATAAACAGGCGGATGTCGGTAAAATTGCGCGCGAGGTGCTAAAAATTGTGCGTCAAAAAGGCGGTGATGTCTCGTATGATGATCTGCGTGGCGTGGTTGGTTTGGGCGAAGCGAAAATTCCGGTGATTTTGGCAAGCTTGGAACTGGCGCGGCGGTACTTATTAGACAGTGACCAGCCGATTATTGATAGTCCAGAGAAAGCGGTTGAGCTACTGGCTGATATTCGTGATAAAAAGCAGGAATATTTTGTCTGCCTGACGCTGGATGGTGCGAATCGTTTGATCGCCAAGCGGGTGGTGACCATCGGCACGCTGACCGCCAGCTTGGTACACCCGCGCGAGGTCTTCGCCGACGCCATCGCCGACCGAGCCGCCAGCATCATCGTGGCGCATAATCATCCGAGCGGGAGCTTGGAGGTAAGTCAGGCTGATAAAGAAGTCACGAACCGTTTACGACAAGCTGGCGAATTATTGGGGATTAGTTTGGTTGATCACATAATTATCACGAAAGATAATTTTCAAAGCATAATTTGATTTTATTGATATAAAACCTCTATCAAACATAGTATAATATGGTTATGACATCGGGGGATAATCTTAAAGGACAAGAACGTACAAAACTTCACAATACTATTTGGAAAATTGCTAATGAATTGCGCGGATCGGTCGATGGCTGGGATTTTAAGGCATATGTGCTAGGTTTCTTATTCTATAGGTTTATATCGGAAAATTTAGTTAATTATATTAATGCTGAAGAGCGCAAAACTGGCGTGGCTGATTTTAATTACGCCGAACTTAGTGATGATCAGGCGGAGTTTGGTCGTGAGGATACGGTAAATGACAAAGGGTTTTATATTTTACCAAGCGAACTGTTTGAGAATGTCCGTAAGCGTGCCAAAAATGACGAAAATTTGAACGAAACGCTTAGTAAAATATTCCGTAACATTGAGCAATCAGCTAAAGGTTTTGATAGTGAGGATGATTTTCGCGGGCTATTTGACGACTTGGACGTCAATAGTAATAAACTTGGACCGACCGTCACCAGGCGCAATGAGCGATTGGTGAAATTGATGAACGCCATCGGTGAATTAGAGCTCGGTAAGTTTGAGGATAATACGATTGATGCTTTCGGCGACGCTTACGAGTATCTGATGACCATGTATGCTGGTAATGCTGGAAAATCCGGAGGTGAGTTCTTCACGCCGCAAGAAGTGAGCGAACTTTTGGCAAAGATTACTGTTGTCGGCAAAACTTCGGTGAATAAAGTATATGACCCAGCGGCAGGCTCCGGTTCGCTACTACTGAAGTTTGCGAAAGTTCTGGGTAAGGATAATGTCAGACAAGGCTTTTATGGGCAAGAGATTAACATCACAACCTATAATCTTTGCCGCATCAACATGTTCCTGCATGACATTAATTATGAAAAATTTAACATTGCTCACGGTGATACGCTGAAGGATCCGAAGCACTGGGATGATGAGCCGTTTGATGCGATTGTTTCAAATCCGCCATACAGTATCAAATGGGACGGCGATAGTAATCCGACGCTGATTAATGATCCGCGTTTCAGTCCAGCTGGAGTGTTGGCACCGCGCAGTAAAGCTGACTTGGCATTCACGATGCATATGTTGAGCTGGCTCAGCGAGAGTGGTACGGCGGCGATTGTTGAATTTCCTGGTGCACTATATCGCGGTGGGGCTGAGGCAAAAATCCGCAAATACTTGGTAGAGAGTAATTATGTTGATGCCGTTATCCAATTGCCACCAGACCTGTTCTTCGGTACGACGATTAGCACATGTATTCTTGTCCTGAAAAAGAGTCGGGCGACAGATAATGTATTGTTTATCGATGCCAGTGCCGAGTTTGTGCGCAAAGGTAATAAAAATAAGCTGAGCGAGGAAAATCGGCAGAAGATCCTGGATAGTTTTACTAACCGGCAAAATATCGATTACTTTGCGAAAGTCGCTACTTACGAAGATGTCGTCGCCAATGACTACAACCTATCGGTTAGCTCTTATGTTGAAGCTGAAGATACACAAGAAGTGATCGACATCACTGAGCTTAATGCTGACATTGCAAAGATCGTGGCTCGCCAGTCTGAGTTGCGCACAGAAATTGATGCGATAGTTGCGGACCTCGAGGGGGATAATGATGATGCGAGATAACGGCAATGTTATTGTCTATGTTGATGATAACGGTAAGCCACAAGTTGATGTGCGGTTTCAGGATGAGACGGTTTGGCTGACGCAAGCCCAGCTGGTTGAATTATATCAGTCGAGTAAAGCTAATGTTAGCGAGCATATAAAAAATATTTTTGACGAGGGCGAGCTTGATCCTGCAGCAACTGTTCGGAAATTCCGAACAGTTCGAACTGAGGGTGATCGTAATATTGCCACGAATTTCCGCATCTGGGCGACCGATCGCCTGTGTGAATATATCATTAAAGATCCTAGGTCTTTGAGTGATTTTAGAATAATTCTAGATCGTGCAACTGATATGTTTGTATTGACATTTGTACTCACGTTTGTTAGTATAATAAGTGCATCACCCCGTGTTGGATTTTCCTCAGCGGGGCTTTTTGTTGTAATGGAGGGATATAATGTCTAAAAATCCGGACAATAGTCAAAAAATAGTCTTTGTGGATGGCGAAAACTTTCGCCAAAGAGTGGTTGAGCTGCTGTGTAATCAAGGAGTTATCGCGGATAAAAACGCACACTTTTCACTAGACGTACGTGGTTTAATTGAGGACGTTTTAGGAATCAGTGGGGTTGAAATTAACTACTATGCATCAGAAATCAAAACACCAAAGGGCTATACTCCGTCCGCAAGGATTCAAAGGCAGGTGGATGGGATCAAGGAAAATTCGCGTCGCTGGGTTGCGATGTTGAAAAGACAGGGTATTAATTATATCAAAGCCGGCAATCTGAAGGTAAAGGAAGGTAAGGAATGTAATCATTGCCATAAAACCCAAGAGATTTTACAGGAGAAGGGTGTTGATGTCCGTATGGCTTTAGATATGCTTGAAATAGCATATAAAACGAAGAATGTAGACATTGTGTCTGTTAGCTCTGACACCGACCTCTGTCCAAGTTATCATAAGATCAGAAAACGCAAGTGTAAAACGACCTACATTTGTTTTTCAGACAGTGTTAACCGTGCAGTTGCTGCGGCAACAGATGAGACCATCACTATTACACCGCAGAAAGTCATGAGCTATTTTCAGGAAGAATTGGCATGAAAAGTATTCAAATAGAAATAAAAAATGGTTATGGTATTGTTGATTTTAAGCATGACTTTAAGTATGAAGACGACAAGAACGGAAACTATTGTCATTTCTATGGTTTATATGCTCAAAATGGCACCATGAAATCATCATTTGCGAAGACGCTCTCTAATTATAGTAAAGGAGAGGCAGTTGCGGATGAGATTTATCAGGTATCTGGTAGTTGTACTGTTTCTGGAATAGATCCAGAAAATATACTTTCATATCCTAGTTATGATGGACTAGTCTACCTATCTGAAAATGCTACGTATCTTGTTGCCAATCAGGAGGCTAAGGAGGTTTATGCTGAGGCATCGAAAGATGTCATTAAAGCATTTAATAAGCTAAAATCTAAAATATCAGAGGTAACAAAAACGAAAGACGGCGATGGCGCAACTGTCATTGAAGATTATTATCGCAGATTCATTACCAAAGAGCAGGTGGCTAGCATTACGTTGCCTGCAGTCATTACATTGTTAAAAGCAAACCTTCCTGAAATTAAAAAAGGTAAAATACAATTCTGTGACGTTTCTTTAAACATGTTTAATAGTTCTAATTTTAAGAAATTTATAACTAAGAAAGAATATCGTGGGCTTTTTGATAGATTAGTAAAAGCTTATGACGAAATGTGTGCATCTCCTACATATTATAGAGAAGGGTTTGATTCAAGTAGCGCTCATAAGTTGATAAAAGCGCTTGAGAAGTCAAAGTATTTTAACGCAAAACATGAAGTTGTGCTCAAAGATGGCGAAGACAAAAGGACAAAGAATATAAACAATAAAGAAGAGTTAGAGAATTATCTCAAAACAGATTTTGATCGGATAATCGAAAAATACCCCGACCTCGGAGATGCTCTTAAAAAACTTATAGAAGATTTTTCAGTTGGCACAAATGGCGAAGCCCGACGAATTATTGAAGATAAGTCACGCAGAGATATATTGCTATTTATGGGCGACGAGGATCGATTTTATAAAAATATGTGGTTTGGTTATCTAAGTGGGTGCATTGAAGAGATCGAGAATTTACTAAAAGTCAATGATGAATCAAAATCAAAGATTGAAGAAGCCTTGAAAAATGCAGACAATGCCGATACAGATTGGCAGGATGTCATCGATATCTTTAATGATCGATTTAGTTCGCTGCCGTATAGGATAGATATTGCAAATAAAAAGGATGCGATAGTAGAAGACTTGATATCGCCAATTTTTGAGTTTAAGTTTAGAAATCCACGTAACCCTAGTATGCCGTATAAGGAGCGTCCAGATAATTCGGGTCAATTGAATGTACTTGGCAGAGTTTTAAGTAATGGCGAACGTAAAGCACTTTATCTGTTAAATATAATTTTTGATGTAAAAAAGAAGCTCAAGGATGGAGCGGACACTTTACTTGTTTTGGATGACGTTGTGGAATCTTTTGACTACAGAAATAAGTACGCATTCTTTGAATACCTACAGGAATTGGCATCTCAAAATAGCCAACTGTATATTATCTCGCTAACTCATAATTTTGATTTCTTCAGACTTGTGTATGAAAAGTTATATCCAAAAAACGAAAAACAATTTAGGCTGGTTATTTCAGACGAGAATAATAACCTTAGCGCTGAAGAAATGTTTGATCCTCGTGTTTTTGGAAATTATAAAAAAGATGCCACTACAGATAAGTCTGCCTGGGTAACAATGATACCGTTTGCTAGAAACATCGTAGAGTTTCAGCACAGCAAAAGTCACGATGACTATAAAGAGCTGACCAAGGCTCTTCATACTATAAATAATGACGTGACCATAGAAGATATTCAGCAATACTTACAGTCCATAATCTCAGTTGCTGATACGCCATTTAATAGATCGCTAAGTATCTATGAAGCTATCATTATGCATGCTAAAGAAGTAGCAGCTGCCACATCCGATGGTTTTAGCCTAAAAGATAATTTGGCGTTGGCTATTGGTACGCGCCTGTGTATTGAGCGATATATTATTAGTAAGATATCAGAAGAAGACTACAGGAATGCTGTAAGTAAAGAGCGCGACCTAACTCGTAAGCTACTGATACTTTATAGTAATAACTGCTCGGATCCAAATAAGCAAACTTATCTAAAAATGTTTAATAAAGCTGCGGCTATTGTTGATGGCGCCATACACATTAACTCATTCATGTACGAACCTTTGGTTGATGTCGGCACATGGGAGATGAAAAAGATGTTTAATGAAATATACGACAAGACTAATCCTTCAGGAGAGTTATGAGTAAAATTGACGATTTGATTAAAGAGCTGTGTCCGGATGGAGTTGAACTGATAGAGTTAAATAAGGTCACTAGGTATGAGCAGCCAACTAAATACATAGTACGATCCAGTATTTACAATGATAGTTTTTCTACACCCGTCTTGACAGCCGGCAAAACATTCATACTTGGATATACTGATGAATCAAGCGGTATTTACAATGCTTCTACTCACCCTGTGATTATATTTGACGATTTTACTACGGCTAATAAATGGGTGGATTTCGATTTTAAGGTTAAATCTTCAGCCATGAAAATGATTACTTCAGCAGATGAGGGTGCTGTGCTACTTAAATATATCTACTATTGGTTGAATACATTACCAAGTGGTCTTGTAGAGGGTGATCACAAGCGGCAGTGGATAAGTTCTTGGTCAAAGAAAAATATTCCTGTTCCACCTCTTGAGGTTCAAAAAGAGATTGTGCGGGTGCTAGACTCGTTTACAGAGCTAGAAGCAGAGCTAGAAGCAGAGCTAGAAGCAGAGCTAGAAGCGAGAAAGAAGCAGTATGAGTACTATCGTAATACGCTCTTGACGTTTAACGAGAGAGAGAGAGTAGAATGGTTACCATTGGAAGAAGTTTTTGTAATGCGAAATGGGTATACACCATCAAAATCAAACAAAGATTATTGGATAAACGGAACTCTTCCGTGGTTCAGGATGGACGATATTAGGATGAATGGTCGCATTCTTTCAGATTCGATACAGCATATTACGAAAGAGGCTTTGAAGAAAGGCGGTCTTTTTCCGTCGGGATCTATTATTCTTGCTACTACTGCTACAATCGGAGAGCATGCCCTGCTAACCGCTGATTCGTTGGCGAATCAGCAGTTCACGTTCTTTACAAAACGTGAACTGCTGAAGGATAGATTACTAGATAAATTTAGTTACTACTATTTTTATATTATTGACGAATGGTGTAAGAAGAATATAAAAGTAAGTAGTTTTCCTGCTGTTGATATGGCAAAATTGAAGAACTATAATTTTCCGATCCCGCCCATCGAAAGGCAAAAGCAAATCGTCTCCATCCTTGATAAATTTGAAAAGCTTACCAATGACATTGCTTTTGGTTTGCCAGCCGAGATTGAAGCCCGCCGCAAGCAATACGAATATTACCGCAATAAGCTATTAACATTCAAAGAGGCATGAAATATGCCATCTGAAAGGATGTTTAATGATATTAATGCCTTATTTGTGGATATTAAAAGCCTTCTTTCTAGTCAGAAAAAACCTATTTTGATATATGCATTTAATGGGACTGGAAAGACTCGCCTTACTAATTTATTTTATGATATGAATTCACGATGTGAGGTGTTGTCACCTATATGTTTGAGTTACAGTGCATTGTTTGAAGATATTTTTCAGTGGAATAACACGATCAATGAGCTTCATTTTATGCTTCAAGATGAGTGGTTGAGGCGGTTATTTGAAGACGAGGACTTAGAGAGTCGTATTAAAGAGATATATGGGCGATATCACTTTTCACATTTTGAGCCATTTTTTGATGTTGAAAATCAACTAGTCTATTTTCAGATGGCAACTGGCGATGATGAAAGCAGTGACCATATTAAGATATCGCGAGCGGAAGAAAGCTTATTTATTTGGTCGGTGTATCATGCCGTACTTGATTTGATGGTGGATACTCTAAGTGACGATATAGAAAATCGTACAACTGACGTGTTTAATGATGTCAAATATATTGTGATTGATGATCCAGTTTCATCAATTGATGATACAAGAATCGTGTCTTTAGCAATTGATTTAGTCGATACAGTAAACAAGCTCAAAGAGCTTGGCCTAAAAGTGATTATTCTGACACATCATGCATTATTCTTTAATGTAGTTAAGAATATAATGGGAGATAAGGCTACTTCATGGTCGCTGTCTTCGTCATACGAGGGGATTTGCCGTAAAGATATAAAAGATTCGCCGTTTGCCTATCATCTGTTTGCTATGATGCTAATTAAACAGGCAATTGAAGATAATACAATTGAGCGCTATCATTTTAACTTATTTCGGGCAATTTTGGAGAAGACGGCAAATTTTCTTGGATATAAACACTATATATCATTACTTACTGGAGAGAATAAAGACGAGACTTACCGTATATTAAACATATATAGTCACAGTAGAATAGCAGATATGGAGCCGCAAGATATTCCAAGTGACCACAAGAAGCTTTTTGCGGATATGTTCAACGACTTTCTGAAGAGTTATAATTGGAATATAGAGGACTAAAGAAAAATGCCAGAAAAGTATCAATTGATTTCAGAAAATAGTGACAGCACCGTCGTCAGTGACTACGTTTCGCCATACCAGCGGACGACGAGTTATCAGAGCGAGGCGGAATTAGAGCAAGAGCTAATCAAGCAGTTGCAAGCGCAGGCGTATGAGTATTTGCCGATCAAGAGCGAGGCTGACTTAATACAGAATCTGCGTACGCAGTTGGAGAAGTTGAACGATTATACGTTTACTGACGCTGAATGGAAGCGGTTCTTTGCAGAGCGGATCGCGAATGGCAATGATAATATCGCTGATAAGACATTTAAAATTCAAGAAGATCACATTCAACTCCTAAAGTGTGATAACGGAGAAGAATGTAACATCTACTTGTTAGACAAGACGAATATCCACAAGAATTGCTTGCAGGTAATTAATCAATACGAGGTGTCGGGCGCGCGGGATAATCGCTATGATGTGACGCTACTGGTGAATGGTTTGCCGCTCGTGCATATCGAGCTAAAAAGACGTGGCGTGCCCCTACAAGAAGCCTTTAACCAAATTAATCGTTACCAGCGGGATAGTTTTTGGGCGGGTAGCGGCTTGTTTGAATATGTGCAGCTGTTTGTGATCAGTAACGGTACGCATACGAAATATTATAGCAACACGACGCGTTGGCAGCATATTAATAAGGCAGGTAAGTTAGATTCGCATCGCAGCAAAAAGACCAGCAATAGTTTTGAGTTTACCAGCTGGTGGGCAGATGCTAATAATCGCCCGATCACCGATTTGGTAGATTTTACGGCGACTTTTTTGTCCAAGCATACGCTACTGAACGTGCTGACGAAGTACTGCGTGTTTACCAGTGATAAATTATTGCTGGTGATGCGCCCATACCAGATTGTGGCGACCGAGCGTATTCTGAATCGCATCCAGATTGCTACAAATTACAAAAAATTAGGTACGATTGAGGCTGGCGGTTATGTGTGGCATACCACAGGTAGCGGCAAGACGTTGACTAGTTTTAAGACGGCTCAGCTGGCAAGCAAGCTGGACTATATTGATAAAGTGCTTTTCGTGGTTGACCGTAAAGACCTCGACTACCAGACCATGAAAGAGTATGACAAGTTCCAAGAAGGCGCAGCGAACAGTAATACCAGCACCCGAGTTTTGACGAAGCAACTGGGCGATCCAAACGCTAAAATTATCATTACGACCATCCAAAAACTCGGCACATTCATCAAGCGCAATCAGGGTCACAAGGCGTTTGATGATCACATGGTTATTATTTTTGACGAATGTCATCGTTCGCAATTTGGCGATATGCATCATGCTATCACTAAAAGTTTTCGTAATTATCATTTGTTTGGGTTTACCGGCACGCCGATATTTGCTGATAATGCGTCCAGCGGCGGGCGAGTTGATTTGCGGACAACCGAGCAGGCGTTTGGCGATAAACTGCACACCTACACCATAGTTGATGCGATTACTGATAAGAATGTGTTGCCGTTTCGGATTGACTATATCCGGACGATTCGTGAGGCGGATGAGGTCGATGATCAGCAGAAAGTGCGAGATATTGATCGTGAGCGGGCATTGAACGCTCCGGAGCGTATTCGTAATGTTGTGCAATATATTCGTGACCACTTTGACCAAAAAACTATGCGCAACGCCAAATCTTATGCATTTACGCGGCTGATGAATGTGCATGAAGTTGCGTCGGCACGAAACAGAGCGGCAGTTGAAGAGGTGAAAGATAAAATTCGGCTGAGCGGATTTAATTCAATTTTTGCGGTGAGTTCAATTGATACAGCCAAACTTTATTACAATGAGTTTAAGCGACAGCAGTCTGACATTCCTGAGCCGAGGCGGTTAAAAATTGCTACAATTTATAGCTACGGAGCCAATGATCCTGATCTGGAAATGGACGGCATGGATGATGAGAATTCGGAAAATACCGACGGACTAGACGTCTCATCACGTGATTTTCTGGAGGGCGTAATTCGTGATTATAATGCAATGTTTGGTACAAACTATGATACCAGCGCTGAGCGATTCCAGAATTACTACAAAGACGTCAGTCTGCGGATGAAGAATCGAGAGATTGATTTGTTGATCGTGGTGAATATGTTTTTGACGGGTTTTGACGCCACGACTTTGAATACGCTGTGGGTTGATAAAAACTTGCGGATGCACGGGCTGATTCAAGCTTATTCGCGGACGAATCGTATCCTTAATTCGATTAAAACCTATGGCAATATAGTGACATTTCGCAATTTAGAGGAGGCGACCAATAAAGCTTTAGCGCTTTTTGGCGACAAAAATGCGAGTGGGATTGTGTTACTGCGTCCTTTCCGGGATTATTATGAGGGCTATGAAGAAGACGGAAAGAAAACGCCGGGCTATGTTGATTTGATCACTGAGCTAAAAGATAAATTTCCAGTGGGTGAGATAATTGCTAGCGAGCAGGAACAAAAGGAATTTGTGAAGCTGTATGGCACAATTCTGAGGGTGAAGAATATTCTGTCGAGCTTTGATGAGTTTATTGGGCAAGAGATTTTGAGCCAGCGAGATGTGCAGGATTATCACAGTATGTACATCGATCTCTATAATGAGCTGCGGCCGAAATCGGATGAGAACAAGGAGAATATCAACGATGATTTGGTATTTGAGATGGAGCTCATCAAACAGGTTGAGATAAATATAGATTATATTCTGGAGCTAATTCGGCAATATCATGATAGCCATTTGAATAATAAAGAGATTTTGGTCGATATTGATAAAGCTGTTAACTCGTCCATTGAGTTGCGTAATAAAAAGGATTTGATCGAGCAGTTTATCGCGTCGCTTACAGTCGATAGTTCAGTTGACGGTGATTGGCAGGAGTTTGTGAAGTCAAGGAAAATCAAGGAGCTAGACCAGATCATTGATGATGAAAAATTAGATAAAAAAGCGACATATACATTTGTTGAAAATGCTTTTCGTGACGGCTATATACAATCGACTGGCACAGGGCTGTCAGGGATACTGCCGCCAATCTCGCGTTTTTCAGCTGATGGGGAGCGCAGTAAAAAACGCGAAACAGTGTTGGAAAAATTGAGAGATTTCTTTGATCGATTCTTTGGTATTTCGAGCGGGAAGTTGTAAGGATGGTGTGATTCTATGAAAAGTAGTAAATATCTGAGTAAATCCGATAAAACCATCACCATCGCTCGCGCCATTGTCCGTATCGGTGATGTTGCCAGAAATGCTAATGATTATAGTTTGCTGGGCGCGCTTCATGAAATGGTGGAGCAATTGTCGCAGCATGGTGTTAAAGACACTGATGTCGATATGAATTTGCTGCTGAAGTATGTTGAGGCGGCGGATGATTGCGACTATTGTCGGGCGGCTGATGGCAAGCCAAGTGTTGAGGAATTAACAACAGAAATTAATAAGCAATTAGCGCGTCGCGGCCAGGCGCAGGTGGAGGTGAGCGATCAATCAGCGCTGGAATTTGAGCCAATGGTTCATTTGGTGACGGCGGCGTATGTTAAAAATGAAGGTGGTGTGACGGCTGGCTTGTCGATAGCACTAGTTGTCAATCAGGATGGATCGGTGGACTTGCCGCGCGACCATTTTTTGAATGCGGAATTGCTGGATTATTTCGATGAGAATCGCCCAGTCAATTGGTATTCGGTCGGGCGTGATTTGCCGTCAAGGTTGCACGGTTACCACTTGGTGGCAGGTTCGGTGGAAGTGCAGGAGATTTTGCCGCGGGAGCTGGAGGTAATGTCATTTTGAGGGTAATGATTATTGAATTATGAAACTCTCCGTCCATCTCAAACCCAACTCCCGCCATCGTGAAGAGGTCATTACGAATGACGACGGTTCGTTGACGATCTACACCAAGGCGTCAGCCATTGAAGGTCGGGCTAATCTAGCGGCGGCGAAACTACTAGCAAAGTATCTCGGCGTGGCGCCCTCAAAGGTAAAATTACTGCGTGGCGCTTCTTCGAAATACAAGATATTTGAGATTGATCGGGTGGACTAATGTAACCGCTGTATCGTCACAAATGAATACCCCTGCTGCTTCAGCGAGCTGAGGATACACGGCACGGCATTGACGGAAGTTTGGTGAATGTCATGCATCAAGATGACTGCTCCAGGACGAGCGCCAGCGACGGCACGTGAACAGACGATCTGGCTATTGCGATCAGCCCAGTCGCGGGTGTCGACCGACCATAAGATTGACGACATGCCACGCGCCCGAAGTTGTTCTAAAACCACACCGTTGGCTGCACCGTACGGTGGTCGCAGAATGGTTGGCTTGACGCCAGCGGCTTGTCTAATGGCTTCGTTGGTGCGGTCGATTTCGCCAGCAATTTGGTTAACTGATAGTTTAGGTAGTTCAGGGTGTGACCATGAATGATTACCCAGCTGGTGGCCGCGCGCCTGGATGCTGCGTACGACGCTAGCCTGCCCGGAAACCTTGCTACCAATCAAGAAGAACGTCGCTTTGGCACCGTACTGATCCAAGATGTCCAGTAGGTGTGTGGTGTATGGACCCGGTCCGTCATCAAACGTCAAAGCGATCATTTTATTGCCAGTGGTTGGTGCGGGTGCTGGTGTAGCGGGCGCTGGCTTTGGTTCTGGCTTTGGCTCGGGTGGTTTAGGGAAATTGCCTAGTTTTTGGGCTGTCGGATTTTGTAGGTATTTGGCAACAGTTGCGGTTGGTACTTTGATGGTTAATTCGCCATAGGCTGACGGCAACAGGGAGGCTTGTCCAATTGGCCAGACCAGGGTATTGCCATCATCAGCGATGGTAAAGTTTGCTAATGTTTCTTTGGTGATCATTTCCTCAAGATTTGCTTCTGGCTGCTGGCGTTGTTTGATGGTTTGTGCGACGTCTCGTTGGGCGGCTGTCACGATTGCCTTGGTGGCTTCCTCTGATTTCTCAGTCAAACTATCCAGGCTAATCACCTCACCAGAATCTTTATCGAAGGTCCAAAACAGCGTTAGTGCTACTGGATGTGCGCCGTGCATGTCTTGTTTGATATTGACGATAATCGACAGAGCTACTGTATTATTGTGCGTCACTTGATAGCTGATGGTTTCGGTCATTGGTCGCTCAAAGGTGATGGTGCTTGATGAAGTGTAGCGAAAATCACTATCAGCGCGGTCAATTGCTCGGGCGATGAGTTTGTTGATTTTGGAATTGCTGGTAATTGGATATTCAATTGAGACCTTTTCGCGCTTGCTGTCGCGCGTCACAAACTTGGAGCGAATGCCAGCATAGCGCGAATCGGTGAAATAATATTTTTCATCTTCTAGAACAGTTGGACGTTGGGTTGGTGGCTGCTTGGAGTGGAGGTAAAATAAGACCCCCATTGCGCTAACAGCAAGCAAAAGTAACGTAGTGAATATAATACTGCTCAATCGAGGTCGGTTTGCAGGTGTTGCGTTGGTTCTTGACCTATGGCTGGTTCGAGCTGGTTGTCGTTTTGTTGACAGTTTTTGAGGTTTTGTTTGCGTTTTTTTGGTAGGCATTAGTTCACTCCGCCAGCTTTCAAGATCGCCTTTAAGCCAGTTTCACCACCAGCAAATCCACTGGCGACGTAGTCATTGATCACCATGTATGGCAGACCGTTCACACCAAGCGACAGAGCTTTTTGAGTGTTGTCATCGATCTCTTTTTGGTGTGGTTTTTTGGTCATACAGTCAGTAAACTTCGCCTCGTCCATGCCGACAGCTTTAGCAGAAGCTAGGAAATAGTCTAACGGCAGTGGTGGAATTTTTTGCGGTACAGCAACGTTTTTCACACCAATACCTTTGTCGAAATAATCACGCTTGATGCGCGGTACGATGTCGTGGGTATACTGCCAGTATTTGTCCTGGTCAGCGGCGCAAAAAGCAGCGTGAGCGCCAGTCTCTGTGTTGTCGGTAACTTCTTTGAGCAGCGTCACCACGCGGTGTTCGTAGCGAACTTTGCCTGATTTGAGATACTCATTTTTGAAGAAATCAGTGTTAGTGGCTGCTTCAACTTCGGCGCAGAATGAGCAGAAATAATCAGTATAATCAACAAACACATGCTTGGCTTCAGCAGAGCCTTGGGACATCTTTTCGTTCCACGGTTTGCCGTCACCGACATGGCGATTTGGTGGACGATTAACGATGCCGTAGATAAACAATGCGACAATTGCCGTAATCAAAATGCCTGAAATAACCCAAATGATTGCTATGCCTGCTGATTTTTGTCGATTCATAGTTCCTCCTGTTTTGCTAATTCTGTATATATAAAGGCGATTTGTCCAGACTTGTAGAGTGAAAAGAGGCTTAACAGTAGGGCTAACATCAAGACAATGGTGCTGGCGACGGTGGCGGCAGTGGCAGCGGCAGCGCCCGAGAAGAACACGGCAACGAGCGGCAGGATGAGTGATGTGCCGCAGGGAACGCAGCCCAGGCCGATGGCAGCAGCCACAGAGGCCAGGCTGCTGAGTCCGACTTGTCTGGTGACCGACTGTTCATTACGCTTATTTTTCTTGGCAGTGAAAATGACGACGGTAATTGACAGTCCTTGGAGGAGTGACACCACAAGGAGTAATGCGCCGTTTAGCGAGCTGAAACCCTGTTTGAATATATCAATGAACATAGTCCCAACAAGGGAAGCTTTGTCTAGCATCGGCAACCGTGACATCATCAGTGGGCCGTAAAAGTTGGCATTGATGGCAAAGAAAATAATGAGTGCAACGAGCAAAGATAGGGTAAGTGCCAGCAGTGTGTACTGTGGTAGGCTGAGGATTTTACCAACTCCTACCATAGCTGACTTGATGGACTGCTGTTTGTTATATACTCGGCAAAATTGAACCATGCATCTATTATACGTCAAAATTGCATAATAGTATGCATTCTGGTGAGGTTAGGTGACAGAATACACTATACACTGAGTGTATAAAACTCTTGCAATAACTAAACACCGGGTGTATAGTAAGGGTATGAGCGTTCAATATACCCTGTTAGGTTTTTTGGCGGATGAGTCAAACTATGGCTATGAGTTGAAGAAAAAATACGACGGCTATTTTGGCAAGGACAAGCCAATTTTAACCGGTCAGATATATTCAACTCTGGCACGGCTCAAACGCGATAACAAAGTCAAAGAAATTACTGATACCAGCGAATCGGGCGGGCCGGATCGGGTTCGGTATGAAATTACCGATGAGGGCAAGCAGGATTTACAAGCATGGTTGGAATCACCAGAGGCACCGTCGCCACAGCTGCAAGCGACGATGTATATCAAGGCGGTATTGGCCATTCTGAAAGACGGCAATGCGTCGCCGTATCTGGATAACCAACGGCAGGCGCACATCCAACGAATGCGCGAGCTGACAGCGCAGCGGCGCGATAGTAGTTTGTCGGACATGCTGCTAATCGACCATGCGCTGTATCATTTGGAGGCGGATTTGCGCTGGATTGAATTAACTATTTCGCGTTTAACGCGGCTAAAGGAGGAAATTTTGCATGAGCAAACCAATAATTAGCGCTAAAAATATTAAGAAGTCGTTCGGGCAAACGCACGCACTGCGCGGCGTCAGCTTGGATGTCGAGGCGGGCGAGGTGCTGGCGATTATGGGTCCGTCAGGTTCTGGTAAGTCGACGCTGCTGCATAGCTTGGCGGCGATTACCAGCGTCGATAGCGGTGAGATTGATTTTGATGGTCGGCGGATTGACAAACTGAGCGATGATAAGCGCAGTATGTTGCGGCGCACTAGCTTTGGCTTTGTCTTTCAATTTGGACAGTTGGTGCCGGAGCTAACGGCGCTGGACAATGTAGCGCTGCCACTACTACTTAACGGCATCAAGCGTAAAGAAGCCTATCAACAGGCGAAAACATGGTTGAATAAGGTTGAGCTGGGTAATAAAGCTGACAGCATGCTTGGCGAGTTGTCGGGCGGACAAATGCAGCGGGTGGCAATCGCCCGGGCGATGGTGGTTGAACCGAAAATCTTATTTGCCGATGAGCCGACAGGTTCGCTAGATAGTCTTAATTCTGAAAGAGTGATGGAGCTATTCATCAAAACCGCCAAAGAGCACGGCACGACAGTTATCATGGTGACGCACGAGCCGACGATTGCCGCCTATGCTGATCGGGAAATCATCGTCCGCGATGGGCAGATTTCTGGTACTGCGGCGGTGCGTCCGGCGCAGGCGAGGGTTAATAAAGCTAATGCGAGGATTGTCTAATGAGCGTTAGTTGGATGTTACTACAAAAGTCTGGTCGCCAGTCGTTTGCGCGTCTGGGCTTGACGACGGCAGCGGTGGCGCTGGGTATTATGCTCGTGTGCTGCTTTACGGCTGGTATCAATGGGCTTATGGGACGCGCTGGGGGATCAGCCATCAGCCTGGCAGCATACCAAGCTAGTCGCAAAGAGGCTTCGCAACAACCGATTGATGGTATTGAGCCACTAAGAATTAGTAATGTAGCGCGACTTGGCAATGCGTCAAAATGGCGAGGCCAAATTATCCAGACGTATGCAATGCACGGTACAGTGAAGTCCCCGCAGTTTGCTAAGCTAAAAACGCCAGGTCCGGGCGAATATTACTTATCAAAAGCGTTGGCTGATGCGGTGGCTCAGCATCCTGAGGATGATATCTTGGCGCGTTTTGGCAATAACACTAAATATCTCGGCGTGCTCCCTAGTGAATATGTTAGCGGCCCAGATACTCTCATGATGGTACGTGGTGCCAGTGCTGATGAAGTGGCGGCAAGTGATGATGTGGCAAAAGCTCGAGGACAAGTTTCCTACTTTGCTAATGTTTACCGGACGGATGCGAATGGACTAACATCGAATGTTGGACTAGGCCCTATATCCATCATTGTACTTGGCGTTGGTGGAACTATATTGCTGTTTCCAATTGTCATCTTCGTGTCAGTAGCAACGCAGCTGGGCGCGGCACAGCGCGAGAAACGCTACGCTGCTTTGCGGTTGATCGGTGCGACTAAGCGACAGGTGGGACGGGTGTTGATATTGGAATCGCTGTTGGCGTCGGTTGTGGGTGTGCTGATCGGGCTGGGTGCGTTTTGGCTATTACAAGCACCGCTGCAGAATTTCAAGATAGACGGCATGCGGTTTAATCCTAGTGATTTAGCGTTAACTGCCACGCAGTACGCGCTGATTATTGGCTTGACGTTGGGACTAACAGTGTTTGTTAACTGGCGACGGATGCGCCGGGCGCAAATTTCGCCACTGGGCGTGTCGCGTTCAATCGAAAAAGTGAAGAAGTTGCGCGCTTGGCGGCCGCTGGTGCCGGTAACTGGTATTGCGATCTTTGCCTGGTTATCGTCAAAGCCAGGACTGGATTGGCTGACAGCAAATAAAGAATCAGCTATGCCAATGCTACTGCTGATGGCGGCCTTGCTGTTGGTGATGTTTGGACTTGTCCTTGCTGGTGGTTGGTTGACGAATAAGCTATCATTACTGGCGGCGCGCTGGGCGAATAGTGCCTCAATGTTGATTGCCGGTAAGCGTACAGCAGTGCACTCGCGAACGGTGTTCCGTGGTGTGAGCGGTGTCGTGTTGGCGTTGTTTGCGGGTAGTTTTTACTTGACGGCGACGAGTGGCATTGAGAATTTAAATGTTCAGGCTATCAGAGACAATGGGTATTCACAGTTGAAGCATGGTACCGCAGCTGTCATCGGCCGTTCACTGCCGGGTGATATGGCGAAGCAGCTGAACCAGCAGTCGTATGTCACGTCAGTAGCGACGATCTATCCACGTGAGGATGGCAATGCAATTCGCTGCCAGGACTTGGCAATATACACTGAGCACACCTGCCCAAGTAATGCTCGGCCCGACCAATTTGCGCTGTTGAATTTTGACGCGCCAGTGGTCAAAAATGTATCGCTAATTAACGATACGGTTGATACGAACGGTGCCAAGGAATATTTGGTAACAGTAAAATCAGACAATGATCTTGAGAAGTTACGCAGTATGGTTGTGATGCGCGCTAATCAGTACGATCTGACATACGTAGTGGGCGGCACTGATTCCAAAAAACCGCATATCAATCCAACGATTCGCGAATTTGCCAGCTTAGCCTATATTGGTATTGGCGTGACGTTGTTTGTGGCAGTGGCGAGCCTGATCGTCTCGACGATTGGCGGGCTGATGGAACGTCGCCGTTCGCTGTACACCTTGCGGCTGGGCGGCATGCGCCTCGCCCAGCTGAAGCGTTTGGTGATGGTTGAATCGGTGGCACCGCTGCTGATCACCTCGATCCTGTCGTGTGGTATCGGTGTTTGGACGGGGGTGGTATTCACGAAGATGTTTTCGACGACACTGAAGCCAGTATTAACACCGACGTATTTTGTCATCGTTGGTCTTGGGTTACTGGCGGCCATCATCGGTATTTACTTGATCCTGCCGATGGTTGATAAGCTGACGCGGGCAGAGGCCAACCAGACCGAGTAATTTTCTCGCGGAGACAATCTAACAAAAGCGTTCCAGTTGGTAGCTGGGACGCTTTTTGGTAAATAGAGGTAGTTTTGTTAGTTCAAGCAGCGCGAAGAGACATTGCTAATAGGGTTGAACGAGGGAATTAAATTATTGTTGAAACGTCACCCGGTCATCAGCGACGCTGACGGTCACCGTCATGCCATCATGAATCCGCCCGTCGATGAGCTCTAGCGCCAATGGATCAAGCACCCGTTTTTGCACCAAGCGCTTGAGCGGCCGAGCACCAAAGGCCGGGTCGTAGCCATCGCGGGCCAGCATGTCGCGGACGCTCTCGTCAAACTTCAGCGTAATGTCGCGGCTGTCTTTGACTTGGCGGGCGACTTTGGTCAAATGAACATCGACAATTGCTCGCATAGCCTCTGGTCGAATGCGGTCGAAGATAACGATGTCATCAATGCGGTTGAGGAATTCTGGCCGGAAGTGTTGTCTGAGGACATCAAGCATTTGATTATCCAGTGCCGACAAATCGTCGCCAGAAAAATCCATGATTGCCTGCGAGCCGACATTGCTAGTCATGATGATGACCGTGTTAGAAAAATCGACTGTTCGCCCCTGGCCATCGGTCAGGCGGCCATCGTCGAGCACCTGGAGAAGTACGTTAAAGACATCGGCATGGGCTTTTTCGATTTCATCAAACAATACCACGCTGTAGGGGCGGCGGCGCACCGCTTCGGTGAGTTGCCCACCTTGGTCGTAACCGACATAGCCCGGCGGTGAACCGATCAAGCGGGCTACGGCGTGGCGCTCCATGTACTCGCTCATATCGATGCGGATCATGGCGTGCTCATCGTCAAATAATTCGCGGCACAGGCTGCGGGCTACCTCTGTTTTGCCGACGCCAGTCGGGCCGAGGAAGAGGAAGGAGCCGATTGGCCGGTTGGTATCACTGAGGCCAGCGCGCGAGCGGCGAATAGCACTGGCCACGGCGGCGATGGCTTTGTCTTGACCAATCACTTGGGTGCTGATATGCTCCTCTAATTTAGTTAATTTGCTGGATTCGGTCTCAATCAGCCGCTCCACCGGGATGCCCGTCCAGCGCGCCACCACGCTAGCGATGTCATCAGGGGTGACTTCTTCACGCAGCAAGCGGTCGGCCGGCGGAATGGCGGCCAGTTCCTGGCGAGCGGCGGCCAGCTTTTTCTCCAGCTCTGGCAGGTCGCCGTATTTGATGCGGCTGGCGGTGGCCAGATCGGCGTCGCGTTCGGCGATTTCTAGTTGCGAGCGCAAACTATCCATTTTTTCGGTAGCAGTATTGACGGTCTGGAGAATATCCTTTTCGTGCTGCCATTTGCTGTCAATCACCTCGGCCTGAGCCCGAAGGTCGGCGATTTGCTGATTAATCTCTTCTTTGCGGGCCTTGGCGTGGTCGGATTTATCTTTTTTCAGCGCGGCTTCTTCAATCTCTAGCTGCAAGCGGCGATTATTGAGCCGATCCAGAGCAATCGGCACACTCTCCAGCTGCATTTTCAGGGCGCTGGTGGCTTCATCCAGGAGGTCAACGGCCTTGTCAGGCAAAAAGCGATCAGGTAGATAGCGGGTGGACAGCCGTGCCGCCGCCACGATGGCATCGTCAGAAATTTTGACGCCGTGATGGACTTCGTATTTTTCCTTCAGACCGCGCAAAATCGCCACGGTGTCGTCAAAACTCGGCTCGCCGACATAGACTGGCTGAAAGCGCCGCTCTAGAGCCGCGTCTTTTTCGACATGCTGGCGATATTCCGCCAAGGTTGTCGCGCCGATCATGTGGAGTTTACCGCGTGCTAGGGCGGGTTTGAGCATATTGCCGGCGTCCATGCTGCCTTCGGTTTTGCCGGCGCCAACCATGGTGTGAATTTCATCAACGAACAAAATAATTTCGCCAGCAGCCTCTTCGACTTCTTTCAAAATTGCTTTGAGGCGCTCTTCAAATTGACCGCGAAAGCTAGCGCCGGCCAGCAAGCTCGAAATCTCCAAGGAGATCAGCCGCTTGTCTTTCAGCGACGCCGGTACGTCGCCTTTGACAATACGCTGCGCCAGGGCCTCGACGATGGCGGTTTTACCGACGCCCGGCTCGCCGATGAGCACCGGATTATTTTTAGTGCGTCGGCTGAGGATCTGCATGGTGCGGCGAATTTCCTCATCGCGGCCGATTACTGGGTCGAGTTTGCCCTCACGCGCCAGTGCCGTGATGTCCGTCCCAAACTGCTCGAGGGGCTTGGTGGTTTCTTCTTGGTTTATGGTTGGTGGCATATGTCCTCCTTTTTCTGTGGGCTGAGCCCCGTATTGTTACGTTGCGGCAAGAGGCAGTGTGAGGTGATGTGCTTATGAGCTGCTTAAGATTTTCCGTTCGTAGTAAGTTGAGCGTTTGCTGAGTTCAGCGTTGAGTTGGTCGATACCGCCAAATTGTTCAACCAGTGTCTGGCGATTTGAGAATAAATTGGTGCCCAGTCCCATGCGGTCGCCATCTACTGTCACACCCAGTGCTGCCAAGGTCGAAGGGTACATGTCAAAGGTGGCAAATTGGCGGTTGGTGGCGCGAGTTGGCTGAACGGCAGGGTTGATGAAGGCGTTGTAGACGGTTCGTTGGTAGGGAGCGCCGGCGATTTTCTCTTCGTAATATGGCGTTTGCATACCGAGGTGATCACCACTGATGATGATGGTAGTGTTGGCGTAAAACGGTTGTTGCTTGGCCCACTCGACAAAAGCGGCAATTTGCTTGGAGGCGCAGGCATGCACGTTGTCATATTTTGCTTCAAATTGTTGTTTACAGGTGTCACTGTCCAGCCAGCCGTCAGTAAAGTGCGTGTCAACGGTCAGCATTTGCAAGTTAAATGGCTTGTCTAATTTACTGAGGCGAGTGGCTTCATCGCGGGCAAACTGGAAAAGTTTTTTGTCTTCATAGCCCCACCACACTTTGTAGTCCTGAGGAATCAAGCCGTGCTGCTGAGCGTAGGTGAAGTCGATGATGTGGTAACCGCCGTGTTGCTCCAGTAGCTTATCGCGCCCACCAAAGGTTTTGTCTGAGCCCATGAGGAATGATTGATTATAATCAGCTTTTTGGAGTACTTGCCCTAGAGTATAAGCACCGGGCAAGAATTTATTGAAATCACCCATGCCGTTGCGGTCGCGGCCGCCAAACACGCCGCCGTCTTTGAGTGGCACGCCAGCGGACTGAGCGGTCATGCCGGCGACTGTCCAGGTGGTACCATGGGCAGGTAGGGCGCCACCGAGTCCTGAGGCTTGGTGTGAAAATGAAGTGTTGGTCAGCGCCAATTTCTCCAACTCCGGCATGACTGATTTGTCGCTCATGCCGCCGTTGGCTTTGGAGGCGGGCGTATTTTCTAGCGATTCAACATAGATATAAATCAAATTACGTTTGGTGCTTGGAAACGTCAATCTGACGCCGCGCGGATCAACATAGTGCTTGTCGTAGATTTTTGATGATTGAGTAAGAGCGCTAACATAGGCTGGGATGCTGAAGCTTTGTGCCAGGAGCGTCAGGCTGACAACAAAAATACCACTTGCGTAATAGGTTTGGTGGCGCAGTCGAAATGGCATTGTTTTCCAGCGTAGTTTGAGGAGTATGGGGAGTAGTAAGATGACAAATAATCCAATAGCATATGGCACATTGCTCCAAACTGCTGAAACCAGGCTACTGGATTGTCCACCCGCTAGACCGTTGTTAAAATAGAACAAAATTTCATCAATTTTGGCGTCGCGAAATTGCACGGTTTTGTACTGGCTGGCGACGATGAATACTGCGCTGAGGGCCAGTATCAGGACGATGCTGATGCGGACAAAAGTACGAAAACTACAGACGCGGCTGAGAATCTTTTTCTTCATATTATCTAATTATACCACTATACGCGTAGGCGTTGATGCGCTTAGGGCTTATCATTTTGGCACAAAGCGCGTATACTGATAAGCATGAACGGAACGAAAACGCGACGTCAAGGCTTTGGAATTAGTTGGTGGATCGGTCTGGGGCTGTTTGTGGCGTTGATTGGCTTCATGGCGTTTGATATTTTGCAGCGCGAAGGCGGCTTTGGCAAAAGTGATGATGTATTGGTGATGGGTACCAATGCTGGCTTTAAACCGTTTGAGTACAAGCAGGGCAATGAAATTGTTGGCTTTGATGTTGATCTAGCCAAAGAAATTGCCCGTAGTATGAATAAAGAGTTGAGGATTGAAGACATGTCGTTTGACGGATTGCTACCGGCGTTGGAATCAGGACAAATTGACATGGCGGTAGCAGGTATGTCAGTGACGCCGGAGCGTGCCAAAAACGCGCTGTTTTCCGAGCCGTATTATTCTGCATCGCAGCGGATCATTGTCAAAAAAGGTAGCCCAATTCGTAATAGGTATCAGCTGACGGGCAAGAAAATTGGTGTGCAGTTAGGTACGACGGGAGACACGCTGGCCGGGAAAATTGCTGGCGCTAAGGTGTCGCAATTCCCGACCGCACCAAGCGTGTTGACCGAGCTCAATGCTGGTGGCGTCGAGGCGGTTATTTTGGATGATGCGCCGGCTGCTCAGTACACGGCTGGTTTTCCAGACCTAGAGATTTTGCCGGGTGAGTTATCAAGCGAGCACTATGCGATTGCCATCAAAAACAATAACCACGACTTGCTCGAAAAAATTAACCGAGTGTTGGCAGAGATGAAAAAGGACGGTCGATATGACAATCTCATCCGCAAGCATTTTGGTGCCGCAGCGCTTGAATCGATGAAGAAAAAGGAGCTTGAATCGTGAATTTCCTGGAAGTGATTTTCGGCGATGGTCGGTGGTTGTATTTGTGGCACGGTCTAGAGGTAACGTTGGTTTTGACCGTTTTGTCGCTGCTTCTTGGTACGGCCATTGGTATTATTATCGCTCTGTTGCGAACCTCGGACGTACGACCGTTTAAATCACTTTGTCGTTACTCGTGGGCCAAGGGGTTGAGTCGCTGGAATCCGCTAGCGTGGCTTGGCAAAGTGTATGTCGACATCATTCGAGGTACGCCGCTGCTCGTCCAGCTGTTAATCATGTACTATGTGGTCTTTGGTTCATATCAATTCATGCCGAAGATTTTTGTGGCGGCCATCGCTTTTGGCATCAATAGCGGTGCGTACATTGGCGAGATCATCCGCGGCGGTATCGAAAGTGTCGACAAGGGGCAAATGGAAGCAGCTCGTTCGCTGGGTTTTAGTCGCTGGCAGGCTATGCGTTTAGTGATTTTGCCACAAGCACTCAAAAATTCGTTGCCAGCGCTGATCAGCGAATTCATCGCCCTATTGAAAGAGACGTCAGTGGTTGGCTGGATTGGGCTGAATGACATCATGCGTGGCGCTGACAATATTCGGTTTCAAACGGCCACGGCATTTCAGTCATTGTTTGCCGCAGCGGTGATGTACTTGGCATTGACCGCGATATTTACCCGCGTGATGACCCGAGTGGAGAGGAGATTGAAAGATGGCAGTGAATAAGGTGAAGGAAGTGGCACAGCCAACCGCTGAGCGCCCAGCAATTATCACGGTGGCTAATCTCAAAAAACAGTTTGGTAGCAACCGTGTGCTCAGGGATATCGACGTTGAGATTCACGAAGGCGAAGTGGTCGTCGTCGTTGGCTCGAGTGGTTCAGGCAAATCAACCTTTTTGCGCTGCTTGAATCTGCTGGAGACGCCGACGGGCGGGCGCATTGTCATCGACGGCGTGGAAACGACAGCGCCGAAAGTCGACCTGAACGCTTTGCGCCAAAAAGTCGGCATGGTATTCCAATCGTTCAATTTGTTCCCGAACTTGAGCGTGCTGGACAACATCAAACTAGCGCCGCGGAAATTACGCAAATTGTCTGATCGGGCGGCGACGCGTTTGGCAAAGAAATTGCTGATGGACGTGGGACTGGCGGACAAAGCCGGGGCCTTTCCTTCACAGCTCTCAGGTGGGCAAAAGCAGCGTGTCGCCATCGCCAGAGCCCTGGCTATGGAGCCAGACATCATGTTGTTTGATGAGCCAACTTCGGCGCTTGATCCTGAGATGATTGGTGAAGTGCTGGACGTGATTCGTGAGGTTGCCGCCAAAGGTATGACCATGGTCATCGTCACGCATGAAATGAAGTTTGCGCGCGAAGTGGCTACGCGGATGATTTTCCTGGACAAGGGCGAGATCATCGAAAACGGTCCGCCGGAGCAGGTGATGGATCATCCAGTGACTGAACGAGCGCGGAAGTTTTTTGGCGTCAAAGGGAAATAACAGGAGGTCCAGATGAAACACGGCACAGTCATTAAAAACCATAACCAATGGCTGTTTTTGACCATCGGTTTTGTTGGTATTATTGTCGCCGCCATATGCGGCTGGTATATCTGGTCACGCCCACAGACGCCTCCGTCACCGCAGCCGTCAGACGCCGCTCGTTTCAAGGCTGCTTATTCTCGCGTGGCCGACGACAATCGTTTTGTCTTTGCTTCGGCTGGTGAGGTTTTGGAGAAATTTGAATCAGGCAGTGGCTTGATTTTCCTTGGTTTTCAGCAGTGCCCGTGGTGTCAGCAGCTGGCGCCGATTGTCGATGAAGCCGCCAAAGCCGAAGGGTTGGACAAGATTTATTATCTGGACATTCGCCATGCCCGCGAAACCAATGATGATACCTATAGGAAATTGGTTGAAAAACTGAAGCCACATATTCGCACCGATGAGAACGGACAACCACGAGTCTATGTTCCTGATGTGACGGCACTGAAAGACGGTCACATCGTCGGTCATTTCCTGCAGGAAACCACGGTCGATGGCGAGAAGGCCACGGCTGATACCTATTGGACAGAAGAACGTCGTGCTCGAGCGGTCGAGCAGCTGAGACAGATGATTCGGGCCATGCGCTAACATAAACATTATGGTATAGTGACAACATGAAACAAACGAATCAGTTATCACAAATACGCCAATTTTTGTTATATATATCAATCAGCCTTTTCTCGGTTTGTGCTCTCATGGGAATCATGGCTACTTTGTCTGGGCCAGTGGACTGGCGCATCTTGACAACTACCTTGTTTACCGCCGTTGCCTCATTGTTTGCTATGGGAGGGGTTGCCCGCCTGGAGGATGAGCAGCGATTGATCAAAACACTGTCGGTCGTATCGTTAATTGTCAATGCTTTGTGGCTGTTGGGTGCATTAATACTAGTATGGGAATTATTACCTTCTTTAGGTATTTGCAATACGAGCGCTAGCTACGAGTTTCCTGAAGGTTATGATTATATGTTCTGCGGTCGGCTCAAAGAAACATTGCTCAAGCTAACGATCACCGCGTTTATCATCACATCGCTGACTACATTGATTGCCAAGTTTCTTTCCTTCAAACGTAATGATTCGATCATTTCAGGGTTGGTGACGCTGACTATTAGTAGCGCTAGTTTGCTGAGCTTGGTGGGCTTGAGTATTTTGTGGCAAAAACATGGCGGTGATGTTTTAACCGCTAACTGGCAATTATTGACCATCTTTGGCATTTTAACGGTGTTTGGGTTGGTGGTGACGCCTGTGTTGATGCGGGCGCAGGCTTACAAACAAAAGGCACAGGCGGTGTCTGACGAGGAGCGTCAACGACTGCGCCAGGAGATCGAGCAGGAAGTTCGTGCAGAACTTGTCGCCGAACAACAGTCAGATAAGCCTGAGGACAACAAGGACGGAGCGGAGTAGTTATAGCTCGTTGATGATCTGAACGTCAGTTGATTTGTTAATCAACCAGTCCAGATCAATTTCTGTCAGATAACTCGGTAAAATTCGCGTGGTTTTTGGATCAACAAAGCCGCATCTCGCCACTTCTTTGACGCCGTGCGATGTTTGTTCCAGGTCGATGTGCCGGTAATCTTGCCAGTTGGTGATGAGAAAGAAAAATTCCAATTGCTCATTCGGGCCGTGTGCTGATTGCTCACCCGACTCGGCGAATTGTTGTATGAATAACAACTTGCCGATTTCTGGTTTGACGCCCGTTTCTTCAATCATCTCTCGATGCAAACCATCCAGTAGACTTTCTCCAATATTCAAGCCGCCGCCTGGCGTACACCAAAAATTACGCCCTTTGCCATTGTTGGCGGTCAATTGTTGGCAAAAAATCTCGCCCTGATCGTTGATGATGATCCCGCGCACATTAACTCGCCGCCGCATATAACCTCCTTTAATTTCGTAGTCGCCAGAGGTTCTCGTTGGTGAACATGCGCTTCAAATAATTCCCGTGGTCGGGGTGACTGGATTTGAACCAGCGACCTCACCGTCCCGAACGGTGCGCGCTACCAAGCTGCGCCACACCCCGACGCTAAAAACAGTATACGTCCAGCAGATACTTTTGTCCAATGAGGCTCTGTGGCGGTTGGCTTGTATTATGGTAAAATAGAGACTGGATTTGAGGTACTAAAAGAACAATTATGAAGCATATTTTACGAATTTTTAGCGGCTACTGGCTGATGTTTATCATCTTGGTCGGCTTTACCTACGCCATGGTGATGGCGAATTTGTGGCTGCCTGACAAGATGTCGGAAATTGTCAATAACGGCATCATCAAGCAAGACATGCCAGCGATTTGGTACAACGGACTAGCGATGATTGTGGTGACGGCGGCAGGCGGACTGTGTTCAATTGTCATCGGGTTTTTGGCATCGCGAATCGCCACCGGTATGGCGCAGAAACTGCGGACAGAACTGTTTGAGCGGGTCGAAAGTTTCGCGCTGGCGGATTTCAATAAATTTTCCACCGCATCGCTGATCACACGCTCGACCAACGATATTCAGCAAATTCAGATGACGTCAATTCTGCTGCTGCGTCTGGCGTTGATGGCGCCGATCATGGCAATTGGTGGTCTGCAAAAGGCCATTCATAACGCGCCAAATTTGAGCTGGATCATTGCGCTGGCAGTGTCGGTGCTGCTGGCGGTCATTGCCGTGTTATTTGTCATTGCTGTGCCTCGGTTCAAAAAATTGCAGACGCTGGTGGATAAGCTCAATTTAGTGACGCGCGAAAATCTGGTCGGTTTGAAAGTCATCCGGGCGTTTCACAACGAAAAAATTGAGCAGAAAAAGTTCCAGCAAGCCAATATCGAGCTGAATAAAATGAATTTATTTGTCAATCGGCTGATGATGCTGCTCGACCCAATCATGACGCTGGTGATGAACTTTTCTAGCGTGGCGATTGTGTGGTTTGGCGCGCATTTGATTAGTAGCGGCAATCTACAAATTGGTAATATGATGGCGTTTTTGGAATACGCCATGCAGGTCATCATTTCGTTCCTGCTGCTGTCGATGGTGTTTATCATGGTGCCGCGAGCAGCCGTGTCGGTAAAGCGGGTGGGCGAGGTGTTGGACACGCTGCCGTCAATCGTTGACCCGCCGTCGCCGCAACAATTGCCAGATGACGCTACGGGCAAAATTGAATTCAAAGACGTGACGTTTACCTATCCAGATGCTGACTTGCCGGTGCTCTCTAACATCAATTTCACGGCCGAACCAGGGCAAACCACAGCGTTCATTGGCAGTACCGGCTCCGGTAAATCAACGTTGATCAATTTGATCCCGCGCTTTTACGATGTGTCGGCGGGGCAGATCTTGCTGGATGGCGTGGATATTCGCCAGCTCAAGTTGGAAGATTTGTATGATCAAATTGGCTACGTGCCGCAAAAAGGCGTGTTGTTTAGCGGGACGATTGCCAGCAACATCAAGTACGGCAACGCCAAAGCCAGCCAAGAATTGGTAGAAAAATCCGCTAACATCGCTCAAGCCGCCGAGTTCATCAGCGAGCTAAAAAACGGTTACAAAAATGACATTGCTCAGGGCGGCAGCAATGTTTCCGGCGGTCAACGGCAGCGTTTGTCGATTGCTCGGGCGATCGCTATTGAGCCGAATGTCTACATTTTTGACGATTCATTCTCGGCGCTGGATTTCAAAACTGACGCCAAATTGCGTTTGGCGCTTGCCAAAGAAACCAAACACAAAACCGTACTTATCGTCGGCCAGCGCATCAATACCATCATGAATGCTGACAAAATCATTGTGCTGGACGAAGGTAAAATTGTTGGTCAAGGTACGCACCAGGAATTGATGAAAAATTGCGAAGTCTATCAAGAAATTGCTGCTTCCCAGCTCTCGGAAGACGACCTGCAGAAAATGTCGGCAACGACCGCGAAAGGAGTGGCGTAATGGCTCAGCAAAGCATGAAAAAACGCCAGCCAGTGAAGATGGGCGGTCCAATGGGCGGCGGTATGGGTGCCGGCGAAAAAGCCAAGGATTTCAAAGGCACGGTCAAGAAATTAGCCAAATATTTGGCAGAGTTCCGCTGGCAAATGCTTATGGTGGCGATTTTTGCGGTCGGTAGTACGATGTTTGCGATTGCCAGTCCGAAGATTTTGGGCGGTGCCACCAACCAAATCGTCGAAGATTATGTCAGCATGAAGGCCTACGAAACCATCACCAGTAAGCTGCCAAAGGGTGCTTCGCTGCCAGCTGGCACGATCGGTGCTGATGTCCTCAATCGGCTGCCGAACCAGTCAGAAATTGAAAGCCAAATTCCGTCCAACCAGCTCGAGACCATCAAAAAGCTGGATCTTAGCCGGCGCCCAGAATTTCATTTTGATGCTATTTGGCGAGTGGTGATTTTATTGGTCGGACTGTACGTACTCAGCGCCATTTTTCGCTACATCCAAACCTGGCTGATGACGCAAGTGACACAGACAGTTACTTTCAGAATGCGCCGGCAATTGTCCGAGAAAATCAACCGTCTGCCGCTGAGCTATTTTGACAAGCAAACCTACGGCGAAGTCCTCAGCCGCGTCACCAACGATGTCGATACTATCAGCCAGACGCTCAACCAAAGCTTGTCGCAAATCGTTTCCTCGACGGTGATGGTGCTGGGGATTTTGGCGATGATGTTTTCCATCAGCTGGCAGATGTCGCTGGTGGCGCTACTGGTGCTGCCGCTGGCTGGCGGTGCAGTGACGCTGATCGCCAAAAGCTCGCAAAAGCAGTTCCTCCGCCAGCAAACGCAACTGGGAGAATTGAACGGCTACATCGAAGAAATGTACGGCGGCCATCAGGTGATGCGCGTGTTCAACGGCCAGAAAAAGTCGCTAGCTAAGTTTTCGCGGGTGAATGATCAGTTACAGGAAAGCGCCTGGAAAGCTCAATTTTTGTCGGGGCTGATTTATCCGATCATGAATTTCATCGGCAACATTGGCTATGTCGTCATGGCGATTTTGGGCGGTTGGCTGGCGATTAACGGCCGGCTGAAAATCGGTGACATTCAGGCATTCATCCAGTACATCGACCAATTTAACCAGCCGCTGGTGCAAGTTGCTAATATCGCCAATGTGCTGCAATCGACCGCTGCCGCTGCCGAGCGAGTGTTTGAATTTTTGGACGAGCCGGAAGAACAGGCGGAGAGTAAAGATTTGGTGAAATTGGCGAACGTCAAGGGCGAAGTCGAATTTGACAATGTGGTCTTTGGCTACAAACCTGATCAAACCATCATCAAAGGGTTATCAGCGCACATCAAGCCAGGTCAGCGCGTGGCGATCGTTGGTCCGACAGGCGCGGGTAAAACAACCTTGGTCAATTTGCTGATGCGATTTTATGAAATTAACAGCGGCGCGATCAAAATTGACGGTGTCAACATCGCGGACATGAAGCGCAGTGACGTACGGCAACTGTTTGGCATGGTGCTGCAGGATACCTGGTTGTTTAACGGCACGATTCGCCAAAATTTGCTGTATGGCAACCCAACAGCCAGCGAAGAAGAGATGGTTGCCACCGCCAAGGAAGCGCACGTTGACCATTTCGTGCGGTCGCTGCCGGGCGGTTATGACATGATGCTGGGCGAGGAAGCAACGAACATTTCACAGGGCGAAAAGCAGCTATTGACGATTGCCAGGGCAATGCTGGCGCGCACGCCGATGCTGATTTTGGATGAAGCCACCAGCTCGGTTGACACCCGCACCGAAGTGCTCATTCAAAAAGCTATGGACAAGTTGATGCAGGGCAAAACTAGCTTTGTCATCGCCCATCGGTTGAGCACTATTCGCGACGCTGATTTGATCTTGGTCGTCCGCGACGGCAACATCATCGAACAAGGCAAGCACGACGAACTGCTGCAGCAGAACGGCTTTTATGCCGAGCTGTATAATAGTCAGTTTGCTGAGTGATATTTTTTATCTTTAGCTTTTACTTTTGTGATAACCAGTATAATAAAAAACAGAGGGAATAAGGCATAATTTGATGAAAAAAGAGAGTACGAAAAATCCGATAAATCTGTTTATCGACACTAATATACTGCTGGATTTTTATCGATTTAGCAATGCCGATCTAGATACACTAGGAAAATTAGAGGATTTAATTATAAAAGCCCGCAAAATAAAACTATACGTTACTCAACAGCAGGTTGACGAGTTTTATAGAAATCGAGACAAGGTAATTAAAGAGTATATAGGCTCATTTAAATATGATGCACCAAGGTTTCCAAAGGCATTCTGTGGACACACTGACTATAATACAGTTGTCAATGAGTCGCGAAAATTAGCAGAAAAGATAAACAAAATAAGACAGGATATATTAGAAGAAGCTTTCGACGGAAAACTGAAAGTCGATACTATAGTCAAAAACATTTTAAGATCACCAATTGATATGTCCGAAGGTATTTTCAATAAAGCAAAGATGCGAATAGATATAGGTAATCCGCCTGGAAAAAACGGATCGTTAGGTGATGCGATAAACTGGGAAATACTATTAAAATCAGTAAATATAAAAGACGATTTTTTTACGGATGTTCATATTATATCTAGAGACGGTGATTTCAGTTCTGCGCTTGATGATCATAAATTAAGCACATTTTTAGAAAATGAATGGTCATCTAAGAAATTTGGTACAGCTTACCTGTACAAGTCATTAAATGATTTTCTTGAGAGACATTTTCCTGATATTAAACTGATTGACGAGGCTATAAAAGATGGTATTGTTGAACAGATAGGTTCAGCTAGCAGTTTTGATAATGCAAGAGCTTTGATTGCTGAATTGTATAAAAAAGGTAGTCTATCAGAAGATCAGGTAAGGGTCTTATATAAATCAGCAATTTCAAATGATCAGGTATATAATGCTCATCGATACAGTCCAACTATTGTTGGTGGTAGACTGTGGGAATTAATAAAGCCGCACTGGGGTAAGTTTACAAAGGAATCTCAAAAGAAGTGGCTTAATTATTTTCCTGGTGAGTATACACAAGATATAGATGATAAATTGACTATGTTATAGAGATATATTTTGAGTGAGACAGTATTAATCTTGAGGCAATTGATTCACAATTCCCGCCAAAAAATATCCAACACACCAAACCTTCCAGTCAGCACCGCTTGGTCGATGATGTGCGGCGTGAGAGCGGCGATGAGCTCTTTAGGCTTGGTGCTGTCTGGTAGATCCAGTGTCGTGTCCAGTGCGTACGCGTAAAATTGATAGCGGTGTGTGCCAAATGGCGGTTGCGGTCCGCCCCAGCCAGGCTGACCCCAACTCGTAACACCTTCGACCGCGCCCGCGGGCAGTGATTCGCCAGTTATTTCAGTGGTTTTGCTCGGTAAATTCCAAACCGTCCAATGGTAAAATCCATCGCGCCCAGGCGCATCAGGGTCGTGGCAGATGATTGCCAGGTTTTTGGCATCTGCTGGCACGTCGCTGATCTCGAGCGGCAGGCGTTGATTACCGCCGAGCTTGGAGTAAATTTTTGGTATTTTAGCATTTTCAGTGAAGGCTGAGCTCGTGATTTTCATACTATGATTTTAGCATAGTGATATTTTTGTCGCTTCGGGTACGTGAAGGTCAAAATCAATATCGGTTTTCTGGACAATCTCGTAACAAGACGACACTGCTGGGTTGTCTGGTAATTCAATTATTTTTCCATCAT
>CAUQSI010000001.1:0-409009 GCA_963520855.1 uncultured Candidatus Saccharibacteria bacterium | reverse complement strand
GAAGAAGGAAGCAGACGCCCAGACAGCCGCTGAACAAGCAGTTGCTCAGGCTGAACACAACCAGGATCCAGACGATGTTACCAGCGCCAACGCCAAGGTAGCTGCCGTCCAAGACCCAACTAAGAAACAAGCCTTCCAGGATCGCCTCAACCAGGTAACCGCTAACGTCACCGCTGCTCGCACTGCTCTCTCCGCCCTGATAACCAAGGCCAAAGACCCAGCAACCACTGCCGGTATGTCCCAAGAAACCAAGGACGCCGTAGCTGCACAAGCTACCCAAGCAGAGCAGGTCGCCGCCAACGCCGGTGCTTCTGTTGCCGAACTCAACGCTGCCAAAGCAGCCCTGCAAGCAAAACTTGACGCCCTTCGTCCTGACCTATCTGCCCTCCGCACCGCCATCGCCAACGCCGAGAAAGAACCGGCCTACATTACCAATGACGCGACCGTCAAGCAAGCTCTCGCCAAAGCCAAAGAAGTAGAGAAGCAACCAAACCCAACTGCTACTGCCATCCAGAAAGCAGCCAGCGACCTCAACACTGCCGTAGCTAACGCCAAGAAGAAGGAAGCAGACGCCCAGACAGCCGCTGAACAAGCAGTTGCTCAGGCTGAAAGTACCAAAACTCAAGCTGTAGTGAATGCCGCAAGAGCTTTGGTGGCAAACGTACAGGATACCGCTAAGAGAACTGCACTGGAAAATCGGTTGAATGCAATTGTCATCCCGGGACCTCAGGCTCCACGGAACAAGATGACTGTTGCACAGCCACATCACCGTTCTTTGACAGTAGAGACGTCTGGAAACTCTTGTTACAACTTGGCGACAGCACAGACAGCTTCAACGCCGGATCGCTACAATAACCGTGTGCTTCGCGAAGGAGTGGACTTCACGATTAACTGTAACAACCAAGCTCCTGCGGTTGGCTTTACAGCTCGCGTAACCTTAACATTAAGTCGTCACTATGCTAACACGAACCGTCTGACAATTGGTAAGATAATGAATGGTCGAGTATACCAAGACATCACTAGTCGAGTTACCTTTGGTAATACGCCAGATGGCAAATATACTACCATCGCTTATGATTTGACTGACGGCGGCTTTGGTGACGGTGACGGTACAGTAAACGGCACTATCATCGACCCAGTTGGTGTTTACGAAGAAGAGGACGCTACTCAGAATGGTAACCAAAATGCCAATAGTGGCGGCAACAACCCAGTTGCTAAGATTGCGAAGAAAGCATCAAATGCACTAGCTGACACGGGTAGTAACGCCATCGTAATCGCTCTCGGTTCCATCGCGGTCGTTGCTACTGGCGCCTGGATAATCATCAAACGCCGACGCTAAACCAGCTGTCACAGCTCAATAATAAAGCGGCTATCTCATGTAGCCGCTTTTTATGTTAATCTTCGATAAATCCGCCGGACTGTCGTGCCCACAGTTTGGCATAAACGCCACGTTTTTTGGCAAGCAACTGCTCGTGTGAACCGTCTTCGACGATGCGTCCATTTTCTAGAACAATAATGCGATCCAGCTTGGCGATGGTTGACAGGCGATGGGCGATGACGATCGAGGTTCGGTCTTTCATCAATGTTTCCAGTGACTGTTGGATTAGCGCTTCTGACTCTGAGTCTAAGGCTGAGGTTGCTTCATCAAGAATCAGGATTGGTGCATCTTTCAAAATTGCCCGGGCGATGGCGATGCGCTGTCGTTGTCCGCCTGATAGTTTCACGCCGCGCTCACCGACCATGGTATCAAAGCCATCGTGTAATTTAACGATAAAATCATAGGCACCAGCTTTCTTAGCGGCACGTTCAATTTCAGCATCAGTTGCGTTAGGTCGACCGTAAGCGATATTCTCACGCACCGAACGGTGAAATAGTAACGGCTCTTGCGGCACGTAGGCAATTTGTTCACGCAGGCTTGCCTGGGTGACTTCAGCGATGTTTTGCGCGTCAATGGTAATCTCTCCCGAGTCGATGTCAGCAAACCGTAGCAATAGTTTAGTCAAGGTAGTCTTGCCAGACCCACTTGATCCAACCAAGCCAATTTTTTCACCTGGCTGAATGCGAAGAGAAAAATCATGAAACAGCGTGTCACCCGCACCCTCATCATGAGTGAAGGTTACATTATCCATGGTGATACTGCCGCGCCTAACAGCAAGCTTTGCGTCACTTTGATCGACCAGTGTTGTCGGCGTGGTAAGAATTTCCACCATATCGTGAGCGTCGCCAAGGATGCGGTTGTAACTACGCATGATACTGTTCATATTCCATAGCTCATGCGCCACACTGCCAGTGTAAGTGATGATGAGGTAAACTGCCGCTACTGATACGATATTATGTTGGGCGGCGTATATCGCAAAGGCGATAGCGCCAATTTTTATCGTTATATTAATGGTTGAATACACAGTACTGACTTTTAGGAGCCCGCGCATGGTACCCAGGCTGGCGCCGCGCCATGATGTAACGGTCTTTGTAAAGCGTTGCTGTTCCAGCGTCTCGGCACCAGACGATTTTACGGCCAAAATGTTTGAAACAGCATCGGCTAATTGTCCGCTCACTTTGTTGCTGGCTTTGGCTTCTGTCTCGTTCAGCTTAGCCATCGGTCGAGAGCCAAAGTAGACAACAATGCTAAATATGATTGAGAATAGTAGGAGAAATACGGCGTATTGCCACAGCAGAGTTGACAAAATTATGATCGAGCCAACCAGGGAAATTACCAACGGCAAAATTGACCAAATGATCGTGTCCCAAAAACGTTCAACTGCGCCGTTTAATTTATTGGTTTGGCTGACAAGTGAACCGCCAAATTTATTGGCATGGAAAAACATTGTTTGGTTGGTTAGTTTGCTAAAACACCGTGCGTATAGATCACGTTGTAGGGCAGTTTCAAACGTCCAAGCGAGGTAGAGGACTAAGCGCCAACTGATAACATTTGACCATAATTCGCTCATGCCGTAGAGCGCGACTAATTTCCATAGTTTCTCCGCGTTGTTTAGTTGACCACTTTGGATGGTACTGAGCAATTCTGCGATAATCAGTGGGCCAACAAAAATTGTTATGGCAAGTGTGATGATGGTAAAGAAAATAGTCAAATTTCGCCGATGCTTGTAGGGCCGTGATATTCGCCAGAACAGGCATAATATTTCTTTGTTTGATACTTTTGTCAACGTAAATACTCCTTTGGTTAGTTTCTGTATTCAGTGGTTCGCTGGTAAGTTAACTATTACGAACGTGAGGATTTAGAGGAACTCGCCTCAGACAAGTTCATACATGTTAGGTAAGTATATGATATAGTTATGTCATGAGTCAAGAACGTGCTGTAGTTTTACACCGATCTTCAACACGAGTACTGCTCGGTATCAACCTCTTTTTTGTGGCGCTGTGGTCGATAACGTTACTAAATCCACAAAAGCTTAACATCCTGTGGTTTTTGGTTGTTGTTTTATTGGCAGTTTTATTTATCGTAAGGAACAAAAATGTTTCTAGAACTGATGTTGTCATTGCTGTAATTTTAGGCTGTCTGGCTGCACCATCCAGTATGTTCATGGGAGTGTGCTCTGCTGTTGCGTATGTTGGAGGTGTTAGTGTGCTCAAGAAAAGTAAGCATGCAATTGTCCTCTGTAAAATGGTCAACAAAAAAGAAATACTAAAAACAATTTGCCTTGCTCTATTGGTAGGATTGGCGCTGGGAACCGTCAATATTCTCCTGGCAAAAATTTCTTGGAATATTGCTTTTTCGCTCAAGCCAGAATGGTTCTTAAACGCCATGCGTGCTGGTATTTCGGAAGAAATTATTTTCCGCTTCTTTTTCTTTGCTACGTGCATCTATTTCATTAAGGATAGATTACTGTCAAAATTAGATAATTTTTTGTGCTATCTCGTTATGATATTACCTCACGTCTTGCTTCATTTTAATACAGCTAATTTTGCGCTGGGTAGCGTCCTGGCGTTGGCGCTATTGTTTGGTCTGCCGTTTGCCGTCATGCAACGAAAGCGCGATGTTAGTTCGGCCATAGGTGCACATACAGTGGTTGATGTGATAAGATTTTGTTCATTTGGCGTGTAGCTGCTGTATAATAGAATATGAACAAAGGAGGAAAATAATGGCGTTATATGAGATTACAACAAAACAAGAATTTGAAGAGAAAGTGCTAAAAAGCGACAAGCCAGTGCTGGTTGATTTTTGGGCGCCATGGTGTCCGCCGTGCCGAGCGATGGCGCCGATTTTGCATCAAATTGCTGAAGAAACTGAGTTTGATGTCGTCAAAGTTGACACTGAAGCCAGTCAGGAGAACGCGCAGTTGGCTATTGACTATCGTGTTCAGGGAATTCCAAACATGAAAATTATCGCTGGTGGCGAAGAGGTTGCTGAGCTGATTGGTATGAAACCAAAGCAGGCGCTGATTGACGCTTTGGAAAAAGCTGCGAAATAGGTAAAGTTTAGTTTAAGGAGAATACTAAGTGAAGGGTTTTAATGGAAATATTGAAGAATTGACAGTGCAGAATGATAATTTTCGCCAGGTGCTTTATACGGCAAAGCATTGTCAATTGGTATTGATGAGTTTGCCAGTTGGTGGTGAAATTGGCTCAGAGATTCACGAGGAGAATGATCAATTTTTCCGATTTGAAGCAGGTCAGGGTAAGGTCTTGATTGATGGTAATGAGTATGCTGTATCTGACGGTAGTGCTATTATCGTGCCAGCAGGTGCTGAGCATAATGTGATAAATACTGGCGAAGAGCCACTTAAGCTCTACACGATTTATAGTCCAGCACATCACAAAGATGGTATTGTTCGGGCGACACGCGAAGAAGCGGAAGCCGACGAAGAAGATTTTGATAGTGTGACGACAGAATAGTTATTAACTCGGATTACAAACGAAAGTATATTACATTGCAGGCTAAACCGCTTTTATATGATCAGATTGTAGCCGATCCAATGAATGATGATTTTGCTAATAGAGGTTGGTTACCTGTGTATTCTGCTTCGTCAAGTTCGCGAATTGTACTGGTTGGGCAGGCGCCAGGCCGAATTGCCCAGCAGACGCTAAAGCCGTGGAATGATGCGAGTGGTCGCTTGCTTCGGCGATGGCTGAACGTAACGGACGAGCAGTTTTACAATCCTGAACTCTTTGCGTTGATGCCGATAGATTTTTATTATCCAGGCAGGGGAGCGCACGGTGATTTGCCGCCGCGCTTGGACTTTGCTAGGAAATGGCACCCGTGCTTATTGACGCAGATGCCGAATGTGCGATTGACAATTTTGGTTGGTTCGTATGCGCAAAAATATTATCTTGATCGCTGCGCCAAGCAGAATTTGACAGCAACTGTGGCGGACTTTAATATGTATTTGCCAGATTATTTTCCATTGGTTCATCCATCGCCGCTCAATATTGGCTGGCGCAAACGTAATCCCTGGTTTGAATCGGATGTCATTCCAGTTCTACAAACGATAGTTAAGGAGGTGCTGTCATGACAGTTTATAAAATTAAACGAATTTACGAATCGCCAGAATCGGACGATGGCTACCGCGTGCTAGCTGACCGATTATGGCCGCGCGGTATCAGTAAAGAACGAGCAGCGCTAGACGAATGGGCAAAAGATATCGCACCGACTAACGAGTTGCGCCAATGGTTCGGTCATGATCCGGAAAAATTTGTAGGGTTTATGTCGCGTTATACCGAAGAGCTGGATGCTAGTTCTGTAGCTGCCACTCTTAAACAACAATGGCAAAAACATCCAGTTGTTACGCTGTTATACAGTGCTAAAGATATCGAGCATAATCAGGCGGTAGTGCTGCAACAGTGGTTAGAGCGGTGATTCGTGCCTCACACTACGTAGTGCTATAATGGTTACGTAAGGAGGTATAATATGCTACTAACATTTTCTCGCGGGCGGGCGAAAATTACGGTGTTGATGACACTGAAGTTGGCAATACGGAGGTAATTGCTGGTTATATCAAGGATTATTTCGGCGATAAAATCGACGTTTTCAAGCTGGAGCCGGTGAATCCGTATCCGGATAATTATCAAGAATATACTGAAGTTGCCAATCGTGAAAAAGCCGAAAACGCGCGGCCATCATTCCAGGGCAAGGTAGATTTGTCTGCTCATGATACTATTTTCTTGGGCTATCCGATTTGGTGGGGCGAGCCGCCGATGATCATCAATACTTTTTTAGAAAAGTATGACTTTGTCGGCAAAACAATCATTCCGTTCAATACCCACGCCGGTTCTGGCGCTGCTGGCAGAGCGTTTTGCTAGCGAGTGCAGCGAGCCAGTGGATTTGCAAGAAGTGCTGTTGACGGCTTGGCTGCACGACGTTGATGATTACAAATTGGTCGGCAAGGCGCAGGCAGAGGAATTAACGAACACAGTAAATATTATGACGCAGGCAAAAGTGTTTGACGGACTAAGCCAGGCGGTGCTGGAAAACATTGCAGCGATTGGTTATAGTAAACGGCTGAACGGCAGGCAACCGTAGCGGCTGGCGGGTCAAATTGTGTCTGACGCCGACATGTGTGACGCTATTGGTGTAGTTGGGATTGAGCGGGCGCTGGTTTATGCTTGCCATCATGGTGGGCGGATTTTTGATCCCGCGGTTTGGCCAAATGTTAATCTGGCAGCGTATGAGTATAATGCTGACGGCAATACACATGATACCGACGGCTTCATCAATCATTTCTTTGAAAAGCTGCTGAAACTAAAAGGCTTGATGCTGACGCTACCAGGACGAGCAGAAGCAGAAAACCGCCAGCAAATTATGGTTGATTTCTTACGCCATTATTTCCGCGAGAAGAATGTGCCGGAGTGGAGCGAGTTTCTGGAAGAATACTTGCATAAATATGATTTTTAGACTGTAATATATCTAGTGAATCAATCATTGAAAGCCAAGCTCAAAACTCTACCACGCACCCCGGGCGTTTATTTTCATAAGTCAGCCGGCGGTGAGATTATTTATGTGGGCAAGGCGGCGGTGCTGAAAAACCGCGTGCGTCAGTATTTTCAAGATTCGCGTGGGCGGGACAATAAAACCATGGCGTTGGTGGCGGAAATCGCTGATACGGATTGGATTGAGACCGAGAGCGAAGTCGACGCCTTGTTCTTGGAAAGTGAGATGGTCAAGCGCTACATGCCGCGCTACAACGTGCTGCTGCGCGACGATAAATCGCAGATGTACGTGCGAATCGACATGAAAAGTGAGTGGCCGACCGTCAGTTTTACGCGTAATCCTGCGGATGATGGCGCGGAATATTTTGGCCCGTTTTACAATGGCTTTGCGTTAAAAAAAGCCTTGCGATATTTGCGCCGGGTGTTTCCGTATTTGACTAGGCAACGGCGACCGGGGCAGTCGAAGTTGGATGAAGATCTGGGTCTCAGTCCGCGGTTGAGTGATGGACCAGCCGCCTATAAAGCTAATTTACGCAAACTCATCAGCTACATCAAGGGTAATCGTAAAGCCATCGCCGCCGAGCTGGAGCGCGACATGAAAATGGCGGCTGGACTGCATGATTTTGAGCGGGCGGCCGATCTTCGTAATAAGCTGCGCGCCATGCAGGAATTGCAGCGGCGGGTTTGTTTTGGCGACAAGGAATTTTTGGATATTTCTAAAGACAAGGCGTTGGCTGATTTGGCGAAATTGTTGAGTCTAAAAGGTATTCCAGTGCGCATCGAGGGTTATGACATTTCGCATATGAGCGGGCGGCAGGTTGTTGCCAGTATGGTGGTATTTACCAATGGCGCGAGTGACCGGGCGGAGTACCGCAAGTTCAAAGTTAGTGAGAAAAATGATGACACGGGTAATATCCATCAGACGATTTTTCGCCGGCTGAGCGAGCGTCATCTAAAAAGCTGGGGCCGTCCTGATCTGCTGCTTATTGACGGCGGTAAAGGTCAGCTGGCGGCGGCCATCAAAGCGCGTGATGAGCGTGGCGTCACCGTGCCGATCATCAGCATCGCTAAGCGCGAGGAAGAATTGCTGGTGCACAAGACTAATTCGCAGATTGATACGGCGTTCATCGAGCAAATGCGGTCGCAGCCATCGGCGAATATCGCTATTCATGAAGATAGTGACGTCTATGTGGTGAATTTACACCCAGGCCAGCGTAACGCTGGTTCGCACTCAAAAAACTTGCGAGCTAGTATGGAGCAAACTCGCAACGAACGCCCGACGGCGGACGAGAATACCCTTGCGGCAACCGACATCGTCAAACTGTTCCAGCGCATCCGTGACGAGTCGCACCGCTTTGCCGTGAGCTATCATACGGCGCTCAAACGCCAGCAACAAACGAAAAATCAGCTGGAGGAAATTCCTGGTGTGGGGCCAAAAACCCGCGCTAAATTGCTAAAAAAATTTGGCAGCTTCCGTAACATTGTTAGCGCCACAGAAGATGACCTAGCGTCGGTGATTGGCCAGTCGCGTGCTCAAATCGTCCACAAATATATTGCGGCACAGCGTACCAATAACTAAAACGCTTGTGCTATACTAACAATATGAAACGCGGTTTTACTATTATAGAAGTGCTTGTTATGATATCGGTCGTAGCAATATTAACCACCATCGGAATTATTAGCTATGGCAATTGGCGCCAGAAGTCATTGCGCGATGCCATCACGGCTGACCTCAAAAGTGCAGCGCAGGCCATGGAACAGTATCGTAATTTTCATAATGTCTATCCAACGCTGCCTGCTGGCGCGTCAATACCAAATTACAATGGTGGCCCAGTTCATGTATACATCCAAGGTGCTGATGGGAAAGAGTTCTGTATTGAGGCGACACGTGGTTCTCAAAAAATGCACATCACCAGTAAGAGTTCAGACGTGAGTGACGGCGGCTGTTCCTGACAGCCGAGCTCTTGTGAAAATGCGAACAGATTATTATAATAAGTAGCAGTGTAATGAAACGGCAATTTTTTGTATTTTTATTCAGATGGGCTATGAACTCATTTGGCATCTGGATATCGTTGCGACTTTTGGGCACCATGTCTGATGGTGGCTTATTGACATTTGTGTTAACCGGTTTGATATTTTCAGTTATCAACAGTATCCTTAAACCGATCATTATCATCTTGTCGCTGCCAGCAATTCTGTTGACACTGGGACTGTTCACGTTGATTATCAATGGTCTCATGGTGTATCTTGCCATTGTGCTCGCTCCAAACGTTTCCATCACATTTGGTGACGCAATTATTGCCGGTATCATCCTTAGTTTGGTAAACTATATAGTAAGTAGTGTGGTTGATTTACGAACTGCGCAAAAAGAACAGGAGAGTTAGATGAATTTGGAACAACTTTTACCATATATCACATTAGGATCAGCATTTTTGATGATTATTACAATTTTGCTACAACAACGTGGTGCCTCGCTTGGTGCAGGGTTTGGATCCTCTGGTGAACTGTTTACGACACGCCGTGGTTTTGATAAGAACTTGTTTGACGTTACCATTGTCCTGGCTGTAGTTTTTGTGCTATCAATCTTGGCTAGTTTGGTCTTGCCGGGGCTAAAAGGCTAGGTTGTCGCCATGGCAGAGGCTGGAGATAAGCCGTCTTGGAAGCGGTTCCAAAAAATGAGCGCTTCTGGGAAAAACTTAAATCGTCGAGCTGAGAAGATTGAAAAAGGCGTCATTAAGCATGCGCATAAATTTGTGACATCCCGCCTCGACAGATTGACAGAAGTTCGCCGAGAAGTGATTGGCTGGGCGGTCTTGTTGATGATATTGGTTGGTTTGAGCGCAGGACAATGGAGTATCTTTCGCGCAGCTTACACGAAGGATGCGCCTCAGGAGGGTGGCACATATTCAGAGGGGGTTTTGGGCTCGTTAGAAACGCTTAATCCGTTGTTTGCACGTTCTAACGCAGAGCGATCGGCCGCCAGGCTATTGTTTGCCAGTCTCTACCAATACGACAACACTGGACATCTCAAGGGAGATTTAGCAAAATCAATCGCCATCAACGGCACGGAAACCGAATATACGATTACCCTAAAAGACAATCTTCGCTGGTCTGATGGCCATCCGCTGACGGTGGAGGACGTTATGTTTACCGTCAATCTTTTGAAGAACCCAAAGGTTGGTGCTTCGACTGGCGGCTGGTCGTCCATTAAAGTGCGCAAAACTGCCGACAATACCGTGACATTTGTAACTCCATCCACCTATGCACCATTTTTGCATACGCTGACGTTCCCAATTGTTCCAAAACACGTATTGGAACATGTAGCGCCAGCTGCTCTGCGCGACCACTCGTTTGGACGCTCACCGGTCACGAGCGGACCATTCAAATTCCGACTCTTGCAGACAGATAACCGGGAAAGTGGCAGAAAAGCCGTCCATATGACGGCAAATGAGACATATCACTTTGGTAAGCCAAAGTTAGACCGCTTCCAGCTGTACGCATATGCCTCACTGGATGAGATCACAAAGGGCTTGAGAACTAGTGAAATCATGGCCACGCCAGAGCTGACCTATGCTTCTCAGCCAGAAAACGTCAAGAAAATGTATGACATGAAAGCTTATGAAACCCACAACGGGGTGTACGCATTGTTCAACAGCAAGAGTCCGATTCTCCAGTCTCCATCCATCCGCAAGGCTTTGGTACAGTCAGTCGACATCACCGCGCTTCGCAAAAAGATGCCACAACAAACAGGCGAATTGACAGGACCGATTTTGCCGGAACACACTGAAGCAGAGCTGGAAAGGCCGTTGGCCCATGATGTAGAAGCTGCCAAAAAGCTACTGGACGCAGAAGGTTGGACGGTGTCTGGCGGTGTGCGTAAAAAGGGCGATCAGTCACTGAAACTGTCAGTTGTTTCCTTGCAGGGTTCTAAATATGAAAATGCAGCCAATTCGTTGGCTGAGACATGGCGAAATGAGCTCAATGCTGAGGTGGAAGTCAAGATTGTTGATGCAACAGATGCTAATCAGGATGTTCTCAGATCAGTGCTGCAACCACGTAATTTTGATGTCTTGATATATGAGTTGGTGCTTGGCGGTGACCCAGACGTCTATGCGTATTGGCATTCGTCACAAGACCAACGCGATCAACGAGGTTTGAATTTTGCAAACTACAATGACGCCATTTCAGATGACGCATTGGTCGGCGGCCGTGGTAAGCGTTCTCCAAAACAACGCGCGGATTATTATCAATCATTCGTACGACGCTGGCAAGCATCTGCTGCGTCACTGCCGCTCTATCGTCCAACAGTTGAATACATCAAATTGCCATCAGTTCAGGCCGTGACACAAAATACTCGGCTGGTTTCGCCAACCGATCGATTTGCTGACGTGATCTATTGGACGGTTCGCCAAGATTCAGTTTACAAAACGCCATAGTGTCAGGTATAATGATGACAGTCGTGCGGGCGTGGCGGAATTGGTAGACGCGCTAGCTTGAGGGGCTAGTGAACTTAGGTTCGTGGAAGTTCAAGTCTTCTCGCTCGCACCAAATGGAATTATTTGATTTCACTATGACAGACTTGTCACAAAATGATAAACCTCAAGTTCGTCAAATTATTAAGACTCTGACTGGTGTTTTGGTAACAGTTTGGCAGACATCGCCACGGACTATTATTATTCAAGCAATTGGAGCGGTATTAACGGCATCCTTGCCGCTTGCGACAACATATTTTGCAGCATTAACAACTACCGCACTGACAGAGGCATATACTGGCAGCGGTGACTCGCGCCAACTACTCGTGTATGTGATTATGACGGTAGTACTGGGTGTGATGATGAGTTTTTGGGGAATTGTTCAGACCTATTTTGAGCAGTTGATGCGCTATCAGCTAGAATCAAGCATTAACGACCAGATGTTTGCTCGGCTGCACGGTCTAGATTTTTGGCGGTATGACGACCCAGCGACAATCGATATGTTTGATCGAGCGAGGCGGTTTGCTGGCTCGTTTTCATATCTGTTTTCGCGGTTGACTAGCATTGCGACGAATATCGTCTCGTTAGTGGTTGGACTATGGATCATCTCGTTGGTCAGTTGGTGGCTGGGACTACTACTTGTCGTGGCTATCATCCCTAGTGGTGTCGTCCAGTTCCGGCTATCTCGTTTGACGTCAAAATATTGGCGCAAAAATACTAAAATCAGACGGCGAATGTGGTGGATCGAATATGCGATTAGTAAACCTGAGAATATCGCCGAAATGAGACTTTATGGCCTTATCAAGCATCTGCTAACGGAGCGGGCTGCTTTGCGTGATAAAGACCAGTTGCAGATGATTAGATATGAGCGCAGCTTTATGGCTAAGCGCTTTGGCGGCGAGATGTTGCAGGCGGCCGCAGAGGTAGCGGCTTTGGTGTGGGTGACACTGGAGATCATCGCGCATCGTCAGCCGATTGGTCAGTTCGTGTTGGTGCAGCAGATGGTGAGTCGAGTACTCGGCAGTGTCGACAGCTTGATTTCGACGTATAACTCTATTGACGAGGAGGTGGCAAATATGGTCGATTATCAGCGGTTCATGGAGTTGCCACTAGCTGACACCAGGCCGAACCTAGCACTTAGCATGAGCAAGTCAATTACGGTGCGTAATGTCAAATTCCGATATCCAGGCAGCGAAACTCTGGTGCTCAAGGGCTTGTCGCTAGATATTAAGTGCGGCCAGCATGTGGCGATTGTTGGCGAGAATGGCGCAGGTAAAACCACGCTGGTGAAATTATTGACAGGGCTGTATCAGCCGACTAGTGGCGAGATTTTGATTGATGGACAGGATATCAGTGAGGTAGATGCGACGGCTTGGCACCGACAATTGGCTGTTTTGAGCCAGAGTTTTATTCGCTATGATTTTGCGACGGCTTATGAAAATGTGTGGTACGGTGATGTTTCTCGTGAGCTAGATCGAGACAGGCTGAAGACTGCACTGAAGCAGGCAGAGGCTGATGATTTTGTGAAGAAATTGCCAAAGGGTGGGGACAGTTATGTTGACAAATGGATGACGGATGATACTGATGACAAGGGCGTGGACTTGTCTGGCGGGCAATGGCAGCGGCTGGCTCTGGCGCGTAATTTTTACCGCAACGCACCAATCGTTATTTTGGACGAACCGACCAGTGCTGTTGATGCGGCAGCTGAGGCACGAATTTTCCGTCACTTGTTTAAGCAAAAAGACAAAACCATCATCGCTATCAGCCATCGCTTGAGCACGGTGAAAAAAGCCGATGTGATTTACTTCATGAAAGATGGCCGAATTGTCGAACAGGGGTCGTGCAGTGAATTAATTGCTAAACGTGGCGAGTTCTATGAAATGTTCAAAGAACAATTATAGTTTGGTATAATGAGTGAAGTGGCGCGTTGGCGGAGCGGTTACGCAGAGGTCTGCAAAACCTTTTAGACGAGTTCGACTCTCGTACGTGCCTCCAAGTGAATATGAAACGTCTGGGTACCGGGCGTTTTTCTTATTTTTCGAGCAGTTCTTTCAGCTCAGGGAAGGTTGGCTGTTGGAAGTGGCCTCGGTCAACAAATATATGGCTTTTTGCGCTTGGTAGATCAGACTGAAACTTTGCTAGCTCAGTAAACGGCACCACGGCATCGTCTTTACTGTGAAATAGGTGAATTTCTTTGGCGGATTTTTCGAGCTCAGTTGCACTTGGTAATATAAAATCGCCCAAATCTTCGTGAGTTGCATCATTATATGGAGCAGCAATTAAGATTAGTCGAGTAACTGGCGTACTGAGAGGATTTTCGTGCAGATACTTCGCTAAGAATATTGCCCCAAGGCTACTGCCAATGAGCTGCACATCATTGCTCAGGAAAGGCAATATCTTTTCAAAGTAGATTTTCCATTCGGAATACCGCGCGTTTTGCTTGTTGGGCATGGTAGGCAGGAGCACGTCAAAATCTGTCATTGTCACAGCGAGCCAGTCGCGCCATTTTGTTTTGTGAAAAAGATTCTCATACTTGAGTGGAGTGTTGCGCAGCGCGGAGAGGTAGCGCTCATAGGAATCAAAAGGTGATCCGCCGTGAATATGTACAATTTGCTTCATAAATATAGTATAATACAAACCAGCGCAAATGGCAGACCGTGTCAAACGTCAGTAGACATGGACATCGGGCGGTCATTAGTGCAGAATATGGGCGCGAGTGGCGGAATTGGTAGACGCGAGGGACTTAAAATCCCTTGACCAAAAGTCGTGCGGGTTCGATTCCCGCCTTGCGCACCAAATTGCAGCTAAAAGAAAAGTCACCTGTTTTGGTGACTTTTCTAGTGCCGATAACAGTCGACGGTAAATGGAAGTTGCTAGTGATACGGTGATAAGCTTATGGTTTTGTTATTTTCTATTGATGACAATTTCGCTAATTTCTGCCGGCTTTGGCGTCTCGATGATGTCCACTAATGTCTTTGCGACTATTTCCACTGGCATCCAGTTTTCAGGGTCTGGTAGCTGCTCGCCAGTAATTTTCTCAAGCATTCTGTTGCGCATACCACCTGGACAGAAGCTAATTGCTCGCGACTTTTTGCCCTTGAAAAGCATTTGCAGTGATTTGCTATAGCCACGCATTGCCCATTTACTACTAGTGTACACTGGCTCGCTTGCAGAACCTTTAGTGCCGGCTGTAGAAGCGACATTGATGACGTCCGCTTCATCTTTGACAACCCTGTCTATTAAGAAGTTAGTGAGATAAATTACACCCATGATATTTGTAGAATATACCTTTATAATATCGCTAAATAGTTTTTCATCCGTCCGGTCAAATCTAGACATAATGCCAGCACAGTTAACGAGTGCCATGATTTGATCATCAAGCTCTAAGATTTGCTGAGCGGCACTCTTGATGGATATTTCATCTGTCAGATCAAGCGTAATGTGCTTGATTCTGCTATCTGTTGGTTTTGAGCGAGAAAGAGAATAAACATTGTAGCCCTTTTCAAGCAGTAGTTGTGCGGTGGCAAAACCCAGACCATCGCTTGCGCCGGTAATTAAAACTGTCTTCATATAGCTAATTATACCATCTTGGGCTTGGAGTGTTATTCTGGTCAGCATTTTAGCCTCTATAGATATAGCGCATTTCTTGATGTTTAAAGTCATTTTTATCACCCAAAAACCTAACCACAAGCAAAACGTCTGTGGTATAATGAAGGGGTTAGCATAAATTGATAAGGAGAATATTCAATGAGCTCAATCATCATAGCACTTATAGTCGTTGGCGTTGTCCTGGTTCTCGCTATCGGCTTCATCGTCGCCACCTATAATGGTTTGGTGACTCTACGCAACCGCGTTGAAGAAGCATGGAGCGACATCACGGTTCAATTGAAACGTCGAACTGACTTGATTCCAAACCTCGTAAACTCTGTGAAGGGTTACGCGACACACGAAAAAGAAGTATTTGAAAAGGTGACCGAAGCTCGTTCGGCCATCATGGATGCCAAAGGTGTGAAGGATACTGCCGAGGCAGAGAACATGCTCGAAGGCGCCTTGAAGAGTCTGTTTGCAGTAGCTGAGGCTTACCCAGATTTGAAAGCTAACCAAAACTTCATGCAATTGCAGCAGGAACTGGTCGACACTGAAGACAAAATTCAAGCTTCTCGCCGCTTCTACAACGGTGGCGTTCGTGACTTGAACACCAAAATTCAGACATTCCCAGCAAACATCGTTGCCGGTATGTTCAACTTCCAAGCCAAGGAATTCTTTGAGGTTGAAGACCGTGCGTCTGTTGAGAACCCAGTAGAGGTTAAGTTCTAATTATCTCGCGTAAAGCACGCAGCCGCTCGCCTACCGTTGGCGAGCGGTTTTTGCTATAATAATTAATATGTACAGTGCGATTTCTCAAAATAAACGTAACACCGTCATCATCATGGCAGTGTTCGTAGCTATCATTGGTATTATCGGTGTCTTCATCGGCATGGCGGTCAAAAATTATTCACTGGCGTGGATTGTGTTTGGTTGTTCGATGCTGTATGCCTGGCTTCAGTATTATCTGGCTGGAAAATTAGCCATGGCCATGACTGGCGCGCAGGAGATTGAGAAAAAAGATGCACCTGAGCTGTGGCGGGTAGTCGAGAATTTGGCGATCGCTGCTGGCATGCCGATGCCAAAAGTCTACATCATTGACGACCCAGCACCCAATGCCTTTGCGACCGGTCGTGACCCCAAGCATGCTATCGTCGGTGCGACGACTGGACTGTTGGAGATCATGGACAAACGTGAGCTCGAGGCAGTGATGGCGCACGAGATGAGCCATGTGCGTAACTACGACATTCGCGTTAGTATGATTGCTTTTGGTTTGGTGAGTGCTATTGGGCTATTGGCAGACTTGGCCCTGCGCATGATGTTCTTTGGTGGTGACGATGACCGTGATGTTCACCCAGCGGTGTACATATTGGGTTTGGTAGTAGTTATCTTGGCGCCAATTTTGGCAACCATCACACAGCTAGCAGTTAGTCGGCAGCGAGAATATTTGGCCGACGCTTCTGGTGCGTTGTTGACTCGAGACTCAGAAGGGTTGGCGAGTGCACTAGGCAAATTGCAAGAATATGGCCGACCCATGGAGCGCCAAAGCACATCGACGGCCAATCTATTTATGAACAATCCATTACGCCCCGGCTTTTTTTCAAAATTATTTAGTACCCATCCACCGTTGGAGGATCGTATTGCGCGTTTGCGAAACAACGCGACAAAAATGTAAGGATTCCTGACCATGAGTAAGCAACGTACATCTGTCTCCAAAAAGAAAGTGACGACCAATCGTTCACGAGCAAACCAAAAATCTGTTTCTAGCTACTATATGCGGGGTCAGCGATATTGCAAAAAAACCTGGCGGCAGCTAAAAGCTCGGAGAGCCAACTTTTTGAAACGTCGACCGCACCGTAGTTTTCGCCTGACACGGCGCAGGGATTATGTCAGGTCATTGCACGTTCCGGGCTATTGGTCGTTGACTACCCAGGCGGTCAAAATGATTTGGTCAAACAAGCGTCTGTTTTTTGGCCTGGCGCTGGTGTACGCGCTGATAGTGTTTGTGCTGGCGGGACTGATGGACCAGGAGACCTACAAAAAGATTAAAGCCTTGGCTGAAGGTACCGTTGAGCAGGGGGCAGTGAGTGATTTGTTTGCGACGTTCTCGATTTTCGGAGGTGTGGTGTACGGTCAATTGACCAATCAGCCAAACAACGCCCTGCAGCAAATATTGGGCGTGTTGGCACTGATCATGGTATGGTTGACTACCATTTGGTTGTTAAGAGCTGTTAGTTCTGGCAATTCACCGACCATCCGCGATGGTCTGTACCGAGCTGGGGCGCCGCTGGTCGCGTTCATCGTGCTATTGTTCATCGTCCTGTGTCAAATATTGCCAGCTGCTGGCGGCGTCATTCTCTATACGACGCTGCAAACAGCCGATGTCTTAAGTCAGACACCACTGTTAATGATCGCCGCAGTAATCACGGGGCTGCTAGGAGTGCTATCGCTGTATTGGCTCACCTCCACGGCTTTTGCCATGATTATCGTTACGCTGCCAGGCACCTATCCAATGCGGGCTGTGCGCATGGCTGGCGACATCGTGGTTGGTCGTCGTATCCGCATTTTGTTACGGATGTTGTGGCTGGCTATCATGTTAACGTTGCTTTGGGTGATTATTCTCATTCCAACCATCAAATTGGACGCCTTCGTGACGGGTTGGATTGATCAAACCGCTTCATTCCCATTGGTGCCAATCATGGTGCTGCTAGTTGCGTCATTTTCTGTTGTATTTTCAGCTACCTATACCTACTTATTCTACCGAAAGGTTGTCGCCGATGACAGCGCGCCAGCTTGATCGGCAGGCAGCCGAGCAACGAATTGTCAAACTGCGAGATCTGATCAATGATTATCGCTATCACTATCATGTGCTCGACGAATCGATCATGAGCGAGGCGGCGGCTGATAGCCTGAAGCATGAACTGTCACAGCTGGAAGAGCAGTTTCCGGACCTCATTACGCCAGATAGCCCAACCCAGCGGGTAGCTGGAAAGGCGCTCAGTAAATTCGCCAAGGTCCAGCATCAAACACGAATGATTTCGCTCCAAGACGTGTTTGACCGGGCAGAGGTAGCGGCGTGGATACAGCGCATGAAAAAGGTGCGGCAGGATATCACCGAAGAATTTTTGTGTGATATCAAAATGGATGGCTTGGCCTGTGCGCTGATCTATGAAGACGGGGTTTTGACGCGGGCCGTGACGCGCGGCGACGGATTAGTTGGTGAAGATGTGACCATGAACGTGCGGACGATTCAAAATGTGCCGCTGACACTACGCGCCAATCAGCGTTTTGCTCATTTTTTGCGTGGTCGGACGGAAATTCGCGGTGAAATCGTGATGCACAAAGAGGACTTTGCAGCATTAAATCAGCGTCGGCGAGCGGCTGGCCAGCCAGAATTTGCCAATCCGCGTAACCTAGCCGCAGGGACGATTCGTCAGCTTGATCCAAAACTGGTGGCAGAGCGTCCGCTCCATTTTGTTGGCTATGATATCATTCGCGATAACCTCGAGGACACGCCAACGATTGCCTTTGGTTACCAGATGATGAACGAGTTGGGCATCACCACCAGCCGCCAAACGCAAATCGTCTATGGCTTGGACGAGGTGATGAGCTATGTTGACCATCTGGATGAGCTGCGTCAGTCGCTGCAGTTTAACACCGACGGAGCAGTCATCAAGCTCAATGACCGGCGACAGTTTGCCGAGCTGGGCATCGTTGGCAAGACACCGCGAGCCGCAGTGGCCTATAAATTTGCCGCCGAAGAAGCTACGACCATCGTCCGTGATATCGTTATTTCCATCGGTCGAACTGGTGCGGCCACGCCAGTGGCGGTGTTTGACCCCGTGGTGGTGGCGGGTACGACGGTGCAGCATGCCAGCCTACATAATGCTGACGAAATCGCCCGGCTGGATGTGCGGCGCGGCGACACGGTGGTGATTTTCAAGGCGGGCGATATCATCCCGCAGGTGCAAACCGTACTGAAAGAACTGCGACCGGCAGACGCTAAGCCAATTGACTATCCGGCAGAGCTGGCGCGCCAATATCCGGAGCTAGAATTTGTGCGGCCGGCAGGCGAGGCGGTGTATCGCGTCAAAGGCTTGAGCGGCCCGTTGATTTTGAAGCGAGCCTTGGCTCATTTTGCCTCCAAAGGTGCACTGGACATCGATACGCTGGGCGAGAAAAATGTCGAGGCGCTGGTCGAAGCTGGGCTGGTCAATGATTTGGCGGATATCTACCGGTTGATGAAAGATGATTTACTGAGACTAGAGCGTTTCGCTGAGATTTCCGCACAAAAACTCATTGATGCCATTGCCGCTAAAAAGCAGCCAGCGTTGGAGCGATTTTTGTTCGGCCTTGGCATTCGTCATGTCGGCACGCAGACAGCGATTGACCTTGCAAATCACTTTGAAAGTATCGAGAAATTAAGCCAGGCGACCATTGACGAGCTGCGCGAGGTAGACGGCGTGGGCGAAATTGTCGCCGAATCGATCATGGCATGGTTTGCTGATGAAGATAATATGACGCTGCTCGAAAAATTTGCCGACCTTGGTGTGACGCCACAATTTACTAAAAAATCCGGCAGTCTAACTGGCCAAAGTTTCGTCATTACTGGCACCCTGCAGTCAATGGGACGCGATGCTGCCGCTGAAAAAATCCGCAATCTCGGCGGCACTTTCCAAACTGCTGTTGCAAAAGATACAACATATTTGGTAGCCGGCGGCAAAGTTGGCGCCAGCAAGCTGAAAAGAGCCGAACAATACGGCACCAAAATTATTGACGAGCAAACATTATTAGAGCTTATACGATAACGGAGGTATAACCATGACACAGCAATCACATCGCGCCCTTGCTATCAAACCCGCCGACACGGTTGTATTTACTGCCATGTCGAAAAAGTATTTTTACATGAGATTGTTCGTCACGAAATTTGCGCTTGAGCAAGGCGTTGTGCCGATTAACCCATTCACCAGTTTTGACTATTTTTTGCTCGATGCGGTGGAGCGTGACACCGTACGGCGCGCCAATAATACGCTGGTGGCGCGCGCTGATGAGCTGTGGGTGTTTGGTGACATCGCTGATGGCGTGCGGGCGGAAATAGTTCAAGCCTGGCAGCAACATAAAACCGTCCGATTTTTTGCGTTTCGTGACGATAAACATATTTACGAAGTTGAGATTGGCGACTTGGTGTATGAAGACGGCGTTGAAACAGTAACCCAACGGAGGTAATGAGATGGTCCGATTTTACTTACAAAAACTAGTGCGTGATAGAGTGGTGCCAAATTGTTTGGATGACCCAGAAGTGCTGCATACGGAATACCGTGAATTGGACAGCCAGGAATTTTGTCGTGAGCTAGTCCGTAAGATCCACGAGGAGGCAGACGAGATTCCGCTGGGTGATAAACAGCGTGATGAATCGCTCAAAGAGCTGGCTGATTTGCAAGAAGTCGTTGACACGCTGCGCCAGGCGTTTGGCTTTTCTATAGAGCAAGTTCAAGAGGAAATGGCGCGCAAAAAGCAGAAAAAAGGCGGCTTTGATAATCGGCACTACATTGAATATAACGACCTAGTTGATGATAGTAAATGGGTAGAAATTTTCCGTGCCCAGCCAGAGAAGTATCGTGAGGAAACAGTAGATAGTGAAGGACAGGAGCTTGGCGACTAGTCCGCTAACTGGGTAAATAATATGCAAGTTCATGTTGCCATCCCACACTATAACGCTCCTCGGGCTTTGAATAATCTTTTGGCGCAGCTGACAAAACAGGATTTTGACAGCATCACGGTGCTTGATGATCATTCTACTGACCAGCAAGTACTGCAAGACGTCGCTCGTAAATTTCCGGCAGTTAATTTTATCTTTGGTGAGGAAAATGTTGGTGCGGGAGCCAACCGTAATCGCTTTTTGGACGTACATAACACAGGCATTGTATGGTTTATCGATTGTGACATGCGCGTTGAGACAGAGAATGTTGCTGGTATATTGCGTCAAAAGTTTGCTGGCGAAAATCATCTCATGCTTGGTAGTACCATCCTCTACGCTAACGGTCAGCCGATGGCCTGGAATTATGGTCATGAAATGCACCCGCAGTACGACTGGCAATTTACGCGGGCAACTCAGGCAGACGATCGCCAAATGTTGCAACAGCAAGGCTGGGATTATCCATGGATTTGGGGTGAGCGGGTTACGACGGATCGCCAGGTTGACTGGGTCGCTGAGGGAAGTTTTGCACTGCTGATCGATGATTTTATACAGGTTGGCGGCTATGACGCAGCGTTTCGTTATCACGAAGGGCAAGATTTGGCGCATCGACTGCGTGAGGCGGGTGTGAAGATTATGGTGACTGGAGATATCGTCTGTACGCATCTGGATATTGACGTTCGCGGCAAGGCCCGCCATCGGGAGATTGAGCAGTCCGCCAAGCTGTTCTACCGAAAGCACCACATCAAGACTAGCTAAGACTAGTGTATAATGCACATATGGATAAATTCAGAACATCGAAGCTTTACTGTTTTTCGCCGCCTGTGATGCTGGCAACCTTGGCTATTGAGATTATTTTAGCGATTCATACGATGTGGCGCTACAAACTAAATCCTGTGACGAGGATCGTCGTGGCGCTGCTCGTTTGTCTAGCGCTGTTTCAATGGGCTGAATATAACGTTTGTGAAGGCACGGTGCTGTTTGATAGCGTGGGCTGGGCGAAGCTTGGGTATGTGGCGATTACCATGTTGCCGCCTCTTGGTATTCATTTGGTCTATCAAATTTCTGCTGACAAACGACGTTGGATTCCAGTGCTGGGGTATACCTTAGCGGTCGTGTTCATTAGCTATTTTTTGCTAGCCGTAAACGGTGTTAGCGCTGGCGTTTGCTTGGGAAACTATGTCATTTTTGAAAATCAGCCAGGCATCAGTGAATGGTATGGGCTATACTACTACGGCTTGTTGTTCGTGGCGATTGCCTACGCCTACACCCGTGGCAAAAACGCCAAAAAACACATTCGCCGCTCATTGTGGTCATTGATCATCGGCTACGTGCTGTTCATTGCGCCAACGACATTTGTCAATATCATTGATCCATCAACTATCACTGGCATCCCGTCGATTATGTGCGGTTTTGCGGTACTGATGGCAGTAGCTCTTGCCGGAAAAGTCTTGCCAGAATACACAAAGCAAAAATAGTGCTTGTGTTTTTGTGACAATTGGTGCATAATCACAAGTGAGCTGGTACGCATAGGGGCATCTCCTATGCTTGCCAATTGAAAGACAAACACATTTTCAACATGCCCCGGGTGGGCGCGTAGCAGCTCCGTTTTGCTATTTCGGCGACTTGCATTGGTTTCGGCAAGTCGCTTATGGTATGATAACTATATGTTTCGACGATCATTTGAAAAGAAAATTCCATTGTTAGTGCGTGAGTTTTTTGCTTCGCATGCGGACGTCAAATTGATAGCGGTGACTGGTAGTACTGGCAAAACGAGCGCCAAGATCGCCATCGGTACGGTTTTGTCACAGCGTTATGCTATCGCTATGCCGCAGTTAGAGCCAAAATCTCACATGCAGACTTTACTGCAGATCATGGGAGTACGTTATCCTGAGGGTCCTGAAAAAAAATGGGGATTCTTCGCGCGTCGCAATATGTACCGCGCTGTCAAAAAACGAGCTCGCGCTGAGCATCCAGAAGCGCAAGTGATCGTCCAGGAATTTAGCCCACAAAGCATTGGCTTTCATGATTGGTTCAAAACAGTCATCTTGCCGGACATTGCCGTCATCACTTCTGTCACCACAGGGCGCATGCGTGTCGAACATACCATAGAAGAAGTCGCCCAGGAAATGATCACGCTGGGTAATAATTCTCGGATGGCGTTGATCAATCGCGATGACATCGAAGGTCGGTTTGCGGCGTTTGTGACGAATCCTAATATAACCACTTATGGCACCAGTGGGGTTGCAGAATATTATTTTGATGAACATGATTTCTCGCTTACTGAAGGGCATTTTGGTGCTATGGTGTCGCCAGAATATCCAGAGGGTATCCAGACGCAATTGAAACTGCTGGGTGAACACAACCTCAGACCAGCAGTAGCTGCCATGGCCGTGGCTGTCAAATTAGGCATGGATGTCGGCTCAATTCAGCGAGGCTTGGCGGCACTGCGCCCGATCCCAGGACGAATGCAGTTGTTGCGCGGTGCTGATGGTACTATGCTTCTGGACGACAGCTATAGTGCGTCGCCATCTACCACGACTGCCGCCATCCAGACACTGTATAGTTTGAGCGCTCCCCAAAAAATCGCTGTCCTAGGCAATATCAACGGTTTGAGAGAATCAATGCCGCAAGAAATGTCTAAACTAGGCTATCTGTGTAATCCCAATGAACTTGACTGGGTAGTGACAGTTGGAGAAATGGCCAACCAGTATTTGGCGCCATCGGCTCGTCAGCGTGGCTGCCAGGTAAAAGAATGCAAAGACGCCATCGAAGCTGGTAGTTTTGTGCGCGACAAACTGAAAAAAGACGGTATTGCGCTGTTCAAAGGTTCTTCGGGCGGTGTCTGGCTGGAGGAAGCCATCAAAATTAACCTCCATACAGCGGTTGATGAAAACAAATTAGTTCGCCAAACGCCAGAGTGGATAGCCAGGAAGAATGCATTTTTCTCTCGTTTTAGTGATTAGCTGATATAATACATAACATAGTAGTAATTTGGAGGGTATATGAGCATACAGCAGCCAACAACAGCACCGGCTGAGTCAACGCCGCCGGCTGAACAGCCGCCTATCATGGGCGCGATCAACAAACCGAAAAAGAAAAACCGCAAAAAGTTGATTATTAGTTTGGTTGTGGGGTCGTTAGTTACCATCGGCTTGATTGCAGGACTGTTGTGGTATCTGTTGGTATTTAATAACCCACAGCGCGCACTGGAAGCGTCAATTGTTAACGCGATCATGTCGAAGAACTCTGTCACTGAAGGACGGCTGACTTTTGAAGGCAAGGGTAATCAAAAAGTCACCATCAAGCTCAAATCATCAGACGCAGAGAAGAGTCAAGAGCTGCAAGCTGATATAACAGTTAACGCCGGTGGTTCTGACAAGTCAATCCAGTTCTCTCTGCCAAAAGTGAATGTACGCAATACTGAAGACGCAACGTATATTAAACTGGATAATGTTCGTAGCTCAATCGAGACAGCGATAGATCGTTACATGGAAAGCGTTTCCTCGCCAGGTGGTGCGATTTCTGGCCGATCTCAGACAAAATCACTCAAAGAAACGATGCTGAAACAATTTGAGACGCTCATCAATGAGATCGACGGCCACTGGATCAAGATCTCTTCAGACGACCTAGAGCAGTCAGAAGAAGCAAAATGTGTGATGAATGCAGTTCGCCGCGCTAAGGATGATGCTGCTGTTCGCGAAGAAATCGCTCAAGTATACCGCGACAACAATTTCCTACAAATCAAAAAAGATTTGGGTACAAAAGATGGCCTGCGTGGATTTGAAATTGACCTGAGCGACGCTACTCTTGAGAAACGTAAAAACTTTGCCAAGGCATTGAGTGAAACAACATACGCCAAGAAGATCAAAGAATGTGGCGGCAGTAGCTCAAAAGCGCTCGACACAGATGCACTTGATTTCAAGAAAGTGGATGTTTCTCTGAAGTTGTGGATTGACAACTCAAAGAGGCAAGTGCGCCGCGTAGAGTTTGAAGGCTCATCTGAGGGCAACAAGATCTCTCTTGAGACGGGTGTTATGTATGGCGATGCCAAGAAGGTTGAAGCACCATCTGATGCAAAAGACTTGAAAGATGTGATGAAAAAGCTCCAATCAAGCCCACTGTCTAGCTTTGTTCCAAAAACTAGTACTTCGACAAACTCAGCAAGTGACGCTGACGAAGCGTAACTAGCCTTTCGTTGACGGTCCATCGCCTCACTCTCATGTGAGGCGATTTTCGTGCTATAATTACAGATATGAAACGCTACAATCCGACGGAAATTGAGAAAAAATGGCAAGATAAATGGGAGGCTGATGGCACCTACGTCACTGACCTTGGTGATACGACGCGCCCCAAGTACTATAGCTCGAGCATGCTTCCTGGCATCACCGGGGCTGGTATTCACATCGGTCACGGTCGGACGTTTCAATTTGCCGACATCAAAGCGCGCTTGAAGCGCCAGCAGGGCTACAATGTGTACCATCCAATTGGCTGGGATAGTTTTGGCTTACCGGTGGAAAATTACGCCATCAAGGTCGGTAAAACGCCGCGAGTGGCGCATGACGAAGCCAAGGCTCATTTCATCGCCCAATTAAAGCGACTCGGATTTAGTTATGATTGGTCAAAGGAAGTTTCCACCGCTGACCCAGAGTACTACAAGTGGACGCAGTGGATTTTTACGCAGCTATACAAGCACGATTTGGCGTATCAAAAGGAGCAGCCGCAGTGGTGGTGTGATACTGACAATACGGTATTAGCCAACGAGCAGGTTGAGGGCGGCAAATGTTGGCGTTGCGGCAATCCTGTCACCAAGCGCAACCTCAAACAGTGGTTTTTCCGCATCACCGCCTATGCTGATGAGATGCTGGAGGCGACTGACGACCTAGACTGGACGGACATGGTCAAAACCATGCAGAAAAATTGGATTGGTCGGTCAGTCGGTGCGGAAGTTGACTTTACCCTTAATTTAACGGCATCTGACTCTTTGAAATTTACTCCTGATCTGGCAGAAAAAGTTATTTCTGGTGAAAAAACCAATACAATTAGGTATGAAGCTAAAAAACTGAAGGTTGGCGATATTGCTGATGCTATGGTGCGTGATGGAGAAAAAGTATATTCATTTGGATATATAAAAATAGTTAATATCCATCAGCTTCCACTAAGAGATATATCTAACGATATTTCTGGACATGAACGTTATAGTGATGATAATGAAAAATTGTTGAGTTTTAAAAAGTTCTATGGTGAAGAAGTTTCACTAGAGGATACATTTACGGTTTATGATTTTGAGTATGTACCACCAATCACCGTATTTACTACGCGCCCCGACACCTTGTTTGGTGCCAGCTACGTGGCACTGGCGCCAGAGCACCCACTGGTTTCTCAGTTGGTCAATGCCGACACGCGCCCCAAAGTTGAAGCATACATTCAAGCGGCGCAGCAGAAGTCCGATGTTGAGCGCCAGGAAAACAAAGATAAATCCGGCGTCTTTACTGGCAGCTATGCCATCAACCCAGTCAATGGCCAAAAGCTACCAATCTGGGTGGCGGACTATGTACTGAGTGGCTATGGTACGGGTGCGGTCATGGCGGTACCAGCGCATGATGAACGTGATTTTGCCTTTGCTGAGAAATTTGACTTGCCAATTGTTCAAGTGGTTGACAAACCAGAGGATTCGGCGGATATCGGTTGTTATACGGGTGAGGGCGAATTGATTAATTCTGGGCAATTTGACGGTACGCGTAGTGAAGATGCCCGCGAACAAATCGTAGCCTGGCTGGAACAGCAGGGTTCTGGTCGAGGCAAAACTACTTACAAAATGCGTGACTGGCTGATTTCTCGCCAGCGGTACTGGGGCGCGCCGATTCCGATGGTCCATGTTGACGGTTTCGGGCCAATCGCTGTAGCGGATGAGTGCTTGCCGGTGATTCTGCCAGAAGTTGAGAACTTCAAGCCAACGGGCGGTAATACGTCAGTCCTAGCACAAGTTGATGATTGGGTGCGCGTGTGGGTTGATGTTGAAACGGGTAAAACGGTGCCGATCACCGAGCCGAAGCCAGCGGGCGACAATTGGCGTGAAGGTCGACGCGAAACTGACACACTGGATGGCTATGCCTGCTCCAGCTGGTATTTCCTGCGCTATCTTGATCCGCACAATGATGCCGAGGCGTGGAATCCTGAGAGAATTGGTCATTGGATGCCGGTTGATTATTACAATGGCGCCGACCATGCGGTAGCGCACCTATTGTACAGTCGTTTTTGGATGCGCTTTTTCTATAAACTCGGTCTAGTGCCGACGCCAGAACCATTCAAGCGGATGATGTATAACGCTTACATCATGGCGCCAGACGGCCAAAAGATGAGTAAATCCAAGGGCAATGTCATCGATCCAATGGAGATTATGGATAGCGGTTACGGTGCCGATGCGCTGCGTGTTTACGAGATGTTCATCGCGCCGTATGATATGGATGCACCGTGGGATCCGCGCGGTGTGCCAGGGACGTATCGGTTCCTCAATCGAGTGTGGAATGTGGTGCAGGAGTTTGTAGCAGCACCTGAATCTACTTCTGAAGATGACCAAGAACTGCTTCGCCTAACGCACTCAACCATCAAAAAAGTCACTCGCGACATTGAGGACGAAAAGTTCAATACGGCGGTAGCGGCGATGATGGAGATGGTCAATGGTCTATATAAGTTCAAAGAGTCACACGGCATGCAGGCGTCGGAAACGTGGCGGTTCACTCTGGAGAGTTTACTGCAAATCTTAGCACCATTTGCACCACACATCACCGAAGAGTTGTGGCAGGAATTGGGCCACACTGATACCATTCACGTCAATCACTGGCCAAAGTGGGACGAGAAATATCTGGTGAGTGATGTGATGACTATCATTGTTCAGGTCAACGGCAAACTTCGATCGAAGCTTGATTTGCCGACCGACATTGACCAGCAGGGCGTTGAAGCAGCAGCTCTGGCAGATGCTAACGTTCAAAAGTTCACAAACAATAAACCACCTAAAAAGATGGTTTATGTTCCGGGTAAGTTAGTCAACGTTGTTATTTAGCTTTAGGTTTTGCGTCTGCAGGAAAGACTTCTTTCTTGCCATCGCCATTAGTGTCTTTCTCGACCATAGTAACAGTGAATTCTTTTGGAGGAATCTTGTATTTTGAATTGTCAAGGACTTCCTGACTAGCCTCTGTGACTACACCAATATTAAGGTTAATCTGGTCTGCAGACCACCCCTCTTGTTCGCCGACTTTTTCAGCGGCTCGCTGTGCCGCAGAGTTAACCGAATCACCATCCTGTAAATCAACAGAGAAAGTTTTTTCCGGTCCTAGCAGTGATGGGTTTTCATGGACCGCGTTAACAAAGTCAACAGCGTTTTGTTCTGCAGTGGCAGCAGGGTTGTCTGGTGTTGGTGTACCAGATCTGCCTTCCCACGGATATGAGCCAACACCAAACCCGGTGACAGCCAGGGCTAACATTGCAGCGGTTCTTCGTACTCTTTTGCCTGCTTTTTCTTTTTCTGTAAAGCTTGTTTCTGGTAATCGTTCATTCTTCATGATTAGTATCATAGCATAAGCAATATAAAAAGTCAAGTATATTGTGAAATATCCCAGTCTATACTCTTGAGAAAAATCGTAAAAACCGTTATAATAAAGCCCAAGTGTTAATATAAACTGATAAAGGAGAGATTATGGCACAACCTAAAAAACAGAGCAGCCCGCGAAAGACTGGCCTGCGCCGCAGCCACCTGGTATTGAAATTAGCTCGCCGTGTAAACGGTTCTTCACCAGTTAAAGCCTGGACCACCAAGCGAGAAACTAGCAAAAAAACGAAATAGTAGTAATATAACCCGAACAGGAACGTTTTACGCATGGCTTCAAACCGTCATTTAGGACGAATCGTCGCTCTTCAGACATTGTATGAATATGAATTTCGCCGTGAGGTTGGAGACGATACAGTCGAATACAAAGACATTCTTGAGAGAAATCTTGATAAGTACAAGTCATCAGTCGATGATGTCGATTTTGTGGATAAGCTGGTGCGCGGTGTGATCTCGGTGCAGCAGGAACTGGATGAGCAATTGCGTCCGTTGGCTCCCGAATGGCCAATTGAGCAGATCGCGCGAATTGACCGAGCAGTTTTGCGGTTAGCGCTGTATGAGCTCAATCACGCAAAAGATGCGCCTCCAAAAGTGGTCATCAATGAAGCAGTCGAATTAGCCAAAGCGTTTGGTTCGGATAACTCAGGGAAATTTATCAACGGTGTGCTGGGTACAGCATATCGCTCCCTCCAAGAGGATGCCGATGACAAAGGACAATTTTAGCGGAATACGCAAATATTTTAGCGGGCATAAAAAGCCATCAATTCAGGAAATCGTGCGCGAGCCGACGGCTGGTGGCGTGGTGTTTCGCCGCAATAAAAAAGGTGAAGCTGAATTTTTGTTATATCAAGACGCACGGGATCGCTGGACCATCCCAAAGGGGCACATTGAACCAGGTGAGACAGCGCAGGTCACCGCCAAGCGAGAGATCGGTGAAGAGACTGGCCTGAAGAAGATTGAAGTTTGTGGCTGGCTGGGCAAGGTCAATTTTCGCTACCGACGGATTGATAAATTGGTGCTGATGACGACACAGGTATATCTAGTCAAGGCACTTGATCCAAATGAAAAATTGCAAAAAGAAGCGTGGATGAATGGTCTCAAATGGTTTTCATTTCACGAAGCTTTGGACGAAATTGAATACGAGGACATTGGTAAACTGATTTTGCTCGCCATGAAACGTATCAGACAGGAGAATTTGTAGATGAGTGGGATGAATACCGCACCGTATCAAGAATTTGCGCGCGAGAAGCTGGGTTTTGAATTTACAAAGTTGGATCTTTTGATCACTGCGCTGACGCACCGCAGCTATGTCAACGAGCACCGAAAATCAGTTCACGAGCATAACGAGCGACTGGAGTTTTTGGGCGATGCGGTGTTAGAGCTGGCGGTGACTGAATATTTGTTTGCTCATTTCTCTGAGCCAGAAGGTATTTTGACGGCGTGGCGGGCGGCGCTGGTGCGCACAGAGAGCATCGGTGATGCGGGTGATAAGTTGGGCTATGGTCCGCTCATTCGCATGTCAAAGGGCGAGAAGAACGGCTCAGATCGGGCACATTTGCAGATTTTGGCCAATGCATTTGAGGCGGTCATTGGCGCGATCTATCTGGAACGTGGCTTTGACGATGCACGCGATTTTATCCATAAACACATCATCGTCAAATTGGACCACATCTTGGAAACTGGCAGTTGGCGTGATCCGAAGTCTCATTTGCAGGAGGTTTCGCAGCGATTAGACGGACAAACGCCGGTTTACAAAGTCTTAAGCGAAGAGGGCCCTGACCACGACAAAGTCTTCAGGCTGGGTGTGTTTGTTGGTGACCGTTTGATGGGTCAAGGAAGTGGTCCATCCAAACAGGTTGCTCAACAAGCAGCGGCTCGGGCTGCATTGGCAGAATATCGGCGGCTCAATGATGAATTAGAGAACGCTGCTTGAGCCTGATTCTGTTATTGCTCGTGCTAAAATGTTTATGATATACTAGCTATACAGTTTAATTCCGAAGGAGGGGCAGAATGTCAACGATTGACCAGCAATTTGTGGAATACATCATTAAATCACTTGTGGAGCATCCGGATGATGTTGTCGTTGAGCGGTTGATTGATGAAAAGGGCGTACTGTTGACGCTGACTGTCAACCCTGAGGATTTGGGCCGAGTGATCGGTAAGCGCGGTGGCACTGCGCAAAGTGTTCGCACCTTGTTGCGAGCTTTGGGCACGAAAAATGACGCACGTTACAATTTGAAAATCGTCAACAACGATGGCTTTACTGGTGCGCAGAGCAGTGAAGACGGTGCGGTTTCTGGTTCTGCTGTGGAAAAGCCAACAGAGGAAGCTGTGGAAAGCCAATCTTCCTACGCAGAAAATGCTCGAAAAGAGCTTGCAGAACTAGACGACCTTGATATATAATAAACGTAGTTCAAGCACAGACAACATGCGAGAACAGCTCTATGCGAGCAATGGGTAACCATTGAGAGCCTTATTTGTGCTAAAAAACCGCCCCGTGATGAGGCGGTTTTTTGGGTCTTGATTTAGATCTACTGATTAGAAATAAGGTGGCTCCACGAAATTAGCATCTGGTGATGGATTTTCTCGCATATAAGAGATTTTCCCGTCGGCGCTTTTACTGATTGTGTAACCGCCTGGATCCTTAGGGTCTATTACGGGGTTGATTTTGCGGTCTGGGTCTGAGATTTCATACACGATAGTCCCAGATTCGCCATTTCCAACCAGATAGTTGCCTGCATAGCAAAGAGGGTGAGGAAGTTCGGTTGCGGCGTCTTTCTTTCCCCCTTTTGGCTTATCAACCGTGACATTCCAATCAATGGTATATGTTTTATCATCTCGGGTTTCATCGACAATATCGTAAAGCCGATTTTGCGGATTGCCTTCTTGTTCTTCTTCCGTTAGCTTTCTTTTTTCGACTTCTCCAGCGACTCGAGCGTCATTTTCTTGACTAGAGTCAGCGTCCATAGACCAGGTTTGACAACCAATAGTCACTCTGTCTACGTTTCCAGTGCCGCCTCTGCCATTGACGTCATTTTCGTATGATAATATCCCAGGTTTACCAAAATGTGATTGTCCATCACAGGCTATAGCGACAGACATTTTGTACATGTCGGGCTTTGGTTCAGCTGAACAGCCACCAATACCAAGACTAGTACTAACGATGGCTAATCCTGCGGCAGGCTTAGCGACTTTATCACGCAGAAAGTTAGATTGTTGTAAGGTTTCCTTCATAACAAAAACTCCTTTAAATTGTTAGGCATCATTTTACACTAAAAATACTTTTTAGTCAAGTGTATGCTAAAATTTGAGAGATGAGAAAATTTCAAGTGATTACACTATTCCCCGAAATGTTGACGGGTGTGTTTAATAACTCCATGATGTGGAAAGCACAAAAAGAGGGCCTGGTGAGCCTGGAAGCCATTGATTTACGTGAGTTTGGTTTGGGACCGCGGCGACAAGTTGACGACACTCCATATGGTGGCGGTGACGGCATGCTGCTGATGATAGAGCCGCTGTGGAAGGCGGTGGCACACGCCAAGAGTCAGGACCCAACTGCCAGGGTAGTCATCATGACGCCACGTGGCACCAGATGGAAACAGTCGCTGGCACAAGAGTTTTCCGAAAAAGAGCATGGTTATATCTTCATCTGTGGACGATACGAGGGGTACGATGAGCGAATCATGGAGTTAGTGGACCTGGAGTTGAGCGTTGGGGATTATGTGCTGACTGGCGGCGAGCTGCCGGCCATGACTATCATTGACTCAATCGTTCGGCTGCTGCCAGGGGTTTTGGGTGGTGAGCAATCGGCAGTGATTGAGAGCTTCTCGGATGGTGAGACGTTGGAGTTCCCACAGTACACGCGCCCTGCAGAGTTTAATGGCCTGCGGGTTCCAGAGGTTTTACTGAGCGGCAATCATGCCATGATCGCCGAGTGGCGTGAAAACCATTCGCAAAAAGCTGAATAATACCGAGTCAACGGAAAATACCGCTACATGAAAAGTAGCGGTATTTTGTTGTGGTGGATGGTCGTAGAGCGAAAGATACGTAATTTGTGGTGTTTATTTTTGTATAGTTCGCTTATGTTTATGGTACGTATATTTTTGTTTTTTTGCAAGTAATTTAGTGAAAAATACAACAAACTTGTGGTTATGAGGCTTGCGCATTATAATGAAAGCATGAAAAAGCCGTCAGTCAAACGAATGAGAAAAGAGATGAGAAACCTTGGTCTAGGCCGCCTGGCTAGTTTATTGCTGGCGGTAACGTTGCTGCTGACGGTGCTGATGCAATTGTTCGCCTTTGAGAAGTTTCCGGGGTTATTGCAGCTCGCTGGATTTACCGAAGCGACAGCAGTGGTGCTTGCTGTGGCGTTGGTATACACGGAAGTGCTGGCGCTACCTTGGTTGATCGGGCTACGGGCAAGATCCTCTGTGTTACGGCTGAGCTTTTGTTGTTTAATCATGGCGCTACAGTTACTGACGGTTTTGGTGGTCTTTGCAGATATGCGCGGTATTTCCATACTGTTCAGTATATTATCTCGAGAATCGAGTATGATTGACTTTGTGTGGCTGGGGCTGTTATGGGTACTGTTTGGCATCGCCATCAAAACGTCAAAAAAATAAATACATCGCGCTAACGATGTATCGTGAAAATCAATGTGGCTGGGGATGAGGGATTCGAACCCCCGATCACGGGACCAGAACCCGCTGCCTTACCGCTTGGCCAATCCCCAATGCGTATTTGATTGTACTACAAAACATGGCGTGCTGCAAGCTCTGGATGTGTAGGCTGGCGGATGATACAATGATTGCATGGAAGCAATTGTGAAATTGGTGGCAGATGGTTTGGTTATACCGGTGGTCTTGATTGGTGCGTACGCATTGCTGTGCAAAGTGCCGAACAACAAAAAATATCAGACATACGCCAGAGTGTTGATGGCGGGCTTGACAGCGTATGTGGTAGCAAAGACAGTCGGAACGTTCTACCAGCCGGAAAGTTTGCGTCCGTTTGAGCTGATGGGCGTTGAACCGGGTGCAGCCTATCTCAACAATCCTGGGTTTCCTTCGGATCACGCGTTGTTCACTATGGCAATAACCTTGGCAGTGTGGTTTAGTACGCGCGATAAGCTACTAGCGAGCATTTGTTTAGTGTTGACGCTGCTGGTTGGAATTGGTCGGGTGTTGGCGCTAGTGCACACACCGCTTGATGTTGCAGGTGGCGTGCTCATCGCATGTATCGGTATCATCTGGTACAAACCATTGATAAAGCGTTAGCATAAATATATTCATAATCTACATTTGCTTTATTGGCAATTTTCGTGTAATATTAGAATATTATGAAAATTCTCTCAACTATATTTAAAGAGGAGATATCAGACTACTTGTTCAATATGCGAGCAGCAGTGTTTGGCCGTTTGTTGTTGACTGCGGCAGCGGCGGGATTGCTGGTGTGGCTGGTGGCGACGGGGATTGATCGAGTTATCTTGGAACCAATCGTGTGTAAAGATGGTGCCAATCAGTTGCTGTGTGGCAACAGCACCATGATGGCAGGGCATATCGCCACAGTTATCATGGCTATCATGTTGGTACCAGTGTTGATATTGTTTGGTATCAAGCGTCCGCTGGTCGTGGTATTGGCGGCAACGATTGCCTTGTGGGGCGTCAATTTTTGGCAGGCGCACACTATTGTGGCGGCGTTGATCGCATCATTGACCTATATGGTGGTATACGCTAGCCTAACATGGCTCAATAGGATTCGTGGTGATGGCGCAGCGATATTGTTGATGATCATATTTGTGGTGTTGGCGCGAGTTGTCTTGTCTCTGTAATCCCTGTACACTAAGGGTATGGAAATCATTATCATTATTCTCTTAGGTATTATCGTTATGGGTTTGGGCGCGACGCTGTTTGTGCTGCAGTCAAAACTAGGCGAGCTGAAGCAACAGTCATCGGTCGAGCTCATCAAAACTGATGTGGTGGAGCTGGGGCGAACTATCGCCAAGCTGAATGAATCAGTCAGCGATAAATTGGAGCGCAGCAATGCTCAAGTGCAAACTTCGGTACAAAAGCAGCTGTCAGAAAGTGCCAAATTGGTGGCGGACGTGACACAGCGGCTGGCCAAGTTGGATGAAACAAACAAGCGGGTGGTCGACGTAGCGACTGACCTAAAAACTTTGCAGAACGTTCTGCAAAATCCGAAGCAGCGCGGCGTGTTCGGCGAGTTTTACTTAGAAAGTGTGCTGGACAATGTACTGCCAGCCAAGCAGTTCCAGATGCAATATCGCTTCAAGGATGGCGAGATTGTTGATGCGGTGATTTTTTTGGACAAGGGGCAGATCTTGCCGGTGGATAGTAAGTTCAGCCTGGAAAATTATAACCGCATGATCAACACCGAGACCAAAGCCGAGCGCGAGCTGTGGTTGAATAAGGTAAAAGCTGACCTTAAAGGTCGCATTGACGAAACCAGTAAATATATTCGCCCGCGGGAGCATACTATGGACTTTGCCTTTATGTTCATCCCGAGTGAGTCGCTATATTATGACCTGCTCATTAATAATGTTGGTACGGGCGGTTCGAGCCGCGATTTGATTGAATATGCCTTTCGTGACAAGCGGGTGATCATCGTCAGTCCGACCAGCTTCTTGGCGTATTTACAGACGGTGCTGCAGGGTCTGCGGAGCCTACAAATTGAAGAGCAGGCCAAGGATATCCAGGTGCGTGTCGGCCAGCTGGGCGTGCATATCAAAAAGTTTGATGAACTGATGACCAAGATGGGCAAGAGTCTCAGCACCACCGTCGGGCATTATAATAATTCGTACAAGGAGCTCGGCAAAATTGATAAAGACGTGGTGCGGATCGCTGGCGGTGATCACCAAACTCAGCCGGAGTTGATCGATCGGCCTGCGCAGGAAGATTAAAAAATATCCCGCCAAACCAGGCGGGATATCGTTATAGTAGAACTATGATTTACTCTTCTTCCTTGTTACGGTAATTGATGAGCAAGAACAAGTTACCACCCAGAGCTGCACCGATGAGTGTTGCGACAATTACTTCCAGGCTAAAGCGAGAGTAGTTTTTCTCGTTCTTACCTGGGAATGGGCTATTGCTGCGCACTTGAGTGTCAGTCTTTTCTGTGACCGCCAAAGCAACAGCTGGGTTGAGTGTTGCGCCTGAGATGTAAATTTCTCGTGGGTATGGACGCTCGCTGTTTTCTGATTGTGCTGCAACTTGGTTATCTTGGATCTTGGCTATGACTGATGCACGGACAAATGACGTGATTGAGCCTGATACGACCAAACCGATCATCAATGCCAGACCAATACCAACAGCTTTGCCAGTCGTGCTGATTTCTTTGCGGTTCAATGCTGCGGCGACGCCGAACATGAAGACAGCAACACCGATCAGTTCAACCGCAAAGACACTCCATGAGAATGCAGTGAATTGGTTAAAGCTGAGCGCAAAACCGTTGTTGGTGATTGAGCCGATTAGTACAACTGCTGCCATGGCACCGAGGAATTGTGCACCCCAGTAGAATGGTACCAAAGCGGTTTTCAATTTGCGCATTGACCACAAACCGAAAGTAACGGCTGGGTTGACGTGTGCGCCAGAAATACCGCCGATAGCAGTAACGATGAGCATCAATGCAAAACCAACGTACATTGATGACAAGACGTCTGATGCGAACAGTGCGGTCAGCGTCAAGATGAACGTACCGATGATTTCTGCGATGACGATGTTGATTAAGTTGCTTGGTAATGTAGAACCCAATTTGGCGCGCTTGCTTTTGGCCGCAGCAGATTCGGTGACGACTCGTTTGACGGTCGTTTTGGTTTCGGTCTTAGCTGCAGCAGTTTTCTTTGCCGTAGCTTTAACCGGGGCTTTCTTTGAAGTTTTCTTCGTAGCCATATTCCCTCCTTAAAGTAGTATCACGACTATTATAGCATAATTTGCTATACTGTAGTTATGGGATTATTTGTAAGTCAGAACGATCAGCGCAGCAAACTGCAAGAACGCATTGCGGCGGAACTACGCGAAAAGGCGAAAACGTCGAGTTTGCAGGAGAAGGCCAGCTTGGACGGCGTGGAAGATGTGAAATATTTGGAAGGCACAAAACAGACGACGACGTTGGCGTGGGCGTGGATTTTGATCGTGATCATGGCGGCAGGAGTTGTCGGTATGTTTTTAATGCAAGGACGATGATATGGAAAAGTTGGATGAAGTTCGATCAGTGTTAGTATCACGTGTAGCCGAGGTAGCCGAGCCGCGCAGTGTCTTGCGGAGTACCGAGCTGCGGGAACTATATGGTGTCATTGCGACGCTGCCAGCCGAAGAGCGCGGAGCGTTTGGTAAGAAAGTCAATGAATTGAAGCAGGAGTTGGAGCGGTTGATCACGGCTCGTGAAGACGAGTTGTCAAAAGTTGACTTGCCGCCAATTGACGTGACGGCACCGATGGATGTGAACGCTTCACGACCCAGTTTACTGCCGAGTGAACGGGGCACGATTCATCCATTGATGCGAGAAATTGACCGCATTTCTGACATTTTCAACCGCATGGGTTTTGTGACGGAAGAGTCGCGTGAGATTGACGACCAATTCCACATGTTTGAGAGCCTGAACTTTCCGAAGGGCCACCCGGCGCGCGATGATTATGATACCTTCATGACCGAGGAAACTGATGCTAATGGCGATCGCTTGATTGCGCCGGCGCACACCTCGACCATGCAAAACCGCGTGCTGAAGAAATATCATGGCAATTTGGAAAAAGGCGAGGCGATAGCGGCTATTGTGCCCGACCGGGTGTTTCGCAACGAAGATTTGGACGCGCGGCACGAGCACACGTTCTATCAAGTCGAGGGCGTGTATGTCGCCAAGGGAGTTAATGTCGGTAATCTCATCGCCACACTGCAGGAGTTTTTGCAGGAATATTACGGCAAGAAACTTGACGTGCGCGTCAATCCATTTTACTTCCCGTTCACCGAACCGAGTTTTGAATTTGCATTGAGTTGTCCATTCTGCGAAGGCAAAAATACAGACTGTAAAGTTTGTTCAGGCGAGGGCTGGATCGAACTACTGGGCTGCGGCATGATCCACCCGAATGTGCTGAAAGTTGCTGACATCGATCCGAATGAATACACTGGTTTTGCCTTTGGCTGCGGCATCGACCGTCTGGTGATGATGAAATACGGCATCGAGGACGTGCGGCATTTTGAGAGTGGCAAGTTAGACTTTTTGGAGCAGTTTTAATGGAGCTATTGTGCGCACGATAATAGTAGTATCTCAAAAACTTGTGATAAAAGAAGCAGTTCTGTGTGCCGATAGAGAAATTGTTGCAGCGAGAGAGATCACTAAAAAAGATAGGAGGATATAAATGGATACACAACAATTTGACGCACTTATTATTGGTTTTGGCAAAGCTGGCAAGACATTGGCGGTGACGCTGGCGAATGTGGGCAAAAAGGTAGCGCTGGTGGAGCGGTCACCAAAGATGTATGGCGGCACCTGTATTAATATTGCTTGTATTCCTACTAAGGTGCTAGTCAATGCAGCCGAACATCATCAAAGTTTTGATGAGGCGATGGCACATAAGACAACAGTGGTAGCGCGGTTGAATGAGAAGAACTATCACATGCTGGCGGATCGTGAAACGGTGAGTGTCATTGAGGGTGAGGCATCGTTTGTAGATGATCACACTGTGAAGGTTGTGGCGGGTGACGACGAGTTAGTAGTGAGTGCACCGCAGATTTTTATTAACACCGGTGCTGAATCAATCATCCCAGATATTCCAGGTGTTGATAAGCCGTTTGTATATACCAGTACTGAATTACTGGATAAAATGACGCAGCCAAAACAGCTAGCTATCATTGGTGGCGGTTATATTGGGTTAGAATTCGCCTCAACTTATGCCAAACTTGGTACAAAAGTAACAGTATTTGAGAGGGGCGATGCTTTGCTTGCACGTGAAGATCCAGCAATTGCTCGGGCTACTACTGAAGCATTGCAGGCACAGGGTACCGAGATTGTGTTTAGTGTGGATGTGACAGCTATTGAGGGTGAGTCTACTGCGACGATTCGCACAGTAAATCATGATGATTACGCTGGTTATGATGCGATTTTGATGGCTACGGGCCGTCGCCCGGCAACGATGAGCTTGAATTTACCAGCTGCTGGTGTAGCGACGGATGAGCGCGGGGCAATTGTGGTCGATGAAACACTTCGCACTAGTCGGTCGCATATTTGGGCAATGGGCGATGTAACGGGCGGGCCACAATTTACCTATGCGTCGCTGGATGATTTTCGGATTGTGAGAAGCCAGTTGCTGGGTGATGGTCTGTACACTCGCGCCAAACAAAAAACCTTGCCGTACGCGGTCTTTATGCAAACGCCGCTAGGTCGGGTGGGTATGACAGAGGCTGAGGCGCGTGCGACGGGGCGCGAAATTATCGTAAAAGAGCTACCTGCTATGGCGATTCCACGCCTGCATGTTGATAATGCTACAACAGGCTTGTTGCGTGCGGTAATTGATGTAAACACTGAACAAATTTTGGGCGCTAGTTTATTGTGTCGTAACTCACCAGAAGTCATTAATATCATCAAAACTGTAATGGATAATAACCTGCCATATACTGTACTGCGTGACCAAATATTCACTCATCCAACGGTGAGTGAGGCATTGAACGATTTATTTGCATAAAGGAGGAACATGAATCACACAATTTTTGACGACATCGTATCAGGCAACATGAAATCTTGGAAGGTTTGGGAGGACGAGAAGTTTTTGGCATTTTTGACGCCGTTTCCAAACACGCCAGGTTTTACCGTGGTGATACCAAAACAAAATCCAGGCGATTACGTATTCTCTTTGGATGATGAATTGTATACTGAGATGATGTTGGCGGTGAAAAAGGTTGCGAATATCTTGGAGAAAGCCTTTGATACACCGCGAGTGGCGTTGATTTTTGAGGGCACAGGCGTGGCGCATGTGCATGCCAAGTTGGTGCCGCTGCATGGCGATTTGGCCAAGGGAATTGGCTCGGTGGTATCGCACGAGCAGGCGTTTTATGCGGAGTATCCAGGCTGGCTGACGACTGCTGATGGTCCAAAAATGGATGACATGCAGCTGGACGAAATTCAGGCGCGGATTTTGGCGGCGCAGGAAATAAAATAATTGGAATGAGGAGGTACTCATGGCAGTACGTGGTAAAGCGCTAGTGATAACAATAGCTGGTGTCGTAGCGGTATTGGCTGCAGCGTCTGTTGCTTGGGTCTTTCTGTGCCCAAGTCGTAGTGCTGATTTGCAAAAAGCTCACATTCAGCGGCGTGATTATGACCAATCAGTGAAGGATATTCAACAGGTCATTGCTGATGATGCGGCTAATAGTGAGGTGCGTCCAGAATCTCGCCCAATCATCAAAACTCACGGCAAGAAAACTGCGCGGGCGGTGATGATTCTTCATGGCGTCAGCGGTGAGCCGTCGGCGATGGCAGAGTTGGCGGATTGGTTCTATCAGGCGGGATACAATGTCTACGTGCCGCGAGCACCGCACCATGGTTTGAAAGATGGCAAGCAGCACGGCAAAGTTCGCGCCAGTGAATTGGTGAAATTTATGAGTGATAGTGCCGGGCTGGTTAGTGGATTGGGTGATGAGCTAGGCGTGATTGGTCATTCGGGCGGTGGCACGTTGGCAACGTGGCTAGCACAATATGGTGATGGATTGTTCTCGCGGGTGCTGCTACTTTCGCCGTACTATGAGCCGGATGCTTCTCAGGCACCAAAGTGGCAAGTGGCGCTGCTGCGCAATGTCTACGGCAATCATCTGCTGCCAGACCAGTTCTTTGACGGCGCTTTGTCATACCAGGCATTGGCAAATTATGTCATCATCAAGCAGAATTATCGCAGCGATTTGAAAGCTCAAGGGTTAAAGCACGTTGGTTTGATCATCGGTAGCGAGGACCGTTTGATTAACGGTGCCATGGCAAGTGACATTGCAGAAAAGATGGCCAAAAACAGTGGTGCTACATTTACGCACGAAACGACACCGGCACATATGGGCGTTGGACATGAATTGATATGGCCAGGGGATAAGGCTGTGAAGCAATACAAAAAAGAATTGTACGATATGTACGTACGGGTGTATGAGCGTGAATATCCTCATTGTTGAAGACCAACCGGCAGTTCGTACTGGCACCGAGCAATTCCTCCGCCAGCGCGGCTTTACGGTGGTGACAGCGACCAGCGGCGAGGAAGCACTGGAGAAATCTACTGGGGCAGATGTGATTATTCTCGACATTATGCTACCAGGGATGAGTGGTATCGAGACGCTGCACCAAATTCGCCAGACTAGCGACGTGCCGGTGCTGATGCTGACGGCACTGCACGATGAGCCGACGCAAGTTGTAAGTTTCGACGAGCTGGCGGATGATTATATGAGTAAGCCGTTCTCGCTGGTGATTTTGGAAAAGCGAATTAAGGCGCTTCTTCGCCGCCAACAGTCTGTCAAAAAAACCTTGTGGCAGCGCGGTCTGGCTTCGGTGGATTTTGCAGCCTATCAGGGATTTTATGATGATACTGACGCGCACCTCAAGCCCAAGGAAGTGCAGCTACTCAAACTGCTCGTCGACAATCCAAACATGGTCTGGAGCCGGCAGGCTATCATTGACAAGTTGTGGCGTGATGACGAGGTGCCGTTCGACCGAGTGATTGATGTTTACATCAAAAACTTACGCAAGAAATTACACCTGGATTGCATCATCACGGTGAAGGGAGTGGGCTATCGCTATGAAGCGGCTTAAATTATTCCCCAAAACGTTCTTGGTGTCAATTGGCTTGTTCGCGGCGTTGATCATCCTGGTGCATGCGCTGGTCTACACCTTGATGCCGCAATTTTATCTGCAACAAAAAGAGCGTGAGGCGGCGGACAATCTCACGGCGCTCGTGGCTGAACTACGCGGTAAATCAACCGAGGAAATGCGTCGTCTCAGCCAGGAGTTTGCTCAGGTGAAAAATGTTAATATCACGCTGACAATTGACGGACGCGACCAGTATTTTCAAGGTTTCCAGTCGATCAACATCGTGACGGATAGCGGTAAATTGGTTGACACCAGCGTGGTAAAAATCGCTGATGGACAAACGGTCGATCCGCGCTCGGTGATTTTGCGGCAGGGCAGCGCGGTGAACAACCAAGGTCAAGCGATTGCGGTCAAGCTACTGGCCGACGTGGCACCTGTCACCCAAGCCAAGCTCGCCACTTTGCAGGTATTGCCATATACCATGATCGGTTCGCTGTTGGTGGCACTGCTGTTTTCCTACGTCTACAGTCGTTTTGTGACGCGGCCGATTCGTCAGATGGCGGCGGTAACCACGACCATGCAGCGGCTGGAAAAGGACGCGCACTACCCGGTGAATAGTAGTGATGAAATCGGCGTGCTGGGGCGGAACATCAATGAGCTCTATCAAAATCTGTGGCAAACGATTCGTTCGCTGGAGCATGAGAATAAGCGGATCACCCAGCTTGAGAAAGAGAAAATCGCCTTCCTCCGTGCGGCCTCGCACGAGTTGAAAACGCCATTGGCGGCGCTACGGATCATGCTTGAAAATATGCAGCTCAACATCGGTGAATATAAAAATCGTGATCAGTACCTAGCAGAATCGGTGGCACAGGTTGACCACTTGGCGGCGATGGTGAATGATGTCTTGCATTCTGGAAGTGTGGCCGAGCAGGCTTTGCGTCAAGAAAAGCGGCTGAGGGTTGATAAGCTAATCACTGAAGTGGTTGACGACTATACACTGCTGGCGAAAACACGCGGCATGACTTTCACGGTTAATACAGAGCCAACGACCATTCGTGCCAACCGCGACATGATGCGCCACGTCATCTCGAATCTGGTGTCAAATGCGGTGCGCCACGGCGACGCCGGGAGTGTGATAAAACTTACCTGCGACCAGCATGAGCTGGCCACCGAAAACGCCTGCAAACCACTCACCAAGCAGCAACTCCAGCACGTCTTCGATCCGTTTTATCGGAGCAGTGACGGCACGAAGCAACATGCAGACAGCAGCGGCATCGGCCTCTACACTGTGAAAATGCTACTCGACGCTAAGGGTCTGGATTATGAGTTTGCGCCGCACGGGCGGGGTATGCGGTTTGTGGTAAGATTTGAGTAGGAGGATGTAATGGACAGAGAGCTAGAGAAAATGAGTTTGGAAGAATTGTGGCAATTATTCCCCATATTTCTTGTAGAACACAATAGAGAATGGGCACGCTGGTATGATGAGGAAGTGAAAGCCATCTCCTCATTGGTGCCAGAAAAATACATAACACGAATATCTCACATTGGTAGCACGGCCATCCCAAATATACAGGCAAAGAATATAGTAGATATATTGCTTGAAGTCCCGTCGGAAGAAGAATTAGAGCCTGTAAAAAATATTCTTGTTGAAAATAATTGGTTGTGCATGAGTGAGAAAGCAAAACGAATCTCATTGAATAAGGGATATACCAAACAGGGCTTTGCGGATAAGGTATTTCATCTCCACATTAGGGTTATGGGGGATAATGATGAGATCTACTTTAGGGATTATCTAATTGAGAATGGAGACATTGCCAAACAATATGAGAAATTGAAACTACAACTTTGGAAGGAATTTGAGCATGATAGAGATGGATATACTGATGCAAAAAGCGATTTTATCAGAAAGTATACTAAGATAGCTAGAGAAAAATACAGATCCAATAACAGGTCGTCTTAAATTGTGAGTAGTAAAGTCGTCAAACAGACTCTCAGCCCCTGCCTTACATAAAGATTCCGCCGTCAGCATATCATGCTGAAGCGCTGGCTGTCTGTGCTAAAATTAAATCATAGATGGATTCATTTTAGTGGCAGTAAAATTTTGAAGTATAAATCTGTCAAACTAAAAAATCCAGCCAAGCCAGCTGATCCGCCAAAGTATTATGCCCGCGAATCGGAAGCTGTCCGCATTAACCTCCCCGAACTCGCCGATAACATCACCCGTCATTCTACCACCGTTAGCAAGACGGATATCCAGGCGGTTCTGACGATTTTGGGCGAGGAATTAGCGTCGCTGCTAGTCAAAGGTCATAGTGTACACTTGGGCGAGCTTGGTTATTTCCACGTTACGCTCAAATCCAAAGGCGTCGCCGAAGAAAAAGACGTCAATCTCAGCCTCATCGAGGAGGCCAAAGTTCGTTTCGTGGCAGGCTCAGTCATAGAAAAAGAAATCAAGAACGCCAAATTCGAAAAGGCCGCCGAGCCGAAGAAAGAGACGCCAAAGCCAGCGCTAGGGGTGTAGGTCGTCCGGGGATAATGGATAGGTTGGGACGCGGGGCGGTGAATGCTTCGCACCCCTTCGTGTGTTTTATGGCAAGAATAGATATTTATTGTGCTAGAATGGACACATGAAGACCGACGACAAATATATTCATCAAGCTATCATTGCTCGCGAAATCATTGATCTCTACCGAAATTCGCAAGACAAACGCGAGACGGCTGAGTCTCTTGATGTATTGTGTTTTGCAATGGCACGGCTGACCGACTGCGATAAAGTTGACTATCCAACAATTGGCTGGGATGATTTGGCAAGTAACTTTGATGGCATAGCAACATCCCAAGCTAGTGATGTGTCGGCTATACGAAAGATAGAAAATGATATAGAGTCTACATATAAAAGATATTCAAGGATTATAGAGAAGAATAACTAGGTTGAGCGGGAGGTGTGCAAGCAGAAACTGAATGCACACCTCCCTGATGACTACCGAGCGTCACTGGGAGGGTAGTGTCGGGACTTTGCGCCTCGCGATACATTCTGATTTGTCCAGTGGACCTTGCGGTCGCCGTTAGGACCAGTATCCCTGGAGAGACGGTAACCGTCCTCGTAGTACTGGGTGTTGTGCTCTCGGCCACCATCTCGGCGTGCAAACACGCCGCTAGCGCCAATGGGCTCAGACCCGGTTCGCGCCCCACGATCGTAGAGTGTAGAAAGGGAAGAGGCGGTACACCTGATAGTTCCATCAGACTGTACGACAAATTCCTTACCACAGTTCGTCCTGACGACCTGCCCAGGGTAGAGCCCGAGGTTGGAGAATGGCTCGAAGACATCTCCGACCTGAGCGTCGCGGATTTCTCTCATGTTCGACAACACACTCCTTCAGATAGTGTCGATGCTAGCTTTTAAGCTGCACGCTACCGGATCTCGGTAGTCTATTCTGATCCTATAACCTATCTTCTATACTGTCAATACTTCTTATCTCGTTAAGCAAGGTCACGTCTAAGACACGTATTTGTTATAGTCGCACTCTATAGGTGCGACTATTTATGGTTGAAATCAAAAATTACTAGTATTACTGACATTCTTGAGGCAAACTAGAATACACAAAGGCCAGAAACAGCGTTCGGTCGAAATCTTAGGCTTGTCTGGCCATGGTGATGCTGTAATTATAGCAAAATGCATGCATTATATATTGGTTTTGTACTCGAACTCACTATAAGCCTCTCTCATTTCACATTCCCTTCACACGAGCCTGCTACACTGACATAGAACCAAGAAAGGAGATCTATGTCATTTTTGCAACGTGCCTGGTTGTATATCACCAGGAAAAAACTCAAAACGCTGATTTTGCTGGCGATTTTGCTGTGTATGTCGACGATTATGCTGAGTGGATTTGCCATCAAGCATTCGACCGACGCGGCGGCGCAGTCGCTAGACAAAACGCTCAAGGCCGGCTTCACGCTGGGCAATAATCCGCGCACTAATCAAGGAACAGCTCGCGGTTCGGGAACGGTGTCGAATAAAGACATCGACGCGGTGAAGAATCTGGAAGGCGTGACGGACTATGTCAAGCGCCAGAACGCCACGGTCGATTTTATCAATACCAAGCTGGTGCCACTGCTGAGCGGCGGTAGCGGCTATGACGCCCAGAAAGACAAGCAGTTTGGCAACGCCGCGACCATCATCGGCGTCAATAAATCTGAGTCCGAAAAAAAGTTCCGGGCCGAGTCGCTCAAGCTCATCGCTGGCCGACACATCACCGAAAACGATTCGCACAAGATTTTGGTGCACGAAGATTTTGCCAAGGCTAACAACCTGAAGCTTGGCAGCAAAATCAAGCTGAAGGCCAATCAATACGACACCGACAACGAGCATCCATCCAAGGACGAGGTGGAAGTGGAAATCGTCGGTATATTTAACGGCAAGAACCCAAAGCAGGTGACGTACCAGGTGGAGCTGTTCGAGAATTTGTTCCTGACTGACATCGCGACGACCCGCCATTTGAATGCGTATACCGAGCAAAATGAGATTTACCAAGACGCCACGTTCTTCACCAAAGGCACCAAGCAGCTGGATGAAGTAATGGCGCGGGCAAATAAATTGCCGGTCAATTGGCAAAAGTATCAATTGAATAAGAATAGCCAGGAGCTCGCTGGTGTGACTGGCGCAGTGAACGGCGTGTACGGTCTGATTGACGGTATGCTGTGGGCAACGGCATTGGTCAGTGTCGCGGTAATCGGCATGGTATTGTACCTATGGATGAATGAGCGTAAGCGCGAGGCGGGCGTGCTGTTGGCGACGGGAGTGCCGCAGTCAAAGATTGTGTTGCAATACATCGCCGAGCTGGTGATGATCGCGGTGCTGAGCTTCGGTGCGTCGTACTTTACCGCAGGGCTGATTGCCCAGCAAATGGGTGACCACGTGGTGTCGCAGGCGGCACAGAGCGCCACACGTCAAGCGGGTAGTTCCCTCAACGGTGCGTCGCTTGGTGCTGACGCTGACTCGGTGACGTCATCACGCACGCTAGATAAGGTGACGGTTGGCGTACAACCGACGGATCTGTTGGCGGTATGGGGCGCTGGGCTGGCGGTGATTATCATCGCGGTGCTGCTGGCTTCGCGGCCGATTACTCAGTCAACGCCAAAAGAATTACTAACCGAAGTGGACTAGAGGCGAATGATGACGATTATCAAACGAGCCTGGACGGCTGTGGCGCGCAAACGGCGTCGCAGCCTGACCATCGCCCTGATTATGACGCTGATTTTCACGCTACTGATCGGCACACTGACGGTGCAGCAGACGATGGCGCAGCTGAAGCAATCGGTCGAGCGAAACATCCGTGCCGGCTTTAGTATCGCCAGTAAGCAGCCGTCGGGCGAGGTGCCGATGGATATCGCGCAGCGGGTGCAGCACCTGGACAAGGCCAAAGCACATAATTTCCAATCAGAGACCACCGCGGGACTGCCAGGCAAACAATTGATCGACACGGCAGGCAGCGGCGTGCAGCTGGACGCTAACGTGGCTGGCGAGGCGAAGGTGACGGGCGCGACACAGAGCGATCTGCTCGGCGAGTTCACCGGTCGATTCTACCAACTGGAGCAGGGTAAGCACTTGACCGAGCGCGACCAAAATGCGGCCCTGATTCACAAAACGTTTGCCGAGAAAAACGATATCAAGCCAGGCGACAAGCTGGACATCACCAAAGACGGCCGGCGCGTGACGGTGACTGTCGCAGGAATTTTCAGTGGCAAAGGCGAAAAGCCAGCGGTCTTGCAGTCCGACATGGCGGAGAATCATCTCATCACTAATTTGGCCGCAGCGCAGCAGCTGACGGGTAGCCAGCAGCTAACGCGAGCGACGTATTTCGCCGAAAATCCGCATCAGCTGAAGTCGCTAACAGACCGCACCAAAAGCCTACCAAACGTCGATTGGCAGAAATTCAGCCTGACTGACAACGGGGCCGTGTTCGCTGGGGTTCTCCAAAACATCGCTGGCATTCAAAACATTTTGACGATTGCCGCCATCGGTGCAGCCGTGGCAGGGTTGGCGGTGCTGTCACTGGTGCTGGTGTTCTGGGTGCGCGGCCGCTTGCATGAAATTGGCATCTTGCTGTCCATCGGCACGTCAAAGCGGCAGATTATCGGGCAGCTCTTGGCGGAGCTTGCCATCATTGCCGCAGTTAGCTCGGTGTTCGCGCTCGGTGTCGGTTCGGTCGCCTCATCGCAAATTTCTACTGCCCTGACAGCGCAAACCGATCAAAACCAACGCACAGAAAAGACTGCGGTGCAAGCCGCGCCAGTGGCGACCTATCTGCAGGCTTTCGCCTTCGGCTACATGGTCGTTCTACTGTCGGCCATCGCTGCCACCGCGCCAATCATGCGCCAATCACCAAAGCAAATTTTAGCAAAACTAAGTTAGGAGTTATCATGTCAATACTTACGTTACGCGATATCATTTACTCATACGCTGACGGCACCAGCAACGTGCTCAATGGCATCAATTATCAATTTGAAAAGGGCAAGTTCTACGCCATCGTCGGTAGTTCTGGCGCCGGCAAGTCGACACTGCTGGGACTGCTAGCGGGGTTAGACACACCGACCGGCGGGCAGATTTTGTTTGACGATGAAGACATCGCCGAGCAGGGATATTCCCATCATCGCAAGCATAATATTTCGCTGGTGTTTCAGAATTATAACCTGATCGATTATCTGACGCCGCTGGAAAACTTGAAATTGGTTAATTCCAAGGCCACCAACGAAACGCTACATGCCATGGGTCTGGACGACGATCACATTCACCGCAATGTCATGAAACTTTCTGGCGGACAGCAACAACGTGTAGCAATCGGCCGGGCGTTGGTGTCCTCAGCACCGATCATCTTGGCAGATGAGCCGACCGGCAACCTGGACGAAACTACCGCCGCTGACATCATCGACATCCTGCGTCGAGCCGCCCATGAAAACGACAAATGCGTCATCGTCGTTACCCACAGCAAACAGCTGGCTAAAGAGGCGGATGTGGTGTTGACACTCAAAAACAAATTACTCCAAAAAAGCAAGGAAGATAAAAAATCAGCCCGTAAGAAAGCTTAATCGTGGTACAGGTAGTGCTGCAATGTGTTAGGCAAATTAGGAGCGAGCATGTCATAGGCCTCATCGGTCAAGGCAATTGACAATCGGTCGCGTGGCTGACACTTGGATAATTTCGTCATACTAAAGAGCTCTGGACTCATTTTCCCACCAGGAAGATTGTCGAGTCGGCCAAAACCGGCGGTCAGTCGAACCGTATATTCGTCCTGTGATTGGGCGATGTCGGTGAGGTGACTGAGTAGCGGGATGAGCGTTTTGTGACCAAAATCAGCCCGCTGCTCACGTGAGAAACGCGCGTTGCTCTGTGGTAGTGGCACTGCAAGATTCTGCCCGTCGCCTGTCCAGTCGATTAGCTCGCCATCATAACGTTGCACGGCAGTGATTGCTTGGCTACCAAACCAAACGATGAATGAGCGCAGTTCTCCATCATCACGCGCCATCTCCCTGGTTGAATGCGACACATCCCACGTGGCGAGGATTGCGTTTGGTGTGGTGGGTGATTTGAGCGCCAACATGTCGGCAACCGACTGAGTAGGGTATGATGCTCTCGCCAATGCTTGCAGCGCCGTAATGCCAACACCAAGTGCAGCTTTGGTTCTGTCATATTGCCATAATGTTTCTAATTCGCCCAACTGACGTTTTGTCGGCGTACGGTCTTTGGTGAAAGCAGCTTGCAGAACGGCGTGTTGGTCGGGCAGTGGCAAGTTGAGGACGCGATGATCAGGATTCATTGCACTCTCAGTTAGAGTAATGTCGTCTTGATTGCCTTCAATGACACGTCCAGCGACTGACGACCCATCAACGCGGTGCCCTGTGATATGTGTTTTCTGAAAATCAAATCGGTCATCGGCCGGAACCTGTGGTGAGCACGCAGTAGCGATTGCCCCAATCGAATCAGGATTACATTCATCATACACAAAGACAGTCGCTGCGTCTGGCTGAATCTCAGTCGCGTGTACGTGCTGCAGAAAATTACCCACAGTTTGTGTGAGCCCTTGCTGATGGGCGCGAGCCAAAGTTTCGCAAGAAGGTTTCTGATGCATTTTACATATTATATCATATATTTACGAATATAGGAATAATAGGGAATTTGACTTCCCTAGATTTTATATGACAGCCGTCCTATGATGGAGATAAAAGGAGTGTAGATCATGAGTTTGGAAGAAAAGGTGCATAATGCACAGATAAAGATATTGCGAGAATTACTATTTTTGCCGGCTGCTCATTTTGCTGCGTTGCAGCGAGCTACTGGGCTCGATAGCGACCATGTCAAATTTCACATCAAGAGACTAGTCGCCTTAGGCTACGTTACAAAAACAGCTGATGGCTATATGCTTTCGATCAAAGGAAAAGAATATGCCAATAAGCTAGACACTGATGCTGGTGTGATTGAGCGTCAGCCAAAGGTGGCAGTGCTGCTTGTCGTTGAGCGGCAGCGCCATGGCAAAAAGCAATACCTTCTGCAACAGCGTCTCAAACATCCATATTATGGATTTTGGGGTGCGCCAACCGGCAAAGTACGCTGGGCGGAGTCTGTTGTTGAAGCAGCAGCACGTGAACTTGCTGAAGAAACGGGACTAGACGGAACGTTCGTACACCGCGGTATCTATCACGAGCGGGTTCGTCACAGCCAAACAAATGAAATTGTTGAGGATAAATTATTCCATCTGATGTTTTGCGATACTATTTCTGGTACGTTGGTTGAAGAATTCGAAGGCGGCAAAAATGCTTGGCGCACGCGCGAAGAGATGGAGGGCGAGCCAAAGAAATATAAAAGCTTCATGCACGAAATGACAGCATGTATCGATGGGCACGGTGAACTAACAGAAGTGATATATGAATATGACGCGACAGAATTTTGAGCCACCTCGGGCAGTGCTTTGCGGCTCATACACGCGTGACAGGGCAGGGCTATTCCGGGTCTATGATGAGCTTGTTACGACTGGCTGCCAAGTTTTATCACCACGACGGATGCAGTTTGATAATGCAGCATTTGTGCGAGACACTGCCGAGCAAGGTATATCATCGCGAGCGATCGAAGACTGGCATTTGTCAGCAATTTGTAAAGCAGATTTTGTGATGATTTATGCTCCAGATGGTTATGTTGGACTGAGCGCAGCAATGGAAATTGGTTTTGCGACGGCCCAAAATGTCCAGTTTTTTCGCGCACAGCACCGCAAGACATTGCCTTACGCGGGTTGGTAAAAGTAGTACCAAGTGTATATGACGTGCTGTGTGCAGTAGGTCTACGATAGATAATTTTATGCTGTATAATGCGTAATCAATCTAGCTATATAATGTAGAATAAATAATATGACTAGGTATTGCGCTGGTCTATATTAATTAAGCACGAAGGCCAATAGCGATATGTATGATGACATTGTGACAAAACTGGCAAAGCTCGCTGAGGGCAACGAGACGTATGCTGAGTTTAATAAGCGCATCGTCAATACCAAGATGCCAGTCATCGGCGTGCGTGTGCCGGACTTGCGGCGGTTAGCACGGAAATTGGCGCCTGATGTGAATGCGGCGGATATTAGTGAATTGCTGACGGTTCAGGATGAATCTTTCGACTATGTGTTGTTGTGTGGATTGTTGATTATGCACGCTCGGCTCGATGATCAGACGGCGATTGATTTGACTAGGCAATATTTGCCGCGCGTTGATTCATGGGCTCACATTGATGTATTTGTTGAGAAAAAGCGGCGATTTGCCGGTGAGGTGTGGTGGGATTTTGCGCTGGCATGTTTGCAGGGTGAGGCTGAATTGACAGTGCGCTACGGTGTGGTTTCTTTGATGACTAATTTCCTAGACGAAGCACATATTGACCAGGTTTTCGCAGCGCTGCGAGACATTAAACACGATGGCTACTATGTCAAAATGGCGTTGGCTTGGCTATACGCCACGGCGGCGGTACAGTTTTTTGAGCTGACGCTGGCTGAATTGGAAAACGGGCATGCCGATGTCTGGACGCGCAACAAAGCCTACCAAAAAATGCGTGAATCACGGCGGTTTACGCCCGAACAGCAGGATGTTATTGCCGCACATAAAGCAAAAGAATATCGCCAGTAATCGCCAGCCTGCGGCCTGGCTCTACAAAAGTCGAATAGTTACATATAAGGTGATATACTAGTAGCTAGTATGAAAGTCAGCCTAAATCTTATCAAACAATTGATTAATTTTGAATTGCCGCCGGTGGATGAGTTGGTGGCGCGGGTCAATCAGCAGCTTGGCGGTGTCGAGGAAGTGATCGACCTGAAGGCCAAATATGGTGGCGCACGGATCGTTCGGGTGGTTGAGTGCGCTAAACACCCTGACGCTGATCGGCTGAGCGTGACCAAGATCGATGATGGTGGCGTGGTGGCTGATGTGCCGCGTGACGACAACGGGCTAGTGCAGGTGGTCTGCGGCGCGCCAAATGTACATGCAGATATGTGGGCGATTTGGTTGCCGCCAAAAAGCACGGTGCCGGCGAGTTTTGATGACGATGAGCCGTTCGTATTGGATGCGCGACCACTGCGCGGCGTGCTCAGCCAAGGTATGTTGGCGGCGGCTGATGAGCTGGATATCGGCACGGATCACGAGGGAATTGTTGAAATTCATGAACATGACATGCCGGCGGGTGTTGAGCTAAGCGTGGGCGCTCGTTTCGCGGAAACGTTTGGTTTGGACGACTATGTGCTAGATATCGAAAATAAGATGTTTACCCACCGGCCGGACTGCTTTGGGCAGCTCGGCGTGGCACGCGAGATTGCTGGGATTTTTCATCAGCAGTTTGCTAGCCCTGAGTGGTATAAGTCAGAACAGCAGTTTGCTGGCGCTGAGGGTCTGGAGCTAACAGTAACGAACGATGCGCCAGAATTAGTGCCGCGGTTCATGGCAGTAGCGTTTTGTGACGTTACCGTGGGTCCAAGCCCATTGTGGCTACAATGTAAATTGGTGGCGATGGGCGGTAAGCCGATTAACAACATTGTTGACGCGACAAATTACATGATGCTCATGACGGCGCAGCCAACGCATGCCTATGATTATGACAAATTACGCGGGTCTACACTCGGGGCGCGGCTGGCTCGTGACGGCGAGAAAATCAGCCTGCTCAATGGTAAGGAATATGAGCTGACGGCTGACGACATCGTCATCGCTGATGGCGAGGGCGTGATAGGTCTCGCGGGAATTATGGGCAGCACTGACACCGAGGTTTTAAGTGACACTAAGAATATTGTCCTTGAATGCGCTAATTTTGACATGTATGCGCTGCGCCGCACGGCCATGCGACACGGTATTTTCACCGACGCACTCACGCGGTTCAATAAGGGTCAGTCGCCGCTCCAAAATGCTGCCGTATTGAAGCAGCTGATGAGCATGGTTGGCGGGGTACAGGCGAGCCAGGTGTTTGATTTGAAGCAATTTAGTGACGAGCTCGACGACTATTTTGATGGAAAATACACGCCGGCTAACATTGATATCGACAGTAAATTTATCAATGAGAGATTGGGCTTGGACTTATCTGGCGATGATATTTGCGGCTTGTTGAATAACGTGGAGATCAAGAGTCATGGTCCGGAAGAAGAATTGGATTATATTTGCATCCAATCGCCGTTTTGGCGTACCGACCTTGAAATGCCAGAGGATATTGTCGAAGAAGTTGGGCGGCTATATGGCTTTGATAAACTGCCGCGTCAATTGCCGTGTCGCAGTATTAAGTCAACACCAAAAAACTCGCGTCGTGAATTAAAAAACGCCGTTCGCCAAAGTTTATCGCGCGCTGGCGCCAACGAAGTCTTGACCTATAGCTTCGTTCACGAACGCATCCTGAAAAACGCCGAGCAAGACATTAGCCAGGCGTACAAATTATCAAACGCCCTCAGTCCTGATTTACAATATTACCGCTTGACGGTGCTGCCGAGCTTGCTTGACAAGGTTCATGCCAATATCAAGGCTGGTCATGATGAATTTGCCTTGTTTGAAATGGGTAAGGGTCACAGCAAAATGCATGGCCTAGGCGAAGATGGTTTGCCAGAAGCCAGCCAGTTCACCGACATCGTCTATGCCGCCAAAAAGCCGGGAGCGGGTGCGCCATTTTACAAAATTCGTCGCTTGGTTGAGCAGCTAGCACATGACCTTGGTGCCAAACTGGTGTTTAAGCCAATTGAAGAGGAGCTCAACTTCCCAGTTACGGCACCATTTGACCAATCACGCAGCGCACTGGTTGAGACGGCCGACGGAACATTCATCGGCATAGTTGGCGAATTGAAACAAGCAGTCATCAAGAACTTCAAACTGCCAACGTACGTGGCAGCGGCGAGCTTGGACACGGCTGGCTTGGAGGCTGTCTACGCCAAACGTGCTAGTCATTATCAGCCGCTCAGTCGCTACCCATCGACGAGTCGCGATATTTCTCTCAAAGTGCCAGCTCATGTTAATTATGTGTCCGTCGCCCAAAGTATTGACCGCGTCCTTGAAGCGGTGGAGATTGACGTGGCCTTTCATGTGGTGTCCATCTACCAGCCGCCAGACGACACATCAACGAAAACACTAACTTTCCGCCTGGTCTTTACCAGCCACCAACGCACTTTGGTTGATTCTGACATCACGCCAATCATTGAATCAATCCAGCAGGTTATGCAACAAGCTTACAGCGCGGAGCTTGTCTGATGAAATCGCTGCTCCGTACCCTTGGTTATACGCACAATATGTTGCCATTTTATGCCAAGATTAGCCTGTGCTCCGTGTTGGTGGCGCTGACTGGTATCGCCATGCCGTATGTCATATCGCGGGCTACTACTTTGATGGTTGAGGTAGTGGAAGGTAATAATATTGGCGTTGGTCAGGTACTGTGGTTAGCGGCTTTGCTGTTGGTGTTTGATGTTGCTAACGTGTTGATTCGTAACTTAGGTGGCTACTGGGGTGACGTCATGTCCACCAAGCTCAAAGCGCAGTTGTCGACGCATTATTATCACCACTTGCTTAGTCTGCCACAAAGTTATTTTGATGGGGAATTGACAGGCACCATCATCAACCGCCTGAACCGCGCCATCACCGAGATGAGCAATTTCCTGAACATGTTTGCAAATAATTTCCTGCAGATGCTCCTGACCAGCTGTATCACAATCGGTATTGTGCTGACGTACAGTTTGGACTTGGCGCTATTGGTGTTGATATTGTATCCGTTGTTCATCTGGCTGGCGGTATTGACCAGCAAAAAATGGCGCTATTTCCAGTCAAATAAAAATCACGAAGTTGATATGGCTAGCGGCCGATTTGCAGAAGTTGTATCGCAAATCAAAGTGGTCAAAAGCTATGTTCGCGAGAGCTTAGAGTATCGACATTTTACCAAACGTTACCGTAAAACCATCGCCGTGACGCGCAAGCAGTCACGTTATTGGCACAAAATGGATGTCATTCGCGGCTTAATTTTGAGCATCGTTTTTTTCCTCATCTTTGCGTACATTTTTGTTCAGACGACCGAGAAAAAGTTTACGATTGGTGAGATGATTTTGCTCATCACCTTGATCAATAATCTGCGAACGCCGCTCTTTAGTATGAGTTTTATCGTTGATGGCTTTCAGAAAGCAGTGTCGGGGAGCAAGGACTTCATTGCGGCCATGGAGCTCAAACCTGGTATCAAGGACGCGCCCGATGCAGCTCACCTGAACACAGAAAAGGCGACGATCTCCTTTGACGATGTGTCGTTCCGATATGCTAGTGTGCCAAATCGCCCCGTTCTGCATAACATTTCCTTTACGATTCCCGCTGGCAAACGCGTGGCTTTGGTTAGCGAATCTGGTGGCGGTAAAACCACAATTACCAATTTGTTGATGCGACTATATGAACGAGACAGTGGTGTTATCTCAGTCAATGACACTGACATTCGCAACCTAACCCAGCGCAGTTTGCGCGGACACATTGCAACCGTTTTTCAAGACCCTGTACTCTTTTCGGGCACCATTCGTGAAAATATCGCCTATGGCAAAGCCGATGCAACGGACAAGGAGATTTTTGCCGCCGCCAAAGCTGCCAACGCCGATGAGTTTATTCGTCAATTGGACTACGGCTATGACACGCAGATCGGTGAGCACGGCTTGAAGCTTTCAGGAGGCCAGAAACAGCGCATCGCCATCGCACGTGCGGTGTTAAAAGACGCCCCGATCTTGATACTAGACGAGGCAACCAGCAATTTGGACAATAAAAGTGAGCATTTGGTGCAACAAGCGCTTGATCGGTTGATGAAAGGCCGCACGACATTGATCATCGCTCACCGTTTGTCGACCATCGCCGCGGTTGATACCATCATCACTCTGAAAAATGGGCGAGTTGATGAGATTGGGTCGCCAGATGAATTGGCTAAGACCAATGGCATCTACGCCAAGTTGCTGGAGCTACAGAAGAATCCTGGGGTAGCGGGCGAGCGGTTGGCTGCGTATGACATTGCCGCCGAGCCAAAAGTTGATGTATAATAGGACAAACAGAGGAGGATAAGATATGGCGATAGCAAGATCGCAAAGAATAGGAATTTGGATTATTACAATCACAATGTTGGTGGGTACGGTTGGCGGTTTCATCGCCATGATGGTGGCTCCAGGCAATGAAGCCAAAGATCAAGCTGAACTACAGCGAGCACAAGAAAGCTATAAAGCAGCAAATACAGAACGCCAAAAGAAAGTTGAGGCGCAGACAGCAGAATTGAACGATAAATATTACAGCAAGTTTGCCGAATTTGGATCACGAGTCGGTGCGTTTGAGGCGGGCGATGTCAAAGAGCTCGGTAAAGAGGACTTGGTGGAAGGTGACGGCGCAGAAGTCAAAGATGACACCAAATTTGCAGTGTATTACATTGGCTGGAATGCCAAGGGTGAAGTATTTGACCAGTCAATTGCTGATGGTAAGTTAAAAGCACCATTTGCCATAAACGGTCCGGCAAATACGGCAGTCATCCAGGGTTGGAAAGAGGGCCTGGTCGGTATGAAGATCGGTGGTGTGCGCGAACTGACGATTCCAGCTGATAAGGCGTACGGCAGTCAAGGCCAGGGTGATAAGATTCCTGCCAATGCACCACTAAAATTTGTCATCATGGCTATCGAAAAGCCAGCAGAAATTCCGCAACCAGAAATGCCAGAAATCATCAAACGATATTATAAATCAAGGGGGCTCAATGTCTAAAGAAGTTATCATTGTTGGTGCTGGTCCAAGTGCACTCACGGCCGCAATTTATCTGTCGCGCGAGGACGTGCCGACGACACTGTATGAACGTGGCGTGGTCGGTGGCATGGCGGCCATTACTGATCAAATTGACAATTACCCAGGGTTTGCTGAGGGGGTGACCGGCATGAAATTGGCGTCCGAGCTGCAGCAGCAAGCTGAGCGGTTCGGCGCGAATATCGAGTACGGCGATGTTACAGAACTCAAGCAGGTCGACGGCGAATTGGAATTGACGATTGATGGCCAGCCGGTGCGAACCAAGGCTGTGTTGTTAGCGACCGGCTCAAATCATCGCAAGCTGGGTGTGCCAGGCGAAGACGAATTGTATGGTCGCGGTGTGCATTACTGTGCGACGTGCGACGGCGCCTTTTACCGCGACAAGCGTTTGATCGTCGTTGGCGGCGGCAACTCGGCAGTGCAAGAAGCGATATTTTTGACTCGCTACGCCAGCCATATTGACCTGCTGGTGCGCAGCGAATTACGCGCCAGCGATGTCTTGCAAAAAGAATTACAAAAGTATGTCGATGAGGGCAAAATTACCGTCCATATCGGTGCAACGACTGATGAAATTATCGTCAAAGATGATAAGTTTTACGGTGTTACATCAACCCAAAATGGCGAACAAAAAGAGTTTACTGCAGACGGTCTATTCGTCTTCATCGGTCTCATTCCGAACACGCAGTTCTTGGCTGACTCAGATGTTGAACTAGATCTCGGCGGACACATCGTCACTGACGAACACTTGCGTACCAATGTCCCTGGTGTCTTTGCCTCGGGCGACGTGCGTTCGGGCGCGACCATGCAAATCGCTTCGGCGGTCGGCGAGGGTGCGGTGGCAGCATTGCAAATTCGTGAATATTTACAAGAAAAAGCCAGAGAGGAGTAAATCATGGCAGACTTTAACCAAATTTTGACACCTGGTGATGTGGAAAACGGCATCGTCAATGTTGTCGTTGAGATCCCGCAGGGTTCAAACCACAAGATTGAATGGAACCGGGAGCTGGCGGTGATGCAGCTGGACCGCGTTGAGCCAGCAATTTTCGCCAAGCCAACTAACTACGGTTTCATCCCGCAGACCTTGGATGAAGACGGCGACGAATTGGACGCCTTAATCATCACTGACCAGCCGCTGACAACAGGCATTTTCATGGAAGCAAAGGTTATCGGTGTGCTGGAATTTGTTGATGACGATGAAGTTGATGACAAAGTGATCGTGGTGCCAGCTGATGACCGCAATACTGGCGATGCTATCAATTCGTTGGAAGATTTGCCACCACAGCTACTCAAGCAAATTGAACATCATTTCAATCACTACAAAGATATGAAGAAACCAGGCTCAACAGTCGTCAAGGGCTTTGGTGACGTTGAGCGCGCCAAGCAAATTATCCGCGATTCGATCACTCGCTGGAACGAGCAAGCGTAAGAGTATCGACGCAACAAAACAATATCACACCTCACTCAGAGTACTCTTTACAGGTGACCTACGGTCAGCCTGTGGCGTTCGGCTGACGGGGCTTTCGCGCCCGTCACAGCCTCTAGGATGAGGGTGATATTGTTTCTTATATTCCGCTTACAAGATTGCGCCGTTGATTATCGATGCCGAAATAGTGACGAAACGCCGCCAGTCAATTGTTGCAAGATGCCACCGCTACGCGACAATTGCAAACGCAGCTTGTCTTTAGCGTGAGGCGTTATGATCAGTTCGCGCCAATCCGGCTTCGGGTGGGCTGATTTATTAGTCAACACCTCGATAGTGTCGCCGTGCCGCAAATGATAGGTAAACGGCTTCATGACGCCATTGATCTTGAAACCACTGGCGTGTGCTGCGACGTCGGAATGAATGCGGTAGGCATAATCCAATGGGAATGCACCGCGCGGCAGATCGTAAATATCGCCTTTTGGAGAATACACGAAAATTCGGTCCGAGAACAATTTCATGCGGAACTTGTCAGAATCAAATCGTTTACCCTCGCCAGCCAACGCTGCCGCTTCCTGAAGGTCGCGAATCCACGACAAGTCCGCTGGCATGGCACCCATGCGACCTTTTTTGTACGCGTCGGTCAATTTCTGCTCATTGTAGTGGAAGCTGGCCGCCAAGCCACGCTCAGCGTATTCGTGCATCTCTTTGGTACGAATTTGAAATTCAACAATTTGCCCACTCGGCGTTTGCACGGTGGTGTGCAGACTTTGGTAACCGTTTGGTTTGGGGTTGGCAACATAATCTTTGATCCGCTCGTACATCGGCTGATACATATCGTGCAAAATCCCCAGAACCAAATATCCCGTCGACAAATCATCGACAATGACTCGCAGCGCAATTAAATCATAAATCTTATCAATATCGCCGACCTTATCAAGTTTTTTGAATAGGCTGTAGACGCTTTTGACGCGGCCATCCATCTGGAAAACCAGCTTTTCTTCCTTTAGTCGCGCCTCGACTTCGCGGCGAACACGGTCTAGTTTTCGCTGCGATTTTTTCAAGCGACTATCCATTAAACTTTTGGTGCGGTGAAAATCTTTCGGCATCAAATATTTGAAGCTCAATTCTTCCAGCTGCACACGCACGCGTCCCATGTTCAACCGGTCCGCCAGCGGCGCAAACACCTCGATCGTCTCGCGGGCAATTTTCTTCTGCTTCTCAGGCGACATAAATTGCAGCGTCCGCATATTGTGCAGGCGATCCGCCAATTTGATGATAATTACCCGCACATCTTCACCGACTGCGATCATCAGTTTAGTCAAATTGTCCTTGGTGTGTGGCAAATAGCTGTCCAGACTGCGCATGCCAGCGCGTGCCTGCGAAACCTTAGTCACGCCATCCACCAAAAACGCCACATCTCGTCCAAATAAACTCTCTAACTCATCCAGTGTCGCGTCGGTGTCCTCGACCGTGTCATGCAATACGCCCGCCACCACCGTGTCGATATCCATACCCCATTCAATCAAAATCTCGGCCACCGCCAGCGGGTGATTGATATACGGCTCGCCGCTTTTGCGTTTTTGTCCAGCGTGTTTTTCAGTAGCATAGTCAATGGCACTCGCCAAAACCAGCACTGGCACCTCATCATACTTTTGCCCAGCTGTGGCGAGTAGCTCTTCACGCGTCATATATATAGTATAGCATCATGGTATAATGATGGGATGAAAAATCCGCTCGTCCGACGCTTGGCGCCACTGTTTATTGCGAAGTTCCTGTTGTGTTTTGTATTTTGGTATTCCATTGAAAAACTCTTTATGTACAGCATAGGATTCAATGATGCCAGTATTGGTTTGATGGCAGCGATTTACGCGGTGATGTCAGTCTTCATGGAAGTGCCATCTGGTGTGCTGGCGGATCGGTGGAGTCGAAAAGGCGTCATGATCCTGTCGGCCTTAAGTATGTTACTAAGCAGTTATTTTGGGTGGATTAGCAATGACCCATCACTATATGTCGTATCGGCAGCATTTTGGGGATTCTTTGATGCTCTTGCCAGTGGTACTGGTTCAGCCATGATTTATGACTTACTCAAAGAAGAGCAGGGACATACAAGAAATTACGATAAGATTTTGGGGCGCTTTGAGATGCTTGGCGGTATCGCTTTAATTATCAGTGCATTATTGGGTGGATGGTTAGCGTCTGCCACATCGCTCAGGTCGGCGTTCTTTGCGACAATCATTACTGCAGGGTTAGCAGCAGTGGTCTTATTGTTCTATCGAGACACCACGATTCACAAACAATCAACCGATGCGAAATTGATCGAGCATACGAAAGGTACGTTTGCGGCTGTTTTCAAAAATCCTGACCTTGTTTGGCTGGTGGTTGTTATGCTGGTAGTATTTTTGGTGCAGAAAATGAACGGTGAGTTCTATCAGCTATGGTATGCGGCGTTGTCTATGCCGGCGGCATTGTTTGGTATAGCAGGAGCTATCATCACGGGTACGTACAGTTCTGGCGGTGCGATTGTTCGCTTCTTTGCCACTCGACGACGAGTCCTATTGGCGCTAGCTGTCTGCTTCATCTCCGCAATTGGCATGACTGTCAGTCCGTCATTTTGGCTAACCGTTGGACTGCAGTTTGTCATTGGTACATTGTCGTTTGCACTAGTTCTTGCGCTGACGTCAAAAATGCAGCACTATCTACCATCAAAATATCGCGCTGGTGCTGGTTCGGTGATCAATACTGTTGGTCGTCTGATATTCATCCCATGCGCATTACTATTTGGTTTTCTGTCAAATGCTACAAGTATTTTTATTGCAGGGTCTATGACGGTTGTATTTATTGGCATTGGTCTATTTGCAGAGTTTCACGCTAGAAGCGAAAAATAGTTTGGTATATAATAGGAGAAAAGGCTAACGCTTAACAGGGAGGGCAGTATGGCAGCAACAAGAATAGCAATTAACGGCTTTGGGCGGATTGGGCGCAATGCGTTTAAGATTGCGCGTGAGCGGAGCGACTTGGAGATTGTCGCCATCAATGATTTGACGGACACAAAGACACTGGCATATCTCCTCAAGCACGACAGTAACTACGGTGAATACGGCCGCCAAGTGACATTTACAGAAAATGAACTCATCGTTGATGGTCAATCTGTCAAGGTTTTGGCAGAGAAAGAGCCGCAGCAATTGCCATGGAAAGATATGAATATCGATGTCGTGATTGAATCGACTGGCTTCTTTACCGACAAAGAGGGCGCAGGCAAACACCTGGAAGCTGGTGCGAAACGTGTCGTCATCAGCGGTCCCACCAAGTCTGATGGTGTTGATACGATTGTATTTGGTACCAATGACGACAAGATCGCCTCGGCGACGCCGATTGTCTCAAATGCCAGCTGCACCACCAACAGTCTGGGCGCGGTGATGGCGGTACTGGACGCAGAGTTTGGCGTGGAAAAATCAATGTTGACAACAGTGCACAGCTATACCGCTAGCCAAAGGTTGCAAGACGCGCCATCCAAGGATTTGCGTGAAGGCCGCAATGCCGCTGAGAACATGGTGCCAACAACAACAGGCGCAGCTATTGCTGTGACTAAAACGTTACCGCAGCTGACTGGCAAATTTGATGGCCTGAGTGTGCGCGTACCAACGCCAGTGGTTTCCCTCAGCGACGTGACGGCACTGCTCCGGCGCGATGTGACAGTCGAGCAGGTGAACGAGGCGTTCAAAAAAGCAGCTCAAGACACGTTCTATCAGGGCATTTTGGGTGTCAGTGAAGAGCCTCTCGTCAGTCGCGACTTTATCGGTAATTCGCACTCCGGAGTCGTTGACTTGCCACTCACCAAAGTGGTTGGTGGTAATTTGATAAAAGTCATGGTTTGGTATGACAATGAATGGGGTTACTCAAACCGTTTGGTAGAGCTGGTGGCAGACATTGGCGCTGTTTTGAAGCGCGCTGGCTAATTTGCAAAAAGCTCCCAAACCGCTTATACTTATGAGTATGAAAATTTACTTGGGATCTGATCATCGCGGCTTTCTGTTGAAAGAAAAAGTCTTCGCGTATTTGGTGAAAAATAACTACGAAGTCGAGGACGTCGGTGGGCGAGAATTAAACCCAGATGATGATTTTCCTCAATTTGCTCAAGCGGCGGCTTTGCGGGTGATTGGTGATGAGTCGGACGATCCGCGAGCGATTTTGATTTGTGGTGGCGGCCAAGGTATGTGCATGGCGGCGAACCGTTTCAAAGGGATTCGTGCTAGCGTCATTTGGGACGCTTACGAAGCCAAAATGACACGCCAGGACAATAACTCAAACGTGTTGTGCTTGCCGGCTCGTGTTTTGGAAGACAATGAAGCGGCGTGGAAGGGAATCATGGAAACATGGCTTAACACTCCGTATATTAATGCACCAAGATTTAATAGGCGCAATGCGCAGTTGGACCAATTATTATGACCACAGTAATCACTCCCAGTATTTTGGCAGAAAATGTCGATCAATACAAAGAACAAATTGAGCGAATCACTGGTTTTGCCGAGCGAGCGCACGTTGATATCTCTGATGGCCAATTTGCGCCAAACTTGACAGTTGGTTTGCGAGATTTGTGGGCACCAGAAGGTTGGCAGATTGATATTCATGCCATGGTGAAAAATGTCGATGAATACATTGAAGATTTGGTGGCGCTACGCCCAAATATGATTTTGCTCCACGCCGAGTCTGACGGCGACGTCCTTGGTGCGCTGCAGAAAATCAAACAAGCAGATATCAAAGCTGGCTTGGTGTTGATGCGCCCAACCGTCCCGAGTACCGTCGTTGACCTCATCAAGGCAGCAGATCACGTCATGATATTTTCTGGTGAACTTGGTCGTTTTGGCGGCAGCGCTAGTTTGATGCAATTGGAAAAAATCCGGCTCATCAAAGACATCAATCCTGCTGTAGAGATTGGCTGGGATGGCGGTGTCATGCCAGACAACGCCTATGGCTTGGCGCACAGCGGCGTCAATGTTTTGGTGGTTGGTGGTGCCATCCAAAAATCGCCAAATCCTCGAGAAGCCTATCAAAACATTCAAAATGAAATTAACAAAAAGGGCATGTTGGGCTAGTGCCGCCAAACGTCACGTGTAAACAATTGGAGCAGCACGCCTCGTCAGTGCGCCGCTCCATCATCACCATGCTGGAACACGCTGGTAGTGGTCACACTGCTGGCGCCTTAGGCTTGGCGGACATCATGACAGCCTTATATTTTGCGGTGCTTCACGTCAGTCCAGAGAATCCTGATTGGGATGAGCGAGATCTCTTCGTCATGAGCAACGGTCACTGCGCGCCCGTACTATACGCGACTTTGGCGGAGCGTGGTTTCTTCCCCAGGACAGAATTGGCGACACTCAGACAGTTTGGTTCTCGACTGCAGGGGCATCCAGAACGTCAAGCGCTACCTGGCGTTGAGACGACTAGCGGGCCATTGGGCTCAGGCTTGAGCCAAGCTTTGGGTATGGCCTACCATGTACGATACTTGCATCCGCAACCCAAGCGGTTTGTCTATTGTCTGATGGGCGATGGTGAATTAGACGAAGGTAATATCTGGGAAGCAGCGATGTTTGCTAGTAAATACAACTTGGGTAATATGATCGGCATCGTTGATCGTAACAATATTCAAATTGGCGGTAGTACTGAGGACGTCATGCCGCTGGAGGATTTGCAAGGCAAATGGCGCAGTTTTGGCTGGCACGTTCAGGAAATTGATGGGCACAATATGGAGAGTATCTGTGAAGCCGTGAGTATGGCTCGTGCTGTGACAGACAGACCAAGTATCATTATCGCCCACACCATACCAGGCAAAGGGGTCGATTTTATGGAAGGCGACTACCATTGGCATGGGAAAGTTCCTACTGTCGAGGAAGCGCAGCGAGCGTTAGCTCAGTTGGAGGATAGGAAATGATGTATCTACGTGAAGATTGGCAAACGCCCACCTATGCTTCGGTGCGAGGTGGCTTTGGTGACGGTTTGGTTGCACTGGCCAAGCAGGATGACCGCGTCGTGGCGCTCAGTGCGGACCTGGTAGCAAGCGTTGGCTTTGGTAAATTTGCCAAGCATATCGGTGCGCCGAGACTCATTGAAGTTGGTGTGGCGGAACAAAACTTAGTGACGGTGGCGTCTGGGCTGGCAGCCATGGGTAACATTCCGTTTGCCGCTAGCTACGCTTCGTTTAGTCCAGGACGTAACTGGGAGCAAATTCGCACGACGATTTGTCTCAATAATCAGCCGGTCAAGCTGGTCGGTTCACACGTAGGGCTGAACGTGGGTCCAGATGGTGCAACACACCAAATGCTGGAGGATATCGCGCTGATGCGGAGCTTGCCAAACATGGTAGTGCTGGCGCCGGGCGATGCGCATGAGGCTGAGTTGATGGCGGCGGCGATGGTGGCTGATTCACGGCCAAACTATGTGCGATTGCCGCGGGCTGATGTGCCACTGTTTTTAAATCAGGCAACATTTGAAATTGGCAAAGCTTACGTGTTGCGCGAAGGAAAAGACGTGGCGTTGCTGGGCACTGGCACGATGACCTGTCAATTACTACTGGCAGCGGAAATACTGGCAAATCAGCATAGCATCCAGGCGGAGGTTGTTCATTTCCCAACCATCAAGCCGTTGGATGAGGCAGCAGTGTTGGGTGCTGCCCAAAAATGCGGCCGTGTGGTGACGGCCGAAGAGGGGCAGATCGCTGGCGGATTCGGCTCAAGTGTGGCGGAACTACTCAGTGAGCATTTACCGGTGAAAGTGAAACGAATTGGTGTGGACAATGTGTTTGGTGAGTCAGGTAAAACGTCTGAATTGTGGCAAAAGCATGGTTTAGATATCGATTCAATTGTGCGTAGCGTCGTAAATTTTCTCCAATGAAAATAGCCCACCCAGAAAGGCTCCAGCCGAGGTCTAAAACCTCAAGGCGAGCTATTTTCTGGGGGGCTTTAGCCCCCCGAGCATTCGAACACGTCGCCACTCAACAGAATGGTGACGAGCATCGCATAGATGGCTACATCGGCCACCCGCGGACGATCTGTCCTGAATAAGGCACTCATCAGCAGATAAGCCCCAACAAAAGTTAGCGCCCACCTGCCCAGTAGCGTATACATTTTTCCCTCCTTTCAGGAAAAAATGTGCTCGAGGTCAAAGGGCTCTTCTGCCCTCAGACAAACCTCGAGCAGAAGTTACTTGTAATTTACCATATATTACCCTAAAAGTCAATATATTAACTGCACACAGGCCTGACGCGTAGCAGACCACCCTTGGCAGAATGCGCACTAATTGCTATAATTACCATAAGTATTTTAGGGGGCAGTATGGGACTATCGATTTCAGAGATTCGGCAAAACACGACGCGAGCGCGTCATTTGATGCAGCGGACGCGGGCGCAACATTTTGCGGTCGGGGCGTTTAATATTGATAATCAAGAAACGCTGATCGCAGTGGCACGAGCGGCACAAAAACTCCAGTCGCCAGTGTTGGTTGAAGTGTCAGACGCCGAGGTGAAGGCCATGGGACTGGAAAATGTGCGTGATCTGGTGGACAATTACAAGGCCGAATACGGCATTGAGATGTACTTAAACCTTGATCACGGACCGACGGTTGAGGGTTGTAAACGGGCTATTGACGCGGGCTATGAGTTTGTGCACATTGACATTTCTCAGGCAAATCATGACGCTTCTGATGAGGAAATCATCGCTAAAACTCGTGAAGTGGTGGAGTACGCTAAGTTTACTGGGGCGTTGGTGGAGTCTGAGCCGCACTATTTTGGTGGCAGCTCTAACGTTCACACTGAAGCTATTGACTATGAAGAAATCAAGAAAACTTTTTCTACACCAGATGGTGCGCGAGCATTTGTCGAGGCGACGGGGATTGATACTTTTGCAGCAGCAGTCGGTAATCTGCACGGTAAATATCCGGTGCCGAAAGTATTGGATTTGGAATTGTTAGCACGTATCCGCGAGGTGCTGCACTGCCAGATTTCGCTCCATGGTGGGTCAGGTACGCCACTGCATTACTTTGAGGATGCGGCGAAAATTGGCGTTTCCAAAATCAACATCAACTCCGATATGCGCTATGCTTTCCGCACCACACTGGAAAAAACCTTGCGTGAAAATCCAAATGAATATGCCATCGTTAAGCTGATGCCCGAGGTATATTTAGCAGTCCAGAAAGTCGTTGAAGAAAAAATCATGGCTTTTGGCTCAAGCGGAAGGGCAGTGATCTGATGGCTAAAATTATTACCATTGGTGCTGCTGTTCAAGACGTATTTTTGAGCCACTCGCCAGCACTAGCGCCTGTTTGTGAGAGCCCAGAACATTGCTTCCAGCGCTTGGAACTGGGTTCAAAAATTGATGTCAATCAGATCCATTTCTCTACTGGTGGTGGTGCTACCAATGCAGCAGTTACCTTTGCTCGTCAGGGTCATCAAACGCAGTTCATGGGGGTTGTTGGGCGCGATCCAGCAGGCCAGGCAGTGTTGGATGCACTGGACAGTGAAAGTGTTGGTACGCAGCTAGTGAAATTCTCTGACAAATACAACACGGGATATTCAGTCATGCTCCTAGCGCCAAATGGCGAGCGGACTATTTTGACCTATCGCGGCGCTTCGACGCATTACCATCCAGGCGACTTTTCTCTGGAAAATGTCCAGGCGGATTGGCTGTACGTCTCCAACTTGGCGGGTCAAATGCAAACGCTCAGCAAACTGTTTACCCAAGCACGTGAACGTGGCATCAAGATTTGCTTTAATCCTGGTAAAAAAGAGCTGGCGCAGCGTGAATTGTTACTTGGTTTGCTGCAAGACGTAGATATTTTGACGGTCAATAAAGAGGAAATGCAGCAGCTTGTCGAAGGTAGTGATTTGGAAAGTTTGATTCGTCACGGGCTGTATTTGGTGCCAACGTTGTTGGTGACGGATGGCGCTAATGGCTCCATGGCGAGCGACGGCAAGACAATTGTCCGCGCTGGCATGTATGAAGACGTTCCAGCCATTGATAGGACAGGGGCTGGTGACGCATTTGCTTCAGGATTTTTGAGTAGATGGGTAGAAGGTGGTAGTTTGCGAGACTCGGTCATTTTCGCCAGCGCAAATTCCAGCGCTGTCGTTGCAAAAATTAGTGCTAAGGCGGGAATTTTACATAAAGGTGCTCGCCTCCACGAGATGCCGCTACAGGAAAGGAGTATATAATCATGGCACAACACTTAGCTCGACTACTAGGAGAAGGAGCAAATGTGCAGATTGCTCTACAGGAGCTAAATCGAATGACGCGTGACGATAGTGATATCCGGTTGATGTCGGATGTGTTGGCGCGAACACACAGTGTATTGCGTGCCTTGGGTCTGGATCCACGCGATACGACGGCAAACGAAGTCTACCAGGCGCTGATGGCTATCGCGCCAGAGATCGACAAGCGAGCTTGCTTCAAAGCTAGTGACTGGGTGCTAGCGGACATAGATGGGTATATTATTTCGTTTCACCCTATAGATATCGTTGAGAATTATCACCATCAGTTATCACTTGGCAGACATACGACGAAACATGGTAAAGTTGCCCTGGGCCAGGAAATCTACCGCCGTTTCCGGGATCATCCGCAGACACACAACCCAGCCGTTAGTCGCATCATTTGCGATGGCGGCATTTGCCGGCGGGTTGATGACATTTTGGATTAGTGATCGCAATAGGTTTTATTGGACGTAACGATGTCGATGATTTCGTCGACACTGTCGGTGATGGTGTAAATATCAAGGTCTTCTTTGACGATTGCTGATTCGGCTAACATATGGTTGCGGAAGAAGGCGTCCAAATCGCTCCAGAACGCCGTGTCAAACAAGATGACTGGTACGCGATTGGTTTTCTGTGTCTGGATCAAAGTCAATATTTCCGCCAATTCATCCAAGGTACCAAAACCACCTGGGAAATAGATATAAGCATCAGCGTACATGGTCATGACGATTTTGCGGGGAGCGAAATGTTGAAATTCAAACGCCTCAGTTGCATATTCATTGAGATCTTGTTCGTGGGGCAATTTGATGTTAAAGGCGATTGATTCACCGCCAGCAGCGCGCGCACCTTTTTGGACCGCTTTGTTGGCTCCTTCATTGGCAGCACCCATGATGCCGTGACCACCACCAGAGACAACCGCATAACCCAAGCTTGCCAAACGCTCAGAGGCCTCTTTGGCAGCTTGGTAGTATGGGCTGTCTGGGCAGGTACGCGCCGAACCGAAAAAGGTTACAGTCTTATGATATTTTTTGAGGATATCATAACCTTTTTGAATTTCCTCATTGATATTACCCAAACGGAACATTGCAGCTTGGAGTTCAATTTCGCGTGGTATACACACCAGATCTTTTTTGTCTGTCATTTTTCTGCCTTTTTATGTTTTAATTCACGTATTTTTTGATTATAGCACAAAAAGCTTGTGTTTGTCAAATAGTTGGCGGTTACCAGTGAAAATCAGGGATTATTCACCCAGAAATGATTGCTTGACCTGCTGGTAAGCGTCGCGGAACGGCACGCCTTTTTCCACCAATTCGTTGATTTTGGCAACGGTGTAGAGCTCATCGGTCATCGCCTCGGCCAATCGCTCAGTGTTGGCTTCCAGCTCGCTGACACAGAGTGCTAGAACTTCCAGCGTATCGAGTGCCGACGTAAAGGCGTCCATGGTGATTTTTTTGGTCAACTGCAAATCACGGTGGTAGCCGCTACCGGCACCTGTCGAAATGGCTTGGAGCTGCAGAGCATAATTTGGATAAGCGTGGGCAGTAGCGCGCATAATCTCAAAGACGTCGTAGTTGCGTTTGTGTGGCATGATGGACGAGCCGGTGGTCATGGTGACGGGCAGTTTGAAATAATTAAACTCCTGCGAGGTAAATAGCAGCATGTCTTCGGCAAATTTACCAGCAAAGACCATGATTGGGTTGAGCGCTTGTACGGCAATCAGCTCAAACACGCCACGTGACAGACCGCAGTACATTGGATTTTCCTGTACTTTGGCGAAGCCCAGTTCACTGGTCGTCATCTGGCGGTCAAGTGGCAGAGTAACGCCAAAGCCAGCAGCGCTACCCAGCGGGTTTTGATCGATGGCGGCGATGCTGTGCGTGACTAATTGCTGGAGGTCATGAAACGCATCGTGATATGAGCCAAGCCACATACCGACAGTAGTGGGCATGGCTTTTTGGGTGTGGGTGTAGCCAGGCATTTCAGTCTGGCCAATGGCAGCGATTTTGCCAGCATAGGCCTGAGCGACTGCTTCCAATTTTTCGGCTACTGCTTCAAGTTCTGCTTTGATGAACAAGCGCATCATCACCAAGGCTTGGTCGTTGCGGCTTCGGCCAGTGTGAACCTTTTTGCCAATGGGGCCGAGCTTTTCTGTCAAATACAGCTCAATGGCGGTGTGGCCATCTTCGTGCTCGCTGGTGAGGGTGAAGGCGCCAGTTTTCCATTCGTTGAGTAGCTCATCCAAGGCCGTCGCTAATTGTTGGTATTCGTCGCTGGTTAGTACGCCAATTTTTTCTAGCATGTGGGCGTGTGCTTTGGTCGCGGTAATGTCGTGTCCGAGTAAGTGCTGGTCCAATACCTGATCATCGCCAACAGTGTATGCCTCGACCAATGGGTGGAGTGAGCCAGTTGCGGTTGATTGCCATAGTTTATTTGCCATATGAGTATGCTCCTTCAGCTGTTCGCTGACTTAATGAATATAATTCAATGAATCCGGCGGACGAATTTTGGTTGAACGCGGTGTTGGAATCAAACGTTGCAAGATTGATATCAAACAACGAATGCGGTGAGTCCACGCTGACGACGGTGATGGTGCCTTTGTATAGGCGGACTGTCACCGTGCCAGTGACTTTTTGATTCTGATCGTCGATGTAGGCGTTGATGTGATGGACGGCTGGCTCGTACCACTGCGCTGCATAGGTCAAATACGCCCATTTTTTATCCATTTCGGCTTTGAGTTCATTTTCAACGCGGCTGGACACCAATTGCTCAAGCTTTTGATGAGCGGCGATTAAAATGGCAGCGCCAGGATTTTCATAGACGCCGCGCACCTTTAGCCCGACCAATCGATCTTCAATGAGGGTTGATACGCCCACGCCGTGTTTGCGGCCGAGTTGGTTGCAGTGTTGGATGAGCGCTTGGAGTGAAAAGTGACGGTTGTCGACGGCAACCGGTACACCTTTGATGAATTCGATGGTGATATCTTCGGCTTCGTCTGGTGTGTATTTAATGGTCGAGCACCAATTGAGGATGGCGTGGTAGTTTGGTTTGAGGGATGGTGATTCTATCTCGCCGCCTTCGCTGGTGATACCCCACATGTTTTCATCGGTTGAGTAGGGCGATTCCTGGGTGTGTGGCACGGGGATATGGTGCTTCTTGGCGTACGCCAGCTCTTCCTCTCGGCCCATACTCCACTCACGCACTGGTGCCAAAATCTTGAGTTGAGGGTTGAGCGTAGTGATGTAGGTCTCGAAACGAACTTGGTCGTTGCCTTTGCCAGTGGCGCCGTGTGCGATGACGGTGCAGTTGTACTTTTCGGCATATTCGACGGCCAATTGGGAAATGATGATGCGCCCGAGTGGCGTACAGAGGGCGTAGCCACCTTGATAATCAGCGTTGGCTTTGATGGCCAGCGACAACAGCTCATCGGCGAAGCGGTCGCGGGCGTCAACCGTGATGGTTTCTATGGCGCCGAGTTTTTTGGCTTTTTCGGCAATGGCGTCGAGATCATCAACCGTTTGGCCGATATTGACCGTTAGGGTGATGACCTTGCAATTATATTTTTCTTGTAACCACTTGAGCATGACGGATGTGTCGAGGCCTCCCGAGTAGAGCAAGAGACACGTATCGAACTCACCGTTCACGGCTTCGTGACTGGCAACCTTGGTGTAGTGAGGTGTGTCGTTATTCATATATTTCCTTTCTATACTAATTAAAAAGAGCCGCTCAGGTGAGGGCTCTTTCGTTGATTTATCATTAATACTATACGACTAATTAGCCCTCTGAATCAGAGCGGCGACGACGAACAACGATGTTGTGTTGATATGTCATATTGCTACCATACCACACTATTGGTGATCTTTCAAAATATTTTTATATATAAATTGTGATGCGTTACAATAGTAATGATATGAGCGCCTTTAATCTCGTCTCCAAATATCAGCCGACCGGTGATCAGCCGACGGCGATTGCTCAGTTGATGGATGGTTTGGAGCGGGGCGAGCGCGAGCAAACGTTGCTGGGCGTGACGGGTTCTGGTAAGACGTTTACTATGGCGAATATTATCGCCCGGCGGAATGTGCCGACGCTGGTGCTGGCGCATAACAAGACCTTGGCGGCGCAGCTATTTTCTGAGTTTAAGGAATTTTTTCCGGACAATGAAGTGCATTATTTTGTTAGCTATTTTGATTATTATCAGCCGGAGGCCTATATCGCCAGTAGTGACACCTACATTGAAAAAGATTCGAAGATTAATGATGAGATTGATCGGCTCAGGCATGCGGCGACCTCGGCGTTATTGACCCGGCGCGATGTTATCATCGTGGCGAGCGTCAGCTGCATTTACGGCATTGGTTCACCGGAGACGTACGCCGATATGGCGATTCAATTGACGGTCGGTGAGCGGCGGGTTCAGGATAAGTTTATTCGCCTGCTGACCGATATTCAGTACAAGCGCAACGACATTGATTTTGCACGCGGCACTTTCCGAGTACGCGGCGATGTAGTGGATATTTTCCCAGCTGGGCAGGACACGGCGGTGCGGGTGGAGTTTTTTGGCGATGAGGTCGAGAGACTCACGCGAATCGATCCGCTGACGGGCGAGATTTTGGATCAACCAAAGCAACTGACGATTTTCCCGTCCAGTCACTATTCGACGCCGCGTGAACGAATTGAAAAGGCTATCATCGGTATCGAAAAAGAGTTTGACGAGCGGCTCAAATGGCTTGAGTCGCACGATAAGTTACTCGAGGCGCAGCGCCTCAGTCAACGCACCAAATATGACCTAGAAATGCTCAAAGAAACTGGCTTTGTCAAAGGTATTGAGAATTATTCGCGCTATCTGACTGACCGCGAGCCGGGCGAGCAGCCGGCGACGTTGATTGATTATTTCCCGGACGATTGGCTGCTGCTGGTCGATGAGTCGCATATGACCTTGCCGCAAGTCCGCGGCATGTATAACGGCGACCGAGCGCGCAAGGAAGTGCTGGTGGAGCATGGGTTTCGTTTGCCGAGTGCGTTGGATAACCGCCCGCTGAGGTTTGATGAATTTGATCAGCACATTCATCAGGCGATTTATGTGTCGGCTACGCCGGGCGACTATGAAATTGCTCATTCGCCAAAGCCGGCTGAACAGTTGATTCGGCCGACGGGGCTGCTTGATCCACCAATTGAGGTGCGGCCGACTGAGGGGCAGGTTGATGATTTGATGGAGGAGATTCGCCAGACTATTGCCAATGGCCACCGTGTATTGGTAACCACCTTGACCAAGCGTATGGCTGAGGACCTCAGCGCCTACTTGACCGACAATGGTGTGAAAACGGTGTATCTACACAGTGAAATTGACACATTGGAGCGCGGCGATATTCTGAAGGATTTGCGGCTGGGGACGTACGATGTACTGGTTGGTATCAATTTGCTGCGCGAGGGGCTGGACTTGCCGGAAGTCAGTTTGGTGGCAATTATGGATGCTGACAAAGAAGGTTTCTTGCGCTCTGAACAGGCACTGATTCAGACGATTGGCCGGGCGGCGCGGCATGTGGACGGGCGGGTGCTGATGTATGGTGACAACGTAACTGACAGTATGCGCCGAGCGATTGATGAGACGAATCGTCGGCGTGCGATCCAGCAGCGATATAACGAAGAGCACGGTATCACGCCGCAAACCATCCAGAAGAAGATTGACGATGGCCTGCGTTCCATCATTCCGCAAAAAGAATCGGACAAAAAGCCAAAACTTGATTTGAAGAAGATTCCAAAGGACGAATATCCGACGCTGATCAAGGAATTAACTGGTCAAATGGAGCTGCATAGCGCCAATCTAGAGTTTGAAAAAGCCGCAGAGCTGCGTGATTTGATTGCAGAAATTAAGCAAACAATGGTACACTAAAGATAACCATAATAAGGAGGAGAATTATATGGCAGAATTGAAAACAACAGAAACTCCAGTCGTCGAGCAAGCTGAGTACATGGCTCCACGCGCTGCTTCGCAAGCAAAATGGCTTACATTTGAATACGCATTAGCAATGGTTTCAGTAACATTTGCTGCAATCACCAGTGTAGTACTCGTACCAATGTTGTTCGGCATGTGGTCTGCAAAAGAAGCGATGTCATTTGGTTTGATGTTGAGCGGCTCGATCACTGCAAACATTTTGGCCGTTGGTATTTTGGCAGTACTATTTTCAGTGTTGGCATTTGTCCTATTTGGCCGCGTAACACGCGCCATTGCCGCTGACCGTAGCGGCTACACTGGTCGATTGGCTTACAAACTGACAACCTATGGTAGCTTGTTCATGATCGTATTGGCGGCGTTGCCACTGGTCGCAAACCTCATTAGTGTATTGATTAGCTCGTTGCTGTTGATCGGTGTTTCAGATGCTGGTTCAGTATACACAGCACTGTACTTGGGTAACTTCTTGCCATCACTGCTGTGCTTGGCAGTATTGGCAGTTGTGATATTCTTTATCGGCAAGATCATCAACGGCTACAATAAGTCACGCCCATTGGCTATCACGTTGATCATAATCACCAGTGTTGTCGCAGTTGCCCTAGCTATCACGTTGGCAGTGCAGGCTCATGACAAGCCAAGTATCAAAAAATCAAACTTCAAATACAACTCAAGCTACCTACTCGACTAGTTAGTTGGGTATCACCTGTCACTCGCTTCTATGACATGGGGCGAGTGATTTTCTGTAATTAATTTTCAAGTGGTATAATGAGTTCATGAGTGCAATTTCTAATAGTGATGTCCAGCGCTTGGCGGATTTGAGCGGTTTGCAATTGGCAGATGGCGAAGTGAATGGCTTGCGACAGGACGTGGAGAAAATCGTAGAATATATCAATCAATTGGGCGAGCTCGATACATCTGGCGTAGAGCCAACCTATCAAGTGACGGGACTAGAAAATGTCTGGCGTGAAGATGAGGTCAAGCCGGGGATCTCTCGGGACGAGCTACTTGAGCTAGCGCCCGAAAAACAGAACAATCAAGTGAAAGTGCCGCAGGTGTTGTGATGAGTCGGATTAGTGATTTTATCGGGAAAAGTGCAGTCGACAATGTCAAGGAAGCGTTGCGACGAGCGCGTGACGTTGAAGAATATCATGCACTGCTCAGCTTGACGGAAGAGCGGGCGTTGGAGCGAGCAGCTAAGGTTGATCGGGGTGAGATTTCTGGGCGATTGGCTGGCGTGCCGTTTGTCGTGAAAGACAATTTCTTAGCCTTTGGAGCGCCGACAACTGCTGCCTCGAAGATGCTCGAGAATTTTGATGCACCACTACAAGCCACAGCCGTTGAAAAATTGGAAGCTGAAGGTGCAATTTGCATCGGCAAGGCAAACTTGGATGCCTTTGCTCACGGCGGTTCAACAGAAAACTCAGCCTTTGGTCCGACCAAAAACGCCGCGGATAAAACTCGAGTGGCTGGTGGTTCGTCAGGCGGCTCGGCAGTCGTGACGGCGCTTGACGTGGTGCCGTTTGCACTGGGGACAGACACTGGTGGCTCGATTCGTCAGCCAGCTAGCTTTAACGGCGTTGTCGGTGTCAAGCCAACCTACGGTGCGGTCAGTCGCTATGGCGTGGTTGCTATGGCCTCAAGCACCGACACCATTGGTTGTTTCGCGACAAACGCTGATGACGCCAATTTGGTGATGGAAATCATGGCGGGCCGCGACGACAAGGACATGACGACGCTGCCGGACTTTTGGCAGAACCAGCCAGAATTTACCAAGAAAAAGATTGGTTTGGTTAAGCAGTGTATGACTGATGACGTGGACGCGGTGGTTCGCCAGAAAACGCTTGACTATGTTGAAAAATTAAAGCAGCTGGGCTATGACGTTGAAGAAGTGGATCTCAGTATGATGCAGCATTCGCTGGCGATGTATTACATTATTGTGCCGGCAGAGATATCGTCAAACCTGGCGCGCTACGATGGCGTGCGCTATGGTCACCGGGCAACCGAGGTGAAAACATTGGCAGAATTGTATGGTCGCAGCCGCAATGAAGGTTTTACAACGGAAAATAAGCGACGAATTATGATCGGTAGTTTTGTGTTGTCGAGTGGCTTTTTTGACGCTTACTATATGCAGGCGCAAAAAGCGCGCACCTTACTCATCAACGAGTTTAAGCAATTATTTGCTGAGTACGACGCACTGTTGATGCCAGTTGCACCAACACCGGCGTTCAAACTTGGTGAAAATACCAATGATCCGATCAAGATGTACCTAGCGGACATCATGACGGTGCCGGCTAGCTTGGCGGGACTGCCAGCGATTTCCGTGCCAGCTGGAACTAGTGACGAAGGTTTGCCAATTGGTGTGCAGTTGATTGGTGACCGCCAGTCAGACAGCAACTTGTTGAAGTTAGCCTCAGAAGTGGAGGCTGCCTGATGGACGGCTTGTTGATTGCGCTGGTGGTAGCAGCGCTGGTGATCGGTGCTTTGCTGATTATTTTTATCCAATTGACATCACGCGGGCATCAAAAACTTGACAGAGAAATGTACCGAAAAGTCTGGCGGGCAATTCAACACGGCGCCAAGGCGGGCGGTTCGGATGGTCTGCAAATGGCAATCGTCAAAGCTGACAAGCTGCTCGACAAAGCCATGCGCGATTGCGGCGTGGCAGGTACGACGATGGGCGACAGATTGAAAGCTCGCAAGGGTGACTGGACGGACGAAAATGGGTTGTGGGCGGCACACAAATTGCGCAATCAAATTGCCCACGAAACCAACGTGAAACTGACCGCGCAAAGTTTTCGGCGAGCCATGACAAGCTTTGAACAAGCACTAAAAGATTTGGGAGCGTTATGATGAGTGTATATGATGAATATGAAATGACTATTGGTATCGAATGCCACGTCCAGCTGGCGACCAAAACCAAGCTGTTTAGCCCGGCTGATAACGACGCTCGCGATGCTGAGCCAAATAGTAAAACACACGAGATTGACTTTGGTCTGCCGGGAATGCTGCCAGTGCTTAACAAGCACGCTGTCGAGCTGGCGGTGCGTGCCGGCAAGGCGCTGAATGCGCCGATTGCCCGCGTCAGTCGGTTTGACCGCAAACATTATTTCTACCCTGACCTGCCAAAGGGCTATCAGACCTCGCAGATGTATCAACCGATTATTTTGGCTGGCTATGTCGATGCACCGCTAGAGGATGGTTCGCTCAAACGAGTGCGAATTCACCACGCGCACATGGAGGAAGACGCTGGTAAGTTGACGCACCACGACGGCTACTCGTTGGTTGACCTCAACCGCGCTGGTACGCCGCTGATCGAAATCGTCTCTGAGCCGGATATTCATTCTGCCGAGGAGGCCAAAGCGTACGCTTCGGAGCTGCACAAATTGATGGTCTATGCTGGCGTGACGCACGGTGATTTGTATCACGGCAACATGCGGTTTGACGTCAACATCTCGGTGGCTAAAAAGGACGCGACAGAACTCGGCAAGCGTGCGGAAGTGAAGAATCTCAATTCATTCCGCAGTGTCGAGCGAGCCGCTGAATACGAGTTCAAGCGTCAAGTTGACCTGCTGGAAAGTGGTGAATCGGTGGTGCAGGAGACCCGCGGCTGGAGCGACGACAAGCAAATTACTACTTCACAACGTTCGAAAGAGGACGCGCAGGATTATCGCTACATGCCTGATGCCGACATCCCGCCAGTGGTGCTGAGCGATGAGGAAATTGCGCGGATTCAAGCTGAAGTGCCAATGCTACCGAGCGAATATCGTGAAAAATGGAGCGGGCTAGGTTTGGACAAGTCAGTGGTTAATTCGTTATTGTCCAACCCAAATTACGCATCCATCATGCTGGAAGTGCAGGAGAAATCAGGCGATGCGTCTGCTAAGCGGGTGGCACACTGGTTTGCCAGTGCTTTGACGACTAGTGGCAATGACGCCGACAATGACAGCACGTCAGCTGAGGCCAGTGCGCCGCGTGTATCAGTTGATGATCTGGTGGAGTTGGCGGAGATGACCGAGAAAGCAGAGATTTCCAGTACTAATGCCAAGGAATTGTTTAATGGATTATTGGCGGGCGCCACGCATCCGCGCAAACTTGCTGAAGAAAAGAACTTGCTACAAGTGTCTGACGAGTCGGCCATCGCTGTCATCGTTGACGAAGTGCTCAGCGACCCAGCCTCGGCAGCTTCCATCGCCGACATTCGCTCGGGCAAAGACAAAGCCATTGGTTACCTCGTCGGTCAAGTTATGAAGCGTTCCAAAGGCCAGGCTAACCCAAGCTTGGCGCAAAAATTGATCCGCGAGAGGCTATAGCTGATGATCATCATTACTGGCATCCCTGGATCTGGTAAAACGACGTTAGCAAAGCGTTTGATGCAAGATATGGGAGTGCGTGGTGTCGCGCAAGATGCTGTCAAAGAGTTTTTGGCTGACCATCTGGGCGGAACATATACTGATCAGCAGAGCAGTGCCTTGGGCCGCGTGACTCGATGGGCAGTTCTGGAGTTGGGGATTGAATTTGAGAAATTGGGTGAGCAAATCATCATTGAGTCTGCCCTGCAAACGTCAGCTGCCGAAAAGATTTTGCAGCATAGCTCACATCAGCCAATTCTGCAGATTTACGTGACGTGTGGCTTGGCGGAAGTAAAGCGGCGATTTTATGCTCGCAAACAATCTGGTCATCGCCACTCAGTGCACACTGATGATCTATATGATAAATTGACGGAACGCGAAATTCGTGACAAATATCGTCCACTGGTCGCGGATAATATCACAACAGTGATCGTTGATTCGGAGAATTTGGATTATGCGGCACTGCGGGATACGGTGAAAGATTTTTTGATGAATAAGGCGATAACAAAGGAGAACGAGATATGAGAAAACCGACAAAAGCAGTGATTGCAGCGGCAGGATTTGGCACTAGGTTTTTGCCACAAACTAAAGCGATGCCTAAGGAGATGATGCCACTGATTGACAAGCCAATCATCCAATACGTTGTGGAAGAACTGGTTGCTGCCGGTATTCGCGACATCATCATCGTCGGAAGCGCCAACAAGCGTGCCATTGAAGATCATTTTGACGTGCCGAACGAAGATTTGTTAGCGAATTTGCGGGCTGGTGGTGACAAGAAGCGCCCGTTGATTGACCTGGTTCACTCACTGTCGGAAATGGCTAACTTTGTGTACGTTCGCCAAAAAGGTCCATATGGTAACGCGACTCCTTTGGCATGTGCTGCGCATTTGATTGGGCCGGATGAGCCAGTGATTTATACGTTTGCTGACGACTTTATCGACGCGACACCAAGCCGTTTTCAACAGATGATTGCTGCTGCAGAAAAATTGGATGGCGCAGTGCTGTCTTGCAAAAAAATCATTGATGATGCAGAATTTGATCGCTATGGCATTGCGGCTGGTCAACAACTCGATGACGGAACGATTGCTATCACAAACATCGTTGAAAAGCCAGGTAAAGCCAACGCACCGAGTGATTTAGCCAGTGTGAGTAGTTATTTGCTGGCGGCTGATTTCTTCCCGTACTTGGAGCGCGCCCGCCAGGAGTTTAATGGCCACGGTGAGTTTGCCATTCAGCCGATTATGCAGCGCATGATTGATGAAGGGCATAACTTCTATGGCGTGGAAATCACCAACGGCACGTATTATGACACCGGCGATAAACTTGAATATCTCAAAACTATCATTGACTTTGGGCTGCGAGATGACAAACTTGGTCCGGCACTTCGTCAACATCTGACAGATCGTTTGAAATAGGCTATAATAGCACCATGAATGAGATCCTTATCATTTTGTCAATTATTTTGGTTACCTTGATGATCATCGTCATCACATTGATGTGTTTGGTGATCAGCCTGAGTCGTCATGTCCAAAAAACCATGCAGCACTCACGAGCTATCCAGCAGAATTACACAGAAGCATCATCAATGCTTTCGGTTGTTTCTTCAGCCTTAGCGCTGGGGGCACTGATGAAAAAGTTTACGCGAAAGGCAAAACGTGGTCAAAAATAATACTTCAGAAAAGTCATTAATACAAAGGGCTACTAAAAAAGTCATTCGTGACAATGAAAATGGCGCCCGTCAGGCAATTTTAGAAGACTTGTTTTATGATTTTCACCGTTCTCGCCGTCAGGTTTACGGCATGAACTTTTGGCGTGGTATCTTTTTTGGCTTTGGTTCGGTGCTGGGCGCCACTCTTTCGGTGACTATTTTAGTTTGGGTACTGGGTCATCTAGTTGACGTGTTTCCACCGCTGGCTGACTTCTTCAATACACTGATCAACACCATGCAGAGTCGCCGCTAACGTGCTATACTAAGACTAATGACGACAGAGGGGAAGAATAACGGCGGTACGTCGGCGGTTTTGAAACCGTCTGATTATGTACACCTGCACAATCACACTCACCACTCACTTCTCGATGGATTAACTAAAATTCCTGACATGGTCGCCCGAGTGAAGGAGCTCGGCATGGAAGCTTGTGCTATCACTGACCATGGTACGATGTCAGGCGTCATTGAGTTTTATAAAGCAGCCAAGAGTGCTGGCATCAAGCCAATTATCGGCATCGAAACCTACGTGGCAGCGCGGAGTCGTCACGACCGCGACCCTGCCAAGGACAAGGCGCGTTATCACCTGACGCTACTGGCCATGAACCACAAAGGTTATCAAAACCTGATGCAGCTCAGCACCATCGCCAACCTCGAAGGCGTCTACTACAAACCGCGCATTGACCATGAGCTACTGGAGCAATACAACGAAGGCATCATCTGTATGTCCGGCTGTATCGGTGGTGAGCTGGGTGAGAATCTGCGCAATGATGATTATGAAAAGGCCAAGGAAATTGCTGGCTGGTATAAATCAGTCTTTGGTGATCGCTACTACATGGAACTGCAAGATCACGGCCATCCCGAGGCGCGCAGCCACTGGCCAGAGCAGAAAAAGGTCAATGATTACATTGAGCGTATCAGCAAGGAACTGGATATTCCCTGTGTAGTGACCAGCGACGGCCATTATCTGAATCACGAAGACCAAGAGGCGCATGAGATTTTGCTGTGCGTTGGCACTGGTGCGTATTTGAGCGATGAAAAGCGGATGAGCTTGAAAGATTTTGAGCTGCATTTGACGACGCCAGAAGACATTATTTCGCGGTGGCAAAAAACCAACCCACAGGCAATTGCCAACACCAAAGCCATCGCCGACCGCTGTAACGTGGAGATCAAACTGGGCGATATTCTCATCCCGAAATTTCCAACACCAAACGGCGAGTCTGAAAAAGAATATCTGGATCATCTGGTGTATAGCGGCATGGCGGCGCGGTACGCTGGCATGAAGTTGGAGGACGCAAAGAAACTGCCAAACGACGAGCTGCGCGCCATGTTATCTGACGATCAAATTGAGCGGCTGGACATGGAGTTTGGCGTGCTCGATAAGATGGGTTATAACGGCTACTTTCTCATCGTTCAGGACTTTATCAACTGGGGTAAATCTCAGGGAATTATCTTTGGACCGGGACGTGGGTCGGCAGCCGGCTCCATCATCGCTTATGCGCTGAACATCACTGACCTTGATCCGCTGCATTACGACCTACTGTTTGAGCGTTTCCTTAACCCTGACCGTATCTCCATGCCCGACATCGACATCGACATTCAAGATACCCGCCGCGGTGAAGTGATTGAATATTGCGCCAAGAAATACGGTTCAGAACGAGTCGCCAATATCTGTACCTTTGGCACCATGGCAGCGCGTGCCTCGGTGCGTGACGTGGCGCGGGTATTGCAAGTTCCATACGGTGAATCTGACCGGCTGGCTAAGCTCATTCCGCCACCCGTCCAGGGTCGCCACGTGCCTATCAAAAAATCACTCGAAGAAGATCCCGACCTCAAAAAAGAGTATGAAAGCAATCCGACCGCCAAAACGGTTTATGACTTTGCCTCGCGGCTTGAGGGAACGATTCGTTCGCATGGTGTGCATGCCGCCGGCGTGGTGATTGCGCCGGATGATTTGGTAAAATATGTGCCGCTGGAGATGGCACAAAAGGGCGTGGTGGCAACACAGTATCCAATGGGCCCAGTTGAGGAATTGGGGCTATTGAAGATGGACTTCTTGGGCCTGTCTAACTTGTCCATCATCAATAATGCGCTGCGTATTATTCGTAAAGTCTACAAAACGGACATTGATCTATCGCACTTGCCGCTAGATGATGCGGAAACGTATAAACTATTCCAGCGCGGCGATACCACCGGTGTGTTCCAGTTGGAATCGGCTGGCATGAAGCGGTATCTGCGCGAGCTCAAACCGAGCGTCTTTGAAGACATCATCGCCATGGTGGCGTTGTACCGCCCGGGGCCGATGCAGTTTATCGACTCATTCATCAAACGTAAACACGGCGAAGAGGAGATTACCTATCTGCATCCCGGCATGGAAAACTCGCTAAAAAACACCTACGGCATTTTGGTTTACCAGGAGCAATTTATGCAGATTTCCAAAGAATGGTGCGGCTTTACTGGCGGCCAGGCTGACACCCTGCGTAAAGCGGTGGGTAAAAAGAAAATCGACCTGATGAAAAAGGTCAAACCAGAGTTTGTCGAGGGCGCAGTTAAGGTTGGTGGTGCGACCAAGGAAATTGCTGAGCAGTTCTGGGATGCACTGGAAGAATTCGCTAACTACTGTTTCAATAAGTCGCACGCGGCGTGTTATGGCTTGATCGCCTATTGGACGGCGTACCTCAAGGCACATTATCCTGACGCCTTCATGGCGGCGCTGATGACTAGCGACCAAGACGATACCGAGCGCCTAGCTATCGAGATGACCGAGTGTAAACACATGGGTATCGAAGTGCTCAACCCAGATGTCAATGAGTCATTCGTCGAGTTCGCGGTGGTGCCTGGCGAAAAGAAGATTCGTTTTGGTATGGCGGCGGTCAAGGGCGTTGGTGTCGGCGCAGTCGAAGAATTGTTGCGCGCCCGTGAAGACGGTAAATTCACTAGCATCGAAGATTTCGCCAAACGCGTGTCGACCAGCAAGTTTAACCGCAAAGCTTGGGAATCGCTCATTAAATGTGGCGCATTTGATAGCTTTGGTGATCGCCACGACTTATTGTTTAACCTAGATACCATCACCGCCTTTGCGCAAAAAGTTCAAAAAGAAGCGGCGAGTGGGCAGACCGATTTGTTTGGCATGTTAGGTGATGACGCGGCTGTGGCTCAGCCGACCATGCAGTTAATGCCGTCGCCAAACAAAAACGAAAAGGAATACTTGACGTGGGAACGCGAGCTGATGGGCTTGTATATCTCAGCGCATCCTTTGGACGCCTACGCGACATATTTGCTTGAGCAAACACAGCCGTTGACCCAGCTGGTGCCAGAATACGATGGCCGACTCATGACAATTGGTGGCATCATCACGAACGTTCGCACTATCATCACCAAATCTGGCAGCAAAATGGCCTTTGTGGGGTTAGAGGACAAATTTGGCGAGGGTGAAGTGATCGTTTTTCCAAATTTGTATGAGCAAGTTGGCGCCAAACTCGTCCAGGACGCTGTCATTCGGGTGACTGGTAAAAATTCAGCCCGCGACCGTGACGGTAATTTGGGGTCAGAAAGTAAGATGATTGCTGATGAGATTGAGATTATCACCGACAGTGATATCACCAGCTATGAATCGACTGGTCGTAAAATGGACGCACCAAAAGTAAGCGCCCAGTACAAAAAGGAAAAACGTGCGAATTTCCGTGCTCAAAAAACCAAGACCGTCGCTCCAGCTACCGCCAAATCGTCACATGCATCCAAGTCAGTTCCTCAGCCAGCAGCTCCCGAGACGCCACCTGCGCGCCTGTTTCTGCAAGTAAAAGATCCGAGTGATCACGACAAACTGATCTCCCTCAAAAAGATCTGCTCAACATCACCAGGGATCACCGATGTTGTGTTGGTGCTTGGCGAGAATGACCACAAGTCTGCCATTCGCTTGCCGTTCAAAGTCGATCCAGCACCTCAGCTACTCGCAGAACTGAAGGCGTTGCTAGGTGAAGAATGTATCAAATTGACGTAATTGTTCAGCGACACATCATCTGGTACAGTGCCATGCCACAGGCGACGCTGACATTGAATGATTCTTTATTGCCAAACATTGGGATTTCTACTGTTGCGGTGCAACGCGCTAAATGCTCAGCCGATATGCCGTCAACTTCTTCACCCAAAAGCAAAGCAAACGCTTCCGGCGCGGCAAAATCTGGCAGCGAAATACTATCTGGCGCCTGCTCCAGTGCGATGATTGGTAAATTGCCAGTACGCTCATTCTCCTCCAGCCAATATTCCAGCGCCTCGTAGCGCATAAATGGAACCATTTGCTCAGCGCCTAATGCTGTTTTGCGAATTTGCTTGGTTATCTTTTCAACAAGGTGCGGCAGCCGTGGGTCTGGCTGATCGATGATTGCCAAGTCTGGAAATGGTGTATAGCCGCTGATGACGATGTGCTTTACTCCCAGGCCTTCTGCGGTGCGAAAGATAGCGCCAACATTGTGCGTCGAACGAATATTGTGCAAAATAAGCGTAATTTCTGGTCGCATGAACTCATTATATCATTCGCTAAATCATAAGCACTTTGCTATAATGTTGGTGATGGATGAAGATTCTATTCAAGTACGTCGTCGCCAGCAAGACGAAGACGCCACCAGGAAACGAGCGTCAATCTTAGGCTTGCAATATTTAGACACTCGCAGTTTTGAGGCTGATTTGCCGCTGGAAAGAGACATTTTGACGATTGAGGAAATGTACAAAGGTCGCATCATTCCTTTGGCACATAACGACACTGATTTGTCTTACCGTTTTGGCGTGACCTCACAGACACCTCAGTCGTTGATTGCTAAAATGACGAAGGAATACCGCGAAGTTGGTAAAGTTGCACACTTTTTCTTGATATCAGGCGCCGCTTTTCGTTCATTTATGTTGCGGTTTGATCCGCCAAAGAGCATTGTCTATGATGACATTGAAATTGCCAAAGAAGGCGACAGCGAGACACTACAACAGGTGAGTCAAACGCTGGCAACGGTCAGTTCAAATGACGTCTTTAACTATATTGTTGATCAAGCTGACAGATTGGGCGCGTCTGACATTCACATTGAAAATCAGCGTGAGTCAATTCGTATCCGCATGCGTGTTGATGGCGCACTACACCCAGTGGCTGAGCTCAGTCGTGACCGCTACCGTGTTATCATGGCGACCCTGGCTTCCCGCGCAAATATCTCTACTGCAGCGACCGAACCGCAGTCTGGGCACATGCAACAGGAGATCTATCGTGACGGCGCCTCGCATCTGTTGAACTTGCGTGTTGAAGCAGTGCCAACAGTGTATGGCCAAGATGTGGTGATGCGTTTGTTTAACTTTGATACTGCCATGTTGAATTTGGATTTGTTGAGCATCACTCCGGCTGAGCGCGCGCAAATCGATGAAGTTATTTCACACCCACGCGGTATGGTTTTGATGGTTGGTCCGACGGGTTCTGGTAAATCAACCACGCTTTACAGTATCTTGAATGCTTTGAACACTACCGATCGTAAAATTATCACCCTGGAAGATCCAGTGGAAAACACCATTCCTGGCGTGACGCAAATCCCTATCGACACCACGGCTGGACAGGAGTTTGCTGATGGTCTTCGCAGTGTGCTGCGTATGGACCCGGATGTGGTGATGGTTGGTGAGATTCGTGACAACGAAACTGCCCGCACCGCCATCCAGGCGTCAATCACCGGACACTTGGTTCTGAGCTCATTTCACGCCAACTCAACAGCGGCGGCGTTTAGTCGTATGATCGATATGATTGGTCAAAATCCTATATTTAGCTCGGCGGTGCGTTTGCTGATTGCTCAGCGATTGGTCAGGCGGCTGCATGACGAGAGCAAAGAGGAGTACGAGCCGGATGAAGCGACTCGCCGTTGGGTAAAGGAGACGCTAAAAGGAATTCCTGACACGGTTGATTGCCCAGATTTGGACACATTTAAGCTGTGGCGACCAGTATCAACACCAGAAGCACCATTTGGCTATAAGGGTCGTATCCCGGTGATGGAGCAGCTGATTGTGACAGAAGAAATTCAGAAGTTTTTGCGTGGAGATATTGTTGATATCCACGCCGAAGCTATTGAAGAAGTCGCTAAAAAGCAGGGAACTATTACGCTACTGCAAGCTGGTGTGCTGGCGGCGCTTCGCGGCGAGACCACCATAGAAGAAGTGAACCGCGTCATTTAGGCGCGGCTCATATGGTTCGTATGACTTAGCGGAGAACTTGCTACCGTATCACTGCGGCGACAGTCGATACCACGCGCTCATCAAACGGTGAAGGGATGACTTCGTCAGCAGTTGGGTTTTCGACTAGCCCCGCTAGTGCTTCAGCAGCAGCCAGTTTGTGCTGGTCAGTGATTTTTTGCACACCGTGATCGAGCGCCCCGCGGAAGATACCTGGGAAGGCCAGGGAATTATTCACTTGGTTTGGAAAATCACTACGGCCAGTGGCGACAACCGCTGCGCCGGCTTGTCGAGCGACGTCTGGCATGATTTCTGGCACTGGGTTTGCCAGGGCAAAGATGATTGGATCCTCGGCCATTTTTTGCACCAATTCCGGTGTGAGTAGTCCAGCGCGTGACACACCGATAAATACGTCAGCATCGGTGATGGCGTCTTCAATGGAGCCAGCTTGCGACGCATCGATATATTCTAACAGCGCGGTTTTTTCCGCATTCAAATCCGTGCGAGACGTGCCAACGATGCCGCGGCTGTCTACTGCCACAATGTTCCTCGCGCCGTATAGGTGCAACAATTTGATGATGGCCGTACCAGCTGCACCAGCACCAATAACCACAAATTTACAGTCTGCCAGGCTTCGACCAGTTAGTTTCGCAGCATTGATCAGACCCGCCAACACCACGACCGCCGTGCCATGCTGGTCGTCGTGGAACACGGGGATGTCTAGTTCGGCCTTGAGGCGCTCTTCAATCTCAAAACACTTTGGTGCGGCGATATCCTCCAGGTTGATCGCTCCAAAGCTTGGCGCAATTGCCTTAACTGTGGCGATAATCTCTTCCGTGTCGTGAACATCCAACACAACTGGCACAGCGTCAACATTAGCAAAATGCTTGAACAGCAGTGCCTTACCTTCCATCACTGGCATGGCGGCTTTCGGCCCCAGGTCACCGAGGCCCAAGATGGCTGAGCCATCGGAAATGACGCCGACCAAATTATTCGTCCAGGTGTACTTTGGCAAGTCTGCTGGGTTTTCGGCGATCGCTTGACTGACTGCGCCAACGCCCGGGCTGTAATACGAGCTCAACTTGTCACGGTCCAGTTCCTCTTGGTCGCGCAAACTGGTAGTGATTTTACCCTTATATTTTTCGTGTAATTCAAGTGCTAATTTGTTGTAATCCATATCACTATTGTACTCCATATGGCAGGTTTTCTCCATTAGCTCGATAGATCATGTAATTCGCACGTCCACATAGCCGTCAGACGCCTTGTATAGTTTCATATTCTATGCTAAAATACACTGAAGTTGTACAGAGTTAAATTATTCAAGCTTTGTTAGGTGTGGAGCCGCAGGAGTACAACTGCGTGGCCAGCCGAGGCGGGTTTGAAAGATAGGAAATGTCATGAGTTTTGAGTTAATCAACAAAGTCAATCAAGCACAGAAAAAGCAAGCAGTTGTTGACGCCCGCAGCGGTGACACTGTTCGTGTTTACCAGAAGATTAAAGAAGGCAATAAAGAGCGTATCCAGATGTTTGAAGGTGTGGTTATTCGCACCGACAACAAAGGCTCGCACACCTCACGCATCACCGTTCGCAAAATCGCCTCAGGTGTCGGCGTGGAAAAATCATTCTTGCTGCACAGTCCACTGATCGAAAAGGTGGAAATTGTCCGCCGCGCCAAGGTTCGCCGCAAGTTCCTCAGCTTCCTACGTAAGCGTTCTGGTAAATCAGCTCGTCTGACTGCCAAAAACTTTGACCGTGTGGCTGTCAACAACGTGCACGACGCCAAGGCTGAAGCAGAAGCTGAACGCCTGAAAGAAGAAGCCGCACAGGCTGCCGCTGCCAAGCAAGCTGAAAAAGACGCTGCTCAGGCAGAGCTTGACGCCAAAGCTGCTGAAGTAGAAGCACGCCACAAAGAAGCGTAATTAGTCTTGAGACACATAGACCGCCCTCTCTGGGGGCGGTTTTCTCATGGTATAATGCCAATATGTCAATCTTTCATTATATCTCTGTGTTCGTTCCCGTGACTTTGGCATGTGCAGTGCCATATGTGTTGCGCCGTCATGGCTTCGCTAACGAAACAAAATACCGCTGGTTGTTATACCTCGCTTGTGTGCTATTCTTCATCTCGTGGTATCTGCCGTCGCCGCTCATCGAGGGGCGAGACACCAGTTTTACTACGCATTTCGTGGGCGGCGGATTGTTTACCGGGTTGTTATGGGTGTACCTGGTGCTAGCAATGCGCTGGCGAGCCCACTGGCTGGTAATGGTATTTTCGGTGTTTGCGTTGGTGTCGGCGCTCGGTTGCATCAACGAACTGGCGGAACTGTATATGGTGAAGACAGGGCTAGCGCGTATCACGCTGGATGATACCAGTTGGGATATCTTGGCGAACACATTGGGTACGGCGACGGTGTGGCTGGGCTGGATGGGCTGGCGGTTTGTAAAAAGAAAATAGCCCGTCGAGAGGTCCAAACAGAACAGTTGATAGTCTGTGAGCCGTCTCGGCGGGCTGTGACAGGCTCTCTTTAACGAGGGCCTGGGTAGATGGGGCTGCTGCCGGCCCGGAGCAGATCTAACAACAAGATCACACTGAGCAGCAGAAAACCTAGAGCCGCCAATAAGCGCGTGAGTGCTATTAAAGCAGCCATGGCCCATGCCACCACAACTAAACACCCCCCTTCTATTTCGGTGTGTTTAGTACTCTTTTATTATAGCATAAATTATATAATAATGCAATAAGTTAGACTGTCTACTTCCATGTTACTGATGTGAGTCGATATTTATCTAATTTGAGGACCTAGTACTCTGTGTAGGACGCAACCTTTTGTTATAATGATGGGTATGATTCTCGGCATTGATGAAGTTGGGCGTGGGCCATGGGCGGGACCGCTGGTGGTTGGCGCAGTGATTTTGGGTGGTGCTGAGATTGAGGGGCTAAATGATAGTAAAAAATTAACCAAAAAACGCCGCGAGGCTTTGGATGGGGTGATTCGCGAGCAGGTGGCTGCGTGGGCGCTGGGCTGGGTGAGTGCTGAGGAACTTGACGATATTGGTATGAGCCAAGCGCTACGGCTGGCGACGCGGCGGGCAGTCAAGCAAATTCAGGCCCAGTGTAAAGAGAAGAATGTGGCATTTGATGAAATCATCATTGACGGGACGATTAATTTTCTGGCAGATACGGCTCTGGAGCGATATGTGACGGTGATGGCCAAGGCTGACGGTTTAATCCCCAGTGTGTCGGCGGCGTCGATCATCGCCAAAGTAGCGCGCGATCAGTTTATGACCGAGCAAGACGTGATCTATCCAGGGTATGGCTTCGCGTCAAATGCTGGCTATGGTGTGGCCAAGCACCAGGCGGCGATTGAGCGGCTGGGCGTGACGCCGCTGCATCGGTTGAGCTTTGCGCCGCTACAGAAGTATGTGGAGGCGGGTTCGCTACCGTCCTCCGTCAGAGTACACTCTTCACTCGCATCTCCGCTGGAGATGTCTCGTGAGCGTTCGGCTGAAACGTCCACTACTCGCGAACATTTCACAACCTCTGTCGGAGGAGATAGCGAACCCGCTGCTCGCCTATCCACTACTCGCGACATTGGCAACGCGGGTGAGCAGGCGGCCGCAGACTGGCTAGTGGCGGATGGACATGAGATCATTGCCCGCAACTGGCGGACGCGGTACTGCGAGATTGATATTGTCAGCATGAAAGATGACGTGCTGTGGTTTACTGAGGTTAAATATCGGAAAAACGATGACTTCGGCGGCGGGTTGGCGGCGATTACCGCCAAAAAACAGCGGCAAATGCGCTTTGCAGCTGAATTATTCATGGCAAAGCATCCGCAATATGAAGGATGTGACATGCGGTTACTGGCGGTAGCTGTCGAGGGTAATCCGCTGACAGTACGAAAGCAGGTGGTGTTGGAGTAAAATAAATCAAAGAAAATAGCCCGCCGAGAGGCTCAAGCCGAGGTCTGTAACCTCGAGGCGAGCTATTCTCTAGGCGGGCGGTCAGCCCTTCCTTTCCTCCTCTTCGGCAGTACGCCGGTAGAGGACGAGCTTATCTTGATCAGGGAGGTCTATTGTGTAGACCTCCCCTTGTCTCAGAACGACACTAGGAGTCGCTTCAGCTACGCTAATCAGCGCCTCAGCGAGGCGCTGATTGTCTTTTATCAATTCTTTGACATGGCAGTACGTCACCGCGTCAAAGAGACGCCTCTTAACCTGGTCCTTGTAAAGGATCCAGACCAGGGTGGCCGCGTATGACACCAGGGGGAGTAAAGCTAGAGCAAGGTGTCCTGCTCTAGCGGCGAGGTACGCCGCCACAGTGGCGGCAATAAGGAAGAGATATCCGACAAAAAGACGCTTCATGATCCCTCCTAAGAATCAAGGCTCAAGCAAAAAGGGCAACTTTACGCCCTTTTTTGTGGAAACTTGAGCGAAAAGCTAATATATATATATCACTAATAGAACAAAATGTCAAGGGATTTTGTCAAAAATGTGGCATAATATATCACAGTGTTGTTTGCAAAACAGAGAGCACGCCCGCCTTGTCTCGCTCAATCAACTCAACCCGGGCTGCGATTTCCGTGATGCCCAGCTCAATCGTCCTAGTCAGGGCTGGGATATTCAGCATCGGCTCAAAGAAGCGGCGGAAGTCAGCCAGTTCGTCGCTCGTTGTCAGCCCGATGGCAGCGTAGCGGATGAAATCGTCGTAGCTTTTATCGCCAGCAAAGGTTGTTTCGACCCACGACCAATTGTCCTTCAGCCAATCCCACGTGAGCTGGCGGCTTTCGTGGGTGCGAATGAGATAAACGAACCAGCGGCTGGCATCTTGTGGACGAATGACGTCAGGGCGCTTGATATTTGCAAGGATTTTTTGCGCAGTTTTAGGGTTTTTAGTGGCGGTAAGTCCCAGGGTGATGTCAGCTTGCAGGTCATTTGACGGCGTCTGCTGGTAGGTCTGGAACAAGCTGTCAATCATCTCTGGCGTTTCAAAATGTCGTACATTGGCACTGATGATCAGCGAACGGATTTCTGTTGGTAATTCCTCGAGGGATTGACTATCGAATCGCCGCTTGGCTTCCGCCAGCACTGCTTGGTCTTCGCTATAGATCATCAAGCCCAGAGCGGTGATGCGCCGTTCGCGGTCGTCGTCAGATTCGCCAGGTGCTTCGTCCCAGCCCAATTCGTCAAAGGTAGCACGAGCAAATTCGCCAGAAATTCGCTTCAAGCGGGCTTTGCCGTCGTCATCATCGTCAACAAATTTGCGTAGCTCCGCCAGTGCACCAGCCGCCATGTCGAAAACCTTTTCGTTGGTTTCATGTTTCAGCGACAGTGCCAGCGGCAGGAGTGAAGCTGAATTCTCACATCCAGCCCGAGCTAGCAACGTAGCGTCTTGGAGTAGGCAGATTTTGTCTAGTGTCGGTAGCTTATGAATGTTGGCTAATAGTTGCTCGCGAGTAGCGGTATCGTATTTGGTCACGAAATGCCCGTTCAGTCCGCAGTTCAGCTGTAGCGGTTTTTCAATGCTGAATGTCTTTTCCCGCTCGGTCAAAATTTCGTCATCAAGTGGTTGGTTGGTGAACAATGGAATTGGCCATAAGGCGTCGGACGGCTGATGCTCGCCAATGAAGAAGCGTTCTTGGCGGAGGGTAGCAGTCGGTTGCTCAGTCGAATTGTCCTGTTCGACTTGTACAATCGGCAAACCTGGCTGAGAAATCCAAGTGTTCATCAGACTAATAATTGGCTGGCCGCTGGCAGTTTCTAGCTCCCGCCATAAATCATTACCAACAGTGTTTTGGTAGGCGAATTTTTCAAAATATGACTTCAAACCAGCTCGAAACGCCTCCTCGCCAATCAGCCGCTGTACCATCACCAGCAGTCGTCCGCCTTTAGCGTAGACAATTGCCGGGTCAAACAACGTGCTGATTTCGTCCGGATGATTAACGTCGGCTTGCACTGGCTGCACACCGTCTAGGCTATCGCGCCGCAGTGCCGCGGTGACTTCGCTCGTCGCAAAATCCTCCCACATCCGCCACTCAGGATGCAGTGCGTCGACCGCCACGTATTCCATCATATTGGCGAAGCTCTCATTCAACCACAGGTCATTCCACCACTGCATGGTCACCAAATTACCAAACCACTGGTGGCTGAGTTCGTGGGCGATGACGGTGGCGATGAAGCGTTTGGATGATTCCGGCGTTAATTTTGGGTCAGCCAGCAGGCAACTTTCGCGGTAGGTGATTAGCCCCCAGTTTTCCATGGCACCCGACGAGAAATCTGGCAACGCCACATGGTCGGACTTTGGCAGCGGATATGGTACGCCAAAATATTCATCATAAAAATCAATGGAGCCAGTGGCGATATCCAGCGCAAAATCCAGCGTCCCCTCGCTTTGGGCTGATGTTGCCCAAACATTGACCTCAACGCCAGAGGTGGTGTGAGCGGTTTTCTTGTGCAGTTCACCGACGACAAAGGCCAGTAAGTAACTACTCATCCGCGGTGTGGTCGCAAAAGTGGTTGTCAGCGCGCCATCCTTTTCAGATGATTCAGTGACGGGCATATTGCCAAGGACGGTGAGCCCCGGAGTGGTCACGAGCGTGACGTCGTAGGTGGCTTTGGCAGCTGGTTCGTCAGCACACGGGAACACTTCGCGGGCGTGGTGCGATTCAAATTGGGTGGCAAACAATTGCTTTTTCACGCCGTCGTGTGTGAAGTAACATGGATACAGTCCGTGCATAGCGTCGGTGATGGTGCCGGAAAACTCAATGCGAACGGTGTGTTCGCCGCTGGACAACTCTGGGCGCGACAAACGTAATTCATCAAATTCACTATGAGAGAACTCAGCTGGCTGATTGTCAATCAACGCCGAGTGAATAGTCAAATCTTTGGCGTGTAGCGAAATTGACTGGCTAGTCGACTCGCCGGAAATGATTACCGTGCCAGAAAACGATTTTTCCTCGGCGCGTGTCAAGTCGAGGGTTAGGCTATAGTGCTGAGGCGTAAATGTATCGAGTAAATGCTTGAGTTTTGTCATGGTTTTATTATATCATTTGCTGGCTGCGAGACTGACTGGTTGGAAAAGGCTTACAGTATTCGATATACTAGCAATATGAAGGGGGCAACATTACAGCGCAGGCGTATCATGGCCTTGTTTGTGGTGGTGCTCTCAGTTCTGGCGGTGTGGTCGTCGCAATTGTCGCAACCAAAGCTGGCTCCTGTCCCGGCTGATTTACAGCAACAGTATTTTGGCAATTCAACCGCGCTTGATGAATTGAATAAACTAGAAGTAAAGGGTCGTGCACCCAAAACAGGCTATACGCGCAAACAGTTTGGCAACGGCTGGGGCAAAATCGATGGTTGTTCGGTGCGTGAAGTGATTTTAGCCAGGGACTTGAGTGATGAGAAAGTGGGTGAAGGCTGTAAGGTACTTTCTGGTGTTTTGCAAGATCCATACACTGGTCAGACCATCCATTTTCAGCGTGGTGAAAAAACTAGCTCCAAAGTACAGATTGACCATGTGGTGGCGCTGAGCGATGCCTGGCAAAAGGGAGCGCAGAATTTGTCGGCAGTTGACAGGGAACAATTGGCGAATGATCCACTGAACTTGTTGGCGTCAGAAGGTCAGGCAAATCAGAACAAGGGTGATAGTGACGCTTCGGCGTGGTTACCGCCCAATAAGGATTTTCGCTGTCAATATGTCGCGCGGCAAATCGCAGTGAAGAAAAAATACCACTTGTGGGTTACCGATGCTGAGAAACAAGCCTCTGCCAATGTTCTGGAAAAATGCAAGGGCTAACCGTCAGGGTCGAGCTGATGGCCCGTATTTAGCTGCGATCATCTCAGCGAAGATCTCTCTTCTGTCGGCAGTATTTAGCTCTGGCTTGTGTTTCGGTCGATAGGTGCCACTGACATATGCAAGTTCTGTCATGGCATCTCGCATGGATGATAGTTGTCTGTCGACTTTTTTGCAGGTAGCTTGCCTGATGAGCCTCACCGACTCGTCATCTGCTGATAGTTCATGAATTTTACGGGCTTCAACGGCTAGGGCGATATCAGCTTTTGTTTCAACCAGGGAATTATCGATTGTTCTTCGCAAAATTGGGTCCTTTAATTCAGGAATATTTTTAAATATCATGCGCAGGATCTTTGAACCTATTTTGCGGTTCAAATACGATTCAGCTGACGCGGCTTCTTCGGGCGAATCAATGTCAAATACCGTATCGAGGTGGGGCATCAATAATAATGTTGTGATATCCTCAGGGTTAACGTAGCAATCCATTAGGCTACAACGTGCTTCATCATTGGCTGTCTTGATTGGAGAATCTGGAATCCGGTTATCTTTTAGATAGAACGTTGTTTCTTTATAAACCTGAATAGCCGGCCCAAGCACCCAATCGCGAGCTTCAGGGTATATCGGGATTTTGTCGGCAGTAGCTGGGTTACCAGTAAACCAATTGGTTCTTGTCTGATCCAAAATAGGCCAGTCTGGTGCGATGTCCACTTGAAAACTTGGCTGGCTATCTTTATCGGTCGAGCGGAGGGTAAACATATCAGTATTATGTCATAGAAAAGCAAGATAAGCAACAACACGGACACAATCACATTGACAATAAAGAAATAAAATGCTATTATAATAAGGTGAAAAGTGAGCAAATTCGCCAGTATCCGGTCAAGTCACCGATGGACCAGGAAAACCATCAAGTGACTGCGGTTTTATTCCGTCCAGAGCTGGCTGATGATGAGGGTTTTCAGCGAACCTTGGAGCTGACGGTTATTGCGTCGGTCAGCCGAAATCCAGATTGGATGCAATATCATGGGCGGGGTAAAGAAAAGGTGATACAAAATAAGATTGCCGCAGCTCGATTAGGTGCATTACATGCTTATGTTATTGATCCAGGTCCTGACATTCCGTATTTGAGTAAGCGACATCGGGATAAGGATGAGGCGCAGATACAAACGCTCACGTTGAATATGTTAGGTGAAGAACTTGAGCAGGATAATTCAGACATCACGACCTCGTCAGTATTGGCCTTGGTAGGTGATGGCTATTCACCACCTGCCGCCGTTGTCGAGAGAGCCCCGGGTAGATCATTGCGAGAACAATATGGCATGGACAAGGATAGTCGTAATTATTATGCCATCATGGATGAGTTGAATCGTATCCAGCGGGAGATTGATAGGGTGATTGGGCGTTTTGCATCAAGAGTGCTCATCAATGATATGCGGCGTGAGTATAATGAGGGCGCGAATATCTTCTCGGGTGTTAAGGTGACGGAAAATAAAGAGTATGCCGAAATATTCACCCTCTTTGACCAGCCGTTTACTGGGTTTACGGCTGGTCTTTGCAGGACCGCTTTGCTTGATATGGCACGGAGAAGGCGCGGACTACGCGGTATGCTTGACATGGCCAGCGAACTGGTATAGAATGTGTAGTGTACGTCCGGCCGCCAAGGTCGGAATTTTTCGTATGAGGATATGTGCATCGCAGTGCAGCCTCGTATCGTGATATAATAATCATAAGTGATAAAGGAGAGTAATATGGAAGATTTGAACATTAAGCAGTTGACGTTAGCGTTGCGGACGATTGCTGAGGAAAAGAACTTGCCAGAAGAAACCGTTCTAGAGGTAATCGAGCAGGCTATCGCGGCGGCGTGGCGGCGTGACAACGGTACCCGTGAGCAGTTGGTGCGCGCTAGCCTAAACATCAATAGCGGCACGGCTGTGGTGTCGGTCGTCAAAACGGTGGTTGAAGAAGTCGAAAATGACGTCAATCAAATGAGCCTCGACGAAGCCAAGGCGGTTGACCCGGCAGCTGAGCTGGGCAGTGAAGTGACGGTCGAGACCCACAACGTGACGACATTTGGCCGGGTGGCAGCCCAGACCGCCAAGCAGGTGATTTTGCAGCGGCTGCGCGAGGCAGAGCGTGAGGTGGTGCTGGCAGAATTTGAAGATAAAATTGGCACGGTGGTGACCGGTACGATTCAGCGGGTTGAGCCGCGCGTAGTGCGAATTGAGCTAGGCAAGGCAGTCGGCATCATGCCGCAGTCCGAGCAAATTCCTGGTGAGTACTACGGCGTTGGTCGCCGCGTCAAGGTGTACATCAAGGACATTGAGCGCGAAGGTCGTGGTCCGCAGTTGATTTTGAGCCGTGGCAATGAGGAATTTGTGCGGTTCCTATTCAGTCAGGAAGTGCCAGAGATGGAAACGGGCGCTGTGGAAATCAAAGCCATTGCCCGCGAAGCTGGTCGCCGCACTAAACTAGCGGTCGCATCAGCACTGCCAGGCGTTGATCCAGTCGGTACCTTTGTCGGTGGTCATGGCACGCGTGTTCAGGCGGTGATGAACGAAATTGGCGAGCAGGAAAAAATTGATATCATTCCGTTTGAGGAAGACGCGGCTGGCTTCATTGCTAATGCTATGAGCCCAGCAGAAGTGCTCAGCGTAACGGTTAATGAGGACGAAAAGCGGGCAACGGTTTACGTTAGCGAAGATCAGCAGTCAGTGGCCATCGGTCGGGCTGGGCAGAATGTTCGCTTGGCAAGTCGGCTGACTGGCTATGAGCTGGACATTGAGGCAAAGGCGGCTGCTAAACCAGCTGAAAACAAGCCGCGCAAGAATGTAGAAGATAGTCTGTTTAATGCCATTGAGGAAGCAGCAGAATAAGATTGGCGAAAGTACTTGAGCTATTCGCCGATAAGCGATGAAAGGAGGCGATAATGGAACAGCCAAGGGATTTCTCTGAGCTGGAATCGCGCCTGACAGATACGGCGCGGGCTAGCTTTGAGCGAGCTGGTGTGATTGCCCAAAATCAAGGAAGCCCGTATGTAGGGACTGAGCATATTCTCCTGGGGATATTGGCTCAGAATTCTTCCCTGGGTGCCAAGATCTTGGCGGAAAGTGGTGTGACGCTTGACCGCGTCGAGACGGCGCTGGAATTGACGCCAAGTGCGGTGGTGTTTGCTGTCGTTGACCATGGAGTGCGGGCTGATGTTTTGGCGACAGTGCGCATGGCGTGGGAGCTGGCGCTGGAGTTTGGACAATCGCGAATTGGTACGGAGCATTTGGTGTATAGCATTTTGACGCAGCGCGAAGCACGGGCTACTAGGATTTTGCGTGACATGAATGTTGATTTGGAGGCTCTTCGTGGAGATTTGGAAGGCGTGTTTGACAGGCAGCAGTCAGAGGCTGAGCAACAAGTCGAGTCGGTGCCGACTGCTGAACGCAAGTCCATCAAACTGCTAGAGAAGTTTGGCAATGATTTAACGGAGCGAGCTCGGCAGGGCTTGGTCGATCCGATGATTGGGCGGGACAAAGAATTGTCGCGTGTCATCACGGTGTTGGGTCGGCGCAGTAAGAATAATCCAGCCTTGATTGGCGAGCCGGGCGTGGGGAAGACCGCAATTGTTGAGGGCTTGGCACAGCGAATCGTTGATGGTGACGTGCCGGCATTTTTGGAAGGTAAAAGGATTATCCAGCTAGATCTGGCTTCCATGGTGGCGGGGACGAAGTTCCGTGGGCAGTTTGAAGAACGCTTGCAAAAAGTGCTAGCGGTCGCCAAGGAGCATCAAGAAGTTATTTTGTTTATCGATGAATTACATTTGCTGGTCGGCACTGGTTCGGCCGAAGGCTCGATGGACGCCGCCAATGCCCTGAAGCCAGCGTTGGCGCGCGGCGAGGTGCGGGTGATCGGGGCGACGACCTTTGATGAATATCGTAAATACATTGAAAAAGATGCTGCTTTGAGCCGACGGTTCCAGTCGGTGGTGGTGGCGGAGCCTGAGGCAAAAGAGGCTGTGCAGATGGTGATGGGGCTAAGTAATCGCTTGGCGATGCATCATCAGCTGAGTATCGACGAGGAGGCTGTGAAACTGGCGGTAAATTTGAGCCAGCGGTATGTTATGGATCGATTCTTGCCCGACAAAGCGATTGACGTGCTGGACGAAGCGGCGGCGTTGATGCGGTCAAAGCAGCCACTCAAACCAGGCCGCCGTCAAAAATTAGCTCAGCAAATCAAGCGGCTGGCAGGTAAAATTGATGCGGCCGTGGAAGCGGAAGACTATGAACGAGCGGCGCGTTTCAAAACGCAAATGAAGCAATTGGAAAAGCGTGCTAGTGACTTGGGCGCTGCTGACGATGCGCTGCCGCGATTGGATGAGGCGTATTTGAGGTCGGCAGTGAGCGCCATGACTGGCGTGCCAGTGAAGAAATTGGCGCACACCGAAGCCAAAAGTCTGATCAAGCTAGAGAACCGATTAGGTAAATTTGTGTTGGGGCAAACTGAAGCAATCGCTGAGCTGGCTCGGGCTATTCGGCGAAACAGCGCCGGACTACATCGACATAGTGGGCCAATGGGATCTTTCGTATTTTTGGGCTCGACAGGTGTTGGTAAAACTGAGCTGGCTCGCGTGTTGGCGCGGGAAGTGTTCGGTGGCGAGCAGAGCCTCATCAAAATTGACATGAGTGAATTCTCCGAAAAGCACACGACGAGTCGGTTGGTTGGCGCTCCAGCGGGCTATGTGGGGTATGAAGATGGCGGTAAATTGACCGACAAAGTTCGTCGGCAGCCGTACAGTGTGGTGTTATTTGATGAGATTGAAAAAGCGCATCCGGACGTGATGAATCTACTACTGCAACTACTAGAAGATGGTCAATTGACTGATGCGCAAGGGCGAGTGATCAGCTTTCGCCACACCATCATCATCTTGACCAGCAATGTTGGTTCGGCGGGCATGATGAATACTGAAGCGCTAGGCTTTGGCGGCGCAAAGAAACGCAGTGCCAAGGATGTGCAGCGACACAATGACCGGACGGCGCGGCAGGCTCTGGAGGATTTCTTGAAGCCAGAATTGATCGAGCGATTTGATGCTATCATTGTCTTCCAGGCGCTGAGCCGAGCAGTGGCTGGCAAAATATTTGATGGCATTGCCAGTGAGCTAAACGCGGCGATTGAGAATCACGACATGAAACTGATGATTAAACCAAGTGTCAAACGCCATATCATTGACCATGGCTTTGACGCTGAACGCGGAGCGAGACGCCTTCGACGGACTGTGCAAACCTTGCTGGGAGATCCGTTGAGTGAAGCAGTGCTGTCGAAAGCGCACGCAGGATCAACATTAATTGCGTCAATGAAAAAAGGTGAGGTGATAATTGATGTCGAGGATTAGTAAACTAGGGAGCTTTTTACTGTCAGTAGCTATATTGGCCTTCAGTGGCTGGGTGGTGCTCAACCGGCAATTCGTGCTCGACCATGTGCGAGCCTGGCAATTCCAGCCTAGCACTGAGATTGCTCAATTAGCGACGAATGCTGGCATGTCAGAACATGGCAGATTTCAGTTTTACGTGACACAGCCGCGGTTGGAATCGTCCAATGAATTTAATGCTGAGTGCCGTCGGTCGGAAAAAGCCAGTCCAATTTTGGGTTGTTACAAGCCCGGGGAAGATGCCATTCATATCTACAATGTGCCAAATCCTGAGCTTGACGGCATCAAAGAAGTGACGGCTGCGCACGAAATGCTACACGCGGCGTGGTCGCGATTGTCCGATGCGGAAAAGCAGCGACTTGGCCAACTACTGGAACAGGCATATTCGAGAGTGAAGGACAGTAAACTGGAAGAACGCATGGCGTATTACGACCGAGCACAGCCCGGGTCTCGGTCTAACGAGCTTCATTCCATTTTGGGTACCGAGCATGCCGATTTGGGCTCAGAGCTGGAAGCGCACTATGCTCGATTTTTCAGTGACCGATCACGAGTAGTTGCCTTGCATGCAAAATACAATCAGCGATTTGTTGATCTGGAGCGGCAAGTGACTACTTTACAGGCGAAGTTGAAACAGCAACGAGCGGTGATTGAGCAGCGAAAAGAAAGTTACGATACGTCGATGACGGCGCTGAATGAGAAGATTCGTGATTTCAATCAGCGAGCTACTAGCGGTGGTTTTGGTTCACAGCAGCAGTTCCAGGCTGAGCGTTCGCAATTGCAAGCCGAAGGTCAACGCTTGAATAGTCAAAAGGCTGCGTTACTCCAGCAGATCGATCAGTACAATGCTGACGTTGAAAAAATGAATGCGCTAGGTGAGCAAGCTGATCGGCTCAGTCAGAGCCTCGACAGTCAAAAGGCGGTAGAGTGATGGCGCGGGCAAAATCGCAATTTATCTGCCAGCAGTGTGGCGCCAGCTATCCAAAGTGGGTTGGCAAGTGTGAAAATTGTGGTGAGTGGAACTCGCTGGTTGAGCAACTACCAGTCGATACTGGTGCGTCGGCGGTAGCCCGCAGCAGTGGCAAGGGCAAGGCGCTCACGACGCTCAGGCTCAGCGAAACGGCTACTGAAACTAAACAGGCGCGGCTAGCAACCGGCATTGCCGACCTTGACGCGGTGCTCGGCGGTGGCTTTTTGCCGGGCGGCGTGGTGCTGGTGGCGGGGCAGCCGGGAATTGGTAAAAGCACCCTGCTGGCGCAAGTCGCGGCGTTTATTGCCCGACAAAACCAAGTGCTCTATGTCAGCGGCGAGGAGTCGGTGTCGCAGGTCAAATTGCGGGCTGAGCGGTTGGGGGCGGTTGACTCAGAGAGTCTGCAGCTGGCGTCCAGTAACAGCGCCGAGGACATCGCCGCTTCCATCCAGACTGGCCATTACAATCTGGTGATTGTCGATTCCATCCAAACATTGTCGCTGGCAGACATTGCCTCAGCGCCAGGCTCAGTTAGCCAAATCACCAACTCATCCAACGTCATCATTCGCGCCGCCAAAGCCTCGAATACCGCAGTGATTTTGGTCGGACACGTCACCAAAGAAGGCTCAATTGCTGGGCCGAAAGTCCTGGAGCACTTGGTCGACGTGGTGCTGAATTTTGAGGGCGATCGCTACGGTAGTTTTCGCGTGGTACGGGCGCAGAAAAATCGCTATGGCTCGACTAATGAGGCAGCAATTTTCGAAATGCACGAGGATGGATTACAGATTGTGGCTAATCCATCGGCGAGTTTGCTAGCCGAGCGGCAAAACCTCGACGGCTCCATCGTCCTAGCCACCATGGAGGGGGCGCGGCCGCTGCTGGTGGAAATTCAGGCGTTGGTCAATCCGACGAATTTTGGCTACCCCAAACGCGCGGCCAGCGGTTTTGATCTCAACCGCTTAAACTTGTTGGTGGCGGTGCTGGAAAAGCGTACCAAGCTCAATCTCTCCGACAAAGATATTTACATCAACGTGGTTGGTGGCTTGAAACTGAGCGACCCAGCGGCGGACTTGGCAGTCGCTATGGCCATCGCCTCGGCCTCGGCTGGCCGCAAACTCAGCGACGAAGCGGTGGTGTTTGGCGAAGTCGGCTTGGGCGGCGAAGTGCGCTCAGCTCAAGGCTGGCACGCCCGCGTCAAAGAGGCGAAGAAGCTCGGCTTTACCTACGCCATTGCGCCAAAAACCCACAAGGACGCATTTGTGCGCGGTGTCGGCGATTTACGCCAGGCACTGATTGACTATTTACAATAAATGTTATCATAAAGGAAATTATTATGGAAAAAACAATTGAACTTCTTATCATTATCATGCTGCTGGCTATCATGGCGGAGATATATCTGCTGGTCAAGCCGCGGCGGCACACAGGTAGTGGCACGCAGCTGCCAATTTTGGTTGACACCTCGGTGTTGATGGACGGACGGGTGGTTGATCTGGCAAAGACTGGGTTCTTGCTGGGGCAGATCATCGTGCCGCGCAGTGTGCTAATAGAACTGCAGTTGTTGGCTGACGGTGCTGATCACGCCAAGCGCGAGCGCGCCCGCTTTGGTATGGATGCCATGAAGGAACTAAAAGATGTGTTGGGTAGTTCGTTCACGCTGCTTGACGATGCAACGCGCATTCCCGAGGGGGTAGATAACCGCTTGTTGCAGCTTGCCAAGGAAATGAACGGTGCCATTCTGACACTGGATTACAACCTGAACAAGGTGGCGCAAGTCGAAGGCATTCAGATTCTCAATATCAATGAGCTAGCCAAGAGTTTGCGCATGAGTTATCTACCTGGCGATGATCTAGTGCTTGAATTGACACAAAAAGGTCAGGATTCTCATCAGGCAGTTGGCTATTTGCATGACGGCACCATGGTGGTGGTTGAGCAGGCCAAAAAGTTCCTGGGTCAGAAAAAACGCATTGAAATTATCCGTAGCCTACAAACTGACGCTGGCAAGATGATGTTCGCCAAGGTTGTCGAGCAAACCACTCCGCCAGAACCAACACGACAAACAGCTGTCATCGCAAAACGTCGCTCTGTTGGTCGGAGAGTGCAGACTAGTCCAGAAGGATCAGCCAAGAAAACTACTAAAAAGCCAGCAGTAAAAACTCAGAAGCCTGTGCAGCAAACTCGTCGTCGTTCTACGACTACAAAAACATCAGCCCAGCGCGAGGCTGAGCTGATTAGGTTGGCGAATAGTCAAGACGATTAATCGTCGCTGACAGTTTTTGAGCTACTTGCGGTGTAGTACCCTTCGTCGCGGACATTCACGGTGATAGTGTGTGATCCTGATGACACATTGACTGAGACGCGGTCTGAGGCGCTGTTACCGCTGATATTGCTTGATTTGACTGAACGTCCGTCAACCAAGATATCAAGCGTCGCTAGACCAAATTTTCCTCCATCAACACTGACATCAATAGTGTATTTATTACTCGAGCCAGACGCGGTGATGCTAGCGACACGAGGCTTGGCATCGCTACAGTTGTGCACATCGTCGTCAGCGGTAGCGTTGTAGCCTGCTGGCGCACTGAAAGACTCTTTCTTGGTGATTGGGTCGACTGCCTTGATCACGTCAACTTCTTCTCGTGCGCCCTCTGGAGTACAGGAGGTAGCCTTCTTTTTAGAGATGCGGTCAAATGTCATCTTGGACGAGCTTTGTCCTTGGTTTTGGTTCCACCACGATGGGTACAGTTCTTTGCCATTCTGCTTGATACCAGATGGGCGGGTGTACCACATGCTTGATTTCCACTTGCCAGCTGGCTGGTAGACCTGGGTATGTGCAAAGCTCATGACTTTCTGAATCACTGGGAGACCAGTTGACGAGTTTATGGAGGTCAATGTACGACTGTCGGAGTTACCAAGCCAGAGGGTCATGGCGAGAGCTGGTGTATAGCTCGCCAGCCAGATGTCTTTTGGTTGATTGCCCTTGTCGGAGGTTCCGGTCTTGTAGCTAGCGCGCACACCCGGGATACTTCCTGTCACCAATGTGCTCGATCGGTCAGCTAGGATGTCGTTGGTGATATAGGCGGCCTGCGGATCGACAGCTTGCTTTGATTCATCTTTCCATTTGAGAAGGGTTTCGTTTTGAGAATTGATCACTTCAGACACGGAAGTAGATTTTTTACTGACACCCAAGCGAGCCAAAGTACCATAGGCATTAACCAGTTCAGTTTGTTTGGCACCACATCCACCGATGGCGGCTGAGAGACCATAGCCACCTGAGTCTTCCTCCTGCTTACAGTATTCTGAGTTACCAAGACCTCGGATGAACTCCACAGTTGGCTTTGGACTACCGTTACCAGCGATATACATCGCTTTCACTGCTGGGGTGTTACGAGACAAACCGAGCCCTCGGCGAATGGTGATGTCGCCCATGAATTTGTTGTCCCAGTTGTTCAGCTTAGCGCCATAAATTGAGTCGATATTTTCATCTTTTAGTATGGTGCCACTCCCATATGCCTGACTACCACGCTTGCTAAACAGGTGAGTGAACACAAATGGTTTGATGGATGAACCTGGCTGGACAAAGGCTGTGGCCGCATTGTCCTGACCAAAGCCCGGATAGTTAAAGTCACGGCTACCCATCAGGGCAACGATTTGACCCGTTTGCACGTCTTCTATAACTGATGCACCGTTGTGAGCATTGATGGCAGCTGGGCGGCCGGTCGCAAAGAAGGCTTTCATCTCATTTTCTAATTTCTCTTGGATGCGCCAGTCCAGCGTTGTTTTGACGGTCAGTCCGCCTCGTCCAACAACCGCTTGACCGAGCTCTTTCTCGAGTTGTGATCGGACCATCATCACAAAGTGTGGCGCCTTCATACCTTCAGTTTGTTCGACTTGCGGGTATAGATTGTCAAGAATTGGGTACTTTTTGGCTTCATCTGCTTCTTTTTGAGTGATGTAGCCTTGTTCTGTCATGTAGTCTAAGATGGTGTGTTGGCGCTCGATCAACGCCTTGTTACCGGCAGTATTGTATGGGTTAAAGTAGGACGGATTCTGAGGAATTCCTGCCAGCAGGGCTGCTTCGGCTATAGTTAGGTCTTTTGCGCTCTTGTGGAAGTACGTTTGTGCAGCTGACTCAGCGCCATTACGGCGACCTCCATATGGCGATTCGTTGAGGTATAGTGACAAGATTTGGTCTTTGTTGTACATGCGTTCAACCTCAATCGCCAAAATCATCTCTTTGATCTTACGCGGGATACCCTTGAGGCCACGTTCGCTAGCTTCATCAGCAAAGAATACCTGTTTGACGAGCTGCTGGGTCAATGTCGATCCTCCTTGGACCTGTCCTCCAGATGCCGTTGAGAACACAGCACGCGTCAAGCCACTGACACTAACTCCGTGGTGCTTGTAAAAATCCTTGTCCTCAATGGCAACAGTAGCATGTTTCAGGTGATTGCTAATTTGGTCACCTTCGACCACCAGTTTGTAGTTACCAGTTCCTTTATCTTCCCAGAGTAGCACGCCGTTACGGTCATAATATTTCGTGACTGTTGTTTGGACACGTTTGGCAATTTCGCCTGGTCGAATTTTATCCAAGTCTTTGCGGAAATATGCGAACAGCCCACCGATAAACAAGATCATCAATAGCAGAGTAACACCAGCAATTTTCAGCGCCATCTTTGCGCCGCGTTTGGAGAACCAATAGTTAGCTAACCGCTTTGGATGTAAGCGATAGAAAAATCGCTTCACTGGATGCTTCGGCAAGCTTGCCAAATATTCAGCACGCTCGCGCGAATCTTTATCTTTTTTAACTTTACGCTTATGTGCCAAATTGGCGTATAAGCTTAATCGCTTTGTCGCAGATTTCCTGGGACTAGAAGGCGATTTGTTGCTGCTACTTGTACTACTCTTATTCACGTAATCTATTATATCACGCACATGGTTCGCATCAACTGCCAAAAATTGATATACTGATACTAAGATTAGCTGACCAAGGAGAAAATATGCAGTTATCAGAGGAATTACAGTGGCGCGGGTTTTGGAACCAGACCACATTCACCAACGACAAGCTTATCGATTTGGAGAATTTTACGCTCTATTTGGGGACAGATCCGTCAGCTGACAGTTTGCATGTCGGGCATTTGGCGGTCTATATGATGGTGCGGCATTTTTTGGAGCGCGGACACAAGGTGTTTCTACTGGTTGGTGGCGGCACGGGTATGATCGGCGATATGCGCGACACCGAGGAGCGGAGTCTACTTTCTTATGCGGAAATTGAGCACAATAAACGAGCTTTGAAAGCACAGGTGTCACAAATTTTCGCCGGACGCGATTTTACCCTGGTGGACAATGCGGATTGGCTGGGCAATTTGGAATTGTTGCCGTTCCTCCGCGACATTGGCAAGAATTTCAACATGGCAGATTTGATCGGTCGTGAATTTTTCAAGGCACGCATCGACAACGGTAAAGGGCTGAGTTTTGCGGAATTTACCTACACGTTGCTGCAGGGGTATGATTTCTGGCATTTGTTCAAACACCACGGTGTCAATTTACAAATCGGCGGTTCTGACCAGTGGGGTAATTTGGTTTCAGGCGTGGAATTGATCCGCAAAAAAGAAAATGCCGAAGTCTACGCTATGACCGCACCGCTACTCATCAACAAATCAACCGGGCGCAAATTTGGCAAATCCGAAGGCGGCGCTGTGTGGCTAGATGAAGCCAAAACCAGCGTCTACAAGTTCTATCAATTCTGGCTGAACGTTGATGACGAAAGCGCCATTGAGTACATGAAAATCTTTACCATGCTCGATCGCGACACCATTGAGGCCATCGCTGAAAACCATGCGGTTAACCCGGGTGCGCGCTCGGCCCAAAAGGTCTTGGCACGCGAAGTCACCGACATCGTCCACGGCGTCAATCGGCGCGAATCAGTGGAGCGGGTGACTGAAGTATTGTTTGGCGGCGGCGATTTTCGGCAATTATCAGACGATGACCTGGACGCTCTCGCCAAGGAAATCCCGCGCGTTGATGTCGGCGTCGGCGTGATTGAAGCATTGGTGGTGTCTGGTGCGGTCAGTTCCAACGGCGAGGCAAAACGCCTGCTAAAATCTGGCGCCATCAGCCTTAATGGCGAAAAAATAGCCGAAGACCAAGCTGTTAACACCACGTCGCTACTGAAAAAAGGTAAAAATACATTTGTGCTAATCATGGAGGGAGACGAATAATGAAGAAAATTATAGCTTTTGACTCAGACGACACTATTGTCTTGTCGAAAATGCCAGCTACGCCGCGCATGGCTGGTCTGTTGGCGGAGTTGCTGAAACATTACGACGTGTGCATCATTTCTGGTACTGATTTTGAAGGAGTGATCTATCCAAACACTGTCAGGCAAATTGAACAAGTTCCGGGCGTTGATCTTAGCCGGCTGCACATCATGCCAACATGTGGCACTCGTTACTATCGCTTCCAGGACGGCGAATGGCGATTGCAATATCAGGAGGACTTGACTGAAGAGCAAAAAGCTCGGATTTTTGAGGCAATTGAGACCTCAGCTAAGGAGCTTGATATGTGGGTGGACAATCCAGCTGGCGAAATCATCGAAGATCGCCTCAGTCAGGTGACATACTCTGCGCTGGGTCAAAAGGCTACTCCTGAAGACAAATACGCCTGGGCTGAAGCCAACAAGGAAAAACGTAAATTGCTCAACGATGCTGTCAAAGCACGCATTCCAGAATTTGAAATTCGGACGGCAGGCACCACCAGCTTGGATGTTACCAAGCCTGGTATCGACAAAGCACATGGCATGAAAAAACTGATGGAAGCGACGGGCGTAGCCAAGGAAGAGATTTTATTCTTTGGCGACAAACTAGAAGAAGGCGGCAATGATTTCCCAGTCAAAAATATGGGCATTGATTGTATCGCTGTGGAACGCTGGGAAGATACCGCCTACGCACTGGAAGGCATCAACGCTGTTTCGTAGATGAAGCTGACAACTCCACTGGAACATATCAAAGGCGTCGGCCCTAAAACTGCTCAGGCGTTGGCGGCGGCAGGGTTGGAGACGGTGGCGGATGTCCTAGATTTTTTGCCGCGGGCGTATGATGATTATTCGGCGGCGGTCAATATCGCTGATCTTCAACCAGGCAAGGTGACGGTGCGAGCGCGCTGCGAGTCGATTTCGACGCGGATTGTGCGCCGGGGCTTAAGGATCACTACGGCGGTGTTGGCGGATGATTCTGGCAAGGTCAAGGCCGTTTGGTTTAATCAACCGTACCGCGAATCGCAGCTGAGATCTGACGCCGAGTTTATGTTCTCCGGCCAATTTGGCATGCAATATAATAGCTATCAGATTAGCAATCCATCCGTCGAACTTGCCAAGCAAACCGATACATCCGACGCCCAGCCTACGTCGGGCATCCATCCCGTCTACAAATCAATCAAAAATCTCCGCCCCAAAACCGTGCAGGATTTGCTGAAAAATCTGCGTCCTATCATGGAATTTTTGCCCGAGACGCTACCAGAACACATTGTCCAGCGGCAAAAACTAGTCAGCCGCGCCGAAGCCGTCAGGTTCCTCCACGCGCCAAATAGTCACGAGGAAATTGCTCGCGGTCGTGAGCGGCTGGCGTTTGAGGAATTGTTTGAAATGATTTTGGCTGCGCAGCTCAACAAGCAAGAACAAACCAAATTGACTGGCTGGCGCATCCCGTTCAATCAGCCGGTCGTCAAGCAATTTGTCGAACAATTGCCATTTCCCTTAACCAACGCGCAGCGCCGCGCCGCCTGGCAGATTTTGCAAGATTTGGAGTCGGAGCATCCGATGAATCGCCTACTACAGGGCGATGTCGGCTCAGGCAAAACCGTGGTCGCCGGGCTGGTGGCGGCAGAAGTGGCGCAGGCTGGCTTTCAGACGGCCATCATGGCGCCGACGGAGATTTTGGCGACTCAGCACGCCAAGACGCTGGATGAATTATTGTCGCCATTTGGCGTGTCGGTGGCACTGCTGACGGGACACGTCAAGGGCGCTCAGCGGCGGCAGCTGCTGGATAATTTAGCAAATGGTGACATTGACGTGGTGGTTGGTACACACGCGCTGATTCAGGAAAAAGTGGCGTACCACAAGCTGGGGTTTGTGGTAATTGACGAGCAGCATCGGTTCGGCGTCAAGCAGCGGCAGGCATTATTACAAAAGGCAGACTACATGCCACACCTGCTCAGCATGACTGCCACGCCGATCCCGCGAAGTCTGGCGTTGACCTTGTATGGTGAACTGGATATTTCGATTTTGGACGAGCTGCCAGCCGGGCGCCAGCCGATTGAAACGAAAATTTGGTCGCCAGCCTCAGCGCCAAAGCTCTACGAAACTATTGATGCAGAAATTGCCAAAGGTCGCCAAGCCTATATCATCTGCCCGTTGATCGACGATAATCCTGACAATGACAAAAAATCGGTCGAGGCGGAATATCACAAATTGGCAAAAACGATGTTTCGTCATCGCCGCGTCGGATTGCTACACGGTAAATTGCCGCCGGAGGAAAAAGCCGCGGTCATGCAACAGTTTGCCGACGGCGAGCTGGATATGCTAGTGAGTACCACGGTGGTGGAGGTTGGCGTTAACGTGCCAAACGCCACGGTCATGCTCATCGAAAATGCCGATCATTTTGGTCTCAGCCAGCTCCATCAGCTGCGTGGTCGGGTTGGGCGTGGTCAGCATCAGAGTTTTTGTCATTTGATGATGTCGGGTCATGATAAGCCGTCCCAGCGTCTCAGAGAGATTGAGAAATCTCAAGACGGATTTTACTTGGCGGAAGTTGACCTGAAACTGCGCGGTCCTGGCGAGATCTATGGAAAGATGCAACATGGCGCGCTGAACCTGAAAATTGCCTCACTGAGCGATACGCCACTGATCGCCCGTGCGCAAACGGAGGCCGAGCGCTTTGTCAAAGAGGGGCGGGATTTGTTACAATATAACCATCTGGCGCGTGCCGTCAGTCGCTATCAGCGATTAACCATTTTGAATTAATATGTACGCAGGAACAACAATTAGAGATGGCTCTGGTCGATTTATCGGTGTTCATCAAAAGATAGATCGAGTGGCCAGGCGACACCTTGAACCGATGCTGCCTGATTGGTGCGAATTTCCTGATGTTAAAAATATTCTGCATTTTGAGGGCAAAAACGGCCCCGATGGCGTTAAGCGCAAAAGTCCAGCTGTCGACGAACCATGGCATTTCATCAATCCAGACGACCCGAACGACACGGCACTGTTGGAGATGATCGACCAGCATATTGATAATCTGGCGAAGGCGCTACAGAACCATAATTCTGAACGAGCCGCTTTTGAAGCGGCGTGGATGGCGCATGCCATCACCGATGGTTTGACGCCAGCGCATCATTTCCCGCTGGAACATGCCATGCAGGAGCTGCGCGGCGGCGAAGGTCTAGAGACGCGAACCTCCATCCTCAAGAAAAATGTCATGAAGGGTGACACGGGGATTGAGCTCATCAAAAACAACTGGAAGTTTTGGGGTGCTAAAGGCATGATGACCATGCATGTGGCGTTTGAAGCTGGTGTGGCGAGCGTAGTGGCTTATCCGCGCTTTAAGGATGCTGTGCCGAGTGAGGCTGAGATTTTACAGGTCAAACAACAGGGCTATCGGAAATATTATCTAGAGCAAGTGCACGCTGTGGCCGACCTAAAGATGTATGATAATTTTGGTAAAAATGGCTGGACGACTGATTTGGCGTGGCAAACTAACCATGAACTGATGCCAATCATCATCAAAGCCGTCATGCTGGGCTGGCTCGCGTCGGTTTGGAAATTTGAGGCCAAACGGTGAGAATACGCATCATCGCTGGCGAATTTGGTGGACGATTTATCCAAACGCCGCCAGGTTCAACGACACATCCCATGGGCGAACGGGTCCGTTCGGCGATGTTTAATTCACTGGGCGAAACCGTGCGTGGTGCGCGGGTGCTGGATGCTTTTGCTGGTTCTGGCGCCATTGGCTTGGAGGCGCTCAGTCGCGGTGCCGAGTCGGTGGTTTTCGTGGAACGAGGCCGAGTCGCGCAGCGCGTGATCGCCGAAAACATAGCCAGTTTGGACGTCGATGAACAATCTATTGTAATAAAAACAACGATATCAAATTGGCTGGAAAGCATGAGCGTAACAGAGAAGTTCGATATCATTTTTGCTGATCCACCATATCACAACCCTCAGTTTTCCACAGTTTCGCGGCTAATGGGGCTTCTCAAACCAGGTGGATGTATGATATTATCACACCCAGGAATAGGTGAGGTGCCAGTTCAAAACGGAATTGTTGTGGTGGACAATCGTAGTTATGGGGAGGCGCACCTCACCAAGTTCCTACGAGAACCATTATAGTTAGTCAGTAGTCCCGATGTACATCGAGGACTTTTTATATTGGCGCGGAATACAATATTGCAAAAATAAACTCTATATGGTATAGATAGTGCTAGACATATTTGGAACCAAAAGAGGAGGAATGGAAATATGCCACGTGCTAATCATGACCTAATGGAGCAAGAACTTATAGGAGCAGTTGCCAGTAGCCCCGAAGATGATGATATGGGGGCAGTGTATGACGCCATTCGTACGCAGGAAAATTTTGACAAAGAACAGGAAAGAATTAACAACCTTAGGAATTTTGGTCAGAAAGTCTTGGACGAGTGTGGTTACGCAGAGTATAGCGAAATAACCGTTTAGCCTTTGCTAATTTGCAGGACAAATAAAAAGAGCCTCGCTGGAAGCTCGTGATGGTGAGCTGTGGTGCGGATGGGGAGAGTCGAACTCCCGTCTCAACCTTGGGAAGGTCACATAATAGCCGTTATACGACACCCGCGTTCTTAAAAGTATATCACCCTTGCCAGATAGCGACAACTTTAGTACAATGAAATAGCAAGTTTGTGGCTCTTTAGCTCAGTTGGTAGAGCAGAGGCCTGAAGAGCCTTGTGTCCCCAGTTCAAGTCTGGGAGGAGCCACCAAATATTGCATTTTGTTCACGGCTTTGCTACAATGAATCGTGAATCACATGCGGGTTTAGCTCAGTTGTTAGAGCGCTTCCTTGCCATGGAAGAGGCCAGGAGTTAGAGTCTCCTAACCCGCACCATATAAGACTTTTCAAGCTCTGAAAGGTCTTTTTTGTTTGTGACTAATTTATACCTTCCGACAACCCAACCCTATTTTCTAGCTCGGTAGACTTATCTTTGTGTACCACTTCTTTTTTATAAAGCCATCTTTTATAGGAGTATTTTGAGGCGCAATAGCGGTCTCGACTAATTCATCTGTAAGACCTTCGTATTGTTGACTTTCTAGCGAAGTGCTTTTTAGTGCTTGCTGCGCGTTAGCATTATCTTTATCTCTATCGGATACCCAAAGCCAAGATCTAGTATGGTAACAAGAGGACACCCTTACTACTTTATTCTTTTCTGTGTCATTTTCAGAACCCTATCGTGCGAAAAATTATATTGCTTAAGTGCGGTAAGCCTATGTTATTTTTTATTTATGGTGCATAACCGCTATAATAACACTATGGCGACAAAGCAAGCACACTTCGTTCCGCAGACCTACTTGAGAGGATTTCTTTTTGATGAAAAGAAGGAGAGGACCTATGCGTACAATTCACGGTCCAAAATGATTACGCCAACCAAAATAGATAAAATATGCTCACAGAATTATCTGTACCGAATAAAGGACAAGGACGGCAAGGATTCAGATGAAATTGAAGAAATGCTGGCAAAGGGTATTGAGTCAAAGTATCAGGGTTGGCTAAATACAGTAAGGCTAGGTGAATGGATTGATAATGCAACGATAGCGGATATCTCGATATTCATCGCTCTTCAGCACTTACGAGTACCGCGTACTATGGATTTTTTTGAAGAGACGGGAATAAAGTTCCTAAAGGACGTTCTAAAAGATAAGTTGTCTAAACTGCTCGATGACAATGCTCGAAAAGCTATGATGGATGAGTTCAAAAAGGATGATCCTGCACGTTTTGAAAAACTATTAAAAGAAAATCCCGATTTTACCGGTGAATTGTCTAAGCAAGATATTCAAGATATGATTGATGAAAATAATATGAAGCTTACGATAGATATTGGGAAAAACAATGTGATTAGGGGTATGCTTGAACAGGTACTACCAATAGCTGAAAAATTTATCAGGCGAGGTTGGCACATCATGTTTGCACCAGACGGTTATGAGTTTATTACAAGTGATATGCCAGCTTTTGTCGCTAAGCGTATGCCAAATGGAGTGGTTCATTTTTCTTTTGGCGGTTTTGGTCGACTAGATTCAGAGATTGTCTTTCCAATGGCCAAGGATGTATGTATTGTGATTAGTGGTCCAGAATACTTTCAGAAAACGGGCGAGGTGACACCTGTCGCAGTAGATATCATAAACAGAATGGTGTCAAGTCGGCCAAATTTGCAGTATCTCATATCGGCTCAGAAGTCTCTGGTAGAGAGCTATTCTCGATACCTGTCTCCTCCACAGACGCAAGAATATAGTTAGACATTATATGTTCAATATAATTCGTTATCTCTCTGACGTTACTCAGCTTACATAGTAGTGGCAGAAATCGCTCTTCTATTTCGTCTTTATTGATAGCCTGTCTAATGTCTTCTGGGTAAGATTCGTAGAGTTTATCAATCTTTTGCTTGATGATGGCGGTCTTCGCCGATTGATCAAGAGTAGTATACTTTATAAATGCTGAAAAACGTGAACTAAGGGGTTCTCCGAGATGCTGTCGTATTTCTTGTAGTGAAGAGTAGTTTGACGTACAGACTATGAGAGTGTTTGTCATATCGACGCTATAATTCTTGTCGACAAAAACGCCCTCATCAAATAACTGATAGAATGCACTATGGAAGACACTCCCAGTCTTGTCGAATTCATCAAAGATAACAACATTGGATTGTCGTTCGAGCAGGTCTGCAGCAAACGATCTACTATTAACTCTTGATCCATAAAGATACTCCGCTAGAGAACCCGTCTGAAGCATTGAAAATTGCATACGACTAGCCTCGCCGCCAAGGGCGTTAGCGATTATCTTTGCAGATTCAGTTTTTCCTACGCCCGTCGGTCCATAGAGCATAACAACTACAGGTTTCTTTTCAGTATTCATTAAAGATACGAGACAGCGTGGAAGGGATTGAACAGCATCGTCCTGTCCAACTATGGCATTCTCTAGACTACCAGACACCTCCTTTATTAAGTCAAGACTAATTGACTTGTATGAATGATTACGCTCAGTGACCGACTCGGTTCCAAATAGCAATTTTGCCTGTTCCACGAGCAGCTTTGGAGGGTTGACGACATAAGCTTTTTGTAGATTTGTCTCCAGAACATTTCTCCACAAAGAGTTTGTAAAGTTGTCTCTCACACCAAAAAACTCCTCAGGCCAAACTATAAGTGTATCTTGTTCAAAATTGAGAAATTCCTTGCTAGATAATAGTCGAGCAGCATCAAGCTTTGAGGCAAGCTGTAGTAGTGTTATATGCGATTCGACAGATTGAAGGTCGTAGGACTCGCCAAGCTTATCGCCTGGACCATAGAAAAAATTGACCTCCACAGCTCCCTTAGTTCGCTGCATCGTTGAATACACCAGCTAAGATAATATCGTAGACATCTAATTTTTCACCACTTGGATCGGCATCCGTACTTTTAAGGAGTCGGTTAAGCTCGTCTTGTGTGTCGGTTGGATTATTTGTAAGGTCTAAGCCTAAGGAGCTGAGTGTTGAAGTGTCTGTTGTGCCCACTTTTACACCGTAGTACTGGAGGTCCATATTAATGATGTCTGCAAGGCGGTAGTTATTTCGGAATGATGTACTATTGAAGCGAAGAATTGCACTAGCCTTACCGTCCTTTACGGCATTACATTCGAGGTATCCTTGCAAATTCTTTAGTACAGCGCCGAACTTTGACACCTCCATTCCCATCCCTTGTTGGTCCATAGGAAGATTACCACTCGCAGCATCCGTAATCGCCGTATAGATTGTTAGACGAGTTTCTTCTGTTAGTTGAATGTCATAGCCTGAGAGACGCTCGACACCTTTATCTTGTTCGGCTTTTTCGATGAAGTCAGTAAGTATTGTGTTTGAGATAGTACTTCGGACGATTTTTTGCGCTTCTATGGAAGCGTGAATATCAGCGTTAAGCCGAAACATCGAAAGTAGTTTTGGCGTTTTTACCGATGCCTCCGTGGTTGTACCCGCCTCGCCTTTATTTTCATTCTCAATTTCCCGTATGTAGCGACCCTTGTCTTGTATTTCAACAAAATCAAGAGCGGTTTGCTCATCAAAATATACAATCTTTGTTAATTTACTTTTAGTCATATTCTCCTCAGTACTTACTTACCTTAATTATACCCTAGCTGCAATATTGCTTCAATCTCGTGTATTACAATAAGAGTCATTACAGCAGCAGACTTACTATGCCTATTTGGCGCTTTAGAGTCTATTAGTCAACTTCGCAATCATGTCTCGAGTTAAATCTAAATATCTTAGGATTTAGCAAGAACAAACTGGGAATATAAGATATATTTGCAAGCTGCGACTGATACGGTTAACTAGATACTTTGAAAAACTCATATAATAACTACGCGTAAGTCTCTTGAGAAGTATGACTCGATGCCCCTCTCAGATATCTTGCATAACCAATGCGAAGAATATCCTCCCACCTACAGATCTCAGCCTCTATTTCGTGTAAACATTGCACATCACCCCGCACCACAAACGAAATCATTCGATTCAATGAACCCTCTCCGGGGTTCATTTAGTTTATAGAGCATCCTTGACCATCATGATATATTAATCAATTTGCTCATTAGCAACAGAGGCTTTATCGGACAGTGTATAGGTTTAGCTATTTTGAGATGAATTTCCTTGATTGCTTTGTTGTTTTTTCTTCTTCTTGACATCTCTCCAGATGCTTTTTTCAAACTTATCTAAAGCACTCTGACCGTGGTGTCTGTAGAACGGTGCATGTGTGTCATCAACGTACGAAGGTAGCCCAACGCCACTGTCATATGCTGTATCTTGATCAGAACGAAGAAATAAGGGTGAAAGAGTATATTGTTTGTTTTCATCAAATCCATCTGGAAAGTATTTATTATGATATAGTTCTTCAAAGCCTCTAATAAATTTAATAACTGCTTTACTTATGCCTTCATATCCGAGGGATTGTGCGGCTGCGCCGATTGTCTTAGTTTTATTTACAACTCTTAATAGGCCCATTATGTTGACTTTACTGTCCTTGCTATTTACCGCATCTTCAAGGTATTTAAAAATAGAGCTTAAAACTTTGCCCGAATAATCTAATTGATTATTTTCTACCCCAATCAACGAGCTTTGAAGGAGTTTATCGAGAAATTCTTCTATATCATCAAAATCTTTTACAGTCTCCAGCTTAGGCAAGCTAGAAGGTAATGCTGCTAGCTTTGATAGTAAATCTTTGATTTCCTGTTTGTATCTTTCATCGACCTTATCGTTAGTTAAGATCTTAAATAAAAAATCAGGCATAACGAGTATGTTTCCATTCATACTTTGAACTCCGCTACGTATACCTATAGATAAAATTGCTAATCTTTTTAGTATAGAAATGGTAAGCTTCGAGATATTGATAATTTTTTTAATCTGGTTTTCAGATATATTATCTATATTATCCCCAATTCCGTGCGAAGCATATGCAAATATGTTATCGCCAAACATAGTCAGGGTAGTGTCAATTAAGCCGCGGTCGTTCATTACACCCAGAATAATACAGTCTGGAACATAATCTTGCATGATACGTAGCCTACGGTCAGTTAGTTCATCTTGGATGAATATTTGATTGCATACGCTAGTTAAGCTATCAATCCCATTCTTTAAGACTGGATACATATCATCAGGTCCGGAAGCTTGGGCTATTATCTTATGCAGATATTTTAGAATACTCTCTACTGGATCAATACGATGTTTGAACTGCAGAGCCTTTTTAGCTATTTGGTTCAGCGCATCAGAAGCTTCAAATAGCGCATCAACATTTTTCTGTTTAATACTATTTTCTATGACTTCCGTAAAATTATAAATTGCTGTATGATAAGCGGGGTTTTCTTCTGGTCGCTCAATATGCTGGACGTCTAGGCTTGCTATCACCACATCTTGAACATGCCTGATATATTTTCTTATTGTTACAACATCATTTTCAGCTAACGCCTTTTCCCATATAAAGTACATTTTCTCTAGACTTGCTTGGATAAAAGCCGCAACATCGCTTTCTGAGATTAGACCAGCTTTGAGATTGCATTTAATTGATGTATTGTATTTCCGAGACAGTGTATATACTATTATTAAGTTAAATGCTAGGCGTAGCCAGTTATATGCAGTATACGTATCTTTTTTCTCTTTGCTGACAGAATATAGTTCAATTAATCCATCAAGGTGATTTTGTAAATTATTAACTTTAGGATGAAGCTGAGTAGTGTATATATTAGCTTGTGTAGCACGTTTATCTTTATCAGATGTTTTATTAAGTTTAATATTCAAAATATGAGAGATTCTTTTTGCAAGATAGTTCATCTCATCAATTTCTTTTTTTATATTTTTTGCCAGCATAAGTACTAACTGATCATTATTCATAAGTCGAATAAGCCTAATATAGGAACAGTACAAAATTATGATAGACAGTAAAAGCAATAAAAGGCCGACTCTAGGTAAAAAAATCCTAGCACCACTATTATTGCTGTTAGTGGTAATAATACCAAGAATAAATTCGACGACCGTTATAAACCCCAATAGAATATAACTTAGATCGATTCTTGTGTCTCGTGCAAACGATTTATAGAATCTTGCAGAAAGAGCTTCATTTGATCTAGATATCAACTGAGACGTAAATGCAAAAACGATTGCAAGCATAGACCCGGTAATTGTACCAACGCTAAAAAAGAATGAGCTTAGTTCCTCAGGCTTTAAAATAACACTAGAGTAATCAAAACAAATTATTAACCAAGCTAGAGATATGAATATGAGTACAGCAATCCAAGTAGCTGAAAACCTTTCAATAAATCTGTATTTAATGAAGTTCCGAGTACGTAATCTTGTCGTATATAGACTCAAGCCCCATTTTTGAATATCTGTAGAGAAAAATGACATATGTTTTATTATACAATGTCGTATAGAATAAGCCATTGTATACTTCGTCTTGCAGTAGGGGGTGTGGTAGAACGGTAAATACAGTCCTAGCTATATGACGCTTCGCTTATGCACTGGATAAAATGGATAGTAAGCTGCTAGTATTTTTTGTTCATCTCGCTTATACTTAAAACATGACTAAAGCGTGGCGTGATGTTGGATCGTTGTATCAGATTTATCCGCGAAGTTTTCGAGACTTGAACGGTGATGGGGTCGGAGACTTGAACGGCATTACGCTCAAGATGGACTATCTCAGTGATCTCGGCGTTGACGCCATTTGGATTTCACCGTTTTTCACGTCGCCCATGACTGACCTTGGCTATGACGTGGCGGATTATCAAAATGTCGATCCGGTGTTTGGTGGTCTGGATGATTTTCGTATGTTGTTGGATGAAGCGCACGCGCGCGATATCAAAGTGATGATTGATCTAGTGCCGTGCCACACGTCTGACCAGCATCCGTGGTTCGTTGAGTCGCGTTCTGACCGGGATAATCCCAAGCGGGATTGGTATGTCTGGCGAGACGGTAGTGACGGGCATGAGCCGAACAATTGGGTCAGCTTGGCAGGCGGCAAATCGTGGACGTTTGATGCTGATTCTGGTCAGTACTATTTGCACTCGTTCTTACCAACCCAGCCAGATCTCAACTGGGACAATCCTGAAGTGCGCTTGGCCATCAAAGACGTGGTGCGATTTTGGTTTGACATGGGCGTTGACGGCATGCGCGTGGACGCCATCTGGGGGATTTCCAAAGATCCAGAGCTGCGTGATGATTCGCCAAATCCTCATTTCCATGGCGATGCTGACAGCTACGGCGCCTATATTCATGACCATTGCAAACACGGGCCACATTTTCAGGAGTATTTGCACGAGCTAGCAAGCGTTTGCGATGAATATGACGATAAGCAAATGGTGTTTGAGTTCTATCCAGATGAGCGCCTTGGTGACATCTGGCAGCAATATCACGACGTCATCCATGTTCATCCGAAAGCTACGGCCTTTTTCATGGAGCATCGGCAAAACGATTGGCATGGTGAGCATACTGGCTGGAATATCGTGAACTATGTGGGGGCGGCAGGGGAGAATATGCCATTCTTTTGCCTTGGCAATCACGACCAGCCGCGCGTGACGTCTCGCTTAGGACTGCCGCGGTCCCGTGCGCTGCAGTTTCTCAACCTGCTGTGCCCAGGCGTTAGCGTGATGTACTATGGTGATGAAATTGGTATGGAAGACGTTGATTTGATGCAGCATGATGCGCAAGATGGCTTTCACCATTCGCTGCAGGATGACCGCAATCGCGCGCGTACGCCCATGCAGTGGAACAGCTCGCGCTATGCTGGGTTCGCCAATGTGCTACCATGGCTGCCAGTGCATCCTAACCGCAAGCAAGTCAATGTCGCTAAAGAAACCAAAGACCCAAGCTCACTATTGTGGTTATGTCGGAAATTATTGGAGCTGCGACATGAACTGCCAATTTTACGCCACGGTACCATGGAAAAGCTAGACACCGGTAATGGCTTTGTCTTAGGATTCCGTCGCCAACTTGACGGTCGGCAGCTGCAGATATATATCAACTTTGCGGATTCAGCACAAACAGTGTGGCTATCAGAAACCGGCCGTGTTATCATTGGTACCAACCCAGATATCCGTGTAGACGGTGACGTATTGCAACTGCCTGGCTATGGCGGTGTATTGATTGACATAAAGTAGCCCCGCCTGATGACGGGGCTCATAATTTGTTTGCCGTGTTTGTTATGGATTAACAAAGTTCATGCCTGAGTACGATACGTCGTATTGGTCGTAGTTTGGCAATGTTGCGTTTGGATATTTTGCTTTGTAGGCATCGCGGATCGAAGCGGCCTGAATGTCGGACGTCACCGTGTTGTTGATGGTGTCGACCGTCAGAATCCTGGTTGGGTTGTAGTCATTTGAGTGGAATGCACCCAAGAATGATGCAACCTTGTTGCCATGCTTACCTGTGTCAACGCGGCTGGCTGCCTGTCCGACATGTCCTGAGAAGGCCATGCGGATGTTTGGATATGCCAAGATCAAATTGTCGTAGACATAGCGTGGGGTTTGTTTGCCAGTGCCGTATCCAGCGCCAGTACCGATTGAGCCATCAGCGTTCAGCAGCGAGTGACTCAGGACGATGACGTTGTGCTTTGGATGTGAGGCTACGACGTTCTTCGCCCAATTGACCGCCTCAGCGCGCGGCCAAAGCTCAAGTGTCAAGACAAGCCATTGTTTGCCTTCAGCGGTGAAAGTTTTGTAGGCGTTGTCAACTTTGCCATTTTCAAACATTTGGTTAGCTGACAATTTCTGACGTGTAGCAGAGAAATATCGGTTGAATACTGTCGTGTCTCGTGCCCATTCGTTAGTGTGTCGCCAGTCACAAGCGCCACCGCCACCACAAACAGCCTTTGTGTCGTGGTTACCGATGGTGGTCAAGTAAGGAATGTTTGCCTGGTCAATAGTCTTGAATGCGTTGGACGCAACGATGTATTGATCTGGTTTATCAATGCCTTCATGTCCACCAGAAGTGACCATGTCACCAGTGTGAGCCAAGAAGCGGATGTCGTATTTTTCCTTATTTTTCACGGTCCAGTTGGTGCGGGCAGCGAATTGATTGCCCGACCATTGGAAAACTTCCTGCTGTGTGTCAGGATAGACCGCGATGGAGAATTTACCATCTTTGACTGGGTCGACATTGTTACCATTGTTGTGTTGTACTGGCTTGACATAAAACCATTCTCTGCTTTCCTGAACGTAGCCGGCCTTTTGAAGATCTTGTCGATCCTTGGCGATGACTTGGCGGAAATTGAAATGCTTGTACCGCATGCGGTAAACCATCTCTGCACCATCTTTCAGCTCAGCTTGAGCGTAAAAGGCGACTCCTTTGCAGGTGAATCCGTACTTTTTACAAGCATTGTCAGCCTCATTTTTATTGACCGTCAAAAGACTTGTGTAGTTGCCGTCTTGTAGTGTTGCGTCAGCGCGATACACTGGCACCAAACCGCTGCCTGCAGTTGTTGACACCATAAAAATAGGGCGCACTGTTGTGAAGCCATTTTTGGCTGCTTGTTGGATTTCTGTTTGGGATGTTGTGACAAAGCTGTGTGGCTTGCCAGGCCTGGACACTTCATACGCAGTTGCGTTGAGCGCTGGGCTGGCGGCTTTGGCGTTTGATGACGTTGCAATTGGCCACGCGATTGCCGCGACCGCAACGAGTGCAAATACTAAACTTGCTGTAAAAGCACTCAGACGATGTTTGATCGTGATATGTTTCACCTACCCTCCTCGTTTAACTGATACCATTAACCATTTTACTATATAGAGCGGGAGGATGCGAATGCGGTATAATGAATGTATGAATCGACGACCCCTGGCCGAACAGATGCGGCCGCAGAAATTGGATGAGGTGATCGGACAAAGCCATTTGCTGGGCGAGGGTGAGCTGCTCCGCCAAATCGTGAGGCGCGCTGAGCCGGTCAGTTTGATTTTGTGGGGGCCACCGGGGACGGGCAAGACGACCTTGGCACGGATTATCGCCCGCGAAGTTAATGCTGAATTTGTCGAGTTGTCGGCGGTGACTAGTGGCAAGAAAGATGTCGAACGGGTGATCGAACACGCCAGGCAGAACTGGAATTTGAACCTTAGAACAATTTTGTTTGTTGATGAAATCCATCGCTTTAATAAGGCGCAGCAGGATGCGTTTTTGCCGCACGTCGAGAGTGGGCTGATTACCTTGATTGGCGCGACCACCGAGAATCCAAGCTTTGAGGTAATCACGCCGCTACTCAGCCGGACACGGGTGTTGGTGCTCCAGCAACTGACCAAAGATGAAATTGTACTAGTGTTGAAACGAGCGCTCAAGGTTTTGAAACAAACCAGGCGGGTGTCGCCCAAAGCGCTGGACTATCTGGCAGAACTGGCGGACGGCGACGCGCGGGTGGCGCTCGGTAATTTGGAGTTGGCGCTGAGCTTTGGTGAGAAAGTCACGCCAGAGGTCGTCAAGGCCGCGGCTCAGCGGCGACTGCCTGGCTATGATAAAAAGGGCGATGCGCATTATGACGTCATCTCAGCGTTTATTAAATCACTGCGCGGCAGTGATGCGACAGCTGCGGCGTATTATTTGGCGCGCATGATCGACTCCGGTGAGGATCCAAAGTTTATCGCGCGGCGGATGGTCATCTTTGCCTCAGAAGACATTGGCTTGGCGGGTAACGGCGCGCTGAGTTTGGCGGTCGCTACCTTTGAGGCAGTCAAGCGCGTTGGTCTGCCTGAAGCCAAATACAATCTATTCCACTGCGCTATCGCTCTAGCTCGCAGCCAGAAATCGCGCGAGATTACTGACTTGATGAATGACGCCTTTTCTCTGGCGCAAAAATACCCAAACTCGCCCGTGCCACTTCACCTTCGTAACGCCTCAACCAAGCTAATGAAAGATTTAGGCTACGCCAAAGACTACAAATGGCAGGCTGGTTTTCAGCATGAAAAGGGATTTCTGCCAGAAGATATTCCGCGCCCGCCCAAGAATTAGCCTACTTTGGGCAACGCTCATCAAACCGATCATACAGTGCCGCGTACACGCCATTGGTCCAGCCAAAGCCGTCTTGCAACGGATATTCACCGCCACCGCCGATGCGTGATTCGCTGTCAACGTCATATTTCTCGATCATCTTGCCCTTGTCGGCAAACACGCGCTCGGTCGAGGCCAGCCAGCGTGTCCTGATTTCCTCCGCTAATTCTTCAAGTCCGTACCGCTTCAAGCCACAAACCGCTGCCCATTGCAGTGGCGCCCAGCCGTTTGGCGCATCCCATTGCTGACCATTGTCAACCAACGTCATCCGCAACCCGCCATCGCGCAAAAACTCGCGCTGTAACATTTCAGCCACGTGCTCGGCTTGTTTCTTGGTGGCGACGCCACTGTAAAGTGGGAAGACGCCAGCCAGTGTCGCGTGTGGCATCTGTCGACCAGTGCGGAAATTATAATCGTAGAAAAATCCAGTCGCTTCGTTCCAGCAGTACGTCCTGATGGCTTCCGCGCGCTTTTCGGCAGCCTGAATGAACTTTTTGCGCAGCGCTTTTTGTTTCAAAATACCGTAACACTGAGCGATAGTCATTTCTAGGTCATACAGCAAGCAGTTGAGATCCACCGGCACAATGTCAGTCGTCTGAATGGTTTCAATACAGCACGCCTCGCCAAACCAACGTGAACTGAAATCCCAGCCACTCTCTGCGCCAGCTCGCAAGTCCAGGTAAATCTTTGCTTTGTTGGCATTGGGGCTTTTCTGAGCCGTCTCGATGTCTTCGCGGCGGCTTTCCGGACGTGGTGTATTTTTATTGTCAAAGTAGCGGTTCAAAACAGTGCCATTTGGCATTTTCACTACTCGTCCAGTAGCTATCTGGTCAGCGCTGTCAAGTTGTTTGTGTCCTTTCATCCAGAACTTGTATTCTGTCAATAGCAGCGGGAAATATTCCAATAGTACCAAGCTCGAGCCACCAACTTTTCGCGGACGCGTCGCCAACAGCTTCACCATAGCAGAGAAAAATGGCGGTTGACTGCGACTTAGGAAATATGTTCGGTTGGCGGTCGGGATATAACCAAACCGTTGGATCATGTAGGAGTAATTTTTCATCATGCCATTGATCAATTCCCATTGGTTATCAACGGCCAAACCCAGCATGATAAAGTAGGTGTCCCAGTAAAATTGCTCCGAAAAACGTCCACCGGGCACAATGTAGTCGTATGGTAGGGGAATGAGCGAGCCCGATGCTTTGTGGGCTTGGCGCCTCAGTTGCGGCCATAGCTGCGTGACATGCTGGCGCGCTGATTCGGCTGGCTGAGGCACGTGACCTGCGTGCGACGGATTAAAATCATAAAAATGTTGATTGACAAATTCTTGCAGATTAAAATCGGGTTTTTTTGAGGCTTCCAAGTATTCTCGCTGGATACGTCGCCAGCGCTTTTTTGGCACCACATCGACAAATGTCTTGCCGTCTTGGTAAATTTGCTGCGCTTGGACTTCGTGAAATAGATGCCCAAATAATTCGTCAGGATCTTTACGATTGATGGGTGTGATGCGCTGGCTGGTGCGCACCAAAGAGCGTTTAAATTGGTCAACATTTTTCTTTATCATACTTTTACTATAACTGGTTACGATGGTATAATCTAGAGCAGATATTTTCATAAGGAGAATGTAAATCATTATGGCAACAGCATCACAGGAAAAAACAACAGAAAACTCAAAGGCTGCAGAAGCTCATATTTCTGAGCAAGCCGCGCAAGAAAACGCCAATCAACAATATTTTGCACAGCCATCAGCTGCTCCCGTGCAGTATGTTGTGATGGCAAACTCCCTCAAAGGCGTGAAAGGCTGGCTAGCATTTTTGACAGTGCTAATGGGCTTTGGTGGTATCATCTATACACTGATGTTCTTTGGTGCGGTGCTAAGGTTGAGCAGTCCTGAAGGCGCTGTGTCGATCATCTTTGCGCCAATCATTGTTATTCTATCCTTCACCGCTGTCGTGCTGATTAGTCTGCAGAAAAAAGTTGGCCGCTATCTGGCTATCGCCGCATACATGACGTCTGCGACGTATTTTACCTTGCTTCAGATTATCATTGCCTCAATGCGCAAGGATTCTGATGCAGAGCGAATTGTTGGCACCATCGGTGGAATATTCATCTACTTCATCGTTGCTGGACTACTGTCACTATATTTTGTGGTTTCAAAGCGTGTCAAAGAAACATTGGTGGACTAATTTTGGTTTACTCCATCCACGAAAATCGCCCCCAGCTTGGGGCGATTTTCATAGGTAGGGTGTGGGCTTATCTCTTGGCGGCGCGCTTTCGCTCATTGGCGTCAAGGTAGCGCTTGCGCAGGCGCAGAGATTTTGGCGTCACCTCCAGCAGCTCGTCGTCCTCGATAAAGTCGATGCACTGCTCCAGGCTAAACTGCGTAAATGGTGTCAACTGCACTGTACCGTCGGACGATTTGGAGCGCATGTTGGTCAAGTGCTTAGCCTTGCAGACATTGATTTCGATGTCTTCTTGGCGGTTGTAAATACCGACGATCATCCCAGCGTAGACTTCCGTGCCAGGCCCGACCAAGAGTTCGCCGCGCGCCTCGGCCGCCTGCAGCGCATACGGCGTGGTGGTGCCAGCTTCAAAGGCGATGAGCACGCCGCCGCGGGTCTTTGGCAATTTGCCGCCCAACGGTTGATAGCCATGTGGTAGGGAATTCATAATCACGGTGCCTTTGGTGGCGGTCAACAGCACATTGCGTAGACCGATTAACGCTCTGGTCGGCAGCACATAGGTGATGCGGGTAGCGCCGCTGGCGGTGGTTTCTTGCGATTTCATTTCAGCGTGACGGGCACCCAACTCCTGGCTGATCGCACCGATGAATTCGCTGCTAATTTCGATTTGCAGTTCTTCAATTGGCTCTTTTTCGACGCCGTCCTCGGTGATGGTTACAACTTGCGGGCGGCCAACTTCAAACTCAAAGCCTTCGCGCCGCATGGTCTCGATCAAGACGCTGAGGTGTAGCTCGCCGCGGCCAGATACCGTAAAACCGATGCCGTTTTCTTCGACGCGCAGCGCCACGTTGGTTTCTAATTCCCGCCGCAATCGGTCACCAATTTGCCGCGAGGTGGTAAATTCGCCCTCGCGCCCTTTCATCGGGCTGGTGTTTGGGCCGAGGTACATGCTCAGCGTCGGCGCTTCGATGGCAATTGCTGGCAAGGCTTCTGGCTGTTCTTTGTCAGCAATGGTATCACCGATGTGCGCCTCGCTGACACCAACCAGCGCCACGATGTCACCAGCAAATGCCTCGTCAAGCTCTTCGCGGTTCAGCCCACGGTAACCAAAGACTTTCTCGATTCGCGCCGATCCTGATACTTCACCCTGTTTCATCAGGCTAACCACCAGCCCGCGCTTGACCGACCCGCGAGCGATCCGCCCAATGGCATATTTACCTTGAAAGGTATCGTACTGCAGGCTGGTCACCAGCATCTGGAAACCGCCGTCAGCCGTGACGCTCGGTGCTGGGATATCGTTGATAATCGCTTCAAAAATTGGTGTGAGATCGGCGTCTTCAGTCGGGTCAGTAGGAATCTCCCGCCACGCCTTGCCATCGCGCCCAACGGCGTAATAAATCGGATAATGCAGCTGACTATCATCGGTCGCCAACTCCAAAAATAGATCGCTTAGCTCATCTTCAACCTCGGCAATTCGCCGGGCAGGTTTATCAATTTTATTAATCACCACCACTGGCTTCAAGCCCAGTTCTAGGGCCTTGCTCAATACAAACTTCGTCTGCGGCATCGGCCCTTCCTGCGCATCGACTATCAATAGCACACCGTCCGCCATCTGCAATGTCCGCTCGACCTCGCCCGAAAAGTCGGCGTGTCCCGGCGTGTCGATTATATTGATTTTATAATCACCGTAAAAAATCGAGGTTTGTTTGGCGGTGATGGTGATACCACGTTCGTGCTCCTGATCGCCCGAATCCATGATCAGTTCTTGGCTCATCTCGGCCTGGTTGTCGCGAAATGTGCGCGACTGTTTGAGTAGCCCATCAACCATGGTCGTCTTGCCGTGATCGACGTGGGCAATAATGGCAATATTTCGAATCTTGCTAGCGTCCTTCATAAAAATATGGTCTGATGTTAGTAGCAGACCTTCCTTTAGGGTTATTATAACACGTATGTCTGTGCTTCGTCCAATTGTTCAGGAGTAAATGTAACGGCACGCGTGATGCCATCTGGTCTTTCTTGCAGCTTAATTTCTGGCAGCTCCGGTCCGTTCATTTCCTCTGTCATACCATTCATCACCACAAAGAGACCACAAGCAGCTAAGTCTAGTTGTGTCTTGCTCACGCGCAGTCCACGCGGTAGCCTACCAAATTCTGTGAGGTCTGCTCCATAAACAGCGGGGATAGGATGAAGCGGTGGATACGCAAGTCCTACAGCAATAAAGGGCTCGTCTGGTAAGAATGGTTCTTCACTAGGGTTCCATGATTTTCTCTCTGCTTCTAAGGACGGATGCAACTTTAAGAATCTTTCATAACTCGACTGGTGATAGCCATGTGGAGTAGTCACCAAGTGAGCTGTTGTTCGTTTTAGTGTTTGAGAAAATATCGCAAGCCCAGCAGGACGAGGATTTCCGTGCTTAACTTTTTCTGGCTTTAAAATGGTTGATGTAAATGATAATGTTTCTGACATATTCCTTGAGTGATTATTATAATGCTATTTCTTTGGCCGCTCGGGCGATGGCGCGCCTGGATAGCTGCACGGTGCCCATGGTGTTTCTGAACGAGTCCAGATCATACCGCTCATACAAGACGACATGCAAGGCGCACAGCGCCAATCGTCGTGCTGGTTCAGCAACTGCCATGGTTTTTTCAGTGGTTTGCTTGAAGGGGATGATACTCGGTAGGCTACTAATGGCTTCATCTAATACACCAAGCCCGAGCTCAGCGTCGTGATGCTCCTTTTCGCTAGGCATCGCTGAGCGCTGTTCTGGTGTCAGATAGCGCAAATATGCAGCATATAAATCTCCGTGTGTTCCATTTGAGCCGAGCACTAAATCGATGCTATTTGGTTCACGCGCACCAGGGATCGCTAAACCGATAGGAACCTTATATACTTCATGAGGAGGCACATCAAACGCGCCCACATTTACCTTAACTTTCTTGGACATTCGATATATAATACTATAATGAGTATAAAAAGTCAATACTCATGCATGAAATATCGTTAGTTTAGAGATAAGCTTGTTCGACAATCTTATTAAAGCTGTAGGCAGGTGCCCCCTCCACGTAGATAGCAGGGCGTTTTGCTGCTTCTAACGAAAGAATATCGTCATTAGTGAGCGGCACTTCATTTGGTAATTGTCCAGTTATTCGTACCGTACGCATAACATCCCGCAGTGCATAGCAGCCGATAGCTAAGACTTCTGGGACAATTTGCGCTTCTACGCTGCGCGTATTAAGATGATCTTTGTCGTACCATGCACGAACAACCGAGTTAATCGACTGGGCGCTCACCCCTCTGGTTATGATATCAACAATTGTATTTTCTTTGCTTCCAGTGACGGATTTTTTGGTCCCGATGATTCGCTCAACGCTGTTTTGCGCCAAACGTAGATCTCTATGAAGCCCTTCTTTTCGTACGTCCATGGTATAGCGCACGGAGCCAGGACTAATAGCTACTTGTCCGATGATGCCAAGGATTACGGGAGATTGCTCGGGAAGCGTGGGCTCGGCAGCCTCTCTATGGCGCACCTCAAACTCCACTGGAACAGGTTTTTTACGGAACCTGCCTCTTTCGACTGTCAGGGAAGAGGGTATGATTTTTTCGTCAATTATTGCAGGCATAATGCTTAAAAATGGTGGGAAATACAGGGCTCGAACCTGTGACCTCACGAATGTGAATCGTGCGCTCTAGCCAACTGAGCTAATTTCCCGTACATACATATTATACACTATTATGATGCACCTGCCAAGTAATGGTCACGAACCTGCTGTTCGGTGAGGGCAGTCGTATAGACCGAACTATACTGCATGCTGCCGGTAAAATATTTCGGACCCTGGTAGTCACTGCCGTCAGCGTTCTTCCAATACGTCAATTTACCGCAGCCAACTTTCCAATAGCCACCATTAGGTACATTTTCGCCGGCAGTCATAGATGGATTGGTGTCTACTTGGTTGCCATCAAGGTACAGTGCTGCGCCATTTGGAGACATGGTTGCAACGACGTGATGCCACCGCCCGTCAGCATAGTTTACGCCAGCTTGTGAAGTGACAAGCTTGATGCCACCACTATACGCACCAAATACGACTCGGCCGTCTTTATCAATGTAAATGTGGCGATCACTTTGTCCGCCGTAATTGTAATCACCTTCATACAGCGAGCTAAAGCCCATCAGGCGTCCATTGCTTTTCTTGGTAGTGCTAAACCACACCTCCAGGCTAAAGGTGTTCGGCGCAGGATTAACCTTCTGGTCTGCCGATGTTCCGTGAGTGAGGCAGGCATTCACTCCGTTAAATACTGAAATTCGGCGGTCGTCACGCACACAACCAGTGTTTGATACGCTGGCACGGCTAGGCGAGCCATCGCTTGGCGAAGGTTTGCCGTTGTTGCCGTTACCAGAGAGGTCCGTCACGACAGGATTAGCCGCATAGTCGCTATTGAGCGCCCAGGCAAAATACGGCTGAGGATTTGGACGGATCTGTGAACGGCTCCAGGTGGCCTCAGAGCACTTAAAGTAGGCGCGAGCTTGAACGTGGTTAGTGCTATTTTGTATGGTCGCGGTAAATCCTGCCAGGGAAGACAATTGTATGGTCAATAGTACCACTTCAAATAGAATAATAATGGCAAGTAACGCCATGTTACGATGTCGCTCATGGACGAGTTGTAGGCCGGTAATTTCTTCTTCTGGTGGCGGCAATTTTACCAGCAGTGCTATGAACAGCGGCAGTAGACACCACAATAGCGCAAACATCACACCCGTCGGCCCGAGCGATGGTCGTGGTACGTAAATGTAATGCCCCTGTGTGTCGGTTTCGGTGGCCCGCACGATGGCGGTTTGACCAGTGTGGACGCGGTTGCCGTCATCATCGCGAATAGGAAAAATACCCGTATTGACAATGTGTAATCGCACGTCATTTTTCTGGTGCGTAGCGATGCTGAGCATGTCGGCGCGGAGCCATGGATTGAGAATCAGTGTCGCTAAGATAACCACCAGTGTTCCGCCAATGATGCGAACTGGCCAGCGCCAGCGTTCACGCAGTCGCTTGATGCACGAAAGCAAATAGACGATGATCCAGCCAATCAGTAAAATTGGTGCTGCCCGCCAGACCCATCCCCACACCGGCGCAATCACCACTGCCTTACCGATTACATCTCGGTTAGCGACCGGCAGAGAATCTTCGACGGCATTGAGGTCGCCCTTGGTGGTGTAGCTATGGTCGTCATTGACCTTAGTCAGACGATGCGTGTATACACTACCGCTGCGATAGAACGTAATAATGTCATCTTTGTTGTAGGGTTGCTGCGGCTGCGTAACGATTAGCGTCCCGACTGGAGCGGTTTCGCCCATGCTTGGCGTGGCGATGGTAAAAAAGCGAAAACCAGCTAGGTGTAGCACGAGCACTGAACCTAAACTCAGTAGGCTCAGTGCTGCTATCACCCAAATGCTGGTTTTACTAAATTTCATTGCCCTTTAGTATATCAGATTTATGACTACTATTTGAGGAACTAAGCGCTAAATTGCCAGGTGATTGGCTGTGAGATTTGGCGACCTTGGAAGCTAGCGTCGGTATTTGCCGGAAGTGCGGCAGTGATAACCAATGTAACTGTCTCATTTGGTGCAATTGGGTGACCAACGACTGTCTTGATATCTTGTGCTGCTGCCTGTTGGAAAGCCTCTGCCGTACCAGTCCATACTTGTGTACCGTTAGCGCGGACGGTAACGGTCATTTTGCTACACAAGTTACCGGTACCAGAGACTGATGCGCCTGGCGCGTTCTCGGTTGTACAGGTGCCACCCTTGACAGTAAAGGCGCTGGCAGCGATGCTACCCTTGTTGGTGATTTTCACCGTGGTGTCAGTGCTGCCGCCTGGAACGAGTGCTTGGCCGCCATATTTGTTGATGGTTGCACAAGTCGCACTACCACTACCTGTAGTGGTACAGGTAACTGATCCGTCCTGGTTCTTTTCTTCCATCACTAACGTACCAGTTGATGCGGTGTTTACGCTGTTGGTGATGGTTGCAACAACACCCGCAAACGTTGGTGTCAAGCTAAACGCTACCATCAGCGTCATGATGCCGCCGACAACCGCCAGGCCGATGCGTTGCCGTTGGAAATAATTGTTTGATTTGCTCATAGTGATATAAACCCTCCTCGACTACCTAAAAGTAGATGTCTTGTATTATTTTCTATCTTGGCGCGATTGTAGCATATGCGTTTTGATATAGTCAATAAGAATTTTTATTGTTGAGATCAGTCTGTATAAATCGCTTTGTAATAAGAAAAATATCGCCATTATAGGCGATATTTTTGAATACCAATTCTGGTGCGGCAGAAAGGACTTGAACCTTCACGCCCGAAGGCACTAGCTCCTAAGGCTAGATAATTAAGTTTCCTTTTTACTTAGCGGAGGGAACTACGCACACTGCCGACAAGAGGCCTACAGCGGGCAAGTAATGGGCAATAAAGGCAAAATGATATAAGAGTTCTAACTCGTTGTTTTTGTTTGTTATTGTACGGGGCCGCAAGGAGTCAATTCTGGAGTCTAGGGCGGAGTTTAATTAGCAAAATTGAATAAGTAAAGTTCTCTACTCTTAGAGGTGGTCAATTTTAAAAACAAGGGTGATATAATGGTGTTTAAAGTTTTTAATAAGGAGTGGCGAATCAACTAAGTAAAAAGGAATAATGCTTCATGAGTAAATGGGAAGATCGTATACAGAATAGTGCCACATACACTGCAGCCAAGAAATTATTAGCCAGGTTTAATGAGATAGACTCTGACAGTATGTCTCTTGAAGCAATCGATGCTATCAATCGGGCAAAATTGGTCATTGAGCTTTTAGTGGATAGACTTGATAATACAGATAGTCGTCTATTATCAATATCAAATCTTGACAATATCAGCAGTCACCTTTCAAATGCAAGTTCGTGTTTTGATAACTGGCAAAACACTCGCGATGATATGTATCTAGGTATTTCTTACATGAATGGATATATCGATAATATATTGTCGTACATTCCTTCATTAACGCCCACTATGGACATAAAGGAAACTCGCAAGGCTATTGCGGGATTGAATAGGTCAGTCGGTCAATATAAGCGCGTAACAACAAAAGAGATTAATAATATATCTGTTAAAGGAACTGCCGCAGAAAAGACCATTGACGAAAAAGTTACTGAAGCTAAAAACGAGTTTGAAGCACTTGGTGTAAAAATAGATGAACTTAACAAAGATTTAAAAGACATAAAAGATTCATCAAATAGCATATCTACCGAGCAGCAACTATCATTTACAAAATCTGAAAATATACGTAATGAGGCGGTTAATAAATTCATCGAAGATCAGAAACGTACAATTGAAGAAACATTTAGCAAAAAGAGTGATGAAGCCGATCGCATTACGGATGACATAGATAAAAAGCTAAACGCTACTGAGGCGAAGGCAGAAGATAGTCTTGCTAGAATAGATGAATTATTGAATATGGCTGGAGATAAAACACTAATCCACGATTATTCTAGTAGTGCTAAGGAAGATAAAATAGCTGCTTATGTGTGGAGTGTAATAACAACGATTTTATTACTTATCATGTTAGGATTTTCTTGTTGGGTAGTTTATGAAATTATTCACACTAAGGATGCTTCATGGCAATTCTTAATAGCTCGAGCATTTGTTATGCTATTTGCTGGGGGTATAGCAGGATACACGGCCACTCAATCAAGCGAACATCGCAAAGCACAGCGAGCTAATCAACGAACAGCTCATCAACTTAAAGCACTAAAGCCTTATCTGCTAAGTATTGAAGGTGATGTAAAACTAAGAAATGAAATTATCAAAACAGTTGCATACCAAATATTCAATAATGAAGAGAATAATCAAATTAAAAAGCCTAAAAGATTATTTAGAAGCAAAGAGGAAGCTCCTATTATGAGTTCGCAATTGATTGAGTTGTTATTAACTTTAGCAAAGAAAGATCTTGTTAAATAAAAAATGTTAAAAATGTGGTAATTTATTTTATCTACTGATATACTTATCTACAGAAATATTTCACAATATCAAATATGCGGATGTGGTGGAATTGGTAGACACGTATGCCTTAGGAGCATATGCCTCACGGCGTGAAGGTTCAAGTCCTTTCATCCGCACCAAAATCTGAATTTTTTCGAAATTGTCGCTTGAAAAAGCGACTTTTCATTTTTTCTTTTCCTCTCTTTCTATTTTTAAGCAAAGAAAAAACAGTAAACCTTTTTTGATTTACTGTTTTTATACTATTTTTTATTTAATTGATATTACTAAGATTAGGAATTTTACGTGCTTGAGTAGATATTATATTTTCAGTCAATGCTTTATTCTTCATAACACAATCAAATATCTAATATCTCAACAATTTCTCCATTGTGCTGTTTCAATTCAATCTTCCGAATTATTTCTTCTCCCAAATATTTAATAAAATCGCTTAATTCTGATGAAACTTCAAATATAATATTGTGTTTACTATCATTCTCCGGATTAAATGCTGAATTATAATTTCTTTCGCTTGACCAATAATTCCAATTTACATCTGTTCTTTCGTAATAAACATAATTCTGTTTTTTTGTAACATATATTCTTTTGTTAATCAATACCTTTTCATCTTCAGATTTAAAAATATCAGAATATAATTTTAAGCCCTCAAATTGCTTATATTCTTTAATTTTATCATTTGAAACATTAAGCTTTATTTCTTTATAATCCATAATCTTTCCTCCTTAAACGTGTTGCCTATACTGGAGATCATTATAACATTTTTAAGGCATTTTACTCTATGACAGACCATCCATACTAAGGTTTATTCCTTGTCATGTGTCATTATGAATTACGACGCGGTGAAGCGTTTGGCTTGCACTGGAAAGACATTGACTTTACCGAAAACACTATACATATCAGGCAGCAAGTTTATCTCGTAGGACATGAGCCAAAAATCGGCTCACTCAAAACAAGGGCAAGTGTTCGCGATTTGCCACTTCTGCCGAGTATAAAACAGGAGCTGCGAGCAGAATATGAACGACGGCTCTATCCAGATGGCGACGAACTTCTCTACCTTACTAAAAAAGACAACCCGATAGACGGTAGAAGCTTTATCAAAACATTTAAAGATGCTGCTCGAAAAGTGGGATTAAAAGAGATAACGCTTCATGAGATTCGCCACAGCGTTGCTACAATGCTCAAAGAAGCTAACGTCTCGGCAAAAGATGCACAAGTTATCCTTGGGCATTCTTCAATAACAACCTTGCAAATCTATACTCACTCAACCGAAACAGAAAAATCAAATGCACTTCTCGCTGTAACCGATAAAATTTACAATAAACATAACGACAACGATCAAGCAAAAAACATCCTTATAGACGATAAAGGAGTCTAAAAGAGGCTATATTACCCCCTATAAAATACAAGAACAGGCAAGCGAGTCTGTTAGCTCCTAAGGCTAGCGCGTCTACCAATTCCGCCACTGCCGCATGTGGTGATTGTAGCATATGCGCGACCAAATTACCACCCAAATGATATTCATTTTCGTTTTTGGTTGTGCTAAAATAAACGTACGATAGGAAAGGGGAATATGAATAAGGTTGCAACGTATTTGAATGGACATTTGACTGGAGAGGTTTTGGTCAATGATTTGCTATTGGATGCAGCGCAATCAGACGGTAGTGTCCTGGCACGTCGCCCAGAGATGATCGCTCGACCATCAAATGTCAATGACATCCGTAAAATCATGCGATTTTGTTCGCAGTTAGCTGACAAAGGCCACATCCTTTCCGTGGTTGTGCGCGGAGCAGGCACCGACAGCAATGGCGCTGCCACTGGCGGCGGTGTATCTTTGGATATGCAGGCATATATGTGTCACGCCAAAGGCATCGACCCAAAACAGCAATTGGTCCACATGCAAGCTGGCATGAAGTACAGCGCAGTACGCGAACTGTTGTCTATGCATAAGAGCTTGGCATTGCCGGAAGTTTCAGTTGTCAGTCAAGACGGAACCATCGGCGGGGCAATCGCTTCTGGCGCGGTGGCGTCATCTGTCGGCATAACGACCTTGTTCACTGACGCCATCTCCCAGATGGAAATTGTTTTAGCAAATGGTGATGTCATTCAGACTGGGCGCATCAACAAGCGCGAATTAGCAAAGAAAAAAGGTCTATCAACGCTAGAGGGCGAGATTTATCGTCAAGTGGATAACTTGCTGGAGGACAATCAACAAATCATCGACGCCATCAAACGCCGTGAAAAAAGCACAGCCGGATTTTGGGGAATCACCAAAGTCAAAGGCGAAGATGGTTCGTTTGACCTGACGCCATTGTTTGTGGGCTCTCAAGGCGCGTTGGGTATCATCAGTGAAGTGATCATGAAAGCAGAATACAGCAGCAACGACGCAACGGTCATCACGGCAACATTTGGCGATATGTCTGAGGCGCAAGCGGCAGTTGACGAAGCCCTGAAGCACAAAGTTTCCAAAGTTGACATCATCGACGGGCGAATCATGGCACGGGCTGCTAGTGAAGGCAAGAAATTCTCCTGGGCGCCACGTGAAGCGTTCAAAGGCGCAGCAGTCATCATCACCATGAGCGAGTTCTCTGACAGGGCTCGCGGGCGCGCCGCCAAAAAATTAGCTCGCAAGCTAGAGAATATTCATCCAGTTGGCTTAGCCATCCACGATATCCAAACCCAAGAAGTCGCTTCACTCTATACTCCATTGTCATTCATATTGCACTCAACTGAAGAACGTGCAACCTGTCCAGCGGTATTTTCAGGACTATGGCTGCCGTTGGAGCGATTGGACGGCTTTCTGAGCGAACTACGCAAAGTGGAAGCTGAGACCAAGCTGGCGCTGCCAGTTGTTGTGGACGCGGTCAATGGCTATGTTGATTTGTTACCAGTCTTCAACCTGCACAAAGTGAGCGAGCGTCGAGTACTATTAAAATTAATTCCAGAAATTGCCAAGTTAGTCGCCGAAAGCCGCGGCAATGTCGCTGGTCGCTACGGCGATGGTCGCCTGAAAGCTGGTTTGATACAAGCAACCGTCTCACCAGACGAAACAGCCATTTATTCTCAGATAAAACACATTTTCGACCCAGCCAACATCTTGATGCCCGACATCAAGAAAGAAGTCCCGGCCAAGGAGCTGGCTGACGAACTGAACTTGTGGTGTCGCACGAAATCATAGACTCAAATCTCTTGCGCATCAGCCATTGGTGTCGTATAATTAGCTGTGCAATCCAAACCATGCGCGGATGTGGCGGAATTGGTAGACGCGCTAGCTTCAGGTGCTAGTGTTCGCAAGAACGTGGAGGTTCAAGTCCTCTCATCCGTACCAGAGATCATCACCAGCTTCGGCTGGTTTTTTGATGAGCAAAATTCCTGCCATAAACCAATTTATACATATCTCTCATCGCCAACTTCTGAGACGTTATTTAACATGGCTTCAAAGGCTTGAGCGTTCTTTTCCCAGACGTTACCATCTGTGCTGATGGCGATAAACCGCGCCAGTCCATCATTCTTGCCAACAGTCAGGCGAGCTTTAGTGACGAACTTCGCTCTGCCGACCTCGCAGCTGACCGTTATATAGGCGATTCCTACTGTATTGCCGTATTCTTTGTGGTCTATGACTTGAGTAGAAGAGGGATCTGTAGTGCACTCAATGGTGGTGCTGTTCTTCAGGGACTGCTCAAGCGTTTTTCTGATGTGCTGTTCTGTCATCAGCGACCTTCGCAGCCTGTTGTATATCTGGGCTGAGGCGTTGGCTGGGGCGACAGGCTCACGGCTTTGTGATAGATATACTAATGATTCTGACTTATTGTCTCTGAGCTTTTTATCACCAAAGCCTGCATAGACGTAGTCATCCGTTTCATAACTCAAATTATTGACTCGCTTCCACTGCTTGGGTCGCTGCCAAGAGGTCTGTCTGGTTTTTTCTTGGACAAGATCCTTGACGGAGACAAGTCCGTCCATGTACGCCAAATAGCTGATGGACAATACAGCACCAATGATAGGGTAGAACCAGAATTTTTTGACATAGCTAACTTTACGCATAACGGTTATGTTTATCATAGCATAGTATCTACACTAGGTTTTGGTGATTACGCTAAATACAAGAAAATCACCCCAGAATAGGGTGATTTTAGTAATGTAAAATTCAGGGTCTACATGACAGGCAATCGTAAGAGAACAACTGGCTGTCATGTAGAGCGCTACTCCTTCATGATGAAATTTTGACAAGTCTCCATCATGGAGAAGAGCTCTTCTTGAATCGCTTTTACCATCAAGAGGGCCATTGGTGAGTCTTGCTCGCGGAGGGTGCGGCTGATATATTGAAATATAGTCGCCGCGGATATAACCGCGTCGAACACATCCTCACCCGTTTTCTCCTTGTTGGAGGTGATGGTCTCGGGGTCTGCCCCGAAATCCTTGAGGTCTCTTACAAGGGATTCAAATACTATGACACTCGGACCGAACAAGCGGGCTTCGCTCGCTGGGATTCGGCATGTACTGAGACTCCACAGAGTCCGCCAGAGCCGCTCGATGACAGCGGCGCGCTCGTGAATCTTCTTGATGTACTGTTTAGTGTGCATGAGATTCTCCTCATCTTCAATTCTCATCCCTGCGGGTGTGCAGTGAAGCATTGTTCCTTAACAATACAAGATGAGATTTCTTCTCTCTTATGATGGGTTAAAAGAAAGAAAACCTCATCTTGTATTCGATTGCCTGTCAAAGTTCACTTTCGGACAAGGATTTGCTCAACTTGTCGACAAAAGCTGTCTTTACTTATACCACACTTATACTAAAAAGTCAATGTAAATATGAAGTTTTGTCTTTTGTTTGATGATTTTGCTACAATAACAGAGATGCAAGATATGCGAAACGTAATTGATAAATTCAAAGGCCGGAGCGAGGCGGAGATTGTGAAGGAACTGGACGCCAAGGATCACGGCTTGGTGATTGCTCTGGAGAACACCGAGCGGGATTTTAACATGGGGACGATCGTCCGGAGCGCCAATGCGTTTGGCGTGCGGCAGATTTACGTCATCGGCAGGCGGCAATGGAACAAGCGCGGCGCCATGATGACGGATAAATATTTGCACGTGCAGTATGTCGGTTCGACAGCTGAGTTTGTCGAGCTAATGCGGGCTGAGGGGAGAGAAATTATCGCGATTGATAATATCCCGGGTAGCGTCAATATGGCGGAGACGTCCTTGCCGCGTCGCGCGGTGCTTGTGTTTGGTCAAGAAGGGCCGGGGATTTCCGAGGAGATGGCGCAAGCGGCAGATAAAATCGTCGCCATCGAACAATTCGGCTCAACCCGCTCCATCAATGTCGGCGCGGCAGCGACTGTAGCGATGTATCGCTGGCTGCAGCAGCATGTATTGAAAGGTTAAGTATTATCTAACAGTTACCAGTCAAGACTTTGTCTTATGGCAGCCAGATAATAATGGCAGTGACCATTTGGATCTGAGACAAAAAATAATTCTTCCACTTCATCATTTGGACATATTTTAAGACACCGGTCATTAGCATACGGCTTGATGAGGTGAGTAAATTCAAATTCAAACCCACCAGACAACCTCTTCACTTGTTGACTCTCATCAGTTGGGTCGGGATAATCAATTGCCACCAGTATAAATGACTGACCGTCTGCCGTCTGAAATAGATAATAGACTGCGTCTGGATATAGCGTGATGAAAGAAGCAAATTCGCGAACATATGTCATTTCCTTGAGTATTGGAAAGGCTTGAATGATAAAGTCAGGTATTGTGATTGCAATGCTATTTTTCATGATTCTATATAATTGTACTATTCAAACTAGTAAAAGTGGACAGTTTTATGACTTGTCCAGGTCTGTTGAGCTAGAAGATCTCAGTCAAATAGACATCTAGTCGCAGATCATTGCCATTTGTGACTGTGAATCTGTTGTCTATGATGATTTCTCCTCCTTCATCTTCAGGCAGCCTCCAGAATACGATATTCTCGCCACGTGGACCACCTGTAGCTTTTACATGACCGTGGCCATCGTTAGGAGTGTTGTCGTACCTACCACCATAGTAGACATTGATCATTCCTCCGGACCGATAGATCTTCGCCTCTCTTCCGTCAAAGCGACCGCGTTGCTCCATGATAACTCCTCTTGGAGTCGGGCGGAGAAAGGCTATTCTCCGCGAAGTGGGACGTCTCCAGCCTGGTGGCTCCAGGCGAGACGCCAGCCTCTGCGGTTGCAAAAGCTGATATATATATCAATTATTCGCGTGCTTGTCAACAAACATGTTTACAAACAGTCTATGATACCCTATAATTAACCCATGATTTCATTCACATTCCATCATTCACATGTGTTGCCGAGGTAGAACTCTGATCTTTTGATTGTCCACGCCGAGTTCTGCCTCGGCGTTTTTGATTGATATATAGAAGAAATAATGACATAATGGAACTAACATGAGCAGTTTATCAACACAAAGTTACAAAGGTTCGCGAGACTATTTCCCAGAGGAAAAACGTCTGCAAAATTATATTTTTAACGTGTGGCGTAAAACCGTCGAAAGTTTTGGCTATGAAGAATACGGTGCTCCACTTCTGGAGCCTATGGATATCTATCTGGCAAAGTCAGGTCAAGAATTGGCAGGTGAGCAAACCTATGCGTTTGAAGACCGTGGCGGTCGGCAGGTGACCATTCGTCCAGAGATGACGCCGTCAATTTCCCGCATGGTAGCAGCCAGACGACACGAATTTGCGGTGCCAGCACGCCTGTATTCGATCGCAAATTTCATGCGCTATGAACGACCGCAGCGCGGACGAGAGCGTGAGTTTTGGCAGCTGAACGCCGACCTGTTCGGTGTGGACAGCCCCATGGCCGATGCCGAAATCATTGAGATGAGTTACCGTTCGGTGCTGAACTTTGGCGCGCGCCCCGACATGTTTACAGTGCGAGTGAACGATCGCCAATTGGTCAATCAACTCCTTAGTCAATTCTTGGGGTTGGATGTCATCGGCGCCAATATGATGACCAAGCTGCTTGATAAGAAAAATAAGATTCCGCCAGAAACTTTCAAACAGCAAGCCATAGAAATTTTTGGTGCTGAGGGTTCGCGTGAAGGCTTACCGAAGTTGGCTCAGATGATTAGCATGAAGAGTGTTGATGATTTGCCGCCTGAGCTGAGTGATAGTCCAAGCGTCCAGCAGATACGCACGGTCATGGACCTGTTGCGACAAAAAGGCGTGACTAATGCGGTATTTGACGTGACGCTGATGAGGGGCCTGGACTATTACACAGGCACAGTCTTTGAGTTCTTTGATAATGCTCCAGAGAATAATCGCGCTATGTTTGGCGGTGGTCGGTACGATGGGCTTGTCGGATTGTTTGGCGTTGAGCCAATGGCGACAGTTGGTGTCGGTATGGGTGCAACGACCATGCAGGTGTTTTTGGAAGTCCACGGTTTACTACCAGAGCTGGCCACGCACACCGATGTGTATATCATCCCGATCAGCCCAGAGGTCATGAGTGGTGCAGATGCACTTGCCAGGAAATTGCGATCCGAGGGGGTGTTTGCTGAACTCGACATCACGGGTCGCAAGATTGACAAACAGCTGAAGGCTGCTCTCAAAAAGCAAGTGCCGTTTGCGGTGTTCGTCGGGCCAGAAGAGTTAGAATCAGAAACGTACACCGTGAAAAACTTGGTTGAATCAACTGAACAAAAAGTCAATTTCACTCGCATGATTAGCGTGGTGACTGATCACCGATATGACGGCGACGAAGACGCGTTATTTGAGGCTTAGCCCCATATCTGTTATAATCAACAGATATGAAGACGACTGTAAAGAAACTATCAGATACTAAAGTAGAATTGACCATTTCACTTGGCAGCGAAGAATTGTCGGCTGCTGAACAAGTAGCTCTCACTAAAATGGCGAGTGACTTGAAAGTGCCAGGCTTCCGCAAGGGCAAAGTTCCTGTCAGTGTTGCTGCAAAACACGTTAATCCAGCAGCGTTGCAAGAGCAGACATTGGACAACGCCCTGAGCAAGGCGGTGGCTGAAGCTTTCATGGCAGAAAAGATCCAAGCCCTGGACCGTCCAGCGGTTGACGTGAAGAAATTTGTGCCGGGTCAGGAATTGGAGTTTACTGCAGAAGTAGAAATTATCCCACCGGTAAAATTGGGCAATTACAAGAAATTGAAAGCCAAGCGGCAAGCCGTCAAAGTTGAGGACAGCGAAGTAGAAGAAATCATCACTCGGATGCGTGAAAACTTTACTGAGAAAACAGAAGTTAAGCGCGCTGCCAAAGAAGGTGATGAAGCGGTCATCGACTTCACTGGCAAAAAAGATGATGTGCCGTTTGATGGCGGTGTAGCAAAAGACTTTGCACTGAAACTTGGCTCTGGCCAATTTATCCCTGGCTTTGAAGAGGGTGTTGTTGGTCACAAAGCTGGTGAAACTTTTGATCTGAAATTGACGTTCCCGAAAGATTACCACGCCAAGGAGTTGGCTGGTGCCGACGTCGTCTTTACGGTGACCTTGCACAAGGTCAATGAATTGTCGCTACCTGAAGTGAACGATGAGTTTGCTGCCAAATGCGGTCCGTTTACTTCAATAGACGAGTTTAAGGCTGATATCAAACGTGAAATCACCAATCAGAAAGAGCGTGAAGCTGACGAGAAGTTGAAAGATGATTTGGTGGGAGAATTGGCGGAAGCTTCTAAGGTGGCATTGCCTGAGCTGTTGATTGACGATCAGATTCGGTCAATTGAGCAAGATTTGATGCAGAACTTGATGTACCGTGGATTGACACTGGACAGCTACCTACAGACACAAAAGTTTAAGGACAAGGATGATTGGCGAGCCAAAGAAGCCCGTCCTGCTGCCGAAAAGCGTGTCAAGGCTGGTTTGGTGCTGGCAGAGTTGTCCAAAGAGCTGGGCGTAGAAGTTTCTCACGAAGAACTATCCACGCAAATTGAGGCCATGAAACAGCAGTATGGCAAAGATCCAAAAATAGCTGAACGCTTCAGTGACCCAAATGTTCACCGTGACATTGCAAACCGCATGATCACCGACAAGACCGTCGAAAAGCTGATAGAACTGAACAAATAGTCTTTGAAAAGTAGCCTGAGTGACATCGATACCGCTTTTGCTGGTATTGACAAAAATACATTTATGGTGTAAAATAGCACTTAGTTATGTGTGAACGTCACGAAGGTCGTACTTCAACCATTTTCCAGTGCGGTTCAGAGCCAGAGCAAATACCGTTACTAGAGCGAGTCAGGATGCCTCGCCGTCGTTTTTTGGGACTTTCTGCACTGGTTGGTATTGGCGCTGGATTAGTAGGGAGTGCAGGATATCAGCTTGGAGCTCGATATGGAGAGGAGCCTTCTCAACCCAAGCCACAGGAGGCTGCTAGTTCATTACCGCCATATGATATCGCTCTTGGTGCGGTTATTTTGCAGCCCAAGGGCCACAGTAACCACAGAATTACTAGTGATATCGTAAAGGAGATTCAGCAGCAAACAGAATGGATAACTGACACGACTGCTGGAGCTTATACATTTAGGAAAACACCTCATTGGATAGATGAGACCCCTCCTGATCTTCCTGATGGGGTTTTTTCTGATAAATTAATAGAGGAGACTGCTCGATCTCATCATGAAAAGAAGGCACTGGGGCGTAACGCCATTATTGCCGTGATGGTCAATGGTGGCGATACAGAGGGAAAAAATTATGGCGGCCGAGCATTCCAGAAGCCTGACAACGCAGATGGGTCATATTTCCCGTGGTTTACTGCTAATTACAACCGTGCTCCTAGTAGTATTATTGCGCATGAAGTAGGTCATTTACTGGGTCCAGAGTTGGGCAAAGGACTGGGGCATCAATTGTTGATGTCAAACCAACTCCAAGGCGAGGATGGAGAGCTACGCATAGCGTGTGCGTTTGATACCATACAAAACCTTCTGCAAGCTGGTTTTGATCTGGAAAAAGTGCCGGGAGACCCTTCTCAAGTACAGCAGTATGCCTCGCCGTTTAGTGTTATGGGGCGACCAGATCTATTCGAAAAGAGCGCTGGTATTATTTCCAACACTTCCAATCTTTCTAAGAATTCCAGACTGCTATTTTCGCCGCCGGAGCTGAAACACCTTGATCCACGCCGTAAAGTTAATGACTTTGAAGGTCATTCAGAGACAGTACGGTACTCATTGTCTCAAGAATTTGATGAGCGACTAGGGGTAGTCATGCCATTACCGGCTGATCATGTATTGAAAAAGATTTTGCCAGATATAGAAAATATTTTCTTTGGACCAATTTGCGGACCACTGTTCGACGAACAAGGAAACAAAATCGAGCATCCTATCCAGAAGATTGGTGTATTTGCCACCTGGAAAGACAACCGTGGTACGGCATTGCTTGAAACGAGCCCATTTAACCTAATTGATTATACTTCTCAAACGGAATCAGTGAATTATGCGGATTCGCAATTGGGTAAATCGGGTGTTTTGGTGACCTCCGGATACAACCTTCGCGACGGTGTCTATATTAATGTTCGAGACCTCAATAGCTCAGAATCGCAGGAGATTCTTCGGGCTGAACGTGAACGGGTAGCCGAGCGCAACCAAATTATTATGAATAATTAGTATTTTATATATTTGCTAATCATTTCCGTAGCTTCCAAGAGCTAATGAGTATTTGGTATACTAGTTGTAGTTAAAGGGAGTAGGAAATATGAGGCAGTATCTAGACGCGTTACAGCAGGTTCGCGACAGCGGCGTAAAAAAAGGCGACCGCACTGGCACGGGAACGACGGAAGTGTTTGGTGTGCAGACGCGGTATGATTTGGCGGATGGTTTTCCGGCGATGACTACTAAGAAATTATATTTCAACAGCGTGGCGCACGAGCTGCTGTGGTTTCTCAAGGGTACTGGCAACATTGAATATCTGGCGCAAAACGGTGTGCATATCTGGGACGAGTGGCCGTATAAGAACTATTTGGAAAAAACTGACCAAAGCATTCCAGAAATCAATGGCGAGGAGTGGCGCGCCGGCATGAAAGAGTTCATTGGTAAAATCGCGACTGATCACGCCTTTGCCGAGGAATGGGGTGATTTGGGGCCAGTCTACGGCGTGCAGTGGCGCAAATGGCCCGACGGCAAGGGTGGGACGATTGACCAAATCCAAAATGCCATCGACATGATACAGAACAATCCGACGTCGCGGCGCAACATTGTCAGCGCCTGGAACGTGGCGGAAATTGATGATATCGTTCGAGCTGGTGGACTGCCACCATGCCACACCATGTTCCAGTTCAATGTTCGCCCGGGTGAAAATGGTGAGAAAGATAAGTTGGATTTGGCGCTGACCCAGCGTTCGGCGGACATGTTCCTCGGCGTGCCGTTTAATATCGCCAGCTATGCGCTGCTGCTATCAATGATCGCTCAAGTGACGGATAAACAGCCGGGTGAATTCGTCCATACCTTGAATAGTGCGCATATTTATAATAATCACCGTGCGCAGGTTGACGAGCAACTGTCGCGTCGTCTGCTGCCGTTGCCGAAACTGTGGCTGAATCCTGACGTCAAGAACATCGACGACTTCACAATTGACGATATTCGCCTAGAGGGCTATGAGCATCATCCACCGATTAAGGCACCGATTGCGGTGTAAATTGCCGTCATCCTACAATTTTTCGTCGGTAGGTTACGAAATCAAAGGCGTAGGCGTTGTCGTCGTCTGCCGGGTGATGGATGCGGCTCATCTCCTGCCAGATGATTATGTCGAGCTCTGGGAAAAAGGTGTCAGCGTCTAAAAATGTAGCGTCCACCTCGGTGGCGTAAATGGTGTCAATCTCTGGTGCGTTCAAGGCATCGCTATAGACCTGCGCGCCGCCGATGATGAAAGTTGGATAGCGTGACAATGCCAAAGCACTTGGTAGATTGACAGCGGTCAACACGCCCTTGACACCGGTTGGCCGTGAGGAGATAACGATGTTTTCGCGCTCTGGCAGCGGGCGAGAGCCGATTGACTCAAAGGTTTTCCGACCCATGATGATATCGCCACCCCTGGTTAGCCGCTTGAAATGTGCCAAATCTGCTGGCAAGCTCCGTCCCCATGGTAAATCACCACCTCGCCCGATGGCGCGGTTGGTATCATACGCAACGATGATAGCTTTCTGCATATTCTCAGTGTACCATGAGGTGCTGGCTATATGCTATAATATGGTTCATGAATAAAGTAAATAGCTACCTGGTACCAACTGTTATTGAAAAATCTTCTGATGGCGAACGAGCGTTTGATATTTATTCACGTCTCTTGAACGAGCGAATAATTTTTCTGGGTGAGGAAGTAAATGAGCACACCGCCAACATTGTGGTGGCGCAGCTGCTGCACTTGGCTCAGGTTGACCCAGAGGCTGACGTCTCGCTGTACATCAATAGCCCTGGTGGTAGCGTGTATGACGGTTTAGCGATTTACGACACCATGAATTTCATCAAGCCTGACGTCGCGACCTACGGCATCGGTTTGCAAGCTAGTATGGGCGCATTCTTGCTCTCAAGCGGTGCCAAGGGCAAGCGATTTTGCTTGCCGCACGCCAAAGTGATGATCCATCAGCCATCGTCAGGTACGCGTGGTAAGGTGACTGACATGGAAATTGACCTGAAAGAGACGCTGGAGATGAAGGAAATGCTGGCAAAAATCATGGCCAAAAACACTGGTCAAAAGCTCGCCAAAATCAAAGCTGATATGGAGCGCGACTACTGGATGAAGCCAGAAGAAGCCGTAGCCTATGGCCTGATCGACGCGGTGGTCAAGAAAGCGTAACTTATATCTCGCGAATATCATCAAAGCGCGCGCCAGCACCGTAAAAACCAGCTTGAGCAACAAGGTTGCGCAGATTATCAGCGTTTCGCGGCATAGTTGAACAGCGTTGCCAGGTTGCTGACGCTTCGCTATAGATATCATAAATGCGTTGACTGAAGTCTCTGTTGAGCATTACTATTGCCTGATAGCCCATTTTCATGGTTCTGGTTTGGCCGTCCAAATAGTTTTTGTAGCTTGGATCAATCTCACTCAACGGTGCTATACCCTCAGTGGTTTGAACGGGCGGATCGATCAGCCGCGCCTTCAGGGCTGGCAGCCCAATGGCGATGCGCCCCATATCTAACGCCATACCTTGCTGTGCTGTATTGTTTCTTTCTATCTCCACCTGCGGTGCGACCAGCATGAAATTGCGGGATTTTGGGCAATACGAGGTCAATGGGTCAGGGAATTCGGGAAAGTCACCTTTCATCTCGCCAAATAGACTGCGGAGATCTGCTTGACGTGCTCGCTTGTAGATTTGCCGCTGATGATAACCAATAGTCTCTAATATTCTCCTGAGGGCAGCGTCGCCACCGCTAAAAGCGAAGCGAAAGTCCGAATCGATGCCATACATGCGGTCACGAGGATGGACAGGGTGAGTTAGAGGGACCCCGTCACTAAAATGTCCACCACCAGTCAGTGCTTGCTTGGTAGCGGTTTGCAATAGTTCAAGTTGTAGTCGATGCACTGGCTGCGCCCAGTGCTCTGTCGGTAAAATACTGTAACCGGCGGCAAAGCGACGAGCAAACTCTTGATCTGTGATTTCTAACATCATGTGGTCATTGATACGAAAGAGAGATTTGGGGTCTTGGAGCCGATCTTCATATTGCATGATGCCCATTGGCCAGCCTGACCAACGCAAAACTTCGCGCATACCGTAGTCAACTCTATCAACACACAAAGCCGGTGACGGACACTCCACCCAGTCTTCTGTCTCAGGGAAGACGGTTTCCTCCAGGGTTAGGCCATAGTCGGCTAATGTTTCATCGATACCAAACGTCTCCAGTAACGCCCTCAAATCTTGGTCGTGGAGGTTTTCTCCGCCTTGGATACCTTGGAAAATCCAGTCTCCCAAGTGTGAGAAAGCCGTCTGTCCAACATCAGAAAACAGCGTTCGCAGCTCCAATACGGTTCGCTGTCGGTCATCGAACCGATCATCACCTTCGGTCATTTTCCGCACAAAAGCCAAGCTTCCCCAGATGTGTTGCCACCGGGAAAAGAGGGTTGTGTTGGGCACTGTAGAGAACGATGGTGGCAATGTCAGTTGCTCGACTGCTTGCAGTCTGCGAAACAGCGGTGAACGTGCCAGCTCCATGAGTAGTGAATCGTACGGCTGTCGGTCACCAATTAAGCAGTCTCCCCATACTGCATCATGAATCACCATTGAATTGTCCTCCAATTCATAGGACGGCATGTGTAATGCTCCCATGATAGTCTCGCCTGGATCGCCTTGATATCCCGGCATGATGTCTTCTCTGAGGTACAGTTTGTCTGACATACTCTTAGTATAAGATGTTTATAAGCGTCGCCCAAGCATGAGCGATACGCTAGAAAGGGAGCGGTCTATTCTTCTTCGGTTGCTGCCTGGTCTGGGTTGAGCACCATGACGCCTTTGCCAGTTTTTGGGTCGTAACCAAAGACGGCGGCTCGCCCCAGTTTTCTCGGCTCTGCGTCCGGGTCTAGGTCTGGTCGTATTTCCACGGCATTACCGACGATATGAGATTGACCGGGACTACTCTCCTGAGGCAAACATTGATCAATATCAACAGCGACTATCCTGTGTGGAGGCACGAGAGCTTCGTCAGGAGTGCTGGGTGTTTCAACCTCTCTAATAATCCCTTGCGGGTCGGCGACTACAAAAGCAGTCTCCCATTTTGAGCCTTCGCCAGTACCAGTGGTTTTTGTACTGAGGCCTAACTCATTTGGTCCAAAAATAACTGGTAAGCATGTTAAGCTATTTTTATGATCCATGTATTTCTCCTTGTCTCTCACTATTAACAATTTGATCAAATACTTTTTATATAATAACAAAAAAGTGTTGATATGTCAATGATGTGATGTTGCTAGAAGTTGTATTTGAGGGCGAAAACCAGTGTATGATGCTCATGCCAGACGTGCTATACTTTTAACAGATACTGAGGAAAACGGAGGAAACATGGTTTATCGGCGACGGTCGACAGAGCAGCGCTATGTCAAATATCGAAAAATGATGAAACAGCAGGCAGCACCTGGGTGTAATTTTTGTCAATTTAGTCCAGAAGACAAGCAAGTGCGAGTAGCGCATGAATACTTCTTGGTGACAGACAACCTGTTTCCATATGAGATTTGGGACAGTCATGAAGTCGCTGACCACATCATGGTCGTCCCCAGGCGTCATGTTGAAGGCATCTACCAGTTGGACAAGACAGAACGAGCTGAGTTGATGGACGTGATTGCTGAGTACGAAGAACAGGGATACTCTGTTTATGCTCGAGCTCCAGAAAATAAACAAAAATCCGTCGCTCATCAACACACCCACCTCATTAAAACACATGGCAAACCAAAAAATATGTTATTCACTAGTGTTAAACCGTATATTTTGTGGAGTAAATAAATCATGACTGTTTATAGCAATATCGAAATCCGCCAAGCCATCAACGACGACATTATCGTCTGTCAGCCGTTCAATCCTGACCATGTGGCAGAAGCCAGTTTGGATTTTACGCTGGGTCACTACTACTATAAGCAGGAATTTGAAGGCGAATATCGCGTCTATAATCCCTTTGACGCGGCGTATGTTGCTAAATATTTCAAAGGTCCGCTCAAAGCTATGCCGCATGCCGAATGGTGCAAGGAGCACGATGCAACGCCATTTCAAAACATCCCACCAGACCATCCGATCATCGTGCTGCGTCCTGGCGAGCGGATTTTGGCGCACACGCACGAGTTTGTCGGTATTCGCGCACAGGGCGGCGCAGCGCAGGTGTTGAGCCGTAGCTCATGGGGGCGCAATGGCGTGGCGGTGTGCTTTGATGCTGGCTGGATCGATCCAGGGTATATCAATCGGATTACGCTGGAAATTTATAATCTCAACATGCACGAGAGCGTTGTGTTGCCGGTTGGCGAACGCATTGGTCAAATGATTTTTCACAAAACTGGGCCAGTTGAGGGTGGCTATGGTTCTGGCGCGCGTAAGGTCAGTGATAAATATCAGACCGGGAACGATTTGAAGGAAATCATCGCCAGTTGGCAGCCAGATATGTTACTGCCAAAGACGTACCGTGACAGGCGCAAAACCCCCGTACCAATTGATGGCTTGAGCCAGGGGCTATTGTGATGGAAAATTCGCCAAATGTCGCAGGCAAATATCTCGTCATTGAGGGCAATGACGGCACCGGTAAATCCACTCAGGTGGATCTGTTGGCGGCCTGGCTGAGAGAGCGCGGACGGGAGGTCGTCGTCATTGAGGAGCCGGGTAGTGATGATGCTGCCAAGACCACGCCAGTTGCTAATGAGTACCGGAGGGTTTTGAAAGACGATCGGTTCAAGTTAGATCCAGAGGTTAATGCGCTTTTGTTCAGTGCGGCGCGGCGTGAGCTGTGGTTTCACAAAATTGAGCCGGCTTTGCAACGCGGTGCGGTGGTGTTGAGTTCCAGGAATTATTTGTCGACTTTGGTCTATCAGGGTCATGGCGAAGGTATAGCCCAGGAAGCCATCATCAATATGACCAAACGTTTCACTCATGAGCGGTACATGAACCCTGACTTTGTGGTGATGTTATTTGCAGACGACCGCATCAGACAGCAACGCATCGCTGAACGTGGTGTGACAGAGGCGGTTGATAGTTTTGAGTCACGCGATGACGCCTTCCAACAGAAGATTAATGACGGCTATCAAATTGTTGCCAAAACGCACAATATTCCACTGATTTTGGCTGAGCGTTCGCCGACTGACGTACATCAGCAAATTCTTCAAGAAATCTCCAAAAATAATATTGATTTTTGACCTAGTTTCGTGCATACTGGTAATTAGAGAAGTAGTGTATTCACGACAGGGAGAAACAAAGCGAACGGGCACATCGCTTTTGTTGCAGTCGTGAATTAGGGATCTTCCGGCCGTGATCACTAAATTAAACTAAAGCGAGGAGTTCATACCTGTGGCAAAACAACAGTCCACGGATGGCGGACGCGTGTTCTTCACCTCTGAAGACAGCTCGTTGCCGCTGCCAAACCTGATCGCTCATCAAGAAGATTCTTGGCGTTGGTTCGTCGAGGATGGTTTGAGCGAAATCTTTTCAGAAATTAACCCAATTGACGACTATACTGGTCAGAAATTGTCATTGCGATTCGGTGCGTATCGATTTGACGAACCAAAGACCACCGACCAGTTCGCCAAGGAAAACAATGTGACGTTTGAAGCGCCACTGCACGCGACTGTCGAATTGACCAACAAAGTCACGGGCGAAGTTAAAGAGCAGGAAATCTACCTTGGTGATTATCCATGGATGACCGAGCGTGGTACCTTTATTATCAATGGTACAGAGCGTGTGGTAGTCAGCCAGCTGATTCGCTCGGCTGGTGTATTCTTTACGGCCGACACCGTGGCTGGTCGTAACTATTACGGTGCCAAGATGATTCCGGGCCGCGGTGCATGGCTGGAGTTTGAGACCGCGCCAAATGGTACGATTTATGTCAAGATTGACCGTCGTCGCAAATTGCCAGTGACGACGTTGCTGCGTGCTTTGGGCCATCCAAAAACGTCAGAAATTCGTGAATTATTTGCTGATATTGACACGGGCGAAACTAGCTACATCCAAGAAACGTTGGATAAAGACACAACTCGTGGTGCCAATGAAGCGCTGATTGAAGTGTATCGTCGTCTCCGGCCGGGTGATTTGGCGACGGTTGACAATGCGCGCCAGATGATTGAGCGAATGTTCTTTGATTTTAAGCGATTTGATTATTCTCGCGTCGGTCGGTATAAGCTCAATCAACGTTTGGGCTTGGACGTTGCCAACACTGCTGAAAACCGTATTTTCCAGATGAGTGACTTGGTGGCCATCATTCGCGAAATCATTCGCCTCAACAACACCCAAGAGCCAGCTGATGACATCGACTCATTGAGCAACCGCCGGGTGAAGCTGGTTGGTGAATTGGTCGCTCGTCAGTTCCGTGTTGGTATGCTCAGGATGCAGCGCAACGCCATGGACCGCATGAGCGTGGCAGACATGGAAGGTGTAACACCAAGCCAACTGATCAATGCTCGCCCAGTGGTGGCAGCAGTTCGTGAATTCTTCACTAGCTCACAGCTCAGTCAGTTGATGGATGAGGTTAACCCACTGTCTGAATTGAGCCACAAGCGTCGTTTGAGCTCAATGGGTCCTGGTGGTTTGAGCCGTGAACGTGCTGGTTTTGACGTTCGTGACGCTCACCCAACGCACTATGGTCGTATCTGTTCGGTGGAGACGCCAGAAGGTGCTAACGTTGGTTTGGTGCTGAACCTCGCTACTTACGCACGGGTGAATGAATATGGCTTCATCGAAACGCCATACCTCAAGGTTGTCAACGGCCGTGTGACTGACGATGTTGTTTACTTGGATGCGGCGCAAGAAGCAGCTGAAGTGATCGCTGATGCTGGTGCTGTTTTGAACGAAGACGGTACGTTCCGTGACGAGCGTGTGTCAGCTCGTAACAACATGCAGCCATCTCAGGTTGATGCTGATCAAGTTACCTACATGGACGCTGCACACAAGCAGATTTTGGGATCAACTGCAGCCTTGGTTCCGTTCATCGAAAAGAACCGTATCGACCGTAGCTTGACTGGCTCAAACATGCAGCGCCAGGCAGTACCGCTGCTCACACCAGAACCAGCAACTGTTGGTACGGGCGTCGAAAAGTCCATTGCTGCAAACAGTGGTCACTTAACCTTGGCGTCAGGTGACGGTGAAGTAGTCAAAGCTGATGCAAATGAAATTCATGTCAAATACAGCGACGGCGTCAAAGTATATGAACTCCGCCATTTCGTCAAAAACAATGACGACCGCTGCTACAACCAAAAAGTTCGCGTCAAGCGCGGCGATAAGGTGAAGCAGGGCGATGTCCTGATCGAAGGCGCTTCAGTTGCAGAAGGCGAAATTGCACTGGGACGCAACCTGTTGGTGGCCTTTATGCCATGGGGTGGCTACAACATGGAAGACGCGGTAATTTTGTCTAACCGATTGGTACAAGACGACACACTGACATCCATCAACATCAAAGACTACAATGTTGAAGTTCGTGAAACCAAATTGGGCCCAGAGATTGTTACCCGCGACATTCCAAACGTTTCTGAGGAAAGTCTGCGTCACTTGGACGAAAACGGTATTGTCCAAATTGGTTCTGAAGTCAAGGCCGGTGACGTTTTGGTCGGTAAGATTACACCAAAGGGTGAGCAGGAACTCAGTTCTGAGGAGCGCTTGCTTCGCGCCATTTTCGGTGAAAAAGCCAAGGACGTTCGCGACACTTCACAGCGCATGAACAATGCAGGTGGCGGTAAAGTTGTTGGCGTCAAGATCTTTAGCCGCGAAAATGGCCATGACCTCAAGGCTGGTGTCTTGATGCAGATTCAAATCTTTGTAGCCCAGCTCCGCAAGATTGGTGTTGGTGACAAGATGGCTGGTCGTCACGGTAATAAGGGTGTGGTCGCTAAGGTTCTGCCAGTTGAAGACATGCCGTTCATGGAAGACGGTACGCCGATTGACGTAATTTTGAACCCACTCGGTGTGCCAAGCCGTATGAACCTCGGTCAGTTGTTTGAAACGCACCTTGGTATGGCAGCACGAGCATTGGGTTACCGTGTGGCGACACCATCGTTTAACGGTGTGTCATCAGCAACAATTTCTGATGAACTAGAAAAAGCAGGGCTAGCACGCGACGGTAAGAGTCAATTGTTTGATGGTCGAACCGGTGAAGCCTTTGAAGAGCGCACCACGGTCGGTGTGATGCACATGATCAAATTGCACCACATGGTTTCTGACAAGATTCACGCCCGCTCAACTGGTCCATACACCATGGTGACTCAGCAGCCACTCGGTGGTAAAGCACAGAACGGTGGTCAGCGCTTTGGTGAGATGGAGGTCTGGGCGCTGGAAGCCTACGGTGCTGCCGCAACCTTGCAGGAAATGCTAACCATCAAGTCTGACGACGTCTATGGCCGTGCCAAGGCATACGAATCAATCATCAAAGACGAACCAATCGTCGGTCCAAAGCTCCCAGAATCCTTCAACGTGTTGGTTAAGGAGCTCCAGGGATTGGGTCTGAAGGTTGACTTGGTGGATGATGAGGCTGTCGTTGACGCTGAGCATGTGATCGCGTCCAGTGGACCTGAAGATAAAACCACGCCTGCGGTAACGTCTGAAGACGAAGAAGCAGAAACTTTCTTGGATGAATCTGATGATATTGGAGAAATCGAAGGGGGCATGAGCGTACAAGACATTGACGAAGTAGAAGAAATAAAGGAGGATGCGTAAGATGGCGCAATTTGCATTCAATGCTACTGGTATTAGCGATTTTGATGCAGTACGCTTAGTGGTTGCCAGCCCAGAAGATATCCTGAAATGGAGTCACGGTGAAGTTACTAAGCCAGAAACGATCAATTATCGTACTCAAAAGCCAGAGCGTGACGGTTTGTTCTGTGAACGAATTTTCGGTCCGGTTAAGGACATCAATCCACACGACTCAAAGCTAAAAGGTGTTCGTTCACGCGAAGCGGCGGTTGATAAGAATGGTGAACTGGTCACCAAATCAATCGTTCGCCGTGAGCGCATGGGTCACATCCAGTTGGCGGCGCCAGTCGCCCACATCTGGTTTATGCGCGGTACGCCAAGCGCCATGAGCCAACTGCTCGGCATGACGGTTCGTAACTTGGAGCGAGTAGCTTACTTTGCGACCTATGTCATTTTGAAGGTTGACGAAGCAACTCGCGACCAATACCTCGCAGATCTAGAGGCTGAAACCGAAGCTGGTCGTGCTGCTATCAAAATTCGCTATGAAAAAATGGCAGAAGAAGACGGCGCTGACATCAAAGCTTTGGCTAAAGAGCAGAGTCGTGAAGTTGAAGAATTGAACGAGAAATACAATACCCGCAAGGCGCAGCTTGACAGCTTGAACAAGGGCGCGTTGTTGTCTGAAACTGACTATCGTAACTTGCCAGAAGAATACGATGAGCTCATCGAAGTCGGCATGGGTGCTTCAGCATTGAAGACATTGTTGGACGAGATTGACCTACCGCAGCTGATTGCGGAATTGACCGAAGAGGCTGAAAGCGCCAAGGGTCAGCGCGAGAAGAAAATCCTCAAGCGTTTGAAGATGCTCGAGAGTATGCACGCCGCTGGCATCAAGCCAAGCAGCTTGACGCTGAGCGTATTGCCAGTCATCCCACCGGACCTTCGTCCGATGGTCGCCCTCAGTGGTGGTCGATTTGCGACCTCAGACTTAAACGACTTGTACCGCCGCATCATCAACCGTAACAATCGTTTGAAGAAGTTGGTTGAGCTCAATGCGCCAGAAGTCATTCAGCGCAACGAAAAGCGCATGCTACAGGAAGCAGTCGATGCATTGATCGACAATGCTGCTGCTCGTGGTGGTCGCGCCGTCAGTTCGACTGGTGGTCGCCGCCGTCTGAAGTCAATTTCTGACATGCTAAAGGGTAAGCAGGGACGCTTCCGCCAAAACCTGCTCGGTAAGCGTGTGGACTACTCTGGACGTTCAGTGATCGTCGTTGGTCCAAAACTAAAGATTCATCAGTGTGGTTTGCCAAAACAAATGGCATTGGAGCTGTTCAAGCCTTTTGTCATCAGCTGGCTGATCAAGGGCGAATTTGCTCACAACATCCGTTCAGCAACACGGTTGATCGAATCAGGCGAAGCAGTTGTATGGGACGCGTTGGACGCAGTGATTGCAGGAAAATACGTCCTGTTGAACCGTGCTCCATCACTCCACCGTTTGTCAATCCAATCCTTCCAGCCAGTTTTGGTTGAAGGAAAAGCCATCCAACTGCATCCGCTAGTTTGTGCCGGCTTTAACGCTGACTTTGACGGTGACCAGATGGCGGTCCACTTGCCCCTCTCTAAAGAAGCGCAAGCTGAAGCCCGCGAGTTGATGAGCGCTACTGCTAACTTGCTGAAGCCTGCTGACGGTGCGCCAGTCTTGCACATTTCGCAGGACATCGTGCTGGGTAACTATTACCTGACCTATGACAAGCCACAGGCGCAGACTGACAACATCAAGGCGTTTAGTTCAGTCTACGAAGCAGAGCTGGCGTACGACAAGGGCGACATTCATTTGCAAACGCCAATCCGGATTTTTACTAAAGGTAAGGTGCGTCAGACAACCTTGGGCCGCGTCTTCTTTAACGAGATTCTGCCAGAGGACTTCCCTTACGACAACAACGTCCAGACCAAGAAACAGCTGAAGAAGGTCTTGGCGCAAATCTTTAACAAGTACGGTGCCGAGGAGACTGCCAAAATCGCTGACCGCATGAAGGGTCAAGCCTTCCGCTTTGCGACAACTGCGGCCGTGTCAACCGGTATGACCGACTACGTGCACTTCGACGAAATTCCTGAGTTTGTGGCTGAGGGTGACGCCAAGGCGGCTTTGATTTCTGAGCAGTTCGACCAAGGTTTGATCACTGAGGAAGAGCGTTACAACTTGACAGTCAGTGCGTGGCGAAACGTCGACAATAAGATCACTGCGTTCTTGAAGGATCAATTGGCGCACATGGACACCAGTATTTCCATGATGGTCAACTCTGGTGCTCGTGGTGATATTTCCAACGTGAAGCTGGCGAGTGCCATGATTGGTATCCAGATGGACGCGACCAACCACGAAATTGAGCTGCCAATCCGTAGCTCCTACACTGGTGGTCTGTCCAGTCTTGAGGCCTTTGTGGCAACACGTGGTGCGCGTAAGGGTTTGATCGACACCGCGCTGAAGACCGCTGACTCAGGTTACCTGACTCGTCGTTTGGTCGACGTGGCGCAGGATGTCTTCACAGTTGAAGACGTTGAAGGTGACGACGAAGGTTACGCAATCTACCGTTCAGAAACTGAGGAAACGATGATCGACTTCTCGAACCGCTTGGCTGGTCGTTACGCCGCCGAGACAATTCCAGGTCACGTCAACAAGGACGAATTGATCACTCGGGAAATTGCTGACTCAATTGATGATGATGAAAGTATCCAAAGTGTCAAGATCCAATCAGTCTTGTCGACCAACAACCTCAACGGCATCCCGCAGCGCAGCTACGGTGTTGATATGTCAACTGGTAAATTGGTTGGTAATCATCAGCCAGTCGGTGTCATCGCTGCTCAGTCGGTCGGTGAGCCAGGTACTCAGCTGACCCTGCGTACTTTCCACAACTCCGGTGTGGCCGGTGGTGACATCACCCAGGGTCTGCCGCGTGTTGAAGAATTGTTCGAGGCGCGCACACCAAAGGGTCAGGCGTTTGTTACGGAAATTGCCGGGTTAGTTGACGTTTGGGAAGATGGCAAAAAGTACATCGTCCAAGTCACTCCAGAATCGGGCAAAGTTGAGCGCTTACCGCTAGACGGCCGAACCATCGTGGTCAAGGCCGGTTCAAGCGTCAAGGCTGGCGACGTATTGGCAACTGGCGAAGGTGACACTCGTCCGCTGGTCGCACCATTTGACGGTGTGGTTGAGGTGGCTGAGGACACCTTGGTCATCGCTGCTGAAGCTGGCGCACCAGCTCGTTACGAAATCCCAGGCACCATGCAATTGGTTGTCAAGGCTAACGACGTCGTCGAAGCCGGCGACCGCTTGACGGCTGGTTCATTGAACCTGCACGACTTGATGCGCCTGAAGGGTGTCGAGGCTGCTCAGCGCTACATCATCAACGAAGTGCTGCGCATTTACGCTGCTCAGGGTCAAGACGTGGCCGACAAGCACCTGGAGATCATCGTTCGCCAGATGTTCAGCCGCGTCCAAATCGAAGATGCGGGTGATAGCGACTTTGTGACGGGTGACATCGTCTCCAAGGCTGCGGTGGTGAACACCAACAAGCAACTGGCGGCCGAGGGCAAGAACCTCATCAGTTACACCCAGTTACTACTCGGTATCACCAAGGTGTCCATCTGGAGCGACTCATGGCTATCAGCTGCGTCCTTCCAGGACACTACTCGTGTGCTGATCAACGCTGCCGTATCTGGCCGCGCTGACCACTTGCATGGCCTCAAGGAAAACGTCATCATCGGCCGCAAGATCCCAGTAGGAACCGGTGCTGTCGAAGAAGACGAAGAGCTGACTGAAGATAATACTGAAGAATTGACTGAAGAATTCTCAGAGATCTAATCACTAAGTAGCTCTATCAACCGTGCAGTATTCTCCCCTCTACAACAGAGGGGAGAATTGTATATTACGACAATTTATGGTATAATAGCGAGATATGAGTGAGTTGCTTGCACAGATTGGGCCCATTGATATGGATGTCATTCAGCCACCTCAACAGGTTGATGGTGAGGTGAAAGGACCTGTCTATTTGGCGGATTCTACGCTTTCGGATGGTGGATCGCCGGTTGCCGTGCTTTTTTCACAATGGTCAGACTACGGTGAGCGAGCAAAGCAACAAGTAAGAACGGAGGTTTTGGCGGATCATATCAAAGGACTGGCAGTTACAGTAGATAATCCAGGGGTAAGTCCAAAAGCAGACCCCATGAGCTCGGAAATTAAACAAGCCTTAAAAGAGGGCAATCTCTCAAAAGTGTCAATGTTGCAGTGGGACGCCGTGGGCGAGGCACTCGACCAGAAGGGCTATGACTTCGGTGACGTGAAGCGACTGGTCGGCTATTCACTGGGCTCGCACCTGGCGGCGTCAGCCGCAAAACATGCACCAGGGGAAGTGAGTTTGTCGCAATTAGACTTATTTGAAACACCAGTGATTGACAAAACATCCCGTCCGACTAAGGCTATGGCTAAATTGGCTATGAGATTTCTGGCCCACGGTGGTGACAGATTAGCGGAGACTATTGCTGCAAACCCTGATTGGGCAGCTCCATGTCGTAGTGAAGACTCATTATTGCTACCCAAAATGGTACTACAACGGCCAGCTGGCTTGTGGTACTATCCTCGGGCTATCGCTCATCCTGAAAATGATATTGCCAGTGATCTGATGAGTGCTAGTCGTCGTTCGCTGCGCGAAGCAGTGGTGACGGTGAGTGCCACTGATGCTGATAAAATAAGCCCTATCCAAGACAATGAACGACTAGCTCAACGGTTAGGTGCGGCTGGTATGTCAGTAATGGGCTTCAAAATTATGGACGCAGTGCATGCCTCTCAGGACAATATGGCCTGGTGGAAGGGCGTCTTAGAAGAGGTTGATGCTCGAGTTAAAAACCAGTAGATTTTTTAGGTTATGTGTGGTAAAATTATCCCAGAGTTTCCTCTTTTCGGAGTAAGCGGTGTTTTGAATGTGTACAGACCGCGTGCTCGGCAGAAAAGGTATAGACACGGGGCGGAGTTGCTGAATCCAAGCCGTAGGTGCTAAGAGAAGCTGGTTTTTGCGTGTAAAATCGCGCGCCAACTCATTAGAGCCACCGGGCGAATTGCCATAAATCACTAATTCAACCAAGGAGAAATTGGATGCCAACAATCAACCAATTGGTGCGCAAGCCGCGCCAAACGGCTAAGAAAAAGTCCAAGTCGCCAGCACTGGGTCGCATTCACAACGCCCTGAAAACGCGTTACTATGACCAAAATGCACCGCTCAAGCGTGGTGTTTGTGTGCGTGTGACGACGAAGACGCCAAAGAAACCAAACTCAGCGCTGCGTAAAGTTGCCCGCGTGAAATTGAACAACGGCTACGAAGTTTGGGCCTACATCGGTGGTGAAGGTCACAACCTGCAGGAGCACGCTGTGGTCTTGATCCGCGGTGGTCGTGTGCCTGACCTTCCGGGTGTGCGCTACCATATCGTCCGTGGCGCGTTGGACCTCCAGGGTGTCAACAACCGCAAGCGGGGCCGTTCGAAGTACGGTACCAAGAAAGGGGATAAATAATCATGCCTCGTAAAGTTACCAAGAAACTACAACGCCAATTGCAACCTGACCGCCGCTACCAAAGCGTGCTAGTGCAGCGCTTGATTAACAAGTCAATGCTGGACGGTAAGAAATTGGCAGCTGAGCGTGCTGTTTACACCGCCCTGGAAACTGCTGCGAAGAAATTGGATTCAGAAGATCCGTTGGCAGTGTTTGAAAAAGCATTGAAAAACGTTAGCCCAAACTTTGAGGTGAAGAGCCGCCGCGTCGGTGGTGCGAACTACCAGATTCCGTTCCCAGTTCAGGGACACCGGCAGCTACACTACGCGTTTAGCTGGCTGGTACAATCAGCTCGTGCTCGTAGCGGTATGCCATACTCACAGCGTTTGGCATTGGAAATCGTTGATGCCTACAACGAAGCTGGTGCTGCCTTCAAGAAGAAGGAAGACACCCACAAGATGGCCGAAGCCAACCGCGCCTTTGCGCACTTTGCTCGCGGCTAATTGTTGAGCATGCAAGATATCGTCCGCTCCAGGTAATCTGGGGCGGATTTGCATTTTATGTGTAATTATGATATTATCAAAAGATGAATGAGCAACAATTTTCACCTGACCGAAAGCATAATTGCTATATTGACTTTACTGGTGCCGCCCAGCGAATGCAGGAGAGGATAACAACTTTTGAGGAGACCCACAGAGGTCAGAGTGGGTTAGGTTATGTTCTTGATGATATCGCACAACCACATAGCGCGCAGGAAATGGTGAGCAGGGTAGCTAAAGGGCTGGGGGTCATCATAAATCCACGGGATCTATCCACTGGTAATCCTTTCCATGATCCGGTAAAGGTCATGATTGAGACCGCCAAAGGTGCAGTTATCGGCCTGGGGCTTTGCAAAGAGCAGCTTCGCGATACCGGCATATCTCCCAAGGACTTAGTACCGAGTGATTTGAAGAGTCAAATGCATAAGCCGGGCGATATGAATGAACTACACAAGCTGGCGGAGCGGTATCTTGAACTCTCCGGTCATGGGCTGGCGTTGATGGACCCAGCTACGCAAGAAATAGTAGAATCCTGGATTGATGAAGCAACCCCGCAAATTGATCGACAAATCTTTACTAAAACAGGTCTAGGCATCTTTCTACGCAATGCTAATTTCAAATTACAAGAGTGTGACGCGTACAAGATGAGGCACGAGGCTAATGCTGGTGGAGTGGACTGGGACGACTTGCTGGGCTATTGCCAAGAAAGTCTTGAGAACTAACCCATAAAATCAAGCTATTATTTTCTGTGGCTATCTGGTATAATTAGCAGCAAGAGTAGTTTTTTGGTGCCAAAAAATTGACCAAAGATCTCGACAAATTAACGTAATATAAAGGAAAATTATGGCAGAGACGAATGTTCCGCTGAAAAATTTTAGAAATATCGGTATTATCGCCCATATTGACGCCGGTAAAACGACGACAACTGAGGGTATTTTGTACCGCACTGGTTTGACCCACAAAATCGGTGTGGTCAAAGGCGACGGCGACGGCGCTACCACTGACTGGATGGCGCAGGAAAAAGAACGTGGTATCACCATCACCTCCGCAGCGGTGACTTGTTTCTGGAAGGGTCACAAGATTAACATCATCGACACCCCAGGGCACATTGACTTTACCGCTGAGGTGGAGCGTTCACTCCGCGTCCTCGACGGTGCAGTGACGGTGTTTGATGGTAAGATGGGCGTTGAGGCACAGTCTGAGACAGTGTGGCGCCAGGCTGACAAATATGGTGTGCCGCGTATCTGCTTCATCAACAAGATCAACCAAACTGGTGGTGACTTCTGGAAATCTCTGGAATCAATTCACAACCGTTTGAGCAAGCAAGCGTTCCCAATTCACATCCCGATTGGTTTTGAAAAGACCATCAATGGTGTGGTTGACCTCGTCGACATGAAGGCTTATACCTACACTGATTTTTCTGATCATGAGTTGGTGCAGGGTGAAATCCCAGCTGACATGTTGGAAAAATGTCAAAATGCCCGCAGTTTGTTGGTGGAAAATGCCGTTGAAGCTGACGACGAATTGATGATGAAGTTCCTCGACCAAGGCGAGGAAGCGATTACGATTGATGAGCTAAAATCTGCATTGCGTAAGCGTGTGCTGGCTGGTGACTTCTTCTTGGTCACGGGTGGTGACGGCCGCGGCGTTATCGTCGAGAAGGTGCTTGACCTCATGGTTGACTACTTGCCAAGCCCGCTGGACGTTGACGAAATTTGGGGTAAAAATCCAAAGACTGGCGACGAAGTGAGTCGCAAGCCAGACGACAAAGAGCCAATGAGTGCCTTGGCATTTAAGATTGCCACTGACCCATTTGTCGGTAAATTGATCTTCATCCGCGTCTATTCAGGTGTTTTGAACTCTGGTAGCTATGTCTTGAACACCACGACGGGCGATAAAGAGCGCATTGGTCGTATTGTGCGAATGCATGCCGACAAGCGCGAGGAAATCGACAAAATCGCTGCTGGTGACATCGCTGCGGTGGTTGGCTTGAAAAACACTGGTACTGGTAACACCTTGACTGATCCAGCACACCCAATTGCCCTGGAATCAATTGAATTCCCAGAGCCACCAGTATCCATCGCCGTTGAGCCAAAGTCAAAGGCCGACCAGGAGAAGATGGCACTCGCCTTGCAGCGTTTGGCTGAGGAAGATCCAACCTTCCGCATCCACACTGACGAAGAGACTGGTCAGACCATCATGTCAGGAATGGGTGAGTTGCACCTGGATATTTTGATCGACCGCATGAAGCGCGAGTTCAAGGTTGAAGCTAACATTGGTGAACCACAAGTGGCCTTCCGTGAGTCAATCAAGGGTAAAGCTGAGGTTCAGGGTAAGCACGCCAAGCAGTCTGGTGGTCGTGGTCAGTACGGTGACGTCTGGGTACGCTTTGAGCCAAACGAGGCTGGTAAAGGCTTTGAGTTTGTTGACGAAATTAAGGGTGGTGTGGTGCCACAAGAGTATCGCCCAGCTGTTATGAAGGGTATTCGTGAAACCTTGGAAGGTGGTGTTATCGCTGGCTATCCAGTAGTTGACGTTAAAGCCACGTTGTACGACGGTTCATATCACGATGTCGACTCCTCAGAGCTGGCCTTCTCATTGGCAGGTTCGTTGGCAGCCCGCGAAGGTATCAAACAGGCAACGCCAATTCTGCTTGAACCAGTCATGAAAGTTGAAGTCACCACTCCAGAAGAGTTCATGGGCGACATCATCGGTGACCTGAACTCACGTCGTGGTCGCATTGATACCATGGAAGATTTGATGGGTGGCGCCAAGCTGGTCAAGGCTTTCGTGCCACTGGCAAACATGTTTGGCTACACCTCAGACATCCGCTCGATGTCACAGGGTCGCGCTGCATCAACCATGGAATTGGCTCAGTACGAGGAAGTTCCACCAAATGTTGCTCAAGAGATAATCGAAAAGCGCAACAAATAATCACCAAAAGCCCCGGTCACTAGCCGGGGTTTTTCATATGGTATAATGTATCCATGAAATCATTCATTCTGTCAACTCGCAAGCTTGCGCCCGCAAAGTTGACTGTTTGGATGACGCTAATTTTTTTGGCAGGGATTACTCTGTCGGCGTTCTTAACGTCAGAGCCGCAATGGGTAAACTGGAGCTTCAGCGCTCTGGGCGAGCGCGGCGAGCTGTCTTCATTTGTATTCAATATTTCCATTGCCATGATGGCAGTCATCATGTGGTGCTTGGCGGAGTCGATGTCTGACATTTTGGAGCAGGCTGAGGCGGTGGCTACTGCCAGGTTGAGTTTGGTAGCACTGCGAACCATAGCTTTTTGCGGCATGGCTATAGCCATATTCCCTAATGACACTCAACACGGGCTGCACTATATCTTTTCACGCCTGTCCATCATCATCTTTGCATTTTATGCCTTCATGCTGCCGTTTACCACCAGTTTGTTCACACGCCAGCAAAAAAGCATCATGTTGGGTCTGTCAGTGGCTGCTGTCATGGCGTGCGTTCAAGGATTTGTACATAGAGAATTTTCATTTGTAGTGTACGAAGCTGCGGCTGGTGGACTTGGGGCGTTATGGTTCTATCTGACCAGTAGATTCACCCAACAAGCTGTCCAAACGTCAGCTACTACTCTGCAGTCGTCGGTGTCCCAACAAAAAGCTTCCTGATTTGACTGCGAATGGGACGGCCAATGGCATTACCAAATGACGCGCCCACAGCAACAGCGAACCCAATCATGACGGCTCGCGCCAAGCTTGCCAGGGCGACAACGTAGCCTGGGTCTGACGGCGCCTGACTGATGATACCCATCAAGCCATTGTATAGTGACAAACCTGGAACCAGCGGCACGATACCCGCGCCGATGATAGCCAAAGACGGGATGCGCCACAGTCGGGACATGAACGTTGCCACCAAACCGATGGCCGCAGCGGCCGTACCACTGGCCAGCAACACATCCCAGCCAGCATCAGTCAGTAATTGAAATAGTCCCCAGCCACTTGCCCCCACAAGGCCGGCCAGAATGGTACCAAAGAACGGCGCGTGATTGCCAATGACGAATGCTGAAGCGATGACCGCCGCACCGATGTACTGCGTATAATTATCCACCAACGTCAAACGGTCTGGCGTGGTCGGAAAACTGATGCCTAGTCTGGTGGCAATATGAAGGCCAATAGCGACGCCAATCACAATGCCACTGGTTGCCATCAGCACTCGCAACAGCCGGGCGTTTGCCGTGACATAATATTCATCAATTGCATCCTGAAACGCACCGACGATCATCATACCTGCCACCAACAGGACGATTCCGCCAATCACAATCAGTGTCGGATTGAATGCCAAGTTGAACTTGGTATTGACACAGACAACAGCGGTGGCGATGAGTGTGATACAAAGTGACATGATAATCTGCGTGAAAAATACCGACACGCCGACACGCCACAACAGGCGCATGGCAACAGTGCTGAGCGTGCCAACCAGCATGGCTAGTAGTGCCATCTGCACACTGCCGCCGTACATGACTACCACACCAGCGCTCAACGCACCACCAGACAGAGCAATGAGTGTCCGTGGATGGCGTTTTTCAGGGTTGATGATTTTTTCCAGTCGCTCCTCGGCCTCACTCAAGTGAATGTGTTGGTAGCGGATCCCTCGGGACAATGCCTGCAATGCTTGGATGGTTTGGTAATTGACATCCACCAAGGTGATGGCGCGAATCAAGGTCAGTGGTTCGCGGTTAATGCCGCGGTCTTGCGAAACCGTGATGAGCGTTGAGCTGATGTCCATGTGAACTGGCTGTTTACAGTAAGTTCTGGTGATACCAAGCATCATATGCACCACGTCTCGCGCCGACACGCCCATGCTGAGGAGCTTTTCGGAGATAGTCAGAACCAACCGCAAAGCACGCATGTTCGGCGTCAAACTCTCGTCAATTTTTTCAATCACTTGCGCAGGAATTGGCAAGGGAAGGCGAGCAATTTTGCCGAGTGACTGTAGTAAGATTTCTGGTACTTTTTTATTTATCCTGTTCATCAATAATTAGTGTATCAAACTTTATCAAATTTTTGCCAAGAAAAACCCCGCAATATGTGCGGGGACGCGGTGTTTCCGCGATTTCACAGATATTTTTCTAATCATGCGCGCCTCTGCTGGCGCGCCTGCACCTTATTCTTCCTCCTCATCTTTGATGAAGAGGGTGGTGGTCAGGACCGCGAGTGCGGCCCCGATCACCACGAGCGTGACCACCCCTGTAACGGGGCTATTCAACCAGAATGGCTATCGCATTGGCCTGTATTCTCCAGATGGGCATAGTACCCATCTCCTCTCTTAAGATCGTGAGGTGCGGCCTTTCCGCGCCTCAAGCCACCAAGCATCTGGCTTGGCGGCGAAGCGCAGTCAGTGACCTCATGAGAGGCACTGAACAGGCTAAATCATAATATAGCACATATTTATAAAAAAGTCAATGACATGAAAATAGCCCACCGAACTGGCTCAAGCCGAATCGGGTGTGGTCGACCCGAGAATGCCATGAGACACTCAATCAGGTTGAGCCGATTCGGCGAACTATTTTCGGTGGGCAAGATTGTTACTTGCCCTGGTTGTATCCCCATGAAAATGACGTGAGGACACTAAACAGGCTCAGCCCCGCCATAATGGCAAAACCGCCTTGTAGCTCATGGGCATTTCCCTTGAGCGGAAGAACCCAATATTGCCCGATGGCCAACAGGGCCACGACCAGCAGCGTGGCATTCCACGTGCTCTTACGACGTACAATCCGTCGCAACAGCGCTACTACTATGAGTAGCACCACGACCAGTAACGCTGCCCCCAGCAAGAACCACATCTTCTTCACCTCCTCTCGAAAACTCAGAAAAAAAGATGCAATTGGACAAGTACTCTTTTCAAACGCCTCACGACAAATGAAAAGCTATTTGCATAGTATCATACAATAGTAAAAAGTCAAGTATGCTGTTTATGTTTCAGTACGTCGCTAAGCCCTAGTCAATTCTACACAGAACCAACCCACTGCGCACTGGTAGATATACCCGTACATTGTCGCCATGCGCCCCTGGTGTGGTGAAATATCGCTGGTTTTGTTGGACTCGTCCGTGACCGCCAAACTGCTGGTCGTCGCTGCTGAGGGCTACTCGGTATGACCCAGCCGCTGCCGGCACGTCATAATCCGTCCACGACTGGTCGGGCGAAAAGTTGATGATGAACAGCAGGTCACCGCGCATAAAACTAACTACGTGGTCATCTTGGCGAATGGTGAGGTAGTGAATGCCGGGGACGTCAACGGTTTTGATGAGTTTCATCAGGTTCGCGTCAAATTCACCGAGCCATTGGTATTTGAGAAAGCCATTGTCGCGTAAACTCCACTGGCGCCGCGCGTGCTTGAACGACCAATCATTGCCCTGACGCGGAAAGTCGATCCACTCGGGATGCCCAAATTCATTACCCATAAAGTTAAGGTAGCCACCGCCGTGCAGTCCAGCGGTCAGCAGGCGGATAAGTTTGTGCAGGGCTACACCGCGCTCCACCGTCAGGTCAGGGTCGGCTTTATCCATATGCCAATACATTTCTTTATCAATCAGTCGAAAAATCAGCGTCTTGTCGCCGACCAAGGCCTGATCATGACTCTCGGCGTAAGTGATGACTTTTTCCTCTGGGCGGTGCGAACTTAGCGTATGTGCCAGCTCGCCCAAGTCCCAATCTTCGTCGCGCTTTTCCTTCAGCGTTTTAATCCAGAGATCAGGTGCGCCCATCGCCAAGCGATAATCAAAGCCCAGGCCGCCGTGTTCTGTCGGCGCCGCCAAGCCCGGTAGCCCACTCATTTCCTCGGCAATGGTCGTAGCATCGGGGCGAACGGCGTGAATGACGTCATTGGCCAGTTTGAGATAGACTAGTGCGTCCTTATCAACATCGTCGCCAAAATAATCATCATAACTGGTGAAGCTTTTTCCTAAACCGTGGTCGTGATATAGCATACTCGTTACACCGTCAAATCGAAAGCCGTCAACGTGGTATTCATCTAGCCACCAGCGGCAATTACTAGCTAAAAAGTGCAACACTTCCGGCTTGCCATAATCAAACAGCCGCGAATCCCAGGCTGGATGGTCGTGAGCTTTGAAATATTGCGTCGGATTACCCGCGAAATTGCCCAAGCCCTCGACCTCGTTTTTGGCGGCATGAGCATGGACGATGTCGATGATAACCCGCAGCCCCAGTCCGTGTGCCGCGTCAACTAACCGCTTAAAATCATCGGGCGTGCCAAACCGCGATGACACGACGAAAAAATTAGTAACATGATAGCCGAAACTACCATAGTACGGGTGTTCGGCGATAGCCATCAGTTGGATGGTGTTGTAGCCAGCTCGCTTGATGCGCGGTAGGACGCCCGCGGTAAATTCATTGAAACTGGCGACTTTTTCCTCTTCGCTGCTCATGCCAATATGCGCTTCGTAAATCAACGGCACGTGCGGCGCAGGTGGAACGTCATGCTGCCACTGATATGGCTCATCAGGCTGCCAGACCACGGCCGAAAAATCCACCGAATCATTGTCTTGGACGACGTAGGTGGCGTATGATGGCAAGCGCCAACCAGCTCCGCCCGGCCAATATACGCGTAGTTTATATTTCTGGCCGTGGTGTAACGCATCCTTCGGCAAATCAACACTCCATTCACCATGCGTGCCAGGCTGCAGGGCAAATTCCTCACGCTCCTGCCAGTCAGAAAAATCGCCAACCATCACTATGCGTGTGGCGTTTGGCGCCCATTCGCGAAACGTCCAGTCTGTCGTTGTCCGGTGCAAGCCAAAATGATGAAACCCTAACGCAAACTCCGTCGGCGATTTTCCATCCAAAACTTTTTCGAGTGTCGACGAAACATACGCCTCACGGGCATTGATGACGCCCTCGTGCGGCGCCAACCACGGATCAAGCTCGACCAGGGTTTTCTTGCTCATGCTTCTAGTATACCGCATGGAGCGATGATTATGCTTGAAGTTTAGGCTAGAGAGGTATACGATACAACTATATGAAATCACCACAAGTAGAGACCGGTGTCAACCTCTTGGGTCGATTGTCGACGGATGATTGGCGGAAAATTGCCAGGGCCAATATGCAGCTTGGCAGTGATAAAGAGGCTGAGGCGTTGGGTAATGTTGAGCGAGTAATGCGCACGGACGAAATTGAAGGCGAGCGAGTGAGGGTTATTGGTTATGCCCAAGCTGAAGACGGTTCGCACGGTCTACAGGCTGTTGAGGGCGTGGCGGACGTGGTGGCATCACTAGAGATTGACCCTGATGAGTCGGCGCCGTTTGCTACGTACACCAAGGAGATGGCAGCTTTATGTGTGCGTACGGTGCAGAATGATACGGCGATGGATTATTATTTCCCAATCGACCGACAAGCAATTGCGGTAGCAGAGATCTTGCCCGACATCAGCGGTGTACCACGTTACATCCGCAAACTGCGCCATTATGTCGATAAGACTGAAGAAGTCGTAGAGGTCAATGATATTCAAGATGCCGTGTCCAAAAGGGAGTTGATAGGTGATTTGAACACGATGCTGAGTGAAATGATTTATGGTACTGGCGTGCAGGTGGAATGTAAAGCGTACATTCGGCGAGTTGGTGCGAATGAATATGGTGTTGATGTTGACGCAGATAAGCAAGTCCTCTTTGGTGATCTACCAATCTTTACTTGGCGCGGCAATCGCCCAGTCCTGGAGATGTTTGACAAAGAGGATCAGTCAATACTGTTTCGAGTTGACGTGAAAGACGTGGTGGACATCATGCCAACTGATGAGGAAGGTATTGAGGACGGCGCGGATTTGTTTGAGACGGTTTTTACTGAAGAGTTTCAGCAGTTGGCATGGGAATTGGCAACTGATCTTTCGCACACTGATGAAGCTGACCTTCCGGACGCGCTGCGTGAACATATCCAGACGCTGAACGATGCGTTGCCGTACGTCGGTGAGCTTGATGCCGTCAGCTTGTCGGGCTTTGTGCTGACGCCAGATAGCGTAGATGGTAGGTTGAAACCTGAATTTATCGACAGCGATAGAGTGTCCGTCAGTGGGACGAACTTTGTTGAATACGATGGATCAGTTCACGCGGTGGTAAAAGCGACGGTGTTTGATCAGCTGAGTAGCCAACCGCGGAACGTCTATGTGATACCTAGTCGTGACAAATTGTTGCGGTTTGAAAATTTGGATAATGACGCGGAAGATCTAGAATTTGCCGTTGATGAGTTGCATAACATTGCTGAGGACGCTGGAGGCGTGTTTGAGGAGGCATTCTATCAGTTTTCTCTAGAAGAGCAGCTTGAGATACTAAAACAATATGACGATGAGGCACACAGTGTACTGGGGCTAATCGACAATCCGCATGAGTTTGAGGGCGAATGTACGGTCATGGCGTATCGTTGTTTACCAAGTGATTTGTTGAACGTTGTTTCGTGGAGCGACGTTCCGTTGCAAGAAGTCGGCGATGATAAGGGCGCTGAGCCGTTTACCGTGCGCGCGGATCGTCTAACGGTGTGGAACCCAGAACTAAATGAACCGCCAAGTCTAGATGGAAACATCCAAAAAGTTACGGACTTACCGCTGAGTTTTGGCGAGCCAATGCTGATGATAGGCGACCGTGAAAATGATATGTTCTATCTGGTGCGCGCTCGCGACATCATCGGCTTGTCACGACGCACTGAACAGGACGTTTCGTGACGCTATTTACGCTAATCCTATTCACCTAAACCTCCCGAACGGTACATTTTGTAAAATCAGAGACGATTTCCTTGCGAAATATTATAAAACCCGCTATAATTAAGCGCATACGCCGTGGAGCCTTTAATTGGTCATACCCGCGTGAAATAATAATTAAATAAGGAGAACTTCTACAAATGGCAGATGCATTTGACCGAAGCAAACCGCACGTTAACGTGGGTACAATGGGCCACGTTGACCACGGTAAGACGACGCTGACCGCTGCGATTACTGCAGTGTTGGCAAAGCGCCTTCCAAGCGCAGTTAACAAACCAATCGCGTACGATCAGATCGACAACGCACCAGAAGAAAAAGCCCGCGGTATCACCATCGCGTCTTCACACCAAGAATACGAATCACCAAAGCGCCACTACGCGCACGTTGACATGCCAGGTCACGCCGACTACGTCAAGAACATGATCACCGGTGCTGCTCAGGTTGACGGTGCAGTGTTGGTTATCGCTGCAACTGACGGTCCAATGCCTCAGACTCGTGAGCACGTGCTGCTGGCAAAGCAGGTTGGTGTGCCTAAGTTGGTTGTCTTCTTGAACAAGATGGACATGGCTGACGAAGAGATGGTCGAGCTGATCGAAGAAGAAGTTCGTGAGCTTTTGGAAGCTAACGGCTTTGACAAAGACGCTCCAATCATCAAGGGTTCAGCTTTGAAGGCTCTTGAAGGCGACGAGAAATACGAAGACGCTATTATGGAATTGGTTGACGCTATGGACAGCTACATCCCAGAGCCAGTTCGTGATATGGACAAGCCATTCATCATGCCAATTGAGGACGTATTCTCAATCAAGGGTCGTGGTACTGTGGCAACTGGTCGTATCGAGCAGGGTGTTGTTAAATTGAACGATGAAGTTGAAATCGTTGGTTTGAAGCCAACCCAGAAGTCAGTTGTGACTGGTATCGAGGCCTTTAAGAAATCTCTTGACCAAGGTCAAGCAGGTGACAACGCAGGTATTTTGCTACGTGGTATCGAGCGCAGCGACATCGAGCGCGGTCAGGTTTTGTGTAAGCCAGGCACCATCACTCCACACACCGAGTTTGAAGCTGAAGTTTACATCTTGAAGAAGGAAGAAGGCGGTCGCCACACTCCATTCTCCAAGGGTTACAAGCCACAATTCTACTTCCGCACCACGGACGTGACTGGTGAAGTTGAATTGCCAGCTGACAAAGAAATGGTCATGCCAGGCGACACCGTAACCTTCAAGGTTAAGTTGCTCGCCCCAATTGCTATGGAGCAAGGTTTGAACTTTGCTATCCGCGAAGGTGGCCGTACTGTTGGTGCTGGTGTGATCACCAAGATCAACAAGTAATCACTCTAGTAGATTACCAAAAATACCCTCTATCATCGGGGGTATTTTTGTATTGACAATCATAAACCGCATTGATATGGTAATGGGTAAAGGGTCGGGAGAGGGTAACATTAACCAAATAAGGAGTAATCATATGAACAGAGAAGCGGGGTTGGAATACGGTTTTTCTTGGTGGAGGCGAGCTGCAGCTGTGGCGGCAGCTGGTACACTGTCGTTAAGTCTAGTCGGCTGCGAAAAACCAGCAGATGAGCAGCACGTTGCGCAGCCAGAAGTTGTCAGTACGGAAGACACCTCTCCAGTTGACGGTGGTCTTAATGCTGAGACTTCGTCGAAATATCCAAACATAGAAAACACGGCCGGTTTCTCTGACGATGAGAGCTTGAAAGTATGTTTCCAGGGCAAAGAATATGCATTGTCTTGGGGAGACGCACTGATTAGTAGCGGATGGGATAAAATTGCCACAGAGGTCGACTCCACGCGCTGTGAGGGCAAAGGATATCCGCGTGATGGCTGGAAAGAAAAGGATAATGGTGGCGCTCATATGTGTATTCCACGCCAGCTCCCTGAGGGAGAGACACATTACTACTTTGTTGATGCCGACCCAAATGCTACTGGTGGGTATAATATTCGTGCCATGGATCAAGGCCGAGCTAGGGAGGGCTTTGGCCTCGAGGAGTCTTGCAACCTCAACCCAGGTCCTAACGACATAGTACCTATGGTAAAATAGTATAGACAATACATCTAACACAAAAAGGAGATATGGTGAATAAACAGAAATTGGTGATTATCGGTGGCGGCGGAATGGTTGGCGCGACGACGGCGTATGCGTGTGCGCTGCGCAGTGTGATTGAGGAGATTGTATTGATTGACCGCAATGTGGATCTGGCGTGGGGTCAGGCAGCAGACATCAACGACGCTATGGGACTTGACCGCAATGTGGTGGTGCGCCCGGGCGACTACGCTGATATCAACGACGATGATATCGTGGTCATCACCGCCGGCTCGCCACAGCTACCAGGTCAGACGCGACTGGAGTTGGTCGGTGTCAATGCTAACATCATGCGTGACATCGTCAAAAACATCATGGCTGGTGGCGCCAAGCCGTATTTGGTGGTCGTCAGCAACCCAGTCGACGTCTTGACCTACGTGGCGTTGAAGGAATCAGGACTGCCGAAAACCCGAGTGTTTGGCACCGGTACGACACTGGACACCTCGCGGCTGAAGTCGTACCTGGCCGACGCGCTGAATGTCGACAGCAAGGCGGTCGACGCGTACATCTTGGGTGAGCATGGCGACTCCTCGTTTTCGACCATTGAGACGGCGCAGGTCGGCGAAGTACCGATTCGTGAATATCCAGGCTTCACCGAGGAATTGGTTGAGGGCATTGAGCAGAAAATCCGTGACCGCGCCTACCGAGTGATTGAGACAAAGAAGTCGACGTATTTTGCCATTGGCTTTGTGGTCTCTAAAATCGTTTCGGCTTTGCGTCAGTCAACGCGCACGGTCTATCCAGTTTGTTCACTGGCTGAGGGTGAATATGGACTGGACAATGTGGTACTGGGCTTACCGTCGATTATTTGTTGTGACGGCGTAAAAATTTTGACGGGCTATCCACTGACTGAACGCGAAAAGGAGTCCCTCAATAATTCCGCTGCAATCATCGGTGAAATGATTGCCCACCTTGATAAAGCCTAGGGAAATTGGTATAATCACCTAGTTATTACTAATTTGTCTCGAGAACTCGGTTGTTCGTAAAATGGAGCAATTGGAGGTTACGGGATTGCACAAAAGGAGGAGCCATGGCTCAAGATACCGGGATTAAAATCCGCATCCGTCTGAAGGCGTATGACCACAAGGTCATCGACCAATCAGCAAAACAAATCATCGACACTGCAATTCGCACCGGCGCGAACGTTGCTGGCCCAGTGCCACTACCAACTCGTCGCAGCACCTACACAGTGGTAAAAAGCCCACACGTATACAAAATGGGTGGTGAGACCTACGAGCGCCGCGTTCACAAGCGTCTGATTGACATTACTAACGCCACACCAAAGACCATCGATAGCTTGCAGAACTTGAACTTGCCAGCTGGCGTTGACGCTGAAATTCGTATGTAATACACTATCATCAGGAGGTATGCTATGTCATAAATCCTAATGTAAGAAAATGGCCTCTTCGGGGGTCATTTTCATTTGTCAAAGGTAGTTTTGATTGATATAATAAATATAATTATTATGACAAAACAAAAATCTCGCACCTACGCTCGCAACCGCTCAAAGTCCAGCGCCTTGTTCAGCCGCAAGGGACGTGAGCGAATCTATGAAAATGACAGCACATTCTTTTTGAAATTGGTGATATTTGTCATCCTCAGTGCGCTGTGGTTGCGCCTCAAAAGCCCCTTTGAACTGGGCGCTTTCACTGTGCAGGCAGTGCCAGTTGGCTTGTTCGTGGCACTGTTACTGGTTCTGAAGATTGAACAGTATCAATTTAATCGCAAAATTTGGTATGTCACCCTCATTTTAATGGCAATTTTGACCTCATTTACGCCAGTCGGCGTGATGATCTGATTTACTTGACTTTAACCAATGTTTTGTGCTAGAATTACAAGGTAATTTCTATTACGCGTAATATCAACTGTTCTCCTTGATGAATGAGCAGGTCTGGCTATTATTGAAGCGCTTGTCATGAACGCCTCACTCAGAACCCAGAAACCGCACGTCATCAGGAGTATTTAAGTGGGAGTGAGGAAAAGTGAAAACACTTCTCGGTACCAAACTTGGTATGACCCAGCTCTTGGCTGAAGACGGCAAAGCCATTCCGGTGACGCTGATCCAAGCCGGCCCTGTCACCGTGACTCAGGTGAAGACTGTCGAAACCGACGGTTACAATGCGGTACAGGTCGCTTATGGAGAGGGTAAGAACCTGAGCAAGGCCGTGGCTGGACACGTAAAGCCAGCCCAAGTGACCCCGAAGCACATTCGGGAATTCCGCGTCGACGAGATCCCTGAGGGACTCAAAGTTGGCGATGAAATCAACGTTTCCGCGTTCGAAGTCGGCGATTCTGTCGATGCGACCGGAACCAGCAAAGGTAAAGGTTTCGCTGGAACCATTAAACGCCACAACTTTAAGCGTCACCGCAAGACGCACGGTGGTAAAGGTAATACTCGTAAGCCAGGTTCAATTGGCTCGATGTATCCACAAAAAGTGTTCAAGGGTAAGACGATGGCTGGCCATATGGGTCACGAGCGTGTTACCGTCAAGAACCTGGAAGTGGCATATGTTGATCCAGAGACCAATCTGATCGGGGTGAAGGGCGCTGTGCCTGGGCCACGAAAAGGGCTGATTATTTTAGGAGGTAACAAGTAATGGCTGAATCAACCAAACTTCCTAAAGACATTTTTGCTGTTGAAGTGCCAAACCACGAATTGTTGAAATTGGCATACGATAGCTACCTAGCAAACGCCCGCCTAGCAAGCGCAACCACCAAGCAGCGCGGTGAAGTTTCCGGTGGTGGTAAAAAACCATGGAAGCAAAAGGGAACTGGTCGAGCACGTTTCGGTTCAACCCGTAACCCAATCTGGCGCGGTGGTGGTGTGGTCTTTGGCCCACGCGGCAACGAAAACTACACCAAAAAATTGTCTAAAACCGCCAAGAAAGTAGCAATTCGCCAAGCCTTAACGGTAGCCAATGAAGCAAAGAAGATCGTCGTTAAAGACATCAAGACGACTGGCAAGACCAAAGAGGCCGCAACCTTCTTGGCTGATAACAAGTTTGAGCGCCGCGTGCTGATCGTCGTGGACGAAAAGACACCAGAATTGATGCGCGCGACAAACAACATCCAGAACGTATTGGTAATTCGTGCGAGCTACCTCAGCGTCTACCATATCCTGAATGCGGACACTATTGTCATAACCCCGAAAGCTCTGCCAGTAATCACTGAGTGGCTGGGTAAGGAGGAAGCGTAATATGAAACAGATGACAATTATCCCACGCATTAGCGAGAAAGCCTACGCACAGAGCGCCAACGGCGTGTACGTGTTCCGCGTTCCGCTCAACCTGAATAAAAACGAGATCAAAGCAGCAGTTGAAGCGCAATTTGACGTTACTGTCCTAAAGGTAAAAACCTTGGTGCAAGACGGCAAAGCTGTGCGTTTCTCACGAGGCAAGAACCGCTATCCTGGCACGACCACGCGCAAGGACTGGAAGAAAGCTTACGTGACGCTGAAAGATGGCGATAAGCTCGATGTGTTTGACGCAGTAGAGCAGCAGATGGAGGAGACCAAGTAATGCCAGTGAAAGCTTACAATCCAACCACTCCTGCTCGTCGCGGCATGACGAGCCAGGACTTGTCGGATATCACGACAAGAAAACCGCTCAAAAGTCTGATCAAAGCCAAAAAGCAAAATGCCGGCCGCAACAACCAAGGCCGCATCACCGTGCGTCATCGCGGCGGTGGCGTTCGCCGTCACTACCGTTTGGTGAACCACAATTTGCCGAGCGGCTTGACTCTGACGGTTGAAGAAATTGAGTACGATCCAAACCGCTCAGCACGCATCGCTCGAGTGAAAGATCAGTACAATTTGTACCACTACGTGTTGGCCGACACCTCAATGGTCAAGGGCAAGACGATTCAGACTGGTGAGGGAGCACCAATCGAGGCTTCAAACCGCCTGCCATTGTCTGCTATCCCTGTTGGTACGATGATTTATGCTATTGAACTGACTGCTGGCAAAGGTGCGCAAATGGTTCGCGCCGCTGGTGCCAAGGCTCAGTTGATGGCCAAAGAAGGCAATTACGCAACCATCAAATTGCCATCTGGTGAAGTTCGCAAAGTTCGCCTGGAAGCAACCGCTGCCATCGGTACAGTTGGTAACGTCCAGCACCAGAACGTGAAGATCGGTTCAGCTGGTCGACGCCGCCGCAAGGGTATTCGCCCAACCGTGCGCGGTGTCGTCATGAACGCCGCCGATCACCCGCATGGTGGTGGTGACGGTGGTCGCCACGGTACTGGTAAAGCACCACGTACGCCATGGGGTCAATTGACGCTGGGTTATCGAACTCGCCGCCGCAAAGGCTCAAATAAATTAATCGTACGCACGCGTCACGACGCGAAGAGGAAGAGGTAAATCACGATGAGTCGTTCATTAAAGAAAGGTCCATTCGTCGATGTGAAGCTTGCGAAAAAAGTCGCTGCTCTCAGCCTTGACGATCGAACCGTTATCAAAACGTGGGCGCGCGCTTCGACTATCACCCCAGAAATGGTCGGTCGAACGATTGCTGTCTACAACGGTAAGATGCACGTGCCTGTGCTGATTACCGAAAACATGGTTGGCCACAAACTCGGTGAGTTTAGTCCAACTCGTAAGTTCCGTAAGCACGGCGGAAAGGATAAGAAGTAATCATGGCTGATACAACTTATACTGTTCGCGCTTATGCCAAAGGCGTTGACCAAACACCACGCAAGGTTAGCTTGGTGGCTGCACTAGTACGCGGCCGCACCGTTGCTGACGCATTGGTTATCTTGGAACACGTGCCAAAACGCGCTGCTTTGCCGGTCAAGAAGGCAATCGACAGCGCCAAGGCAAACGCTATCAATAACCACGGTCTAGACGCTAAAAGCTTGGTGATTACCACGTTGAGCGTTACCACTGGTACGCGTCTGCGCCGCTTTAAGCCAGCGTCACGCGGTCGTGCCTTGCCATTCCAGAAAAAGACGTCAAACATCTTGGTTGAAGTAACTGGCGTGGAGAAGCCAAAGAAAGCGCCTGCGAAAAAACCAGAGACCAAGGCAAAGGCAGAGACCAAACCTGCCAAGCCTGCAGCGAAAAAAGCCGCCGAAACCACGGCAAAAAAGGAGGAGAAGTAAATGGGTCAAAAAGTGAATCCAATCAACTTCCGCCTACAAGTTCACAAGAACTGGAGCTCTCGTTGGTTTACGGCCAATAAGAAAGAGTTTGCGGAGGCAATTCGCCAGGATCACGAAATCCGCGAATTGATTGAGAAGAAATTTGCCTCACGCCCAACCATCAATCGCATTGAGATTGAGCGGAGTGCCAACTTGATCACGGTAACTATTCACACAGCGAAAGCTGGTGTGGTGATCGGCCGTGGTGGTGCTGGCGTGAATGAATTGAAAAAACAAGTTGAGAAGATCGTCGGTCAGGCGGTTCGCATCAACATCGAAGAAGTACGCCGACCGGAACTAGCAGCTAAATTGGTGGCTGAGAATATCGCCCGCCAGTTGGAGCGCCGCATAAACTTCCGCCGCGCAACCAAAATGACCGCACAAAACACCATGAGTGCTGGCGCCAAAGGTATCCGCATCGAGGTGGCTGGTCGTTTGAACGGTGCTGAAATGGCACGCCGCGAAAAGGTGATTGAAGGCTCTGTGCCACTGCACACCCTTCGCGCTGATATTGACTTCCACTGTGCTCGCGCCCAGACACCAGCTGGTATCATCGGCGTGAAAGTGTGGATTTATAAGGGAGAAAGGAGTCGCTAAATGCTGTTACCAAAGAAAACCAAGCACCGCAAAGTGCGCATCGGTAAAAACCGTGGTCAAGCAACCCGTGGTAATTACATCGCGTTCGGCGACTTTGCACTGCAATCACAATCAAACGAGCGCATCAACTCCCGCCAAATCGAGTCTGCCCGTCAGGCAATGACCCGCTACATCAAGCGTGGTGGTAAGATTTGGATCCGGATTTTCCCACACACCCCAGTTACTCGCAAGCCACTTGGTTTGAAGATGGGTGGTGGTAAAGGTAATCCAGAGTTCTTTGTTGCCAAGGTGAAGGCCGGCACGGTGATGTTTGAAATGCAGGGCGTTTCAGAGGAAGTCGCTCGTGAGGCGATGCGCCTAGCGAGCCACAAACTACCAGTCAAATGTAAGTTCATCAAGCGGGAGGACGCATAATGGCTGAGACAAAGAAAACCGCAAAGGCAGCAGTCGTAAAGACCGTTGATGATTTGAAGAAGGAAGTCGCCGAAAAGCGAAATGACCTGCTTCAAGCAAAACGTTCTCACGCTGCTGGCGAATTAGTTAATCCAAAAGCGCTGCGTTCACTCCGTAAGGACATCGCACGCCTGCTGACACAAATTAACGAAAAGGAGAGCAAGTAATGGCCCGACGAACACTGATTGGCGTCGTAACGAGTGCCAAGCGCGACAAGACCGTCACGGTGATGGTCACCAGCCGCGAAACGCATCCGCTCTACGGCAAACAGTACACCGTGACTCGCAAGTACACTGCTCATGATGAGACCAATCAAGCAGGCGAAGGCGACAAGGTGCAAATCGAAGAGACTCGCCCAATTTCCAAGACCAAGAGCTTTACGCTGGTCAAGGTGATTGAAAAGTCTCGCGGTTCTATCAAACTAAAGGCTGAAGTTTCTGGCGAAGCTGAGGAAGAGACCAAGGAGGGTGACAAATGATCCAACAAGAATCTCGCCTCAAGGTAGCTGACAACTCGGGTGCCAAAGAAGTATTGTGCATCCGCGTTCTCGGTGGTACCCGCCGCCGCTACGCTCGCGTCGGTGACGTGATCGTCTGTTCAGTCAAGGACGCCAGTCCAACCGGCAATGTCAAAAAGAAATCTGTCGTCAAAGCTGTGGTGGTTCGCACCCGCGACCAAATCCACCGCAAAGACGGCTCAACCATCTGCTTTGATGACAATGCCGTGGTGATTATCAACGATGACAAGCAGCCAAAGGCTACCCGTGTCTTCGGCCCAGTACCACGCGAACTTCGCGACATGGGCTACATGAAGATCGTCAGCCTGGCTCCGGAGGTACTCTAATGGCTCGTATTCACAAAGATGACACCGTAAAAATCATCGCTGGTAAGAACAAGGGTACGACTGGTAAAGTCCTGAAAGTTAACACCAAAGATCAAACCGTTTTGGTCGAAGGTGTTGGTGTCGGACACCGCCACGTCAAACCAAGCCAGTACAATCCAAAAGGCGGCAAGAAAGATATCCACGTACCGATGGACATCAGCAAAGTCGCGCTGGTCGTCGACGAAAAGTCAGGCAAAACCAGCCGGGTTGGTTTAGTAAAGAACGCTGACGGCGGCAAAACTCGCGTCGCTCGCCAAGCAAAAAATAAGGAGATTAAATAATGGCAGAGAAGAAAACCGTCGTGCCAGCTCCTCGCTTGAAAGCCTTGTATCAGGAGAAATACCTAAAGGAACTGCAAGCCGAACTAGATCTAAAGAACGTGCACCAAGTGCCAGCTTTGGAAAAGATCATCGTGAGCGTTGGCACCGGCAAGAAGAAAGATGACAAGCGTCACTTTGAGATTGTTAAAAACACCGTTGAGAAAATCACCGGTCAGGCACCAGTTGCCCGCCAAGCAAAGAAGTCAATCGCTGGCTTTAGTATCCGTAAAGGTATGGGTGCGCCAATCGGCGTGAGCGTCACGCTGCGCGGGGCTCGGATGTACGAGTTCATGGATCGTTTGATCAACGTAGCCTTGCCACGCGTCCGCGACTTCCACGGCGTCGGCCTGAAGTTTGACAAAGGCGGTAACTACAACCTAGGCATCATCGAGCAATCAATTTTCCCAGAATTGACCTTCGAGGAAACACAGATTTTGCACGGGTTGCAGGTAACATTTGTCATCAAGAACGGCAGTAAGGAAGCATCAAAAGCCTTGCTGGAGAAATTTGGCATGCCGTTTGAGAAGAAAGGAGGCGTCAGGTAATGGCTAAGAAATCAATGGTCGCTCGCGACAAAAAGCGTCTGAAGATGATCGCAAAATACGCTGCGAAGCGCGCTGAGCTCAAAGAACTTGGCGACCTCGACGGACTGCAGAAATTGCCTCGCAACTCGAGCCCGACTCGGCACAAGAACCGCGACAGCATTTCCGGCCGTCCACGTGGCTATATGCGCCAGTTCGGCCTGAGCCGCATCAATTTCCGCGAAAAAGCAGCCAAGGGCGAAATCCCAGGCATAACAAAGAGTAGTTGGTAAGAAGGAAAGGAGATTCGACAATGTCTATGCAAACTACAGACCCAATCGCCGACCTTCTGACGCGCATTCGCAATGCGAAACTGGTTGGCAAGACGGAAGTTCGTGTTCCGTCCAGCAAGATGAAGAAAGTCATCGCTGAACAATTAGTCAAAAACGGCTACCTTGCAGATGTTAAACTAGAGGACGCCAAGCCTCGCGGCGTGCTGGTCGTGACCATCAACGAAGAAGGTACTAACAGCACCATCAACGAGATCACCCGCGTGTCAAAGCCAGGTCGTCGTGTTTACGTCGGCGCTAGCGAAATTCCAAAGGTGAAAAGCGGCCGCGGTTTGGTACTCATCTCAACTTCAAAAGGTGTCATGACTGGTGCCGAGGCAGCCAAGGCAAAACTTGGTGGTGAGTTGCTGTTGAAGGTGTATTAAGCCTTACGCGAATCAAATAAACGTCCTCATTGCAGGGCGTTTATTTTTATCTGCTATACTGTAAGACATATGCGTAGCTTCCTCCATATGACAAAAACATCAGACCAAGCAGAAATAACTGTTAAAGATGTTTTCATTGTTGATTTTTTGCCCTTCTTGTTGTCTATCGTCGTTATGATGCCCCTACTGTATGGAGTGGGTTGGCTTATTGGCAGTGCTGACCCCAGGCAGGGAGTCCCCAGTTATTATATTCAGGTACTGTTCGCGGAAAATCCTCTCGTTGAGTTGATCATGGTCGCCGCCACCTGTTTTATTGCTGTTGGACAAAAGCCACAGGCACGCTTCTGGTCGACAATGGGAGTAGCTACATTCATCGCTCTAGTTGATGCATCAAACTTTCTTTGGCATATTGATGTTAGTGGCTATTTAAGTATCTTCGCTGGCATTCTTTTAATGATCTCTGGCTGGCGGCTATGGGATTATTACGAAGTACGTAAAATCTACGATATGAAAGAGCCGTATTTGACCAAAGCCGCCCTAGTAACATATATTACTCTCGGCATCTTGGCGATTATTCTACTCATCCCGTACGGTAGCTAGGCAGAGCGCTCAAAAAACCTTGCATTTCACCCCTAATCTATGCTAAAATACCAGGGTTAATATCAAATCACACGAAAGGTGAGTAATGAGTCTGAGTCGAATCGGAAAACTGCCGGTGGTTATTCCGGCCGGTGTGACAATCACGGTTGACTCTGGTGACGTGGTCGTAAAGGGCCCGAAAGGTGAATTGACGCAATTCATCACGCCAGCGGTTGAGGTGAAAGTCGAAGACGAACAAGTCACGGTTCATCCGAAGGATGAGTCCAAAACTGCTCGTGCCCAGCACGGTCTGATGCGCGCGCTGATCAACAACATGGTAATCGGCGTGACCAAAGGCTATGAGAAGCGTCTCGAAGTCAATGGTGTCGGTTTCCGTGTGAGCTCCAGCAACAATGAGCTGGAAATGGCGTTAGGGTTTTCACACCCAGTTAAATACAAAGCCCCAGAGGGCATCACTGTTACCAATGAAAAGATGACCATCATCGTCAGCGGTATCAATAAACAGCAAGTCGGCCAAGTCGCTGCGGAAATCCGCGCGCTGAAGAAGCCTGAACCATACAAGGGCAAGGGTATCAAGTATGCTGACGAGCAAATTTTGCGCAAAGCAGGAAAGACAGGTAAGTAATCATGGCTGAAAATAAGAAATTACTCAACCGCGCTCTTCGCAAAAACCGTGTTCGCGCGAAAGTTTCAGGCACTGCAGAGCGCCCACGCCTGACAGTCACCATCAGTAACCTGCACGTCAGTGCTCAGCTGATCGACGACGTTGCTGGCAAGACATTGGCTGCCGCAACCACCGTTGGCACCAAAGCAAAAGGTACGATGAGCGAGAAATGTGCTGCCATCGGTACCGAAATCGCTAAGAAAGCAAAGAAAAGTAAAATTAGCGCAGTGGTCTTTGACCGCAACGGCCGCCAGTACGCTGGTCGCCTGAAAGCCTTGGCTGACGCTGCGCGCCAAGAAGGATTGGAGTTCTAGTATGGCAGAACAAGCTGCAAATACTACCCCACGCGCAGAAGGCCGTCGGCCTCGCAGTCCGCGTGGTGGTCGCCGCGATGACCGGCGAAATGTGCGCGATGACGCACCAAAAGAGTTTGAAGAATTGGTCATCAACATTGACCGCGTGTCCCGCGTCGTCAAAGGTGGCCGCCGCTTCCGCTTTAAGGCGTTGGTGGTTGTCGGTAACCGCAAGGATAAGGTCGGTGTTGGTGTAGCCAAAGGTGCCGACGTGCAAGCGGCTGTCGCTAAGGCAACCTCAGTTGCTAAGAAGCACTTGATCACCTTGCCATTAAACGGCGAAACCATCCCACACGACAGCGAAGTCAAGTTCTCAGGCGCCCGCGTGCTGATCAAGCCAGCCGCTCCTGGTACCGGTATCATCGCTGGTGGTGTGGTGCGACAAATCATCGGCGTGACCGGTGTTCGCAACCTATTGACCAAGTCACTTGGTTCAACCAACAAGGTGAACATCGCTTACGCAACCATTGAAGCATTGAAATCACTGGTGCCGCGCGAGGAGTGGCTCAATGCTCAGCCAGTCAAAAAAGCTGCTAAAAAGGAGGCTAAGTAATGAAATACAACGATCTCCAAGTTTCAGCAAACAAAAATAAAAAGCGCGTTGGTCGCGGTATCGCCGCTGGTCAGGGTAAAACCGCTGGTCGCGGTACCAAGGGTCAGAACGCTCGCACTGGTAAAAAGCTTCGCGCCATGTTCCAGGGTGGTCAGCGCCCACTGGCTCAGGCTGTACCAAAAGCTCGCGGCTTCAAGAGCTTGCGCACGCCAGCTCAGGTAGTCTACCTTGATCACTTGAACGCTCTTGACGGCAAAACCGTCGACAACGCATTGCTATTTACCGAAGGCTACATCGCCACACCGTTCCACACGGTTAAGGTGATCGCTCGCGGTGAATTGAAAGCCAAGGTTGACTTGAAGGTGCAAGCTGCTTCCGCTTCAGTCGTCAAAGCGATTGAAAAAGCTGGCGGCTCGTTCGAAAAAGTTCCGACACCTTTGCGTAAAAGCGCAAAAGACATCGAGTCTGACGAAAAATAAGACCTATCTAGTCTTGTGATCAACAAAAACGCCTCGCTAGCCCGGGGCGTTTTGCTTTGCTGGTATTTTTAGGTTCAACACTGGTATTTAGCCAAATACTCCTGTATACTGGTTAGAGAATTCTATATATTGAAATGACAGAGGGGAAAGTACACGTATGATTAGCTGGAAGACCATTTGGCGGTCATTGAAAAATAGAGATATGCAAAAACGCCTATCAATTGTAGTAGGTATCATTGTCGTATATCGATTACTCGCGCACATTCCAGTGCCACTAGCTGAGCCAACACAGTTGCGCCAAGCTATCAGCTCAGCATTAGGCAGCACAGATCTGGGAGGGTTCCTTAACCTTCTGTCAGGCGGTGCTTTGGCGAGCTTTTCTTTGGTATTGGTTGGTTTGAGTCCATTCATTACCGCCAGCATCATCATCCAGCTGCTAACGAAAGCCATTCCAAAACTAAAGGAACTACATGATGATGGCGAAACTGGACGCCGTAAAATTCAGCAGTGGACGCGTCGTATCACCGTTCCACTGGCCATCGTTCAGTCAATTGCTTTCATCTTCATCTTGCGCCAAACCATCTTGGCTGGCGGATCAACCGTTCTGAGCGACCCAACCATCATGGAGTGGACAGTTTCAGTTGTCGCCATGACCGCTGGATCAGTCTTGTTGATGTGGCTCGGTGAGCTCATCACCGAGCAGGGAGTAGGCAATGGTATCTCACTGTTGATTTTCGCAGGAATCGTCAGCCAATTGCCTCAGATGCTGGCTACTGTCATCCGTTCGCTCTTTGACACCTCAAACGGCTCGCTAAGCGTATTTGGCTGGTTCCAATTGCCGGTCAGCCCGACCATGTTCTGGGTGGTATTCTTCCTCTTGCTCATGATGTTAATTGTCCTGTACTTCCTAGTGAAAATCAACGAAGCACAGCGCGTCATCACCATCAACTACGCCAAGCGCGTCCACGGCAATAGCAACTATGGCGGCATCAAAAGTATCTTGCCAGTCAAGCTAATCGCCGCTGGTGTGATCCCAGTCATTTTCGCCGTAGCTTTCCTGAGCTTGCCGCAGTTCATCGGTCAAATCATGAAAGCATCCGGCAACGAAGGGCTACAATCCCTCGCCAACACCTTGATCACTTGGTTCCAGGCGCCAAACCCAGGCAGCTTTACCGGCAGCACCGCTGAAGCCTTCATCTATCCGGTATTGTATTTCATCCTGGTCATTGCCTTCACGTACTTCTACACGGGCTTTAGTTTTGATGCCACCGAAATCTCCGAAGGCTTGCAAAAGCAAGGTGGTTTCATCGAAGGCGTTCGCCCAGGCAAGCAAACCGAAGAGTACCTCCGCCGCACCGTCAACCGCTTGGTCTTGTTCGGCTCATTAGCACTTGGCGTGGTCGCTATCTTGCCGTTCGTCGCTGAATATCTGATATATCACATCACGGGACTGACCGGCACTCGCTTGTCAATCGGTGGTACAGGTATCTTGATTATCGTGTCAGTCGCGCTAGAATCCATTCGCCAAATCAGCTCGCGCGCACTGATGGTGACCTACGATGACTTTGATGCCGACGATTTGGGAAGCGATAAACCAAAAAAACGGCGATTACTCCGTAAAAAATAATACACTAAATCCCCGCACGAAACGGGGATTTTTATTTGGTACAATACCGAGACTAACGTACCCTGTAAGAATAAGTCAGGGGAGCATTCTCTGCAGCGCGACTTTCATTCTGGCAAACTGGTGCGATTTCCTTGCTGATATTATTTTCATCAGTCATTTTACAGCTTGGAACCTCAAACAAATTGAACTGATTTGTTGGTGAAATTGCTTTCCAACCATCGTCTTTCTTTACTGCAAACATCCGCGCGAGCGTATTGCCACAACCAGAGCCTAATAGTAATTGTTTTTCGTCTTGAGAATACGCAATCACGCTGACCGCACCATTGTTATCTTTGCAACCTGATCGCTCATTTTCTTTTTTCAGAAACTCACGAATTTCTTTTACGGACGCGTCGTGCCGAGCGATCGCCTTATTTCCCTCAAAACGAAAGCCCAATGAGCCCAAACTCACGAAGCCGCTGCCAATCTTTTCCGTCGCTGCGTATGGTTTGTGTGGTGATTGACAGTTCAATTTCCATACCAAACAACCAACAATCAGCATCAACACTGCTATCACACCAATTAAAACGGGCAGCAGCAGCTCAACTTGTGATTTTTTTGTTTGAGACTTTGTTCGATTCTTCGTACTTGCCATAAAAATCCTTATGTTAAATTTGATAGCTCAAGTATAGCACATAAATTTATGGAAATATGTTGTGAGATAATACATATGTGACAAGAATATACAAAAAACGATTACTGTTGTAAACTATATAATGTAAAAAGATTACAAACGTAAACATTAAAGGAGGTAAGGATGTGAAAGAAAATTGCAGAATCGATAAAAAACAGCATATAACCGATGCAGAATGGGAAGTAATGCGAGTTGTGTGGGCAAATAGCGAAGTTACGAGCAAGTTTGTGGCAGAGGTGCTTTGTGAGAAAATGAACTGGAAACAGGCTACAATAAAGGCGCTGTTGAATCGGCTGCTGAAAAAGAATATTTTGAAAAAGAAGGAAATTGGGAACAAGTATATTTATTCGACAGATTTTACAGAAAAGGAAGTTGCTAACAGTTATATATTAGGAACTTTTGATAAAATTTGTAAAACGAAAGTTGGAGAAATGATAGGGAAAGTTATTGAGAACAGTGAACTGAGTTTTGACGACTTGGATTTGATTTTAAAGGCTGTTGAGAAAAAGAGGAAAACGGCTATGGGAGAAGTTTTGTGTGATTGTGTGGAGGGGCAGTGTAATTGCGAACATAGCGGACATAAGCATATTTAAGGTATAGTGTACTAAATGAAGGAAGAAAAGATTATGGCAGAAAAAAACTATACAGTAACTGGAATGAGCTGTGCATCTTGTGCCAATGCTGTGGAAAAGGCACTTAATAAAAATAATGATATTAACGCTTCAGTTAATTTTGCAACTGAAAAATTGAATATTGAATATGATGAGAAGAAGTACAATTTTGATAAAATTAGGAAAATAGTGGAGTCGGCTGGGTATGGACTGGCTGAGGATATGACAGAAGATAAAAAGGTGGAACTTTATCAAGAAAAAATAACAAGTTTGAAAAATCGATTAATTTTAGCAGTTATTTTTGTTGTTCCACTTTTGTATATTTCGATGGGGCATATGCTTGGGGCAGTACTTCCTGAATTTTTGAATCCTAAGGTAAATCCGCTTAATTTTGCGTTGGCACAGTTTGTGTTGACTTTGCCTATTATTTATGCTGGGAGAGATTTTTTTTCACATGGATTTAAAAATTTAGTAAGAAAATCTCCAACAATGGATTCATTAATTGCTATTGGGTCAACGGCGGCGGTACTCTATGGAATTTACGCAACTTTTGGAATTGTAATTGTAGACCCTGAAGCACATATGGATTTATATTATGAGTCGGCTGGTGCAATTATTACGTTGATCTTGTTTGGAAAACTGCTGGAGGCAAAAACAAAAGGTCAAACTTCATCGGCAATAAAAAAACTTATCGGACTTCAACCTAAAAAGGCTAAAATTATTGAAAATGGAGCGGAAAAGGAAGTTCTGATTGAAAACTTGAAAGTTGGAGATATTGTTATTGTGAAGCCGGGAGAAAAAATTGCGGTGGATGGAAGAATTGTGGAAGGGGCGACTTCTGTTGATGAGTCAATGTTGACAGGAGAAAGTTTGCCAGTAAGCAAAAAAGTTGGGGATAAGGTTGTTGGAGGAAGTATAAATAAAAATGGAAGTATCAGATTTGAGGCGACTGAAATTGGTAAAAATACAGTTTTGTCACAAATTATAAAACTGGTTGAGGAGGCACAAGGGTCAAAGGCTCCAATTTCTCGAATGGCAGACATTGTGGCGGCATATTTTGTACCGATTGTTATTGGGATTGCGATAATTACAGGAATTGCTTGGTTTCTGAGTGGAAGTGGATTGGTTACTGCATTGTCGTTTTTCATCGCTGTACTTGTAATTGCGTGTCCGTGTGCATTGGGACTTGCAACACCTACATCAATAATGGTTGGAACTGGAAAAGGGGCTGAAAACGGTATCCTTATCAAAAGTGGAGAAGCTCTTGAAACAGCATATAAAATTAAAACTGTTGTCTTTGACAAGACTGGTACGATTACGAAAGGAAAGCCTGTACTGACTGATTTGATTGCTTATGGGAAATATAATGAAAATGAATTGTTAAAAATTGCTGCAAGTGTGGAAAATGATTCAGAGCATCCATTGGCAGAAGCAATCGTAAACAAAGCAAAAGAGAAAAATATTGAAATTAAGCCGTATGAAAAATTTAGGGCAATGCCAGGTTACGGTATTCGTGCAACATTTGAAGGCAAGGAAGTTCAAATTGGAAATAGAAAATTGATGGAAAATCGAAAAATCAATGTGGAAATTTCTCAAAAAGATTATGATATTTTGTCGAATGAAGGAAAAACGCCAATGTACATTTCGATTGATAACGAATTGGCGGGACTTGTTGCAGTTGCAGATGTTATCAAGGAAACAAGCAAGGAAGCTATAGAAAAACTGAAAAAAATGGGAATCAAGACAATAATGCTAACTGGAGATAATGAAAAAACTGCGAAATTTATCGCAAAACAAGTGGGAATAGATGATGTAATTTCAGAAGTGCTGCCTTATCAGAAATCTCAAAAAGTAAAGGAACTTCAGGAAAAAGATGAATTTGTTGCAATGGTTGGAGACGGAATTAACGATTCACCAGCACTTGCTCAAGCAAACGTTGGAATTGCGATAGGAAATGGAACGGATGTTTCTATAGAATCCGCTGATATCGTCTTAATTAGAAACGATTTGAGAGATGTTGCGGGTGCAATAGCATTAAGTAAAGCAACAATCACAAATATAAAGGAAAATCTATTTTGGGCATTCTTTTATAACGTACTTGGAATACCATTTGCCGCTGGAATATTTTATGCATTTTTCAATGGACCAAAATTGGATCCGATGATAGCGGCTTTTGCAATGTCATTTAGTTCAGTATCTGTTTTGGGTAATGCTTTAAGATTGAAATTTTTTAAAGTTAAATAGAATTTTAAAAAATAGGTTAAAGTTTACAATATTATAATTTATAAATAGCAATTTACAAACTTGTAGAAATGATATAAAAAAACTTAAAAAGTCTATCCTAAGAAATGTTGTGAGATAATACATATAGCACATAAATTTATGGAAATACCCCCTTGTCAAACTGCGCTGCGTGCTGTATAATTGACAACTGTAACTTATGGCGAGTCAAAAGGAAGTCATCAAAATGATCGGTAAGGTAGTGGAAGCACTGCCTAATACTCAATTTAAGGTGGAACTGGAGAATGGCCATAGTATCATCGCGCACATTTCAGGACGAATGCGCAAGCACTATATTCGCCTGGTGCCTGGTGATAAGGTTGAAGTTGAGATGACCCCTTACGATCTGACAAAGGGACGAATCAGCTTCCGCCTACGCGACGACCGGCCGCATCAAGGTCGCTAGTCAAATATTAACGTTAATCTCGGGTTTACTCGGGAAGGGAGATTTACGCACTTTATGAAAGTTCGTGCAAGTGTTAGAAAAATCAGTCCCGATGACGTACTCGTGCGCCGCGTTGGCCGTAAAAAGGGCAAGCGTATCGCCAGACTGCGCGTCATCAACAAGAAAAAACCTAAGAATAAGCAAAGGCAGGGTTAAGCATGGCTCGAATTGCTGGGGTAGTTATCCCAACAGAGAAGCAAGTGCAAATCGCGCTCACCTATATTTATGGGATTGGGCCAAAGCACGCTTCGAGCATCCTTGCGGCGGCTAAGATTGAGCCGACCACTCGGGTGAAAGATCTCACCGAGGCTGAAGAAAACAAGATTCGCGAAATTATCGACAGCGAATACACCGTCGAAGGTGATCTCCAGCGCTTGGTAACTAACAACATTAAGCGCTTGAAGGATATCAACGCCTATCGCGGTCTTCGCCACAAAGCAGGACTGCCGACACGCGGACAGCGGACTCGTACGAATGCACGAACTCGCAAGGGTCGCGCCATCGCCGTGGGCGGTACACAACCAAAAGCAGCAAGTAAGACCTAAAGAAAGGACTAAGAAATGGCAGACGCAAAATCTACCAAGAAGAAGCAGCGCCGATCAGTCCCAGCTGGTCAGCTGCATATTCAAGCAACATTCAACAACACCATTGTTACCTTTTCTGACAAGAAGGGTAACGTGTTGACTGCTTCATCAGCTGGTGCATGTGGTTTCCGCGGTAGCAAAAAGGGCACCGCCTACGCTTCACAGGTTGCTGCTGAAAAAGCTGCTGAAGCTGCGAAAACTCAGTATGGTTTGAAATCAGTTGACGTTTTCGTCAAAGGTGTCGGTTTGGGCCGTGACGCCGCTATTCGTGCGGTTGGCGCTTTCGACATCTCAGTAGAAAGCATTAAGGACGTAACTGGCGTGCCTCACGGCGGTGTTCGTCCACGAAAGGCACGGAGGGCATAATTATGGCACGAGATAATTCACCGATTGTCAAGCAAAGCCGCCGCGAAGGTTATGCGCTTCATCCAAAAGCACATAAAGTTTTGGCTCGAAAATCTGGCATTCCAGGTCAGCACGCACACAGCCGACACAGCAAACCAAGTTTGTACGCCACACAGCTGCGCGAAAAGCAAAAAGTTCGCCGCCTGTACGGTTTGGTTGAAAAGCAATTTGCTCGGCTGATGGATGAGGCAACACGCGCCCAAGAGGGTTTGGCAGGCGAGAACCTGTTGAAACTGCTGGAGCGCCGCCTGGACAACGTTGTGTACCGTGCTGGTTTTGCAACCAGCCGCCGCGCTGCTCGCCAGCTGGTCGGACACGGTCACTTCTTGTTGAACGGTCGCCGTGTTGATATTCCATCAATTCGCGTCAAAGCAGGCGATGTGATCGAAGTACGTCCAAAGAGTACCAAGTCGGTATACTTTACGCACATCGACGACGTTGTCAGTAACTCAATTCAAGGTCCGCTCAGCTGGATGAAGAGTGATGTCAAAAAATTGAAAATTGAGATCACTGGACAGCCAAAGCGTGAAGAAGCAGAAGCTGACATCAACGAGCAATTAATTGTTGAGTTTTACTCACGATAAAAGAAGGGTTAGGGAAAATTATGGCAAAAGCAATTTATAATCCAGCTCTGGCAAGCATCGAAGATGTTTCTGACACCAGTGCAACCTTTCTGATTGAACCGCTCCACTCAGGCTACGGCAACACGTTGGGTAACTCAATGCGCCGCGTCTTGCTCTCCAGTATCCGCGGTGGCGCAATCGTCGCTTTCCGCATCGAAGGTGCGACACATGAGTTCACCACGGTCGAGGGCATCAAAGAGGATGTTGTCGACATCATGCTGAACCTGAAGGGTGTGCGACTCCGCGTTCACACTGACGAGCCAGTTGAGCTGCGTCTGGAAAAAACTGGTGGTGTTATCACCGCTGGCGACATCCAAGCAAACGGCGAAGTAGAAGTTGTTAACCCAGACCACATCATCGCTACCATTGATGATCCAAAGAAAACGGTCATCATGGACTTGGTGGCAGAAGCTGGCCGCGGTTACCAGACAATTGAGGACTCAAGCGAATCACGCCTACACTCAGACATGATCGCTCTGGACGCAGTCTTCACTCCAGTTTTGCGCGTACGCTACAAGGTTGATCCAACTCGTGTTGGCGACGAAACCAATTTGGACAAATTGACCATGACTATTGAAACTGACGGCACCATGACTCCACGTGAGGCGTTTGAAGAGGCTGCAGCTATCTTGGTCAACCAATACACAGCCTTGGCTGGCAGCACCACTGTTGTGAGCGCACCTGCGCTTGGTACAACCACTGAAGACAGTGAAGCTGAATTGGATACATCCATCGAAGAATTAAACCTAAGCGCCCGCACGACGAACGCGCTGATTAACAATGAAATCCGCACGATTCGCGACCTGGTGACTTTGACCGAGCAAGATTTGCGAGAATTGAAAGGCTTTGGTTCAAAGGCGCTGGATGAAGTACGCGACAAGATGGCGGAGTTGGAGTTTTAACTATGCATAGACACGGATATCAAGGGCGCAAGTTCGGCCGTGAGCGTGATCAACGGCGAGCCTTGCTCAAGGGTCTGGCAACTAGCCTGGTCGAGCACGGCAAAATCGAGACCACCTTGCCGAAAGCCAAAGAGCTGAAGCGCCACATTGAAAAAATTATCACCAAGGCGAAGAAAGGCGATCTGGCCAGCCGCCGCCAGGTGATCGCAGCACTCAGCACCCGCGCTGCTGCTTACAAGCTCGTTGATGAAATTGCCCCACAACTCGGCGGCCGCACCAGCGGACACGTTCGCGTTGAACGCACCCGCCTACGTGTTGGCGACGGCGCGCAAATGGCAATCATCGAGTTTGTCGACGACATCAAACCAATGCCAAAGAAGGAGAAATAAGATGAAGACTTATTCACAAAAACCATCTGAAGTTTCTCGCCGCTGGGTATTGTTTGACGCGAGCGAATTGCCACTGGGACGCTTAGCAACTGAAATTGCCAAACATCTGACCGGTAAATATAAGCCAACTTACACACCACACGTTGATGGTGGCGACTACGTCGTAGTTATCAACGCTGCAAACACCGTCGTTACTGGCTACAAGGAAACTGACAAGTACTACTACCGTCACAGCGGTTTCCCAGGCGGCATCAAAGAAACGCAGTTCAAAGAAATGCGTGAACGCCACCCAGAACGAATTATCGAAGAAGCTGTCAAAGGCATGCTGCCAAAGAACAAATTGCAAGCAGAACGCCTCAAGCGCCTGCGCGTATTTGCTGGCAGCGAGCATGCTCACACAGCACAAACCCCAGAGAAAGTTGAGGTAAAGTAATATGGCTACTGATACCTATTTCTACGGCTTGGGACGACGCAAAAGTGCTTCAGCAAGTGTTCGCTTGCTTCCTGGCAAGGGTACCATCACCATCAACGGCAAAGCAGCCGCTGAGTACTTGGATGGCAACAAAACCTTGCTCGCCGAAGTAACCGACCCACTAGCTGTCGTCAGCAAGCAAAAGGAATACGATGTTACCATCTTGGTCAAAGGTGGTGGTCTCGCTGGTCAAGTTGACGCCATCAAGCTTGGCATCGCCAAAGCATTGACGGCTGCTCACGCTGATCTGCGCCCGGTCTTGAAAAAGGCTGAGCTGTTAAAGCGCGACCCGCGCGAGAAAGAGCGCAAGAAATACGGTCTACGTTCCGCCCGCAAGCGCGAACAATTCTCCAAGCGTTAAAACAGAGGAGAAACCGATTCTCGAAAATACTCCGTCATGTACAGGCGGGGTATTTTCATAGTATACTAATACAATGTTTGATCGATTAATCCATCGCTGGCTGCGTGTCCCGTATAAACTATACGTGCATGATTTTCAAACACCGAAACAGCCTCGCGCCACTGTCGTATTGATTCATGGCATCGGGAGCTCGTCAGCCATGTGGAAGCGAGTTGTAGGGCGTCGTAAGATTGATAAATCGACTCGCGTACTAGCGGTCGACTTACTCGGTTTTGGCAATTCGCCGCGACCGCACTGGAAGACGTATGATGTTAAGACACAGGTCGATTCACTAGTCGCAACCTTGGCGCAGCAAAAGGTTGACGGACGAATCATTTTGGTCGGTCATAGCTTAGGGGCACTCGTAGCGGTACACGCCGCCCGATATTATCCTTCACTGATCGATTCGCTTATCCTGTGTAGCCCGCCGCTGTATCACCAACAGGGCAAGGATCGTTTAGCTGAGCGCCAACTGCGCAGTCTATACCAAAAAATTATCGATAAACCAGCACTTGGCAAGGTGATTGCCAGTGATTTTGCCAGAAAATACAAGCTATTCAACCCTGGCTTTCTCGTCGATGAGTCAAACTTGCAAATCTTTCTCGACACCTTAGACGCAGCCATCATCAACCAAAAAGCGCTGACGGAAATTGCCGAATTGACGATGCCGGTTGAAATATTTTACGGCCAATTTGACCCAGTCATTATCAATAAAAACTTACGAAAATTAGCAAAACAGAAACACATCGCTGTCACTAAAATATTAGCAAGTCATGAGATCGACAAACGCTATGGCCAAGTTGTTGCTCAAGCGATTAATCGGCACGCAATCGGAGACGACTATGGCCAAGCGTAAAGATCCAGCTCAGGAGCGCCAGAGAAAACGTGAGCTCTGGATCAATCGCACAATGCAGTGGAGTGGCTTGTCTCGCGCCGAGGTCGAGACGATACTGGCACGGACGCGCACCCAGAGCTTTCGGCTCAATCCGCTGGTTGACGGGGAAGTCGCCCCCGAGCTGCTGGCTCGCCAGGTTGTCTGGTGTCCAGATGGCTATGAAATTGTCCCCGAGCACATCGCTGATTATCAACACCTCGCCGACATCGGCCGCGGCTATATTCAGAATGCCGCCAGTTGGCTGCCGGTGCTGGCGCTTGCACCTGAGGCTGGCGAGCGCATCCTCGACCTATGCGCTGCGCCCGGCGGTAAATCCAGCCACATGCAAGCCGTGTCCGCTGGTCGAGCCAACCTGGTGTGCAATGACAATTCCAAGCCGCGCCTCATGAAACTCCAGGCTAATCTCAAGCGTCTCAACGCCCCGGCCGCGTTTATGTTAGCCGACGCTCGGCATATTTCCCGCCGTCAGCTGGAGGCCTTTGACAAAATCCTTCTCGACGCTCCGTGTTCTGGCGAAGGGCTGATGAGCCTGAACGCTGGTGACGCCTCGCTGTTTGACAGCTGGTCGGTGGCGTATATCCGGAGACTGAGTGACCTGCAAAAGCGCCTCATCCTCGAGGCTTGGCGACTGTTAAAACCTGGCGGCACACTTGTTTACAGCACTTGCACCATGGCGCCAGAGGAAAACGAAGTCGTTGTCGATTGGCTGCTGCGCCGTCAGTCTGATGCTGAGCTCATACCGATCGACATCGCACCGCTGCCACATCGTGTGCCCGTCGTCCAGTCGTGGAACAACCGCGTTCTTACGCATGACCTAGGCGGCTGTCTGCGCCTGATGCCGGGCGGGCTAACTGAGGCGTTTTTTGTTGCGGCATTTCGCAAAACACCTCACGCCGAATCAATGGTATAATAGGACTATGAGTAAACCCGTCATCCTCACTGGCGTGCGCGCCAACAACGATATTCACATTGGCAATTATTTTGGGGCCATTTTGCCGATTGTCGATATGGCGAAGCGTCGCTCGGCTGATTTTGATATCAATCTATTCATTCCCGATCTTCACAGCTTCACTACGCCAATTGACCACAGCAAGTTGTATGACAGCATCCTCAGCAACGCCCGGATTTACACGGCCGCGGGGTTGCCGCTAGATAACCAGGCGATTCATTTGTATCGCCAGAGCCGCGTCCCAGCCCACAGCGAACTGGCGTGGATTTTGGACTGCTTCACCGGGTTTGGTGAGATGAGCCGAATGACGCAGTTTAAGGATAAATCTGACAAGCTTCACGGCGACCAGATTTCCGTCGGTCTCTTCAACTACCCAGTCCTGATGGCCGCCGACATCTTGCTCTACGGCGCCACCTACGTGCCGGTTGGCGACGACCAGACGCAGCACCTGGAATTTACCCGCGACATTGCCGAGCGGATGAACCGCAAATTTGGCAATTTGTTTGTCGTACCCAAACCGGTCGCCCAGCAGCATCAATTCTTCGGCAAAGACCAGGGTCTGCGCATCAAGGACTTGGCGAACCCGACCAAAAAGATGAGCAAATCCGACGACAGCGGCAAAGGCGTGATTTTCCTGGGCGATGACCCGCATACGGCGCACAAAAAAATCATGAGCGCCACCACTGATTCGCTAGGCAAAGTACAATACGACCGCGACAACCAACCGGGCATCTCCAATCTGTTGGAGATTTTGACGCTGGTACGCCAGGACGCTGGACGAGACGTCAGCTTGGAGCAGACCATCAGCGAATACACCGGCATGGAGCGCTACGGCGATTTTAAGCGAATCGTGGCGGATGAAGTGACCGAATTCTTAGCGAATTTCCAAGCGCGTCTGGCGGCAGTTGACGAGCAAGCTATCGAACGCAAACTGGAGTCGAGCGAGCGCGACATAAACCTCGTCGCCAATGAAACCTTGCACCGCGTCCAAACGGCCGTGGGGCTACGGAGATAGGAACGCTCGCGTGAAAATTTCGCCGCGCACCGTCCTCAAGATCGCCAGATTGTACCACCTGGCAGACGACAACACGCCCGTCAAGGCCTTGCGCCATCTGAAGGTCCAGACGGACGAGTCGCACATTGTGGCGGAATTTATCCTAAACAAGCAACATTTCGCTGTGCTGTACGGCTCGATCGTTGACGAGGAATCAATTGACGAATTATGGCCCGGTAGGCCCGTCAATACTGAGGTTTTACCAAACCCGCTTGATGCGAGCTGCACCGAGACGCCATTTCAGGGCAAATTCGTCATGATGTTTCGAATCGTGCCGACCAAGCAGCGCCTGGACGTCCACTTGTCCACGGCATTTGACCCGTCGATTTCGCGCAGTCTCTGGCAAAAATACATCAAAGCCGGGCATGTTTCGGTGAATCATCAAGTGGTGACGGCGCCGAAGTTTGAGGTTGACGAGACCGATGAGATTGCCGTCAAGCTGCCAGAGCAGGAGCAGGCCAGTGCAGAGCTGCCGATATTGTACGAAGACGATGACGTAATTGTAGTCAATAAGCCAAGCGGACTCCTGACCCACGCCAAAGGCGGGTTATCGACCGAACCAACGGTGGCGGAAATTATTCGTCCCAAGGCTTCGTTTGCCTCGGGCACCGACCGGCCGGGCATCGTCCATCGGCTCGACCGCGACACTTCGGGCGTACTCATCATCGCTAAAACCGCTGACGCTGCCGCCCACCTGCAACGGCAATTCACTCAGCGCACCACCAAAAAGACCTACCTCGCAGTGACCGACGGCGTACCAAAACTAGCCGCCGCGAAGATTGACCTACCGATTGGTCGCAACCCAGCCGCACCCAGCACCTTCCGCGTCGACCCCAACGGCAAACCCGCCCAAACGACCTACCGCGTACTGGCAGCAACTGATAACCAGGCGCTAATTGAACTCAAACCCACCACCGGTCGCACCCATCAACTCCGCGTCCATATGGCGCACCTAAATACACCAATTCTCGGCGACCGCGTCTACGGCAAGCCAAACGCCAGCCGCTTGATGCTCCACGCCCACAAGTTAGAAATCACGCTGCCGTCAGGTGAACGAAAAACCTTTGAAGCGGCTATTCCTAGTATATTTACCGAACTATTTCCTGATTGTGCCCAAAACACCAAAGAACCGAGCCATCAATGAGCCAGCCACCTCTCATCTCCACCAACGACCAGACCACAGTTGAGCAATTAGCAAACCATTTGCCACAGTCGCTGATGGTTATCGCTGAACCTGGCTTGGACGAGGCGGGGGTCGCCCGCTATTTGGCAAAACACCATCAATCAGACATCCTCACCGTCAACCCACTGCCGCAAAAGAACACTATCTCGACCGAACAGATTCGCAATCTGACGGCCATACTGCGCACCTACAGCTCTGTCCGCCGCGTCGTCATCATCAACCCAGCCAACGCCATGACCGAGTCCGCACAAAACGCGCTACTCAAAACCCTGGAAGAGCCAAATCTCAATACTCATTTTCTCTTGATTACCACTGCCAGTACAGATCTCCTTCCAACCATCCAGTCCCGCTGCCAGCAGCTGATGCTCCACCGCACCACCGCCAGTCAAGACGCTCAGCTACTGGAAAAGACCAAACTGACGCCTCAAGAAAAGCGCCAGATATCATTCCTGGCGGCTGGTCTACCATTACTCATCACCGAGCTGAGCCACGACACTACAAAATTAGCAGAGCGCCAGGCCATCGCCGCTGACGCCAAACATGTTCTCGAGCACCCCAGCTCCTACTCAGCCATGAAATGCGCCATGCGCTACACCGATCGGTCAAGCGCCCTCCAGCTCATCGACATTCTCCTGCGCTTCATCCATTTCCAGCTAAAACACGCCGCCCAGCCGCCAGCCATGCACCGATTACTCCAAAAAGTACTAGAGGCCGAGAAGTCTCTCCTAGCAAATGGCAATACGCGCCTCGCTTTATTGAAAATTGTGCTATAATTAAGCAGATATGTTAAGTTTGATATTCATTTTAGCAATTATCATTTGGGCAATCACCTACAAACCTTCCGAAGAAAATTCTGCAGATTTTCCAGCCAAGATTTCTGAAAAACTCGATCAATTGTGGGCCATTGCGCAAGAATCCATTCGCGACAACAAATATCTCAGGGCAGAGAAAGCACTGCTGACAATTTTGCGTGTCGACGAGAAGAACGCCACCGCCTACAACCGTTTGGGTATTCTGTACGCCAAGCAGCAGGCCTACAAAGATGCCATTGAGTGCTTTGAGATCGCCCAGAGCTTGGAACCGAGCGCTTCCAGTCTGCACAACGTTGGTTTGATTTATTACGAAACAAAGAATTATCCCAAAGCAGCGCTAGCCTTTGAGCAAGCTCTGGAGATGGAAGACGATTTGGCGGCACGCTACATCGCCTACGCCAAAGTCCAAGAGAAAATGGGTAATGGTAAAAAGATGATCGCTGCACTGGAAAAAGCAGTCGAACTTGACCCAATTCCACAGACATTGACCGTTCTGGCCGAGGCTTACGACAACAACGGACAAGCAGAGTTGGCCTCTGGACTACGCAAAAAAGCTGCGGCCATGTTGGTCCCAGACAGCCACGGCACCGTACCGCGTCAGCGCCGTCAGCCAAAACAGCCCAAAAAGTTGGTAATGTAGTTGCTTAGCCTATTTTTTTTTGCTATAATCACAGCAGTGCCGCTTTAGCTCAGCTGGCTAGAGCAACGGTTTTGTAAACCGTAGGTCCTCGGTTCGAGCCCGAGAAGCGGCTCCAAACACACGCCGGAATCGTGTAGTGGCAATCACAGGAGACTGTAAATCTCCCGCCGTAAGGCTTCGTAGGTTCGAGTCCTACTTCCGGTACCAATCAAACACCGTCTCATCACGAGGCGGTTTTTGATTGCCCATAATTCCGTCAAGTAGACCTCTGTCCATTGACTAAACATAAGATACATGCTATAATCTAATTATGTTCTTATTATTCAAACAATTTCTAACCGAATGGAATAGCAACAAAAACCAGCGTACCAAACTGCAACAGGCGTATTTCCTGATCATCATCTCACTGGCAGTCGTAGCGGGCTTTCTATCTCTATTAAACAGCGACTTCGGACGCGTACTCATGATCATCGCTGCCTTTACCGCCGTCGTATACATCTTCAACGGCGTCGCCTGGGCGCTGCTCGATGCATTCATCGCACCAATCCTACCAAAGCACGAAGCCAAAAAGGTAACCAAACGAAACCAAAAATAAGCTCGTACATATTGCAAACTAAAAAGGTCGCTCACGTAGCGGCCTTTTCTATAAAATCAAAATGGAGCCACGATCGGGGCTTGAACCCGAGACCTCATCCTTACCATGGATGCGCTCTACCAACTGAGCTATCGCGGCGTCATACTCACAGCTGATTATACCAAATTATCCTCTCGGTGAAAAGCGTTTGCTATAATAATTATCAGGAGGAATTATGGCTCAATTTAGTTTTGATATAGAAAGCACATTTAACAAACCAGAGATGAATAACGTTCATCAATTGGTGGTGCGGGAAATTGCCAACCGCTTTGACTTTAAAGGGACGCCGGCTGATGTCGAGTGGCTGCCAGACAAAAAGGGCTTCAAGGTCATCGGCGCAGATGAGTTTCAGGTGCAATCAATCATTGATATGATCGGCCGGCAGCTCGCCAAGCGCAATATGACCAGCAAAGTGCTCGACCTTGGCGGGGCACACAATGCCGCCAACATGCGTGCCTGGCAAGATGTACCGTTCAAAGACGGCCTCAGTCAAGAAAATGCCAAAAAGATCACCAAGCTTCTGAAAGAAGCACATCCCAAGGTAAAAACCCAGATTCAAGGTGGCAGCGTGCGCTGTACCTCAAACAGCAAGGATGAGCTACAATCCGTCATGGCTACGCTCAATCAAGCAGATTTTGATTTTCCGTTGAGCTTTGGCAACTATCGGTAACTGTTCGCCCGCCAACAATAAATCCGCGCCGGTTCTGTGGCGCGGATTTTATCGTAGTTATTTGTTGTAGATTAGCGCAAGCTGCGACGGCTCATCACATAAGCGCATGTTACGCTCACCAGTCCACCAAGACCCAGGATGCCACTGGCAGTGTTCAGAGTACCAGTGAGCGGCAGCTCCTTAGTGGTTGGCGCGGTAGGAGTTGGCTGCGGCTGCGACGTGGCAGCAGGAGGCGTGGTTTGATTGGTAGTTGGTGGTGTAGTCGGCTCAGTTGGTGTCGGCTTATTCGGCTCATTCGGTACTGATGGCGTAGGTGTCGGCTGCGTTGGCTTATTTGGCTCATTTGGCGTTGGCTGAGTTGGTGGATTTGCTGGAGGTGTCGTTACTGTGTACGTTTCGGTTGTCGCATCATCACAAGCGTCTGGAGAGCCGGCGATGGTCGGTGTGTCAACACAAGCAGTGTTCTTGTGCTTGCCCTCAACGAACTTCGCGTACTTAGCGGTCAATGAGAAGGTCTGTGACTGACCAGCAGGCAAGTTAGCGATGGTGTGTGTCCACTTAGCACCATCAACCTTACCGGCACTGCTGTTTGACAGAGTCACTTCTTTCGGTGCAGTGTCACTGACGACAACATCTTTCAGATCTGTTTTGCCAGTGTTTTTGACGGTAATTTCATAGGTGAAATCACTGTTGACTGCCACTTTGATATGCTCTTGTTTGTTGACTGTTTTGGTGATACTGACTGACGGCTTTGGTTCTTCTGGCTTGGTTTCCTCAGTGATGGTAAAGCTACCCGTACAATTAGGACTGGTTACTTCGCCAATACTGGTGACAGCTGTTGCTTGAGCTTTGTATGTACCTGGCGTCTTGAGTTCAACACCCATACCAGTTTGGTCACCGGTCACACCACCAGCGTCAACAAGTTTGCCTGATGGGTCATACACCCGGATGTAGATTGATTGGATGGTGGCACCATTTTTGGCTGACGCCTTGGCACTCATGTGGTAGCGGTTGCGTGCTAGTTGAGTGATGGTCAAGCTATCACAAGTAGCAACTGGCTGTGGCTTAGGCTCTGGTTTTGGCTGCGGCTGCGGTGTTGGCGTCACCGGAACAGCCTGTGGCACGCTATAGGTCAACAAGTTACCGCAAGAAGACATGATGCGGAATTTACCTCGAGTAGCCGAACTGCCTTCCCAGCCCATGTACCAACTACTGTCCCACAACTTCTGCGGACGAGAGTAAATGGTGCGTCCGGCAACCGTGTGGGCTTTTTGGCCCTGGGCCTCAGAAAACCGTGAAGTCCAACCCCATGATTGAGCAGAGGAATCGACCTCGTAGCGCACCTTGGTACTAGAGATATTCGCCAATTCTGCTCTAGTGATGCCATTGTAGGTTAGTACGTCGCGGAAATTGTTGGTATTTTTGTCATAATGCGCCAAAATTGCTTCTTTGCTGCCGACACCGCCTTGGATCATATCGTCTGATGCGGCTTGCGCATAATCCTGGAAGAAAACTACTGATTGCAGCACCATAGCCATCACCATCATACCGATGCCCAAATGTTTTACAGTTACTTGTTTTGATGTCGTCACTGCTTGCTTCAAGCGAGCTACATATGTTTTCCACGACTGTCTAGCCATACCCTCACTCCTTACTGCATCATCTCCACCTGATGCGTTATATCTTACTATTACTACCGTATCATATATTTTACAGAAGCACAATGAATGAACATTTGATAATTGCTTGAACTAATTTACATAATCTGTTATATTGTATAATCGAAGTTTAAGTACAAATTGTTAAAGGGAAACTATGGCAAAGAAGAATACGAAACGCAAGTTGATCGGTTTGGTCAGTGACAAAAGCAAGCACCGAACTTACTACACGACAATCAACACACAGAACCGCACTACCAAAGGTCAAGGTAAATTGACGCTGCGTAAATACGACCCAATTGCTCGCGAGCACGCAACCTATACCGAAACCAAGAAAAACCTTGGTCGCAACGAAGTTAAAGCTCGTAAAAGCTAATCTCTTTATCAGGTCTATCATCAAAACCCACGCGACATGGTGTGGGTTTTATGTTATTGGGCGAGCATGCCTTGAACGCCAATAGATATCCCGCAAAGCATTCATCACATACAGCGAAGCTTCATATGGTGAATCGTACGGGCTGAAATAGGCGTGAACATCACCGTCAGACGCCCACTTGGTGCACATGTAGTAGTAGTGATCAGAGGTTTGCAAATTACGCCAGTCACTAACCAATTGAGAATCACCAGACGCCAGTACTCGCGGCGCCAGCTGATACAGATAGCGCAGAGCTTCTTGTTGCAAAGCATTGCCATTCCAAGCCGTCAAATCTCTCTCGCTGTCAGCCCAAGTCACCGTCTCTGGCATACTGATCTCTCCCGCTGGTGCGTTCGATAGAGCTTGCGACACCGTGTTAAACTGACCGCCAGCCGTTATCCATTTCCCGACAAACCGTTCAAAGAAGGTGAAAATACCGTGTTCTTTCCACTGGTGTTCGCCAAACGTTTCATAATCCATGAACAAATTGACCAATGGGCCGCCCGATGCTGTGAGCCATGAGCTGTAGGTTTCAGCCGTCAGCGGCCAGCCGCTCCATCTTTTGTTACTAAAACGAAAGGCGATGTCGTCACTCAAGCGATAGTTCTTTAGCAATAGCCTTGTACGTGTGGCGCCCTTTGGTCGATAGACATAATTTGGGCTGCGCCAACCCAGCACTTTGTCCCAGCCTTCAGCCAGCACACCACTATACCCGTGTGCTTCCGCCCAAGTTCCAAGCTCGTCATTGTACGCTAACTCAGTGTTCGCCAACACTTTGGGCGAGACGCCAAATAGCTGCTTGATTTTTTCAGCGTGCAGAGCGACCTGCTTTTCAAATTCAGACTGATCGTAGAAAAAGGCCAGACTATGATGATAAGGACTAGCCAATAATTCTACACGTCCTGTTTTCACTAGTCGCTGAAAACTCTCAATCACATCAGGCGCGAATTGCTCAGCTTGCTCCAGAAATACTCCAGACAAACTCAGCGACAAACAAAACCCTGGATGTTCACGCAACAACTTTTCTAGCAGTGCATTCATCGGTCGGTATGATTTGTTTGCCACTTTGAGAAAGATCTCTTTATTGTCTTGGTCGCCGTCACCGCTGAAATAATCATGACGGTTGGCAGTGTCAAGTGCGCCATAGCTGCGGACGCGCCATGGCTGATGGGCGTGCAGGTACAGGGTGATCGCTGGACGGCTCATGCGCCACCGCCTTTTGATTGAGCCTGTTTGTACAATTTTAAGCAATGCTGAGCCGCGTCCTGCCAGGACAGCTGAGCATACTCCGTTTTGACATCTTCCTTGAGGATTTCCAAAAGAGCAGGCGAGCGCGCCAACATGACAATTTGTCGCGCCAATTTGTTAGTATCCCAATAGTCAAATCGTAAAATGTTATGCAGCACTTCGCCGACACCGGATTGGCGACTGATGAGCAAAGCCGTATCGTGGTGCGCCGCCTCCAACGCCGTTAAACCAAACGGTTCTGACACTGAACTCATGACAAATACGTCAATCAGATGGTAGGCATCACGCCACTGCCGACCACGGACAAAGCCCGTGAACACCACCTTGTCGCTGATGCCCAAGTGCGCCGCCAAAGCAACCAGCTCGTCGCGCTGCTCGCCACTACCGCTCAGCAGTAACGCGATTTTTTGGTGCTGTTTGATGGCCTGCGCCACCGCCCGAATCAGATAGGTTAAGCCTTTTTGCACTGTCAGCCTGGTCAACGCACCAACGATGATGTAGCCCTCTTTTTTCAAGTCTTCCAAGTATTGATAGGTACCTTGGTCGTATTCGTGTGGTGGCAGTTCATCCAGGTCAATGGCATTGTAGACAACCTCGATTTTCTCTGGTGGAATGTGATAATTCTTCACAATGATGTCTTTGGTAATGTGGCTCACTGCAATGATTCGGTCAGCCATCAACAATCCTTGCTGCTCAATCTCATGCACCAACGGGTTGCCCTCATTCTCACCAGAACGGTCAAATTCAGTCGCGTGCACATGCACGATCAACGGCGCATTGCACTGCTCCTTAGCGATGATACCCGCTTCCATGGTCAGCCAGTCGTGAGCGTGAATGACATCCGGAGGATTCTGTTTGACAAATTCTTTAACGAAGCAGTTATATCGTCGCTGCACCGCACGCATACCGCCCAGCCCGCAATCATGCGCTTGTTTGTCCGAAGTACCCAAATCATCATAGGCGCCAAAGCCATCTTTTGACGCTTCCAAGTGCGTTGCCGCGTGTACATTCATGAAGTCAATGTTCGGATGCTCGGCAGAATAGGGAACAACAAAGTCGATGTCCACACCACAGTCAGCCAATGCCCGTGACATCTGATAACAAGCGACGCCTAAACCCCCGCTATTATGCGGAGGTAATTCCCACCCAAGCATCAATATTTTCATACCTACTATTTATCATAAAACGATGCTTATGTTTTTTCAATAGTTTTTCACGGTTTTTCAGGAGTATTTCACACCACGACCTGTCAGATAGCCTCTTCAAATCACCCAAAATGAGTTGCCGAAGACAAAAAAATCATGTAAAATAACGCCAAGACACAGGGGAGTAGCTCAGTTGGTAGAGCACCGGTCTCCAAAACCGGGTGTCGCAGGTTCGAGTCCTGTCTCCCCTGCCATAGAGCCGTGAAATAGCAGAGGTTTTCCCTCTGTTTTTTTCTAACCAGGCGTATGGTATACTGATTTCATGAAACCATTGCAGTTATCTTCGCCGCACTTGATTATCATGGTCGGCGCACCGGGGGCGGGAAAAACACAGTTTGCGACTGAATTTGCCAAAATGTTCAATGCGCCAATTTTAAGCAGTGATACGCTGCGAGAATTATCAAGCGATGACACACTGATTCACAAAGCTGCAATCGATTTGCTTCGAGAATTACTCAAGCCCAAACAGACGATCATCTTTGATGGTAACACCGAAAAGCGCGCTTGGCGTTCCGACATCGCCAAAGTCGCTCGTGAAGCTGGATTTAAACCACTGTTCGTGTGGGTGCAGACCGATCCTGCTATGTCCAGAGCCAGGTGGCTACGCTCGCACAACGGCGATGAGGCCCTATTTGAACAGAAATTACGAACCTTCTCGCCACCACACGCCAGCGAGCCATACATGGTTATCAGCGGCCGTCACACTTACAACACACAGGCAAAAACGCTTTTGAAAAAACTCAGCGACGCCACCCGTCCAGCTGCTTCCATACGCACTCAGCCACGATTCATCGGCGGACGCGGTCGAGTTGGATAAACGAGGGCTCAATGCCAACCATCACTGATTCTGAATTTGGCGAAATCACTGTCACCAGGCGCGCACTAGCCAGTCGCGTCAGTTTGCGCATTGCTCCCAACGGTCGCATCCGCATCACCATGCCGCTTCACGCGCCACTAGCTTCCGCCAAACTGCTCATTAAACGGTCACGTCGCAACATTCAAAAACTCATCGCCGAGCAGCAAGGCGACTTTCCATACAGCACGCCTCAGCAAATCGGCAAAAGTCACAATTTGTTGATGGAACAGGGAGAACCCGCCGTCAAAACTGTCGGCACCAGCATCATCATCAGCGCAAGAGACGAGCAAGATTTCACCGACCCCATGTTTCAACAATCCATTCGTGACCATGTCGTCAAAGCCCTACGCAAAGAAGCCAAAAGCTATCTGCCACGCCGCCTCAAATTCTTAGCAGAGCAACACGGCTTTCATTACGACAAAACTCGACTCACACACTCGTCCAGTCGCTGGGGCAGTTGTTCCTCAAACGGCACCATCAGCCTAAATATCGCCCTCATGAATCTACCGTTTGAACTATTGGACTACGTTCTCATCCACGAACTATGCCACACGCGCCAGATGAATCATTCGCAAGCATTTTGGCATGAGGTCGCCGCCATCGACCCGCACTATAAACGACACCGCGACGCCCTGAAAAAATACACCCCACACGTATAATGCTTATGGTATACTGGTACATATGCAGGGAGGGAATCTTATCTATGCCATCATTATTTTACTTGTCATATCATGGCTGATGTTTCTAGCAGTCGTCGTCATCGCCTATCGTGGACGACACCAGTCACGCCAAGAGCTACGACGTAGTCGCTCCCGTGAACGGCTGGAACGCGACCGCGTATTGACACTAGTGAACAACCTCACCGACGCCATCATCAGCATGGATGCCCACGGCATCATCGGCCTCTACAACGCCGCCGCTTTGAGTCTACTTGACACCAACGCCAGCATCCAAGGCGTACACATTGATGAGTTATTAAATTTTGAAACCAACGACAAACAGCCAGTTCCTGTATTCAAAGAGTTGCGAAAATCGCCAGCCATTCGTACCCGCGACGACATCATCATGCCCCTTGAGGGCGGTGACCGCGTGCGGCTGTCAGCTACTTTCGCGCCGGTACAGGGCGGCAGCGACACACTCACTTCGGACGGCTACGTCCTCATTTTGCGCGACATCACGCGAGTCAAAAGTCTAGAAGAAGAGCGCGATGAATTCATCAGTGTGATCAGCCACGAACTACGCACTCCCATCACCATCGCCGAGGCATCGCTCTCCAACGTTCAGCTCATGATGCACCGCGGTATGACTGACAAATTAGACGATTCGCTTGCCGAAGCCCACAAACAAATCATGTTCCTGGCACGCATCGTCAACGACCTCAGCACGCTGTCTCGCGCGGAGCGTGGTATTGCTGATGAATCAGAGCTCATCAACGTCACTGAACTGGCTGAAAAGCTTCGCCACGAATACGAACCGCAAGCAACAGAAAAGAAATTGGCGTTCAACCTAGACGTTAGAGCAGGCGTCGGCAATGTCAATGTGTCTCGGCTATATCTTGAAGAATTATTGCAAAATTTCATCACCAACGCCATCAAATACACCCAAAAAGGCTCAGTCACCCTCATCATGAAGCGCAGCGCTGGCAAAGTCTACTTTGGCGTCAAGGACACCGGCATCGGCATCGGGCGCAGTGATCAGAAAAAGATTTTCGATCGCTTCTTCCGCGCCGAAGATTACCGCACGCGCGAAACCAGTGGTACTGGACTAGGGCTCTACGTGGCGGCCAAGCTAGCCCGCAAGCTCGGCTGCACCATCAAACTGGAAAGTCGTCTCAATCACGGATCAACCTTCAGCTTCAGCCTGCCACCGGCAAAGCCCGCCAAAAAGCGATAATACCGCTCAAACTTGCAATGCATGCATTTTTTGTGCTAAGCTATACTTGACAGTCTGTGAAAAACAGACTTTTTAATTTGGGAGAAACACATGGCAGAAAAGGGTAAGCAGACAGGGAAAACTACCGTACGCCGCATCAAGGCAACGGATGATTCCCCTAAAAAAACCGTCAAAAAGAAATCAACCACCAAACCAGCACGCGCTATTCAAAAGACTGAAGCAGATTCAGGCATGCGCGACTCATTTGTTGGTTATTTCAAGGGAGCGTGGGCCGAGCTGAAGCTAGTTCGTTGGCCAACCCGCGCCAACACTTGGATCATGACTGGCACCGTGATTGGCTTTACTTTACTGCTTACCACATTGATTTTATTACTTGACGCTGGATTTAACTGGGTCTTTGAGCAAATTTTGAAATAAAGGTAAAAGGAGTTTTTTATGGCAAATAATCGTTACGACTCAACCCGTCAGTGGTACGCTATTCACACCTATTCTGGCTACGAAGAAAAAGTAGCAGAATCCATTCGTCAGCGCATCAACGGTGTTGACATGGCAGACAAAATTTTCGACGTCATGGTCCCAAAAGAAAAACAAATCCAAATCAAAAACGGCAAACGCAAAGTCGTTGAGGCCAAGATCTTCCAAGGCTACGTTTTAGTAGAAATGAACCTAACTGATGAAACCTGGTACATCATCCGCAACACGCCTGGCGTGACTGGATTTGTCGGTGCCGACACTACGCCAACACCAGTTTCTGACAAAGAAATTGCCAAAATCAAAAAGCGCATGGGCGTCGAAGAGCCAAAGCACCAGATTGACTTCTCAGAGGGCGAAGTTGTTTCCATCACCGATGGTCCGTTCAAAGGCTTTGACGGTGCGATCGCCGAAATCGACCCAATCAAAGGCAAAATCCGCGTCATGGTCAGCATGTTTGGACGTGACACTCCAGTTGAACTTGACGCTTTGCAGGTGAAAAAGGTCTAACGCGCGGGACCAGACAGGCAAATTTATCATTATTATCAAAAGGGTGGAGAGGTTTTACAATGAGCACACTAGAAATGCCACAACCCAGTGATGATAACTCCAATAATAACGAAAATATTGTACAGCCCGGTGACGACACTGCCCAGGAGGCTACCAAAGCCTCAGAAGAATGGCTAGAAGCACTAGGTGAGCCTGATGGCAATGAGTTAGCAGATGCCTCCCGTAAACATCTAGCTGCCATAAATAGTTTAATCACAACCTTCGAAAGACTATCTGCCAACCAGACTATTGATGAGCAACAGCGTGTTCTAAATAAGTCCAGCACCTTATTAAATATGCAGTATCTCCCAGCATTACGAGAACTCGCCACCCATTATTTACAAGACTTACCGACAACGCCAAAGCAAAAGGAATCTTTGCTCACTTGGTTTGCCGATCTGATGGAAAGCGATAGACAGGCGGTTATGGCTGCAGCACATGCCATCGCTCCAGACAGTATTCCAGAAAAGCAAGCAGACATACCAGCGCAAGCTAAACTACATGTAAACCAACTGTACGAGGAGTCCGTGGAAGAGTGTGAAGAAGACCCCTCACGTATGCCTGCTTATTTTGCTGCCAATTTTGCAATATCCCTGGGGCAACACCAGGCTAATATGATAAATTCCACATACGACAGCATACCTACCGTATCAAAAGAAGCACAGACGCCAAAGGACGACACTCCTCCACCTGAAATTCCAACCAGCCTTGAAATCAAAGACCCCAAAATAGCTCGCATGTTGATGCTCTCAGAAATTGGCAAAGAAGCCGTCAAAGCCTTGACTATCGCTGGCGGCGTGGCAGCTGGCATCGTTACTGGCAATGTCATCACGCACTTTCTGTCACGCAAAAAATAATACATCGCGCATCAAGCTACCAAACGTCTTTAGCTTGCACGACTTCACTGGTGTATGCCAGATAGTGCTGCAGCAGAAAGATGATCAACGCCACGGTGATAAATCCCAACAAAATGATCACCACCCACAGATTACCCATCTGTAAAATACCAGCCAACAAAACCGGCACCGTTGCCACACCGCAAGCCAGCACCTTACCCACCAGCAACGTCACCAACGTAACGGGACACTGACAAAACCGCACTGACCGCTTCAACATCCGCGAACCGCCGCGCCCTAGCCAATAGGTGAGAGCCGTAAGGGTGATGACCAGCACCAACGCCGTGGCAATCCCCAACGCAGCACTCAACAGCTGAGCCGTCAACGGCTCTGGCTCTGTCGGCACTGTCTGCATCAATGGTTCTGCGGTGCGCAAATTCACTGACAGTCCAAAGAACTTACCGCGACGCATCAGCCACACTACAGCGGACAAAGAGATGATCGCATAAACAAACAAGAGCAATGTGTAGCCCACCGCACCAAACGCGTTAATGATGCGCTTAATCGGGAGCGGGCCTCGCACGTTCATGCTTGAATTATACCACACTTTTTTGTATAATACCTATGTTACGCACACTTTCAATACGCTTCAACTAATTTTGAAAGGGTTTATCATCATGGCAAAGAAAGTCATTGGAAATCTAAAACTACGTATTCCAGCTGGTCGCGCTACCGCTGGGCCTCCAGTTGGTTCAACCTTGGGTCAGTGGGGACTAAACATGATGGACTTTATCAATCCATTTAACGACGCCACCAAAGATCTGATGGGTAAAGACGTTATTGTACACATTCAGGTGTTTGAAGACCGCACTTTCGCATGGAAATCATTGGGTCAGCCAGTGGACGATATGATCCGCGAAAAAGCTGGCATCCAAAAGGGTAGCGGCAAACCACATACCGACAAGGTTGGTAAAATTACCCGCGCTCAGCTGGAAGAAATCGCTGAAGTCAAAAAAGATCAGCTCAACGCCATCGACACAGACGGCGCCGTCAAAATCATCGCCGGCACTGCTCGCAGCATGGGTGTTGAAGTTACTGACTAATCAGTTTCTCGCGTCAACTACAATTACTCTCGCTCAGGCGGGAGTAATTGTACATTATAACCAAATATGATATAATATGGGTATGGATCTGGCAGAATTTGCAAAGCTATCAACAGAGAACGAAAGAGGACTCAAAGACACCATCAAATCCGTTGTCGGTGCAGTAGCCATTACCTCTGCTTTGTTTATTCCGCCAGCGATCATACTGAAGGAAGCGGCCGATACCGCTGCTAATTCTATTCACATCAACACCGAACCTACCGCAACACCTTCAGCTGAGCAAACATCATCGACCCAAGAGCCAGACCAAACACCACCGCCAGCCCCCAGAGGCTTTTTGCAAACTATCATCGAAAATCTTGGTGGCTAATCTAACGAAATAATTCAATGCTCATCACAAATACCATATCCGACCCCCGTGTGTCAGAGGCACTCACTAGTGCCAAATTGGTCGTCCTCAGAACCGACACCATCTACGGCATCGTTGCTGCCGCGACTAACCACTGTGCCATGGAGCGCCTGTATCGCGCTAAACATCGTCCAGCTAACGAATCCTGCATCATCCTGGTCGCTGACATCTCCGACATCCCGGGTTTAACTGCTACTCGACGTCAGCACTACCTACAGCTGAATGCCGAGCGACCGACCAGCATCATTGTACCAGCCAGCAACGCTTTTTTGCACACCACCCACCAAAACGGCACACTAGCTTTTCGACTGGTCACCGGCAATTTAGCACGTCTCATCAACCAAACCGGCCCCTTGTTGGCACCCAGCGCCAACCCAGCTGGCATGCCACCAGCCAAAAATATCACCGAAGCCATCAATTACTTCGGTGATATGGTGAGTGTCTATGTCGACGGCGGAGAAGTAACAACTGCAGTCGCGTCACGCATCATCAAGTTGCAAGCTGGCGACATCGTCACTATTCGCGCTTAGTCCGTCCTACATCTGCACAAACGGTCGCGCCAGCTCGATGTCAGGGCGCAGCTCTGAGATGCGCATCAGCTCATTGTACTTAGCGATGCGCTCTGAACGGGACATTGAGCCAGTTTTGATTTGTCCAGTTCCCAAGCCAACCGCCAAGTGGGCGATGGTGGTATCTTCCGTCTCGCCAGAACGGTGGCTCATCACCGTGTTCCAGCCAGCTTCTTTGGCCATCTTAACTGCGGCGATGGTTTCGGTCAGTGTACCAATTTGATTTGGTTTGATGAGGATGGCGTTGCCAGCTTTTTGCTCGATGGCTTGTTCCAGACGCTCGACATTGGTTACCAACAAGTCGTCACCAACCAACTGTGTGGTGCCGCCCAATTCCAGCGTCAGCTTTTGCCAACCACGCCACGCTTCTTCATTCAGCCCATCTTCGATGGAAACGATTGGGTATTGTGCGCGCAGTTCCTTATACATTTTGATCATCTCATCTGTGTTTAGTACACGATGTTCCGTGGACAAATTGTACTGCTCAGTCTGGCTCTGATAAAACTCACTGGCAGCCACGTCAAGTGCAAAGGCAAAGTCACGCTCCAACAAGTACCCAGCCTGCTCAATGGCACGACTGAGCAAGGTGATTGGCTCAGAGTTACCGTAACGAACGCGAGGTGCATAGCCACCTTCATCACCCACAGTCGTTGGGTAGCCCTCTTGTTTGAGAACTTTTGCCAGCACGTGGAACACCTCGGCGCTCATGGTCACTGCGTCTTGAATGGTTGACGCACCAACAGGAATGATCATGTACTCCTGAATATCCGTTGCACCCAGCGCGTGCTGACCACCGTTCATGACATTAACCATTGGCATCGGGAAGCTCATCTGCGGGTTACCAGCCAACGTGTTGATATAGGTGAACAGTGCCACACCGCGTGACGCTGCTGCTGCTTTGGCAGTTGCCAAACTGACCGCCAAGATGGCATTTGCCCCCAAACGGCCCTTATTTGGCGTTTCATCCAAGGTGATCATCTTTTGGTCAATAGCTTCTTGGTCAAACGGACTCATGCCGCGCAGTGCGTCAGCAATTTCCGTGTTGACATTTTCAACTGCTTTTAGAACACCCTTGCCACCAAATGGCAATTCATCATCTCGTAGCTCTACCGCTTCGTGAGACCCAGTACTCGCTCCGGACGGCACCGCAGCCCGACCAAAACAACCGTCGCTCAATATGACATCTGCTTCAACCGTTGGATTGCCTCGAGAATCTAAAATTTGACGTGCTCTGATGTGTGTAATTGTAATAAAGTCCATATGATCTATTGTATCAGAACACGTGATAGACCGCTAACTGTAGTGTACGTCGGCAAATCCTGTTTTACCTGAATGGGCTATTATACCCGACATACAGCTCGTTACTGTCACCGTCTTGCCATCCCGCGAACCACGCATCTTAAGAGGTCCCGCACAATGACCAGTAAGAAGATCTACATCAGCCTGTAGTTTAGGCGATTGCTGATCAAAGTTGTTTAATATTGCTAAAGCCTCTCTTTGCTGATGGCTTGTAGCACTAGCGGCTATTTGATCTATCTGGCCCTCTGTTAATCGCGCCAAAGCCTCATGACCCGCTTCTCTCATCATCAGTAAACGCTTCTTTAGCTCTTCAGGATCCGCGCTCAGACCTTCTTGCACTTCTTTACGTATACAAGCTATCTCTCCTAGGTTGCGCTTTAACACTGGACAGTCTCGGCACTTCTCGGGAACAGCAGCCATGTCTTCGCCAGTTATGTCTGCGCCCGCCATAATGTCATCAAAGGTCGCGCCAATAGTTGTTTCATCGTGCCCACCAGGTGTAAGATTACTGTTTTCTCCACGTTCCATAGTAATTACAAATACTATCACATTGTTGCTAAACACGCAATTATTCTATGAAATGAGCTCACTGCTATTGATTTTTCTGCAATTCACTGGTATAATATATGTACATGAGCGAAGCACCATTTACCAGTCCCCAGAAGCGACCAATTGATTTGGGCAGCCTGATGGATATGGCCTACAACAGGGAAGCGACGCTAGACCTAGACGAGACATTGCAGAAAACCCTGAACAACCAACTATTCACTCCTGAGTTACTAAGCAAGCCGGTCGACATCACCGCCATAACCTCCCACAACAACAGTGATGGTGAGCCTACCTTAGGTATTGAACAGTTCTCAGAAGCAGTCGCACGGTTTGAGGTCAGTTCAGAGCTGGGCGAACGCACGGTACGCTTGGCGCTCGATAACGGCGACCGCTTGGATGTATCTCGCATCATGGAGATTCGTCAGCAGGAGCCAGAAGAGCCGTCGGACTACGCCGAACTGGTTTATGATACCGGTGGACTAGTCAACCGAGTTTTGTCAAGGAAATCATTCAGCAAGCTTGACCCCGAACAACAGCAACTCATCATACAACGACTCACCGAAAAAGCTACCAGGAAGTTTGATGAGCTGCTTGCCGACTCAGAGCATTGTCAAGCCATTGTGAATATTTTTAAACAAACCGAGCCAATCATCGCCGACAAGCTCGCTGTATTTGTGCCAGTTGTTTTAGAAGACGGGGAAGCCAAACTGCTGCCCAAACTTCATATCGAAATGACTCACGGTGTAACAAAGACCATCGTACCGTTTGATCAGCTAGCAGATATCGACCTCATCTATCACGAACAGAGAGATGAAAGCCAGCCATTTGACTACCTGGCGACTTTTCAGGACAAATGGCGCAGTCAGTCAATCGAAGCAACCGAGTATCTACTTGCGGACAGAGCCACTGACTTGAGCCAGCGCAATCTTCCAGCTGAGCGCATAACCAAACTGATGCAGGCTGAAGCTTCAGAGCTATGCGCGCAACTCATGGCTGATGAGAATTTTTTGACGGAACATATGCTTGAGGCAGGCAAGTTTTATGTTGACGGGATATTCTACACCGACAACAACGGTGAATGGCAGGAGATGTTTGACGACCATACCATCAATGCCAAGCCAGAGCTGCACTGTGAGGAAGTATCCGGACAGTGGCGATTTGGACTACGACTCGTCCCGATAGATGACAGCTCACGAGCGGACCTGTTTGTGGTGCCTAACAACACCTTCGTCACAGCCTTTCGGCGTTTGGCGCACTAACCTCATTGAAAACAGTCACCAAAACTGATATAATCAACCGGAATAATAATCAATGTTGGGAGGTGAACCTCGGGAAAAGCCGAGCACCGGTTGTACCACAGAAAGGATATCACTCATGGCCAAAAAAGCCGAATTGCTGGAAAAAGCAGCAGAACTAAACCTAGAAGTCAGCGAAAAAAACACCATCGCTGAAATCGAGGCTGCCATTGCCGGCGCTGAAAAACACGAAGTTCGCGAAGCACACGTCGCCAAAGCAGGCAAGCGCAGCCAAAAAGCTTTGGACGAAGCTGAAGCTAAAGCAGAGAAGGAAGCTCGCAAAGAAGCAGGCGACACCACTCCGCAAGACGAAGACACTGAAGCACACATCAAAAAAGGTCCAAAGCCAGTCACTCGACCACGCCTAGAGCGCCGCGGTAAAAAATACCAAGAAGCTGCCCAAAAGATCGAGAAAGACAAAGTCTACACCCTGGAAGAAGCCTTGAAGCTGGCGACCAAGACCAGCCCAGTCAAATTTGACGCGTCAGTGGAACTGCACGTTCGGCTCGGCGTTGACCCACGCCAGGCAGACCAGAACATTCGCTCAACCGTGTCACTACCTCACGGTACTGGTAAAGACGTACGCGTCGCAGTATTTGCACCAGAAGAAGAGCACGCCGCTGCCAAAAAAGCTGGCGCCGACATCATCGGTGATGAAGAATTCTTGAAGCAGCTGGACAAAGAAGAATTGAACTTTGACATTTTAGTAGCAACACCACAGTACATGCCAAAGCTTGGTAAATACGCTCGCTTGCTCGGCCCACGCGGGTTGATGCCAAATCCAAAGTCTGGCACCGTAGCAACAGACGTGGCGACTGCTGTCACCGAAGCCAAAGCCGGTAAGGTTGAATACCGCGTCGACAAACAGGCCATCGTTCACTTGAGCGTCGGTAAGGTGTCGTTTGGTACAGAAAAACTACAAGACAACGCCCGCGCATTTTTGAGCAGCCTAAACGCCCAAAAACCAAGCAGCCTCAAAGGCGCCTACGTCAAAAGTGTTGCCGTGACTACTACCATGGGTCCTGGTATCAAAGTTGAAAACAACCTCTAGACATAGTTAATCTCGCAGTTTAACCCATCAAATCCCGCCGATCATGGCGGGATTTTTACTGGGGTGACGTCGCCGAGATAGCCGTGGGAGTATTGCATTTTTCTGTATTTTATGCTAGAATAGTAAAGCCCAGTGGGATACGGATGTGCTAGAGTCATTTTTGATTCGCTGTTCCAGCCCAGCTGGACGCGAACCGAAATGTACTTTAACATCTGTATCCATTCCAACTCCCTATCATAGGAGATTTCCCATGCCCATGAAGAAACGTGGGCTAGCAGCGCTGTTTGCGCTGCTAGCTATGGTCTTCGGGTTCTCGGGGGTGGCAGCTGCTGTCCCCGAGAGCCCCGACACGACGGCGGCAACGTCGTCGTGCACTCCCCGGCCCATTGGGCCGGAGGAAATCAGCGCGGAGTATATCCGCGCTGTCGACGGCTCTAACGAATTCAGCGCGTATGAGCGCGTTGAATTTGGGTTCGGCCTCTCCCTTGAGGAGGGGCACTGTGAAGGTGATAGCATCACCTTCACGCCACCGCAAGAACTGGGGAGCAACAACTCCCCAGTCGACTTGACCACAGACGGCGGCGAGGTCATTGCCCACGCCGTCTACACCGACGGTAAGGTCAGCGTCACGCTGACCGATGCCGTTGAAGTGAGCGATCACTACGCCTTCGAGGGACACGCCTGGTGGCGGAGTTCCTTGGAGGACGTCCTCGTCCCGGGCGAGACCCGGGATCTCCTGTGGGACTTCGGCGGACAGATCCGTCGGACTCCTATAAAGGTTGCTGAATGCCCAGGTTGCTCGCAACCCGAAACTTGGGCGTCAAAGTGGGGGTACGTCCATCAGGACGACCCCTCCCGGGTAACGGTGGCGGTGGCTCTACCCACCGCCACTCAGAACGACCAAGAGTTCCTGGTCCGCGACGTTCTCACGTCGCCGGGTCAGGCATTCAACTGCCCCACACCAGCCGGTCAGGCTGGTGTGTACTCGAGAGCGGGCGTCTGGGGTCAGCCCCAGTACACCCGCTACGCCCCGGTTACCGTGGTGGAGTGCGCCTCCACCACCGTGACCGTCAAGGTTAAACTCGATGCGGGCGAGAAGGCTCGCTTTGAGTTGAACCTGTCGGTAGACCCGGGCGACCCGGGTCCATGGACGGACAACGTCACGGTTACGTCCCAGGATCACTCCTGGGACGCCTCCGCCACGGTGCGGCGGCCGGAGGCGGGAGGTGGCGCAAGCTACCTCCTGAAGCCGCCGGAGCCGACACCATCACCGAGCGCAACGCCGACACCGACTCCAACCCCGGAGCCCACGCCGACCCCGTCAGTGACCCCGACACCGACTCCAACCCCGGAGCCCACGCCGACCCCGTCAGTGACCCCGACACCATCGGTGACGCCGTCGACAACTCCGTCGGCAACGCCCAGCGCAACGCCATCACCAAGTGCGACGGCAACGCCGACTCCGTCGGTCACGCCGACACCGAAGGCAACGCCTTCGGCGACTGCGCCGGCCGCCTCCCCGACCCCCACGCGGGGTCAGGAGGTCGTGTCGCCCCCATCCCAGCCGCTGCACAAGCGGCCAGGTGGGATACTGGCAGTCACTGGCACTGCCGGTGACCAGCTCTTGATTGCCACAGTCGCCTTCGTTGCGACTGGGGTTATGGCTCTGATCATGGGCTGGTTTAGTCGTCGCTCCTCGCGCGAGGAGTGACATACCGCTGGGGGATGTTCGTCATCACGACGGGCATCCCTCGGTGAGGAAATGAGATACAGAGAGAGAAAGGAGGTTTGCTGCCCGCTCCACCATGGAGCGGGCTTTCTCTTTGGTTTGATATAATATGCCTGTTGCATTTCGTTGTCATTTCTGCTACAATGGTGAGGAACATTACCAAAGACAGCGGCGATCTGGCTGATAAACAGATGTAAATATGCCGCCGAGGGATGAAACGAACAGTTTTATTTGACGTCTTTGGTAGTGCGAGAATCAAAGACGTCTTTTTGATTCTCCATTACCGCACGTTAACAAATTGGCGAAAAGAATGAAATTAACTCAATCAAAGAAAGGATTTTTATGGCAATTTCACGCGATAAAAAACAAACTTTGGTTGCTGAACTAACAGAGCTTCTGAAAGACGCCAAAGGTACGGCATTTGCGCGGTACCAGGGTCTGAGCGTGGCTGAATTGCAAGAACTACGCAAGGCTGCTCGCGAGGCAAACGTGGTCATCAAGGTGGTCAAAAACCGCTTGGTACGCGTAGCATTGCAGGGCGTCGACACCTACAAAGAAACTGACACCGACCTCCTGGTTGGCCAGTTGGTCTACGCCATCAGCGCCGAGGACGAGGTCATGCCAGCGAAAGTTTTGGACACGTTTGCAAAGACGCATCCAGCACTGCAGTTGGCTGGTGGTTTCTCAGGTGAAGGCCTCAGCATCAACGAGGCTGACATCAAAGCGCTGGCAGGCTTGCCAAGCAAAGACCAGCTTGTCGCCGAAGTGGTGGCACAATTGCTCTCACCAGTCCACGACACCGTGGGTGCGCTGGGCGGCAATTTGCACGGACTTTTGGATGGCATCGAAGCCAAAGCTACGGCTTAAGTTTAGCAATCAATCAATAATGTAAGGAGACATATCATGGCTGATATTAAGAAATTGGCTGAAGAACTGACCAAATTGACAGTTCTGGAAGTTAACGAATTGAAAAACCACTTGAAAGAAGAGTACGGCATCGAGCCAGCTGCTGCAGCTGTCGCTGTTGCTGGTCCAGCTGCTGGCGGTGACGCTGCTGCGGCTGACGAAAAGACTGAGTTCACCGTCACGTTGAAGGACGCAGGTGCTCAGAAAGTTGCAGTCATCAAGGCTGTTAAAGAAATCACCGGCTTGGGTCTGGGTGAAGCTAAAGCTATCGTTGACGGCGCACCAGCACCAGTCAAAGAAAAAGTTTCAAAAGACGAAGCTGAAGCTGCTAAAAAGACTCTGGAAGACGCTGGCGCTAGCGTTGAGCTCAGCTAATTTCATTCTGAACATGACGCCAATTTGTTTTCGAAATCATTATGCCGCCCTATACCATGGGCGGTATTTTGATTGCAAGGGTAAAATTTGCAACAGTTTTGCAAGCACCCCTTAAAATGCTGTGGAAATCTGAAATAACTTGCTTATGCAAGCCTTGACCGAACCTTTTTCCTATGCTATATATAGAACGAGAACTATCAAAAATAGACAGGGAAATGCGAGAATCACTATGTCTGAACTACCAGAAAAACAAGTAAAGCGGCTTCGCTCATTGATACAAGAGGCAGAGACTAATTTGGCGGCGGCAAAAGAGCTATTGATCAGCATCATCGGTGATGACGGTCAAGTTGTTACACCAAAAACCTCCACCGAAGATGTGACTGGCAAGGTCGTCGAAGGTGTGTTTGACGGTCAGACCATGCTTGGCCCAGACGGCAAGAACTACCCAATCCCAGCCAACTATGCTTCAAAATCAAAACTGGTTGAAGGCGATATTTTGAAATTAACCATCGCTGACGACGGTAGTTTCATCTACAAGCAAATCGGCCCAGTGGCACGCAAGCAAGTCATCGGTACACTTGTCCAGCACGACGGCGTCTACTACGTCGAGGCTAACGGCCGCGAGTATCGCATTTTGCTCGCCAGCGTCACGTTCTTCCGCATCAACATTGGAGACCAAGTCACCATCATCGTGCCAGAGGACAATCCTGACGCTACGTGGGCAGCCGTCGAAGCAGCGCTGTAGACTATTTCTGCACTTGAAACCGTCCGCGCAGTTGCCGGGCGGTTTTTGATATAATTGTGCTATGCCTGAGGAGTTTTTACTAAGCTACACTAGCTTTGACACTGAAAGCCGACCGTTTTTGGAATGGCAGGTTGACGGTAGGGCTGAGCGTGGTAATGTTTTGGGCCAGGAATTGTCACTGGAGTTTGACTTTTCCACCAAATATTGCACCGGTTGGCTGGATTTTGCCAATCACTGCAGCCAGGCTTGTCCTGATGGCGCGATGGTCGATGAGAAGTATGAAAATTGTTTGAAGTGTCGCAATCGCACTGGTTTCAATCCAGCGTTTTACCACGCTGATTCGGTGTCGACGCAGCAGGAAAAGATTAATCAAAATCCACATTTTTTGTATTTGGCGTATTTTTCACCAGAGGTGATCAAAGTTGGCATTTCACAGGAGGAGCGTGGTATTCGGCGACTACTGGAGCAGGGAGCGCGCCTGGCGTTGAAGCTAGAAACGTTTGCTTCGGCGTTGATCGCCCGGCAATACGAAGCAAAGATTGCTAAGCTGGATGGCATCATGGAAACAGTGGCCGCCAGTAAAAAGCTAGGACTAATTAAGCAGCCATTGAATACTACGGCAGCGGAACAGACTTTGGCTGATGCGTTGATGCGCATCCACCGCCAGTTGGGGCTGGATTTTCCAAACCGAACGCTCATCACGTGCGAAGATTATTTTCACACTGACGGTCGAGACCTCAGTGATGTGATTGACATGACAGGGAATAGGGTTTTGGCTGGCACGATTGTTAGCGTTATCGGCTCGGTGCTCATCACTGAATATGACGGGCAGCTACTGGCGTATAACGTGAAAAAGTTTATCGGCCACCGGGCACAAGTGGTGCAAGGGGCGGTTGACCTTGAGATACCTAGCACGCAGCTGACGTTATTTTGACAGAACATGGTATAATATCAAAAAACGGAGTTTATATATGAGCAGTGACCACGCGATGAAAAGGATTTTTATTTATGGCGATTCTAACGTCTGGGGAGACACGTTTGTGGGGCCGCGAGTGCGGTATAGTGACCGATGGGTCAACCGTCTAAAGCGAGAATTACGAGGCAAAGCGCACATCATTGCAAATGGACTATCGGGCCGTATAGCGGGAGATTTTTGTAAGGCAAAGCCGTACAAAAATGGTAAACATACGTTTGCAGAAGCTTTGCAACAGGCGGGCAATGTGGACATCGTCATCATCGCCCTTGGCACTAACGATTTACAACAGCAATACGGTAGGACGGCGCAAGCTATCATTCACGATTTGACGGATTATCAAAAACTGACTGACAGCGCCGACGTCATATACCTCTTGCCGCCAGCATTTTCAACCGGTGAAGACTCTGGCCCAGAGTTTACGGAACAATCAGAAGCTATACGACAAGAGATCTTGCAGAATAAGGAGGCGCTCGGTGAGTACATTGAGCTGCCGTTCATACCACTATCTGATGGTATTCATTTTTCAGCAAAAGGGCATCGCTTAGTGGCGCACGCCGTTAAGCAAGCTTTGAAAGCGAGGCAGATGTGAACGAGGGAAAGAAGCCACTCTTACAAACTATAGGTAGAGAAATGGCAATTACGACACATGGGCTCGACAACATACCAGAAGGCCCGAATGTATTCGTCGCCAATCATGCTTGCATGCGCGATATCTTTGCCATACCAGCAAGTCTGCCGGAGGATTGTGACGTTGTCATTAGTTCGCGATTGGCGTATAAAAATAGCTCTGTGGGCACGGCAGTGCGGCGACTAGTAATAGAAAAAGCACTACACACCATACCGCTCGAGGTGCACGGTGGTAAAGAATATTTAGAAGTCGGACTCAAAATGGCCAGACAAGCATTGCTTGACGGACGCTCACTACTCATCTTTCCAGAAGGTGCATATACCGGTGACGCTCAGGTAACCAAAGGGCGAACGGGTGCGTCACGAATTTTATTCGACGCAAATGTAGGGGGGGTGGAGCCTAACTTATTGCCAGTAGGTATTCGCTACGAACCGTGGCCTACTGATCTGGATGCATACATGCCACAAGATGAGCAAATCCACGTTACTCTGTGTGACCCCGTTGACTATGTAGCAGCGTATAGAGATTATACCGCTTCGACAGACCACGAATCTCGACGCCAGGCCCTACGTGCACCGATAGACATGGCTATGCGAGCTATCGCAGAAGCGACTAACCTGCCGTACATCGATGAGCCGATAGAACTATGGCCGAGAAAGACCATGATTTTAGAGAGCGGTGAAGAAGTGCCCATTCCTAACCACTAAATAGCTTACTAATCTCACACTTTGCGCTATAATACATAGGTAATGAGTCAAGCACTGTACCGCAAATATCGCAGTCGTAGCTTGGACGAGGTGTTGGGGCAAGATCACGTGACCAACATTTTGCGCCGAGCCTTGGAGCAGGGGAAAATCGCCCATGCGTATTTGCTGACGGGTCCGCGCGGCGTGGGAAAGACCAGCGTAGCGCGCATTTTGGCGCATGAGATCAATCAGTTGCCGTATGATGAGGAAGCCTCGCACCTGGATATCATCGAAATTGATGCCGCCAGCAACAACGGTATCGACGACATTCGGGCATTACGCGAAAAAGCCCAAGTCGCGCCGGTTTCCGCGCCAAAGAAGATCTACATCATTGACGAAGTCCACATGCTGTCCAAGCCCGCCTTCAACGCACTATTAAAGACCTTGGAGGAGCCGCCAGCACACGTAGTTTTTATCCTGGCTACCACCGACGCCGACAAGCTGCCCGCCACCATTCTCAGCCGCGTCCAGCAATTTTTCTTTCATCCCATCTCAGTCGATGTCATGGCACGCCAGCTGATGGCCATCGCCGAAAAAGAAGGCTTTGCCATCGAGGCAGACGCTGCTCGGCTGATCGCCGAGCGCTCGCGCGGCGGGTTTCGCGACGGTATCAGCATGCTTGATCAATTATCAATTTTAGCCACGCCCGACCAGCCACTGACCGTCGCCATGGTTACTGAATACTTAGGCTTAAGCGACGCAGCCACGCTAGAGAAGCTGCTTGATTTATATCAATCAGAGGACAGCGCTGACATCCTTAGAATCCTGCAAGAACTAGAGCAAAGTGGCATCAGCCCAACTGTGGTGTCGCACCAGCTATTGTCAATCGCTCGCGCCAGACTGAGTACAAACCCAGGTCTTGTTGAACTCATCCAGCAGCTCATCGAAGTTGATCGCCACCCACACCCAGACCTGAAATTATTGACTATTTTCATGCAACATCACGCTCAGCCAGTCAGGCCGAAGAAGACAGTTGCCCAGGCCGTCACGGCAACGCCAACCGTCATTTCGACACCAGCCAAGCCAGCATCGTCAGCAGAAAAGTCACCAAAAAGCCAAAGCACCAAATCAACTGAGCCAGTGAAAAAAACGTCCGAAAGCAAAGACACCAAACCAGCCCAATCAACCAAAAAATCGCCTACAAAACCACGTAAATCTGATGCACCACTAGAGATAGATTGGCAAAAGGTAATCGAGCAGGCTAAGGAAAAATCAGTCGGCCTGTCATCACTGCTCCAAAAAAGTCAGTGGGCGTTTGACGGAGATAAACTAACTATTTTTGCTGGCAGTGCGTTCTACAAGAAAAAATTGGATGATGCCAAAAATCGACCATTACTGGCAGAAATCATCACCGCAGAGACGGGAATGGAGCTGGAAGTTGATATAATTGGAGAGAAGAAACCACCTGAAGACGAAAAATTGGCGGAAATCGCTGCCATGATGGGCGGTGGCGAAGAAGTGAATCTGGAGGAACTATAAGTGAGCGAAGCAAGTCAACATACATCATCGGGCAAACTGCCACCGCAAAATCTGGATGCCGAAAAGAGTTTGCTGGGCGCAATATTGATCGACGAAGAAGTTTTGGCAGATGTGACTGAACACGTGCATCCTGCTGATTTTTATGATAAAAATCACGGTCTGATTTTCGCTGGGATGATGCGCTTGTTTGAGAAGCACAAGCCAGTTGACCTCTTGACCTTGACCGATGAGTTGAAGCGCAAAGATGAGCTAGAACTCATCGGCGGCTCGGCGTATCTGACAGAGCTCACCAACTACGTGCCGACCGCTGCGCACGCTGAAGCATACGCTGAAATGGTGGCGCAAAAAGCAGTGCGGCGCCGACTCATCAAAGCCAGTGCTGACATCACCGAGCTTGGCTATGACGAATCGACAACCACTCAGGAGTTATTAGAAAAGGCTGAAGCTGAACTATTCAGCGTTTCCGACCAGTCACTCAAGCAAGATTTGATTAGCCTGGAAAATATTCTGACTGATAGTTTTGACCGAATTGAAGAATTGCACCGTAACAAAGACACGCTCCGTGGCATTCGCACTGGTTACCGCGACCTCGACAACATGACCGCCGGACTGCAGCGTTCCGACCTGATCATTCTGGCCGCTCGTCCAGCCATGGGTAAGACCACGCTGGTGACCAATTTGGCGTACAACGTGGCAACAATTGAGAAAAAGCCGGTGCTGTTTTTCAGCCTCGAGATGAGCAAAGAGCAATTGGTTGATCGTATGTTGGCGGACGCATCAGGTGTTGACAGCTGGAATATCCGCACCGGAAACTTGAGTGATAATGATTTTGCTAAACTGTCGGAAGCCATGGGCGAGATGGCAGAAGCGCCAATTTACATTGACGATACACCGGGCCTCAGCATCTTGGAAATGCGTACCAAAGCTCGCCGCCTGGCGCATGAAGGCGAAATTGGCCTGATCATCGTCGACTACTTGCAGCTGATGCAGGCCACTAATAATCACAACGGCAACCGCGTCCAGGAAGTGTCAGAAATTTCCCGTGGCCTAAAGTTGATCGCTCGTGAGCTTAACGTGCCGCTGATCGCCCTGAGTCAGTTGAGCCGTTCCGTCGAGTCGCGCACGCCACCAATTCCACAGCTGGCCGACCTGCGTGAGTCCGGATCCATTGAACAGGACGCCGACATTGTCAGCTTTATCTACCGTCCAGGCTACTACGAACCAGACAATCCAGAGGTTCAAAATATCACCGACCTGATCATCGCTAAGCACCGTAACGGTCCCGTCGGCAAAGTCCAATTGTACTTCCACCCAGAACGCCTGCGTTTCATGAGCCTCGACAGACGACACGATTAACAAACCATGCTATAATAAACCGCAGTGAAAAAGAAAACTCTGTCTCATCTGTTTCTTTACCGTTGGCGCTATCTTTGGGGCTATAGTGCTTTGATATTGATATTTTCCGCGGTCATCAGCGTGGCGTTGTTGTACGCGCCAGGTGGCATTAGCCAGTCAGAGATCAACATGGTCGCACGAACCAACTTGCTTATGGAAGGCAATTGGTCCATCGTCAATCTGCCACTTCACGCATTCCAAGCAGCACTGTTCTTGTTATTTGGCGTCAGCACACTCACCGTCAAGTTACCAGCCGTCACACTGATGTGTTTAGCGGCGCTGGCACTCTTTTTCCTCCTCAGGCACTGGTTCAAACCAGGCATTGCCGTATTGTCTCTTTCTCTCATGATCGCCACTGGTCAATTCATCTACTTAGCGCAAAGCTTCACGCCTGGCATCATCTACATCACCACGGCGTCATTGATTTTGCTGTTCGCCAGCCTCATCATCCAAAAAGCCAAATTCGCCCAACTCTGGAAAATCCTCCTCGCCGCCGTCATGGCTGCCAGCTTATACACGCCATTTTTCTGGTATCTCAACCTCGGTCTCATCCTAGTGGCATTATTGCACCCATATACGCGCTACATCATCGTTTCACGAAAGTATCGCGCTAGCTGGACGCCAGCATTCATCGTCTTTCTGCTGGTAAGCGCACCACTGGTGTATTTCTGCCTGAAAAATCACGGCTTCTTGCTGGACGTGTCAGGCTGGTCATCACTCAACTTTGATGTCTTAGCAAACCTCAAAATTATCGTTCGAACCTATCTCTGGCCAGTGCCATACATCTCTAATGGGCAAGTGCTACCAGCCATTGACGTCAGCACCGTAGCACTGATGCTCCTCGGCATGATCATCACCTTCCGCAACTGGCACACTGCTCGGTCCTACGTGGTCAACATTTGGCTATTTTTGTCATTGCCGCTACTCGCCCTGGCGCCTCAAGTCAATATGATCATCTCTGTGCCAATGTTCATTTTGCTGGCTACTGGCGTAGAACGACTGCTGTACGAGTGGTATCGATTATTCCCAAAGAACCCATACGCGCGCGGCACTGGACTGGTACTGATGATCATCTTGGTCGGTGTCATGACCCTGAGTGGTGTCAATCGATACGTCCACAGTTACCACGATCTACCCGACGCCGTGCGCGAACATTCCAAAGATTTGAGTCTTGTGCGTGACACACTACTGCGCGACACCGCAAACAAGAAATATATATTCGTCGTAGCAGCTGCCGAAAAACCGCTGTACGACGCCTTGTCCAACCACATGAATAAGCATAATAGGGCAATATCCATCAGCGATGGCTTGCCAGCAGAGGGTGCTCAAGAAGAAGTAGTCGTCACGCGCGCTGCTCGCCAAAATATCACTGGCATCCCAGGAACTATCACGCGCGTCATTACCAATGATTGGGCTGAGGCGGGCGATCGGTTTTATGTCTACAAACTTAGTGAATAATGCGGTATAATAAGTGAGTTAATTGAAGGAGGAACATTATGGCTTTTGATCAGGTGAAAATGCTGCAACAGCTACGTAAAGCACAAAAACAACTTGGTAAAGAAATCATTGAAGTAGAGGCTGGTGATGGCGCGGTCATCGTTCAGATCACTGGTGAATTAAAAATCAAATCAGTCAAGATTAATCCTGATATGGTAGATCTAGACAACATCGAACAGCTTGAGCACTGGATTCAAATTGCGGTGCGTGACGGCTTGGCAAAAGCTCAAGAAGTTGCTGCTGAAACAATGAAGCCATTGATGGGCGGCTTGGGTAACCTGGGCATCTAATCTCAATAATGAGTGCTCATATTTTGCCAAAAGCGCTGACGGCGTTGATTGATGAATTTGGTAATCTACCGGGAGTTGGTCCGCGAACTGCCGAACGCTACGCTTATGCTGCTTTGCGGCGCGAGCCAGGACAATCCAAAAGGTTAGCTCAAGCTTTAAATGAGTTGCATCAACGCGTCAAAACGTGTCCGGTGACCTTTGCGCTGATTGATGATGGTGATGACGTATCACCACTTTACACCGACAGCCGCCGCAATCGCCAGCTCGTCTGCGTCGTCGAAGAACCGTTGGATATCATGGCGCTGGAGCGCACTGGCCAGTTTGATGGTACCTACCACGTACTGGGTGGAGCGATTTCACCAATTGACGGTATTGGACCAGAACAGCTTCACATTCCCGAGTTGATTGAGCGCATCAAAAATGACGGCGTCACTGAGATCATCATCGCCACCAATGCCTCAGTAGAAGGTGAATCGACCGCGCTGTTTCTACAGCGATACATCCAAGAAGCTGGGTTGACGCTGACTGTTTCGCGACTGGCTCGCGGCATCCCTGTGGGAGTCGACCTAGAATACGCTGATCAGATCACGTTGTCGCACGCACTCGAAGGCCGACGCACCTTGTCTTAGTTTTATTAGCATAAGCGACATGCTATACTAATCATATGGAAAAGCCTCGAATTCCTCAGGATAAACTCATCAATCACTCTAAATTTAAAGTGTTCACTCAGTGGGTCCACAAACACCATTTGGCGCTGGCACTCGTCGTAAGCGCGGCGGTTGTTGCGATTATCTTCATCATCGCCATGTATTCCGTCCAATCAGACAGCGGTTCACCATTTTTCGCTGGCACCAAAAAGCCAAAAGAGAAGTTCTATTCGGCACTGACCGGCCTGGAGGTGGCTGATGCCAATGCGGTCAAAGCTCCCGTCGCTGGTGTAATTGTCGAAAACAGCCCTAACGCCCGACCACAGTCTGGACTGTCAAAAGCCGGCATCGTTTACGAAGCTGTCGCTGAGGGTGGTATCACTCGTTTCTTCGCCTTGTACCAGGGAAACAAGCCAGCCAAAATTGGTCCAGTGCGCAGCTTGCGCTTGTACTATCTGCAGTGGTCAACGCCGTACAAGGCCTCAATTTTCCACGTCGGCGGTAGCGCCAACGCCCTGAGTACAGTTCGCAACGGCAAATATCACGACATCGACGAGTTCAGCAATGGCAACTCATACTGGCGGGCCAATGATCGACGCGCGCCACACAATGCCTACACCTCAGGTGAGAAGATTGATCAAACCAACACTGCCAAAGGACACACTGAATCAGTATTCACTGGGTTCAAGCGTGCCGATGGTAAGCCTGCTGAAACACCAAATGCAACTCAGATTGCCATCAATTTCAGTGGTCCACTATTTAACACCAATTACACCTACAACAAAGAGTCTAATACCTACGCTCGCACACTAGCAGGGCAGCCACACAATGACGCCGAGGCTGGGCAGATTGCGCCAAACAGCATCGTGGCATTGGAGGTGAACGTCGAACATCGCCCAGGCAGCCGCGAAGGGTACGAGGATGTCATCACTGTTGGCACTGGCAAAGCGTATATTTTTCAAAATGGCGTCGTAGCTCAAGCCACCTGGAAGCGTGACAATGAAAACGCAGAATTGAAATTGGTCGACGCCGCCGGCAAAGACATCGCGTTGAACCGCGGCCAGACGTGGATCGCCGCCTTTACACCGGGGCGAGGAAGTATTGCATGGCAGTAACCCGTCGCCGATCGATTCGCGACTACAATCGATATTATATGCGTCGGTCGGTATTGCTGCTGCTGGTGCCTGTCGGTATCGCTGCTGCTTTTGCTACCATCACTCATCTCATACTGACAAACTTGGCTGCCGTCGAGGTCAACTGGTACGTCATCATCCTCCTCGGCGCAGCCGGAGGTGTCATTGGCACGGTAACCATCACACCGTTCATCAGCAAACCAATGCGCGACGTGCTTTACGCTACAGCTTACAAAACAGGGGAGCTGACTGCCGAAAAGCCAACCAAGATCAATTCGCCAGCACACGCACGCACTGGTTTCCAAACCGTACTTGAGGCCATCTATACCAACGGTGTACCAGCCAAGCCGACTGCCAAAAAAACTTCCTCCCAACTTGACGCCATCATTCAGTCGTTCAATCACACGCCGTGTGGCATCGTCGTACTGGACCACCAACAACACATCATCTTTGCCAATGAAACCGCGCCCGTGGTCTCCGACATGGACGGCGTACTGACGTTGGGACTAGATTTTATTGATGAAATTTCCATCAACGAGTGGATCCAAGAAGTCGCCAAAGACAACATCACCGCTCACCACCAGTGGACACGTGTACCAGCTCAATCCAAAACCTCCACGCCACAAAAGTTCTACGACGTCAGCGCTTCCTACGAAAAAGGAGCAGCCGGCGAAACGGTCATCATCCTCTTTGATCGCTCCGCCAAATACTTACCCGAAGAAGAGGATCTCAATTTCATCGCCTTTGCAGCGCACGAACTCCGTGGACCCATTACCGTCATCCGTGGTTACTTGGACATCTTGGAGCAAGAGCTTCACGACCGCCTGCGAGACGACGAACCGCAATTGTTCAATCGTCTAACCGTTTCCGCTAACCGTTTGTCCAGCTATATCAATAACATTCTCAACGTTTCAAAGTTCGATCGGCACCACCTGTACGTGCATCTGCGCGAGGACACACTGGAAGCCATTTACGCTACCATCGCTGACGACATGCAGCTGCGCGCCTCAGCCCAGCACCGCATGTTGAATGTATCCATCCCCAGTGATTTGCCGACCGTAGCAGCCGACCGCGGTAGTATCGGGGAAGTGATTTCCAACCTCATCGACAATGCTATCAAATACAGCTTCGAAGGCGGAGTTGTCCAAGTTTCCGCCGTGCAAAAAGGCGAATTTGTAGAAGTTTCCGTCTCAGACAACGGCGTCGGCATGCCAGCTGGCGTGATCAAAAACCTCTTTCGCAAATTTTACCGCTCACACCGATCACGCGAGACAGTGGCCGGCACTGGTATCGGCCTATACATCTGTAAAGCCTTTGTCGAATCACACGGCGGCAGCATCTCCGCGCGCAGCCAGGAGAACCAGGGCTCAATTTTTTCTTTCACCATCCCCGTCTATGCCTCGGTGAAAGAAAAATTATTAGAAGACGGCCAGCTAAACAATCGGCTCATTCGCACTGACGGCGGGTGGATAAAAAATCACAAAATGTATAGGGAGTAATCATGGCGATCAAAACAATTTTATGCATCGAAGACGACAGATTTATCGGCGAAATGTACGTACGCAGCCTGGAGCGTGCCGGCTATACCGTCACCTGGATGGTGGACGGCAACGATGGCTTGGTGGCGGCGCGTAACCAGCCGTACGATTTGATCATTTTGGACTTGATGTTGCCAGAACAGCGCGGCGACCAGATCTTGGACGCCCTCAGAAACGGCGAAACCGATCTAGTGCCTAACAGCAAGATTCTCATCATGACCAATTTTGAGCAAGACGACCAATCCAAGTCGCAGCTACTGCCCAGAATCGACGGCTACCTCATCAAAGCTGACATCACACCTCGGAAGCTACTGGAGGTGATCGAACAACTGGGTGAGTAGCACAAGAACACAGCTTTCAAAACAAATCATTGCAATACTAAAAAGTACTGCCCAAGAGGGCAGTACTGATAATTTCTCTGTGGTGACCTCACGGGGAATCGAACCCCGGTTGCCGGGATGAGAACCCGGTGTCCTAACCGCTAGACGATGAGGCCAACACTAAGCATCATACCATGACGCAGCCGCTTTTGTCTATACCGCCGCGCCAGCCAACAGAGACGCGCTTGCGTTTTACCACAGTTTGACGCTATACTTAATATCATGAAAGAATCGAGGGTGGGGCAGTCTGACAGAACATTTTCCAAATTTTGGCTGCGCCGTCTCAGTAAAGCTTCGCTACTAGTCAATCTATTCATTCTCCTCACATACGCATCAGCTCGCTTTTTGCCTGGCAATTATCGCTTTACTATTGGCGATTCAGTGACTGACTTGGCCGCCACCATCAGCGTATTGTCCGCAGTTTGGGCGCTTAGTCTCTGTGTTTGGACGCCTAAAAAACAACGCGCCTACCTGGCATGCGCCACCTATGCGTCGCTCATCATCACCATCGCCGCACTCATCGCCACCAGCGGCGGCATCTATTCTCCATTTACCAGCCTCTGGCTCATGGTGACTATCTTTGCTGCAGTATTTGGGCTGTGGCTGACTGGTGGCATCATCTTGTTAGTCGTGGCGCACATCGCCATGATTCATTTGGAAACGCCACTGACGCTGGAACAGATAACCATCAGCGCGGTGCTTGGTATCATGCCACTCGTCCTAAGCATTGTTCTATGGCGATACCAACCCCAGAAAAAGCTTGATGACCGATTTACTGAACTGGAAAATAAGCTAACCTCCGCCGAGGGTAAATCTGATGTCGTCATTAATACCATCGACGACGGCGTGATGGCTATTTCCAATGATGGTATCATTGAGCTCATCAATCCAGCTGCGCAACAGATGATTGGCTGGGACAAAGGCGACGCTTTGGGTCTGAGCTGGCAGAGCGTCCTCAAACTGGTGCTCAAAGACGGATCTGACATCCCAGAGGGCAAACATCCCGTTGCTCAAGCATTGTCTTCAAACCAGCCCACCCACAGTGACAACCTATTTCTCAAAACTTCCTCAGACAAACGACTACCGATCACCATCGTCAGTTCTCCCATAGGCTCACAAAAGGAAGGTGTCATCATCGTGTTTCGCGACATCTCCAAAGAGCGCGCCGAGGAGCGAGAACAAGCCGAGTTCATCTCCACCGCCAGTCACGAAATGCGCACGCCCGTGGCTTCCATCGAGGGATATCTGGGCCTAGCGCTCAACCCCGCAACTGCCCAAATTGACGACAAAGCACGCGACTTCATCACCAAAGCGCATGCCTCCGCTCAACACCTGGGCCGGTTATTTCAAGACTTGCTGGATATTAGTAGAGCCGAGGACGGGCGCCTCAAAGATGAGCCAAAGCTATTTAACGTAACTGATTTTGTGGCAGACATCTTTGAAGGTCTGGCGCACAAAGCCGCCGAGAAAAATCTGCTCTATTCGTTTCGGCCGCACGCACTAGCCAAAGACTCCGCTGATCAGCATTTGCAGCCCATTTATTACGCCTTTGTCGACCCCGACCATTTCCGGGAAATTACCGCCAACCTCATAGAAAACGCCATCAAATACACCAAAGAAGGCGAAGTGGTGGTTGATGTCACCGGCGACTCGTCAAAGGTGGTTGTCAGTGTGATGGACTCTGGCCTAGGCATCCCCGCAGAAGACGTGCCGCATCTTTTCCAAAAGTTTTATCGGGTTGACAATTCAGCCACTCGTGAAATCGGCGGTACTGGCTTGGGATTGTATCTGTCTCGCCGACTCGCCGAAAGCATGTCGGGCGATTTACGTGTCGAGAGCGAGTATGGCAAGGGAAGCACTTTCTTTTTGGAAATACCGCGAATCTCCAAAGAAGAAGCCGCTCACAAAGAAGCATCCTTGCAGCCAGTACCAGTTCAGTACCATCAACCGCAAACTCCAGTAGCTTCTGTCGTCACACCCGCTGAGCCGCCAGTGACGCCTCAGCCTCAGCAACCAATAGAACAGCCTCAGCAGCTAACCGAACCTGCCCTAGTCACTGAGCCGTCTGTCCAGCCCAACCAACCACCACAGCCGCAGCCAACACCAACCAGCCCAGAACACGCCACGCTTGCCGACATCGAACATCATTTAGAGACCAGCCGTCGCGCCATCAGCATACCACGGAGAACCAATAATTCATAAAAGCATAAGAATGATAGCAATTTTAATAATAATATCGTATAGTAGGTAGTAGATATGACAAAAATTTTACTCGTTGAAGATGACAAAAGTTTACGCGAAATCTATGGCGTACGATTATTAGCAGAAGGATACGACATCGTGTCCGCAGGTGATGGCGAAGAAGCGCTCGCCATGGCCATCAAAGAACGGCCAGCGCTCATCCTGAGCGACGTGATGATGCCGAAAATTTCTGGCTTTGACATGCTAGATATCTTGCGGTCTGCCACCGAAACCAAAGACATCAAAGTGATCATCATGACCGCTTTGTCCTCAGAAGACCAACGAGCCCGTGGCGAACAACTCGGAGCTGACCGATACCTCGTGAAATCCCAAGTCGGTATCGAAGACGTCGTACGCACCGTCCACGAAGTTTTGGGTGATGTTCCGGGACTTACGCCAGCGCCGCAACCACAACCAGCCGCACAGCCAGCAACAGCGGCGCCTCAGCAAACTCCAGCCCCAACCATGTCACCATCACCTCAGATGCCGCCAGTCCGGCCCGATGTCTCAGCGCTGTCACCGCAGCCAACATTGCAAGCTGCCGCACCAGCGCCAGCCACACTGCCGCAACCAACTGCGCCTTTCTCATCTTCGGCGCCACGTCCTGCCAACCTGGGTGAACGTGTCATCCGCCCACTTGAAGGTGCCAGCCTGACACCGACAGAAGATGTTGCCAAACTCATGGAACAAGAATTAGAAGGTATTCCAAACCTCAAACCACAGTCAACCACGCCTGACAACACTCCAGAGGAAACAACACCAGCTCCACAACCTGATAAAGCTCCAGAAGGGACCATTCCAACGTTGACAGCTGCCCCAGCTCCTGAAACTCCAGCAGAGCCTACTCACATTCCCGTGACAACACCAGCGCCTCAAACTCCACAGAACCTACAAAGCATCACCGCTCCAGAGCAGCCAGCTCCAACCATTCCAGCAGTACCGGTAATCAGTCCAGCTCCGCAAGCGCCAACAAACGCTGCGCCGACTCATACGCCACCAGCTCCAGTCCTGCATCCGCTTCCGTCTCAACCGCCACAACCGCCGCAAACTCCTCCACCAGCACAACCACAAGCGTAAATGTCAGACAATACCACACCGAATCATGAACCTACCCAGCGCCTCAACAAATTCGTGGCGCTGGCGCTTGGCGTGTCGCGACGTCAGGCTGACGAGCTGATCGAGCAGGGCAAGGTCACCGTGAATGGCCAGCCCGCTAAACTCGGCCAACGCATCACCGCAACTGATATCATTCGCTACGGCAACAAACCGCTCACCGCCCAAACCCACCAGCTCATCCTCCTCCACAAACCCGTCGGTTACCTCTGTTCGCGTGCCTCTCAAGGCGGTGTACCGACCATTTATGAATTATTACCAACCAGCCTCCATCACCTGAAACCCGTCGGTCGCCTCGACAAAGACAGTTCTGGGCTCATCCTCCTCACCAACGACGGGGATTTTGCCCATCAAATGACACACCCATCGTTTTATAAAATCAAGCGCTATCTCGTGACGCTCGACCAGCCGCTGCAGCCGCTCCACCGGCAAATGATTAATGACTTTGGCGTGCAACTACCTGACGGGCCCAGTCGCTTGACGCTCGAACGCCAGCACGATGGCGACGACCGCCGCTGGATCGTCCAGATGAGCGAAGGTCGCAACCGCCAAATCCGCCGCACCTTTGCTGCCCTCGGCTACACTGTTGCCAAGCTCCACCGGACAGACTTTGGCAATTACACTCTCGGTGACATCAAGCGCGGGGAGTTCCAGGAAAGCAAGTTGACACCAGGTCAATAATTGCTGTATCGTATAGATATATAGGAGGACATACCATGCGAGAAGGTAACAAATTTTCAATTGAAAATAATAGTGGATTATGGCGGAAAAAAGTAGGGGTCGTGCTCGGCACAGTAGCCAGCGCTGCATTAGCTCTGTCAGGCTGCGGTGCGCCAATATCAGAAACAGCACCAACAGCAACTACAGAAGGATCTACAATCAGCCCGGAGCTAGCCTCAACCAACCAGTCCAATATCGATTGGCAGACTGTTGACCAGAACTGTTTTGATGAACCTGACTGCAAGCGTACAATATCATCCGTAGAGAAAGGTTGTGATGGTACCACGCTACTATATAAATATTATAATTACTACGGGCAAGGTGGCATCACAGCAGTTCCTAACAGTCCCGAGTGCACCGCTTCACAAGCACCAGAAAGCAGCCCAACACCAGTTGCTACGGCAATACCCACTCCAGCAGGTTAAGGTCAGCCCCATTTTACATACCGCTTATCCTCGCCAAATTGCCGCGCCTCTGGTATAATAGGCGTAATTATGTCTCATAAATTACCTACCGTCGCCATCATCGGCCAAGCTAACGTTGGCAAAAGTTCATTGTTCAATCGCTTGACGCGCGCCCGCACCGCCATCGTCGCCCGCGAAGCCGGCACCACCCGCGACAACGTTGTTGGCAAAGTTTCGTATAAGCGCCGCGCCTCATCTCCCGAGGAAGCTGTGACTGACGCGAGCACAACCGCCGAATTCTGGCTCATCGACACTGCCGGCCTCAAACCCGCTGAAGACGAATTCGAAGCCACCATCCAAGACCAAATCGCCGACGCCTCCGCCGCTGCAGATGTCATCCTCGTCATGGTTGATTCCACCGTCTATCCATCAGACGCTGACCGCCAACTCGCCAAAAAAGCCCTCAAAAGCGGCAAGCCCGTCCTTCTCATCGCCAACAAAGCCGACCTGAGAGGTTCACTCCACACCGACGAATTCAAACGTCTCGGCATCAAAACCATCATCAAGACCTCCGCCGAGCACAACATCGGCATCTCCGAGCTGCTCGACAACATCGCCGAACTCATCCCGCCAGCTACCGACACCACACCTGACGACATCATTCGCGTCGCCCTCATCGGTCGGCCAAACGTCGGCAAAAGCAACCTGTTCAACACCCTGGCGGGCAAACAGCAAGCCATCGTCGCCAACGTCGCCGGCACCACCCGCGACGTCAACCGCGTCCAAGTCCGCTACCACGGCCAGACCATCGAGCTGCTGGACACCGCCGGCATCCGCCGCCAAGGCAAGCAAGAAACCGGTATCGAAAAGTTCTCGGTCCTGCGCACCATGCAGGCCATCAACGAAGCCGACATCTGCCTCCTCTTGATGGACGTCAATGAATTAAACGTTGGGCTAGACCAACGACTGGCGGGCATCATCGATGAAGCAGGCAAGGGGCTCGTCCTAGTGGTCAGCAAGTGGGACTCCGTCGAAGGTAAAGACGCCTACACTCACGATGAGCTAGCACCGCAAATTAGTTATCATTTTAAATTCACCCCCTACGCACCGCTGATCTTCACTTCATCAGTCACCGGTCAAAACGTCGCCAAATTGTTCGACCTAGCACTCGACATCCACACTCGCCGCCGCCAAGAATGCAAAACCCGCGTCCTCAACGACCTCTTACAAAAAGCCGTTGCCGCTCATCCGCCAGCCGGCCTAAAGAACTCTCATCCAAAGCTCCGCTACATCGTCCAGACCGACACAGCCCCGCCATGGTTCGTCATCTACGGCAGCAACCTGAAATTCGTCCACTGGAGCTACAAACGCTACCTGGAGCGCACTCTGCGCGAAGCCTTCAACTTCGCCGGCACGCCCATCAAACTATCTTTCCGTGACGAAAAACAGCTGAAAGCCAACCGCGAACGCGTCGCCCGCGGCCTGGCGCCCGTCACTAAAGCCTACAAACAAGCCAAAAATGCCGAAAAAGGCATGTAGCCTTTGATGATTCACACCTCGGCTTGAGCTTCTCTGGATGAGCTATTTTCATGCCAATACACTATTTACAAATATGAGCTGTTGTGGTATAATACAACATATATGGAAAACTTGACAAACTCTACACACTCTGAACAGGCAACCCCTGATGCCATTGCGCGCCCCGAACAAACGCCACCCATTGATACCATAGATCCTAAGAAAACTACTTTTAAGATCACCGTTAAACCTTTGTTTAGCGAAAAAGCAACCGAATATTCCATGCGTATTGGCTCAGTCGGCGACATCCAAGTACTACCGCAAGATGAAAAAGACACGACGAATGAGGAGATTGTAGTAGAAGTTACTCTCCTTGCTGGAGACACTGGCAACCACCAACCGCTACTTGACCGTGCTGGTAAAAAATCATCCGTCTTTGACATGTCCAAAGCTACCGGTTGCACAAGTGCAAGTATGTCTGTTACAGCAGAACCGGGTGATACCGACCCCAACTTTAGTGAAGTTATTACTGGTGTTGAGATACCAGGAGTAGCAGGTGAAAATCCAGCAGAACTAGCTGAGCGAAAACAAGCTGTCGAGAACTTCATGCGAGCAGTTGGACAGGTTGCAGCCTGCGGATTACTTGGACCATTTACCGAACTACAGGAAGGTTTTACTCTTACTGTGGAGCCTGGTAAAACTCATAGACCAGAGGGCGAATTTCACGACACTATCACTGTCAATAGCTCAGACACCGCAGGAAAAAGCTAATCATCCACCATACATGAGAATGTGCGCTTGTAAAATATCGCGCGTAATTTCATCTGCCCGCTCGCCAATCAATACAATTTTTACTGCCTCGTCCAAGTGCGCATGACGAATCTCAATTTGGTACTGCGTCGCCTCAATGTGCCGCCGCTCACCACGGTCGTTCACAAAACAACCTTTCAACCGCCTGAGACCATATACTGCAAACAACTCTGGCCATAGTTTCTCAAACACCGCTTCACCGACAGTAATAGCTGACAAATCAATCACACTGTACGTCGGATTATCCGGCACCGCCAACTCGCCATCATACTGGTCAAAAAACGCCAACAGCCCCGACGGCGTGGTTATTTTACTGAGGTCAAACTGTCCGTGTGGGGCGCTCAGCACCTTAGCGTAGGGCAGAGCGCGGCGCTTGGCCTCATATTCAGCTCGTTCGCTATCCTTCAGCAAATCTTCCTTGGTCACCAAAATCACGTCTGCGGCTTGTAGCTCAATTTCGTGTGCTGGCTCAACACCGCGTAAAATCTCATGCGCATCGATCACGTAAAAACTCTGCATCAGCTCGTACTTGGCAAACATCTTGGCGCTGATCAATCGCTCCACCAAGTTCATCGTCCGCGCCACCCCCGTCGCCTCGATGAACACCGGCGCAGGGGAATAGCGGCTAAAATCCATCAGCAGCTTGGTCAGCGCATCCTCTGAGCCGCAGCAAACACAGTCGCCAGCCAGCGTCGTCACCATGTCCGCCAAGCCCTCCAGCCGGTAGCCATCGACATTTTCGTTGGCATATTCATTTTCAATCACTCGCGCACCCGTAAAGTCACGTTGTCGCAATAAGAATTCCAGCACACTGGTTTTACCAGCGCCGAGCGAGCCATTCACCAAATACAGCGGCACCTTGTCAACAACCGTTCGCGCCTCGTCAAACGCTGCATTGATACTAAATTCCAAATCATCATCGCGCTTTGCCATATAGCTATTATACGCCATCACGTCCGAGGTGATATACTGAAGGTATGAAAGTCATTCTAGCCCTCGGTAATCCTGGCGACAAATACACGTACACGCGGCATAACGCTGGCTTTTTGGTGGCCGACCAGTTAGCGGCGGAGCAGGGTGCACAATTTAGCAATAAGCCCAAATTCTCGGCTAATATTGCCGAATTGACCATGTCTGGAGAAAAAATCCTGCTTGTCAAGCCAACGACGTATTATAACGAAGTTGGCATCGCAGCGCGAGCGCTCATGGATTTTTATAAGGTAACGCTTGATGATCTGCTGATCATCCATGACGATACGGCACTTGATTTTGGTAAAATTCGCGTCCGCAAGGGTGGCGAAAGTGCTGGCAATAACGGTTTGAAATCACTACATCGACACGTTGGCAGTGAGTTTTGGCACATCCGCATCGGCACTGACAATTTACTGCGCCGACAAATTGGCGACGTTGACTTTGTCCTCAGTAAATTCAACACCGACGAACGAACGATTCTCCGCGATTGGACAATCCCTGAATCAATCAAACTGACCGAGGCATTTCTCAACGGCACCATTGAGCCACTGAGCGTCAAACTCTAATTGCAACAACGTTGCAAAACGCTTATCGTTTTCGGCGTTTGATTTTTGCTGCTGCCTCTCGCAGCCCGATAGCTCGCGCCTCCAAAATGCTACTGCCGACCGCCAAGCTCACAAACAACAGCCCTAAACCGCCCGTCGCCCATTCTGGCAGCTCCAGATGAAACAGCTTCGCGATCATCATCATGCCCAGTGCCGTAATTGCCCAGTGTGCGCCATTTTCCAGATATTTATATTTACTGAGTACGCCTGTACGCAACAGATACACCGTCAATGACCGCACCCAAATAGCTCCAGACGCCAGTCCAGCAACAATCAACAGGACACTACTGGTGATGGCAAAGGCACCGATGACGCCGTCGAAACTGAAACTAGCGTCTAAAACCTCAAGATATAACAAGCTTGCAAATGCCGCCCAACCAGTCTTGACTTTAATGGCCTTGGCGTCGTCCTCGTGAAAGAATGATCCAAACAATTCCAGCCCGATGTGCAGCATAATCCCCAGAATAGATGAGATCAAAATGAGCGATTGATGTGCCGGCTCCACTGTGAAATACAAAATCGTCGCCACTGCCAACATCAGACATACTTTGAAATTCTCAAACCGTCCAGCCTTAGCCAGCCACGGTTCAACATGACTAACCCAGTGAATGCGCTTGTTGTAGTCGATGAAATAACTTAACCCAATCATGATCAAAAACGCCCCACCAAACGCATCAATCATTGGTGACGCCTCGTGCAAGATGTGACCATACTCGGCTGGCTTATTGATAGCCAAGTCAACCACCTCGGTGAAACCATGACCACTCGCCACTATAACGATGAAAATTGGCAAAATAAACCGTACCACAAAGACCGCCACAAAGATGCCGACCGTCAAAAATACCTTTTGCCATGCCGAGCTCATGCCAGCCAACACCTTACTGTTAATCACCGCGTTGTCAAAGCTAAACGTAACTTCCAGCACTACCAAAATAGCAAATAACCAGAGACCGCCAAGACCCAAGTGCATGAACGTCAAACCGCCCAAAATCAATGTCAATAGTGCTGAAAACCAAAAAATTCGAAATGGATGATGTGAATGCCAGAGATGCTTCATATTGCTTTAGTATAGCATATCTATGAGCGCAATCTTATGCTTACCTCAAACCAGCGGGCAAAAGGCTATCCTCTACAGTCCACATAGTCCTGCCATTTTTTGACAATTCCATCCTCCTGATAGTACTCATGTGCGCGCCAACTGGACAAGAAAGCTTCATCTTGTTCAATTTCGCCAAGGAGCGGAAAAATCTCACTAAGTAACATTTTGTCAGGGTATCGTTCATCGTCCGTCAGGAGACATTGCCCATTATTGCACAAGTGTGTATTTAAAAATGTGAAGCGTTTAGTGCAAATATAGCCGGGCTTCGAACAGTGCAGGCGAAAATCATGCATCGTTCGAATCGGCTGCGCCTCGTCCCGGTAGGCCTCAAACTTGTACATCACCCAAACTAGTGGTGTATCAAACGTCATATCATCAGACAGTTGCTGCTGACTATGTCGTAAGTCGTCTAGCTCTATCCGTATCTGTTCGACACCACTATTCTTCAATTTCGCCAACGCCAAACGGCGCTCCACAACAGCAATCTTTGCTATCAAAGCCTTATACTCATCATACATATCAAGCAGCTTATCAACCGCCGCTCTCGCGCTATTCGTACCTTCCATCATCCCAACTCCTTCATAATTACTGCGCGCGTAATCTCACGTGCCCGCTCACCAATGACAACCAATTTTAATGACTCGTCAGTGGTACCGCGCGTGACTTGTATTTGCTGCGGCGTTGCTTCGATGTGAAATATCTCGTCACCATCAGCAACCGCGCCTTTCATGCGCCGCAAAGCATATTTATCTCGCAAACTAGCCCAGATATTCTCAATCTTCTCAGCACTAATAGCCAATTCAGCCACATCAATCACGCTATAATTTAAAGCATACTCAGCTGCGTTTTTCACAGGCTCGTGCAGTAGTAAATAATCCAAAATGTGCGACTTGTCACCAAGCTGGACCAGATCAAATTTGCCGTGATCCATATTCACAACGTTGGTTAGCCCTTGTTGCAACAATGTTTCAATGAGCTGCTGGCGGTCTTTTTCAACCAATAAATCCAGCTTACTGATCAATACCATGTCTGCCGCCCGGGCTTCCGCTAGCAAAGCCTCCGCCAAGCCATCAGCCCTGGCTTCAGCTCCATCCACAACATACAACGATTGTTTCAAATCATACTGCTCAAAGGTATCACCAGCCAGCAATTTCTCAACCACCCGCAAAGTATTAGCAACACCAGTTGACTCAATGATAACCGGTGCTTTTCCGCTTATTGCAAAATTGTGCAAAATGTCAATCAACTCTTCGCCACTACTACAACAGATGCATTCGCCAGCAATTGTCGCCAGCTCATCAACGCGCTGCGCCAATGTGCAACTGTCGATACTTTCCGATGCAAACTCATTTTCAATCACTCGCGCGCCGGCAAACTCAGGCTGCTGCACCAAAAAATCGACCAGCGTCGTTTTGCCAGCACCCAGTGCGCCGTTCACCAGATATAATGCAATCTTATCATTCATAATTAGCCTTTCTTATACACATATACTGAATTAATAATATCGTCGTCAGGATTATACTCGACCAGCAGCTGTACGCGCCGCAAACTATTCGGGTCAAACGCTGGGTATAACAATGTTTTCGCGCCATGAGCACCACGCACGATGATCCGCCCGCCAGGCCGGAGCGCTGGCAAAATATTATCAATAATTTGCTGTTTGGCTTCAGCTGAATCACCCGCCAGCCCAGCCACATAAATCACGTCGTAAGCACTATCCGGCAAAGCTACCGCCGCTCCGTCCGCCAACAAACACTCGCCAACCGGCCAAGCAATCGCCCGTGCCAGCTCGTGCGACTGCGCCAAAGCGGCCGGCGCCACATCCACCAAATCAACCGCCGCGCCTGTCTGACGCCACAAACACCAAGCCGTCAAAGGCAGGGGACCGCTGCCGATCATCGCCACGCGGCTGCCCTCAGACAAAAACAAACCCGACCCACCCAGTAGGCCAATCTCACGCCGCACCAGCTCGCGGTAATTATCAATATACCAAAACTTTTCCAGCTCTTGCTGCGGACGGGCTGAGCTGGCAATTCGCCGCGACCAATACATTTCCATCTCTGACTCCGACAGGGAGCAACGGCGTTGCACTTCGCGACGCACCTCCTCATTGCACCAACTCGGTAAAGCTGCTGCCTGCACGACTGCCGCCACCAAACCAGAAAAAGCCGCATTCACATCCGGTGATGGCGCAAACTCATGCAAATTCATTACTGTTCTAATCGCTATATCCATAATGTTTCATAATGCCAAACCCTCTCATTTATTGCAAATTTGTCGCAATAAATGATATAATTGCAACAGTATGACGATAGACAAATTGCTCAAACAGCACAACTTGCGCCTGACGAAACCACGCCAGCAAGTGTTTGAGGTATTGCGACAGTCAGCTGTTCCGCTAACCATTAGTGACATTGCCAAGAAATGCAAAAACGTTGACCGAGCCAGTGTCTACCGTACCCTTGTTACTTTTGACCAGTTACACATCGTCAGCGCCATTGCTATTGGCTGGAAAAATTATTACGAACTCGCTGAACCATTCATCCCACATCATCACCATCTCTACTGTATCCGCTGTCAAAACGCTGAGCCTATCCAAACACCAGAATTGGAGCAGCTTGTCGGCTATCTCAGCCGCAAACATCAATTTACCGTCGTCAAACACCACTTTGAACTAGAAGGCATTTGCAAAAATTGTCAGAAACATCAAACGAAATAAAATAATTTCTCAACTAAAAAAGCACCAGGTAAGGGTGGGCATCACCTGGTGCTTTGTTACCCTTCAACCCACCCGAGCTTCCATGTCATGGCAAAGCGTCTGCGGTCAAAACTCCAAAAGACCGGCGCCTGACGAATCGTCAATACAGTTAGTACTCACCATGAAACAGAGGTCGCCTTAATCAAAAGGGTAGTTAAAGGGGTTAGTATGCGCGTAACGTTTAACGCAAAAAGTGGAGGGTAAGATACTTAATGCCATTGCGCGCAACCTAACATATAGTTAGAATAGGGGGTATAAGGTGCATTTGGTTGAACTCGCTGATCAACCAATCGTGTATCATTATAGCAAAGATTTGACATAGTGTCAATACTTTTTGCAATAAAAGTCATGGAAATCAATACAGTACTACCAGAGGAGCATATTTTCACCAAGAGGTTGGTCAATATTGCCAAGCCGCCAAAAAGGTTATGTTTTATGGGAAAACTCCCAAATAGCCAGGCTCCTCGAGTCGCGATCGTCGGTACACGCAAACCAAGTAGCTATGGACGCGAGGTTACCGAACGGCTAGCAACAGACCTGGCGCAAGCCGGGGTGATTATCATAAGTGGACTAGCGCTTGGCGTTGATAGCATTGCCCAGACCGCAGCTCTCAATGCTGGTGGCACAGTCATTGGCGTCATCACGTCAGAGCTCCCAGATATTGCGCCGCGTAGCAACCGAGGATTAGCAGAGAACATCATCAACCAGGGCGGTGCAGTCCTGTCAGAATGGATGCGCGGCGACGGCATGAAAATACGCAAATGGAGCTTTTTGCAAAGAAATCGTCTGGTCAGCGGACTAGCAGACGCTATCATCATCACTGAAGCTGCCGAACGGAGCGGTACACTCAATACCGCCGCATACGCCCTCGAGCAGGGACGCGACGTATTTGTTGTCCCTGGCAACATCACCAGCCCATTATCCGCAGGGTGCAACAACCTGCTGCTTCAAGGCGCCAATCCAGCACTCTCAGCCAAAGACATTCTGAATGCCATCGCCCCAACTTGGAAATCCACCCAGCCCACCCAATGCGCATTGCCGATTGGTTCTACACCAGACGAAATTGCCATCGCCAAGCTCATCAAACATGGCGTACGCAACGGCGATGAGCTACAAAAACAGTCCGGACTATCAGCGGCTGATTTTGCCACAGCGCTGACCATGCTGGAAATCAATGGCGTAATCAAGCCACTCGGGGCAAACAACTGGACACTACGATAACCTATGTTTGAATATATTTCACCATAGTGTTATGATATTGTCAATGAATGCAGAACATCAACCACAGTCACACCTCACCGAAACCCCAGAAGAACAGCCTATCTCAGACGACGTATTAACAATACCAAACGTTATTACAGTGCTAGGAGGAATACTCAGTCTATACGGCATCAAACACGCTGACTCTCTCAAAGGCATGATAGCGCTGGTCGCTGGTGAATTGTCAGACAAAGCTGATGGTTCACTAGCAAATGCCCTCGACCAACGGTCCAAACTGGGTATTAAGCTGGACCCCATCAGAGACAAGATTGTCGCGGCAGCAGCACTGCTAAAACTATCGCAAGAAGGTTCTGCATCAAAAGCCATGGTGGCGACAATCGCTGGTTTAGAATCAACAAAAGCCACTGCTACCGCTGTTGCCGAGTATAAACATAACCAGCTCCCCGATGAGAGCGAACCCCTTCGTCCAACCCAAGCAGGGCGCATCAGTAGCGCACTCGTCGCGACAACCACAACACTACTCATCATCGGTAGCTCAGCAGAGTCTCTGGGCTATCAGAAAACCGCCAAAACACTGAAGGGACTAGGTAGACTGGGCTTTGCAGCCTATGTTCCGGTAGCAGCAGTGGCAGCTGGACAATACGTTAAGCGCGCCCGAGACCTGATGAACAGTGATCAGAAATAATAGCGTTCTCCAATGCCCATTATTTGATGGGTCACTCAATATGGTATAATATAGAGTTATGAAAAATCTCGTCATCGTCGAGTCACCAGCCAAAGCTAAAACTATTGAAAAGTATTTGGGCCGTGATTTTCATGTTTTATCAAGCGTGGGCCACATCCGCTCAATCGTCAAAAAAACCAAGGACGGCACGCCGCCGATTGATGTGGCGAATGATTTTTTTGCTGTCTACGAAGTCGATCCTGAGAAAAAGAAAGTCATCAGTGAGCTAAAGAAAAACGTTAAGGCCGTTGGTAAAGACAATGTCTGGCTGGCCACCGATGAAGACCGCGAAGGGGAGGCCATCGCCTGGCACCTCTGTAAGGTGTTAGATTTGCCGATCGAGACGACCAAACGCATCGTCTTTCACGAGATTACCAAAGACGCTATCACCAATGCCATCAAAAACCCGCGTACTGTTGATATGAATCTGGTGCAAGCCCAGCAAGCCCGGCAAATCCTCGACCGGCTGGTTGGCTTTGAGCTCAGCCCCGTGGTCTGGCAAAAGGTGCCGGGCGGCAAGTCAGCCGGCCGCGTTCAGAGCCCGGCAGTACGTCTGTTAGTCGAACGCGAACGAGAGATTATGAAGTTCGAGGGCAGTTCTCAGTTCAAGGTGACCGCCATATTCATCCACGACAATCAAGAATTCAAAGCCGAGCTCAACCAGAAATTTGATTCCGAAGCAGCTGCTCACGAATTCTTGAACAGCCTCAAGTCAGCCACGTTCACCGTCAGCGACATCTCAAAGACGCCCGGCACCCGCAACCCAGCCGCACCGTTTACGACCTCAACCTTGCAACAGGAGGCTAACGCCAAGCTCGGCTTTAGCTCCAAAGCTACCATGGCCTCGGCGCAACGACTCTACCAAGATGGTAAGATCACCTACATGCGTACCGACTCGGTCAATTTGAGCGGGCAGGCCATCGCCAGCGCAACTGATTTTATCAAGCGGCTATACGGCCCGGATTATTCAACTGTGCGCAAATTCAAGACCAAATCCGCCTCAGCCCAAGAAGCCCACGAGGCCATCCGCCCGACCGACATCAGCCGCGAAACCGTCACCTCCAACGAGTACGACCAAAAACTCTACGACCTCATTCGCCGCCGCACCCTGGCATCACAAATGTCGGCAGCGAAATTGGAGAAGACAACGGTGACGATTGGCATCGAAGGAGCGGGCACGACACTTTCTGAGCTGGAGACTGTGAAGCACTCGCCAAGTGCGGGTGCTTCAGCCGAACGCTCGCGCAATATCTCCGGTGGAGATATAAGCGAAAAGAGTACTCCAGCGAAGAATAGCGTCGCGACTCTTGTTTTTGAAGCCAAAGGCGAAGTCATCACCTTTGACGGATTCTTGCGTGTCTATGGCGGCGGCAAAGACGAGATTTTACCAAAGCTCCACACCGGCGACACACTTGAAACGCATGACATCACCGCCCGCCAAACCTTCGCCCGACCGCCAGCCCGCTACACCGAAGGTTCGCTAGTCAAAAAACTCGAAGATCTCGGCATTGGCCGGCCAAGCACGTACGCTACCATCATCGACACCGTCCAAACCCGCGGCTACGTCGAAAAAGGTGACAGTGAGGGTCAACCACGAGATGTCATCATCCTCAGTTACAACGGTGAAGAGGTCAGCCGCGACATCGTTCAGGAAAAGACAGGCTCCACCCGTGGCAAACTTATCCCGACGCCGAGCGGAGAATTGATCGCTGACTTTTTGACCGACCATTTCACGCAGATCGTTGACTATGATTTTACCGCCAACGTCGAAACCGAATTTGACAAAATTGCCGCTGCTGACCTAGTCAAAAGCGCCATGTTGCATGGATTTTACACGCCATTTCACAAATTGATCGAACAGTCAGGCGGTATCGACCGTAGCAAAGTCGGTGCTAACCGCGAAGTCGGCATTGATCCAAAATCTGGTAAGCCAATCTTGGCGCGCTTTGGCCGCTTTGGTCCAATGTTGCAGCTCGGTGCTACTGACGATGAGGACAAGCCACGCTTTGCACCGCTACCAAAAGGTGCGAAAATTGAAACGGTCACCCTAGAGCAAGCACTCGAAATGTTCAAATTACCGCGGGTCGTTGGTCAAACCGAAGACGGACAAGACATCAAAGCCAACATCGGTCGCTTTGGTCCATACATCCAAGTTGACAAGCTTTTCGTCTCTATCAAGCCCGAAGATCCGCATACCATCACCCTAGAGAAAGCTCGCGAACTCTATGCCGCCAAACTCCAGGCCGAAGCCGAGAAAAATATCGCTGACTTTGGCGATGGCGTCAAAGTCCTCAACGGACGCTTTGGTCCGTACATCACCGATGGCACGAAAAACGCCAAAATCCCTAAAGACACCGACCCAAAAACCATCACCCACGAACAGGCCCTGGAGCTCCTGAAGGCCACACCCGCGAAACCCGCTCGCCGTGGCCGCGCGTCAACCAAGTCGAAAGCTTCCACCAAAAAGCCCACAGCTCGCAAGAAAAGCTAACTAATCAAAATACCCGCTCGATATCAAGCGGGTATTTTTCATCGTCAACTGTTTACAAACGGCGGCGACTGATGACGTAGGCGACAGCTGCCGTGGTCAGTCCACCGAGTCCCAGTACTGAAACAACCATGTTCTCAGTACCAGTCCGTGGCAATTCAGGAGTTGTTGGAGGAGTAGGAGTCGTTGGTGCTGGTTGACACTTACTCATGTCAGTCGTGTGTTTTGACTCAGTAAACTCTTCCTTTTTAATCTCACGAATCTCTTTCGTTTCGATGACACAAACCTTGATTTTAGCTGGAGCTTCCTTACAGTCGTTAGGGTTCTTTGAGTGCTTCTTGGCGTCAAACTCTGAAGCCTTGATAGTTACTGGGTATTTCTTGTCTGACAACTGGCAAACTTCCATGGTAGGCTCAGGGTTGACTGTAACAGTCGTCTGACAATTTTGGCTGGTTTTTTGAACGTCAGAACCTTCTTTGCCGTTCACCGTAACGGTAACTTTGTAGTTACCAGGTTTTGCGTATGTGTGTTGAATTTCAGATGAGGTAGTCGTTTTAGTGGTGCCGTCACCAAAGTTGTAAGTGTAGCTAGTGACACTTGCGCCGCCCTTGGCAGTTGCTTTGGTGCTAAACTTGAAGGTATCACGAGATACTGCCGTTTTTTGCATCGCATCACAAGTCAACACAGGTTTTGCTGGAGGGGTTGTTGGTGGACCCCAAACTGGGTTACCACAATCTTTGATTACACCGGTGATAAACTTGCCGTTATTGTCAAACCAAGCATAAATTTTGTACCGGGTAATACCGTCGATAAAGCTCTGACCAGTTGTGTATTGGTAATACGTGTGACCAGCAGCGTTATATTGACGAGAAGGTGTCACCTGGCGAGTACCAGCTTTTGCTTGAACAGTTACTGCATTAGTGGCAACAACACGACCATCAACAGTAATATTTCCGTTAGCGTCAACCACACCTTCACGCATGTTTGAACCGCCTTGTACCATCTCATCATTGATGTACCATTGGTTGTACAATGATTTGATCTCTGGACGAGCATATGCGGATTTCAATTCTGACAGAGAATTGGTACCACAGTGGACAACGTTAAAGTTACTACAGTTGGCAGCCTTAGATGGAGTCGCCATCCAAATACCACCGATGAGAGCAATCCCCAAAGAGATAGCTATACCGATTTTCTTAAATTTATTCATAAAAACTCCTCTTCTTTTGATCCTCACCTCGGACCTTATGTGTCCATATTATCATAAACTTTATTTTTTGTCAATAATAGTGGCCATTTATCGCATATTATCACTCTCTCAGTAAAAACCTCGTCTGCTATAATAAGGACATGTTTGATACCGCCCAACAACTCATCCAATCCGCCAACAACATCGTCATCATCCAAGCTGAAAATCCTGACGGTGACAGCCTGGGTTCTAGCTTGGCGCTGGAGGAAGTGCTGAGTGATTTGGGTAAGACCGTGACACTGTATTGCCCAGTTGATATCCCCAAATATCTGCGCTACATCCGCGGCTGGGACCGGGTAGTTGGCGATTTTCCAGCCCATGCCGACCTGGCTATCATCGTGGATACCAGCGCCGACGTGCTACTCAGCAAGGTCTTAGAAACGCCGGGCGTACGGCATTTTTTGGAAACGCACCCAGTTTTGGTCATCGACCACCACACTGCCGAGTCCACGCTGAGTTTTGAGCACACTATGCTCTCTGATACCGTAGTGGCTACTGGGGAATTACTATACCAATTGTTCACACATGCCGGCTGGATCATCAACCAGCAAGCAGCGGAAAATTTGTTAATCGCCATCATGTCTGACAGCCTGGGCCTCACCACGCCAAACACCACTGCGTCGACCTTTCACGTCGCTGGTGAATTGACCGCACTCGGTGCATCTAACGCCGAAATTGAAGAACGACGACGTGAATTTATGAAAAAATCGCCAGAAATTTTGGCGTACAAAGGCAAGCTAATTGAGCGAATCGAATATCTGCTGGACGGGCAATTAGCGCTCGTGCACGTGCCGTTTGAGGAAATTCAAGCCTACAGCGACGCCTACAACCCCGGCGCGCTGATCGGCGACGAACTACGGTTGGTCGAGGGCGTGGCGCTCAGCTGCGTCATCAAAACCTATCCTGACGGTAAACTGACCGCCCGCCTGCGCGGCAACCTGCCCATCGCCGACACTGTGGCTGGCTACTTCGGCGGCGGCGGCCATCCGTATGCAGCTGGATTTCGGGTGTACGAAGATTATGAGGAAATTGTGCGGGAACTGGTCCAGGCAACTAGCCGAGCTTTGGAAGAAGCAAAGGATATAGACTAGATCATTTGACAGGTTTACTATTTGTAAATATAACTCAGGCCCGCTTGCTCCAAGCGCTGAATTATGCCCTCATGCACCGCAAAGGCATCTTTTGCAGTCACGGGACCATTGACCTCTCTTCGTACCTTTTCTACTCGATCGGACAAACTAGGGTATCTCAACATCATTCTATCCTCGTACATTAGATGATCCTGAAACACCTTACCTACGGCATAGGCTCGCAGCTCAGAGCAGAGTCTTGCTCGGTCATCTTTGGGATATATCTCCACAACTGGGTCCATAACATAATCACGCGCATGATCTGTCTCGTGAGACAAAGTGGCGACATTGATAGCCATAAGTCCACTATTAGCTACGCTGACAACAGGACGAGAATATATATAAAGGTCCATGTCAGTTACCATGGAGAAACTGGTATGACAAGATCCGGTGAGCTTTCCTGCCTCTTTTGTCATAACAGGCGAGGCCTTTATCTGATCATATATTTCATTACCATACACTCCGGCATACTTGTCGCCGGCGAGAGCCTCGTCTATTTTAGCTTTTTGGACTGGCATATGAGACATCTGTTTTCCAGAGATAACAAACTTATCACAACCAATAAGCGGTATAATATTTTTATCCGTCCAATCAGAGTCAGGATGACTATCTCCTAGTTCTTCACCCTCAACCCATTCCATAGGCTCCAGCATTTGAGCCGTGTCATATAACCCTAGGGCTACCGCTCCCAGCTTATCAAGTATCTCAGGATTCTCTAAAGCACCTAATAGTTTATCTTTCATGTACTTTAAAGAATCTAGCGAGATAGGATTATCATAGCTAGAGGTTGGTGGGTTAATGATGTACAGTTCGTCTCTCATAGCTACCTCAGTATTATACACTATACTTAGTATTTTGTCAAGCGTAAGGCTCAAGACGTAAGCTCTACTGATAAATATGACCCAAGCCTGCTGCAATCAAACGCTTCACCAAATCATCACGCACCGCAAAGGCATCTTTTGCAGTCACGGGACCATTGACCTCCTGACGGATAGCTTCAACTCTGCGAGATGCTAACATAGCGCGCTCCATTGACCCGTGGGTTTCAGCAAGGTATTGCTCGACACAGTCGCTAACCGCGTACGCCTTTAGTTCACGAGCAAGTTTAAGACGAGATTTAAAACCTGTTAACGTGGTAGCTGATATATCTTTTGTACTACAAACATATAGGAGCGGACTATTCACATGATCCAACGCGTGCGTCGCTTCATGGACCATAACCGCAATGTCGATTGGTTCAATGTCAGTAGAGTTCATGCCTATAAAAGGCCGACCTGCAACATGAGAAATATCGTCTTTAGTAAGATTAAAGTATTTTGTCACTGCACAACATGTAGCTAGGCTTGGACGATCAACCTTCATCATCTCGCTATTATATTTACTACCTAATACTCTCTCTAGCTGAGGAATTAATATTTGACCACATTCATCGCTGGCCAGCTTTTTGTTTACAGCTTCAAATTGCATAGGCATCGGCGCAAGCTTAAAGTGAGACGTAAATTTCGTACTCCCGACTAGCGGGATACTGTTCGGGTCAGACGCCAACAACTCATCCGCGCTGACGATACCATCCCTATTGTACGTAACAGGATGTAGCTGCTGAGCAACCTCGGCAAGTTCCAGTGCCAAGCCTCCCAGTTTGTCGGTGATTTCAGGACGGTCCAGCGTTTCTACCAGCCGGTCCTGAATACGCCCAAGCTCTGCCAGGTTGTTGATCGGGTGCCACCTCTGCCGCGCAGGTGGTATACCGTCAGGACGTCGCTCACTCATTAGTTACAGCATTATACACTATATTGTTCATACTGTCAATGCTTATGCTGTATTCAACAGGAGAGTAGGACTATAGCTTTGATGGTAACCATTGACATTTTACGTGATTAGTGATATAAAGATAGTAGGCTTTTGTTGACGAAGTCTTGTGGCTTTGTCCAGAAGTTGTATGTTGACAAGCAGTTGAGAATAGAGCAAGGTGAGATTTTGTGGTGGTATTTCGCAGTGAAAATGGCGCCATGAAACCTCATCTTGCTCACGCGCCATCCGGGTGCTGAGCAGTGTTTTTGCAAGAAAGCACAGGCACTCCGCCTGGATGAGGAGAGAGTAATTACAATGGAGATCAAGACCGAAACCATCAACCGTATCATCAAGGCTCTCGAGGCCGGCGACATCGGGCGTAGAATAGGAGCCTCTTCTTATGGAGAGGCTTCCTTTTACCTACGACATGGCGAGACCCTCTTCGCCATCGCCCAGTACCCAACACATAGGGTTCTGCTAATCGTTGATACCGCTGAGCGATATCAACAATTAGAGTATAAGGAAACCCCTTATGCTCTATACGCCATAGACGAGAGAGAACTTAAACAATTTCTCTCCTGAACCCGAACTGGCAAGCCGCCGAGAATTCTTGGCGGCCCTCTCCGCCGCCTACTATTCTCCTGCTTGTCAGTTCGCTCCATGGATGTGTGTCTGTGCTGATGAGTCGGAAACGACGAAAGCGAACTTTGAAAAGCAGCCTGTCTGCCGTACAATAGAGTTGATGATACAGCTCTACAATACCCTCACTCGCCACAAAGATGAACTGAAACCACTCGATGGGCAGACGGTTCGCATGTACACCTGTGGGCTGACGGTGTATTCGCAGCCGCACATCGGTAACTGGGTTGGCTATATCTACTGGGATGTATTGGTGCGGTTACTGCGCTGGCAAGACATTCCAGTTATTCGCACGCAAAATATCACCGACGTTGGACACTTGACCAGCGATGATGATGGTGGTGAGGACAAGATGGAGAAGGGGGCGCGCCGTGAGGGTAAAACCGCTTGGGATGTGGCCGAGCAGTATATCGCCATCGCTGATCACGAAGCCTACGAGGTATTGAAATTAGTGCGACCCGACCATTTGGTGCGGGCAACGGACTACATCCAGCAGCAAATCGACTTTGCCAAGGGGCTAGACGAGAAGGGATTTTTATACAAGATTGATGGTGATGGCATGTATTTTGATACGTCACTATTGAAAGATTATGGCAAATTAGCGCGGCTGGACGTGGCGGGCCTGGAAGCGGGCGCGCGGGTCAGCGTGGCAGGCAAACGCAACATCACCGACTTCGCCGTCTGGAAATTTTCACCGACCAACACCAAGCGCGATATGGAATGGGACAGTCCATGGGGCGTCGGTTTTCCGGGCTGGCACTTGGAATGTTCGACGATTGCTCGGGAGACGCTGGGCGATACGATCGACATTCACACCGGCGGCATCGACCACATTCCGGTGCATCACGTGAACGAAATCGCTCAGAGCGAGAGCTTGACTGGGCAGCAATTTGCCCACATCTGGCTGCACAATAACCACATCAAAGTTGACGGCCGCAAGATGAGTAAGTCGCTCGGCAATATCATCACTCTCAGTGACATCACGGCGCGCGGTTTTAGCCCAATGGCCTTTAAGCTAGCGATTCTCAGCAAGCATTACCAAACCGAGGGCAATTTCACCTGGGACATTCTGGAAGCGGCCCAGGCGCGGCTGGACCATTGGCGCGGCTATGCGGCGCTGCGGCACCAGACGCACGACACGCTGGATGATGACGATGAGAAAGATGAGCAGGAAGGCACCGTGTCGCTGCTGGCGGCACGGCAGGCGCTGATTGAAAAGGTGAATGATAATTTGGATACACCGGGGGCCCTGGCGCTGATCGACGAGGCGTTCTCGCGACTGGATCATGCGCCACTGGAGAAGATTCACCGCGGTGGCTTACTGCAGTTTATTGAAATTATTGATGAGGTTTTAGGCCTAAATCTGGCAGCATCGACCCCTGATATTACCGACGATTTGAAGAGATTAATTATCCAGCGACGCAGCGCCCGCGCCGAAAAAGACTGGCAAGAATCTGACCGCATTCGCGATGAGCTACTGGCAGCCGGCATCACTATTCGCGACACGCCAAGTGGCAGCATTTGGACATGGAAATAGCCCGCCGACATGACCAAGCGGGCTAACCTCACGAAGCACACTAATTAATCTTCGTTTTTGATTTTCTTCACTAATTTGTTGAGTGGCTTTGCGCTTTCAAGACGATTTTTCTTGGCCTGCTCCAAGTAGTTTTCTAGTAGAACCTTGACCACACCGGCCGCCGGGATGGCGATCAAGCTTCCCAATAGCCCACCAACGTAAAGACCGATGGTCACTGATGACAGCACCATCAGCGCCGACAGCTCCAGCTTCTTTGACTGAATTGACGGCGCGATGAAATTGTTCTCGATCTGCTGGTAAATGATGAAGTAGGCGGCGTAGATGATACCAGCGGTGACGTTGTTAAAGGACAACAGCAACGCGATCAACAGGCCAGCTAGGGTAGCGCCAAACATTGGGATAAGTGTCAAGATGAAAGTGACCATGACGGTCAACATCGCCAAGTTTGAGTCAATGGCTGGAAACGCCAAGCTCAAACAGAACACCACTACACCCGACAGTACAGCATCGATACCCGACACTGTCAATTGCCCAGATACATACCCTGTGACCACATTGTACATCTGTCCAGCTAGCTTTTGGTGATTTTCCATCTTGCTTTGGTCGTTGTACAGCCCCCACAAGCGCTTCATCCACATCGGACCTTCCAGTAGCATCAAAAATGACAAAACCAGCACCAAGAACAGAGAGCCAAGGAATGACGCCAGCGAACCTACACTTGAGATCAAGTTAGTGCCAGCACTGGCTGCCCACGAGGAAGCCTGTTGTTTCAAGTTGTTTAATGTCGCGTCAACTTGTGGGCGCCAGCCATTTTTATCGATCAGCTCATTGATGCCGTGCCACTGCGAACCAGCTTGATCAACCAAGCCTGGCACACTCTCAACAAATTTGGCAGACTGCTGGACAATTGGCGGCACCGCAAACCACGCCACACAGCCCAGTAGTGTCACCAACATAACATATGCCAACGCCGTACCGCCCAAGCGGCTTTTGCCGGGCAGAAGTTTTGCCAAAGCTGAAACGGGCCGGTTCAACGCCAAAGCTAAGAACAGGGAGATACCAAGGAGAATCAGCGCACTCTTTGCCGAATAAATCGCCATCCCCGCTAGTCCAAAACCAATCACCACCAGCCAGAACCGCACAAATGTTGTTGTGTCTATTTCAATACGTACTTTCATAAGTAACATTGTACAATCTTATACCGAGTAGCGCAAGCAACGCGAGGCGCCCAACCACTGAACGCCTCGCATCATACTGTGTATTTGATGATTAACTTTTTGCCGCTTCATCGCGCCGAGCACGCAAGACCGACAGCGACAATTTGCTGTCATACTGCATGGCACCGTAGCGAAACAGTTTGACCGCCACCACAACCGCCACAAAGGCACTGGCTGCCAAAATAGCCACGGCGATAACCGCCTCGTGAACTGGCAAGTTACCGACGGCATTGCGGAGCAGTAGTGGAATTGGTGCAGTCAATGGGAAATAGCTGAAAAACTGCACAAATGGTGAATCTGGATATGATACAAATGCACTAGCACCATACAGTGGAGCAAATAGGGCAAGGATGACAATAGTAAACCAGGAGGATGCTTCTTTGGCGGTTGGCATCATGGCGCCAACCGCGACCAAAAGACCAGTAAACATCATAAAACCAGTAGCAAATACCCCCAGAGCGATGCCAATTCTCACTGGGTCGAATACCAAATTGCTCAAATCCAACGATGGTATGTGCAGCTTTTGACCTAAGGTGAAGTACAGCACCAATACCGGCAGGATGATAACCAATCCCTGAATTAATGCCAACAAGATCATCGCCAAAATCTTTCCGGTGATCAACGTCTTGGCCTTGACCGTCGTCAGTAGCATTTCCACTGTACGGTTTTCTTTTTCTTCCACCGTACTGTTGAGCATCTGCCCACCAAAGAAGGCGATCAGCATATAGAACAGCACCAAGAAAAAGCCCGGTACAATCATTTCCTTCACGCCGTCAAATTCAACACCGTTACGGTAGGTAGTCGTTTCCGTTTTCACTTTCTTTTGCAAGATCGCTTTGGACTGTGGATCTATTTTCCCCTCAATCGAAGCCGTCAACAACGTCTCAGCCACCGCAGAATAGCGGCTATTTTGGAACATGCCGACATCTTTACCATAGGTCTGTACAGCGTTCTGCTCCAAGTTAACAGGGAAGTAGATAAATCCATCCAGACTACCGTCTTTGACGCGCTGAATACCCTGGTCTTTGCTACTTAATTTTTCCAGCTTCATCTGCTCAGCCAATTGTGAGTTAACGACGCCTGAGTCGTCGACGATGGCTACTTTGAAATCTTGTTCTTGAAGCTTTTTGGTAGCTTCCATAGTGGCTTGATTTGACCAAAAGACGATGCCGAAAATAGCAGCAAACATCAGCGGGAAGCCGAGCGCCATTGCCCAAAAGCTGAATTTCTTCAGCATGCGCATGATCTCAAATTTAACCACCGTTCCCAAATTGTACATGTTACGCATTGACCGCCTCCTTTTCCTCGCCGCCGTAAATCTTCACAAAAATATCATCCAGGCTCTTACCACCATATTTCTTTCTGATATCCGCCACGGTGCCGTATTCTACTGCATTGCCATCTTTCAGGAGAACTACTTTGTCGCACAAGCGCTCGACTTCTTCCATTTGATGGGTCACGAACACCACGGTGGCGCCGGCTTTTTGTCGCTCTTCAATGATATTCATCAACAATCGGCGGTTGACTGGGTCAAAACCCTTGGTTGGCTCGTCCAAAATGAGCAGTTCTGGGTCGCCCATGATAGTAACGCCCAGCTGAATTTTTTGCTGCTGACCACCTGATAATTTGTCCAGCCGCGTTTTTGCCTTATCGCTCAAGCCAACTCGCTCCAAATACTTGATTGAAAAATCGCGAGCCTCTTCCTGGCTCAGACCTTTCAAGCGACCAAAGTAAATCATGGTGTCAATGACTTTTTCTTTTTTGTACAAACCACGCTCTTCCGGGAGATAGCCTAGCTTGACGCCATCTTCAACTGCATACGGCTTGCCATCAACTAGCAGCTCACCAGCCGTTGGCTCGTATAGCCCCAACAGCGCCCTGAGCGTCGTGGTTTTTCCTGAACCATTGCTACCCAAAAATCCGAACACTTCGCCGCGCATCACTTCAAAGCTCAAATCTTTGATGACAGTTTTGGTGCCAAACTTCATACTAAAGTTTTTGATCTGAATAATGGGATTTACCTCTTTACCCATACACCTCCTTGGTTATTGTCACCATCAATTATAGCATTCAGGGATTTTTCAGAAAACCAGGGTATAATGGACACATGAGACTATTGGTCGTCGAAGATGAAAGAAAAATCGCTCGGGTCATCGCGGCGGCGCTGCGGTCAGAAGGTCACGCCGTCGACATGGTTCATGACGGAGAAGAGGGATTGGCTATGGCAGAAACTGAGCCATATGATTTACTCGTGCTGGACCGCATGCTACCAGGCAAAAGCGGCACTGATATCATCACCGCGCTGCGTCAAGCCAACAAATCAATGCCTATTTTGCTACTGACGGCGCTCGGCACAACCGAAGACAAAGCTTTTGGTCTGGACGTCGGCGCCGATGACTATCTGGTCAAACCATTTGCTATCGATGAGCTAACCGCCCGCGTTAGGGCGCTACTAAGGCGGCCACCTTTGACACATGATGACGAATTGACCGTTGCCGATCTGACACTCAACCAGACCCAGCGCACTGTCAAACGCAGTGGTAAAACCATTGAGCTAACCGCCAAAGAATTTGCATTATTAGAGTATTTGATGCGCCATCCTGGTCAAACCTTGAGTAAAGAAACGCTGATCGCTCATGTGTGGGATTTTGATGCTGATATTTTACCCAACAACGTTGAGGCCTACATCAAGCAGCTGCGCAAGAAAATCGACAAACCATTTCGCCGGCCACTGATTCACACCGTGCGTGGCTTTGGCTATAAAGTGGAGGCAGGCGCGTGAAACTATTCACCTCCGCCACCATCAAACTAGCCAGCTGGTATCTGTTGATATTGATGATGGTCAGTCTACTGTTTAGCGGCATCATCTTTAATATTGCGCGTTCGGAAATTGACGCTCGACTGCAAGGTTTCGCCGTCAAGCGTGGACTAATCAGCGGCAACTCACTGGACAAGCCACTCAGTGAGCAGATGGAAGCCACCGACACCAATCTCATCATCAGTTTGGCATATCTCAACCTGGTGGTCTTGCTCGGCGGTGGCGTCATCGCTTATCTGTTGGCGCAGCGCACCTTAGAGCCAATCGAAGCTGCCCATCAAGCCCAATCACGCTTTGTCGCTAACGCCAGCCATCAGCTGCGCACGCCACTGGCCATCATGAAAGCCGAGGCCGAGCTGGCGCTGCACAATCCCAAAACGCCCAAATCAGAGCTGCGGCAAACACTAGCAAGTAATCTTGAGGAGATCAATCGCTTGAACGAACTTGCCACCATGCTATTGGAATTGTCACACAGTGAACGACAGCTCTCGTCCAATATCGAAAAATTTGACCTGGTAGAATTAACTAATAATCTGATCAATTCCAGACCTGGCAAGGAGCGGGTGACGCTGCACGCTCCTGATGATTTGACGGTGACCATGAACCGGCCAGCGGTGCGAGAAGTGATCGCAGTGCTGTTGGACAATGCGGTCAAGCACAGCCCCGATACTTCGCCCATTGACCTCACCATCAAACCGCTCAAAACGACCATTGTCATCACCGTCACTAACCGCGGCCCAGGCATCAACGCCAAAGATCTGCCACACATATTTGAACGATTTTATAGCGGCCAGCAACATGCCAATAGTTACGGCCTGGGGCTCAGCCTGGCGCATCAACTAACTCGTGCCTTGGGCGGGCATATTTCTGCACGATCCACCCCTGGAAAAATCACGACATTTACACTTTCGCTGCCAAAACGCTAAATTTCAGGTATTTTTCAGGTAGGCGTGATGTACTAGATAGTGTCGGTTGGGTAAGCAACCGGGAAAGGGGTACTATGAGTAATGTACGAACGACGCATCTCAGTCAAAAAGGCTTTAAAGAATTACACAAAGAAATTTCTCAGTTAGAAGCACAAGAAAAAACGCTCCAGTTCACCTTGCGTGAAATCGGTCGCGCTAAATCCCGCGACGATAAATTGCAGCGCAATGAGGTCATCATGAACCTGGAACTCGTCAGTGGTAAATTGGCCAATTTACGCCACATGCTAAAGAACGCCAAGCCACTGCCACGCAAACGTGACCGCTTGCGTGTCGCTCTGGGCTCAATCGTTGACTTGGTCGATCAGCAAGGCCGCATGCTTCACTACATATTAGTCGACAGTCTGGAAGCCAATCCGACAGACGGCCGCATATCCGTAGACAGCCCGTTGGGTCGCAGCCTACTAGACAAGCGCCCCAAAGACACGGTTTCCTGGTGCGCTGGCGTCAAACTGCAGCACGCCCAGCTGGTCGCCATCCGATAACTACGAACCACCACGCCCCCTTCAGCTTCCGTCATCATGGCGGAAGCTCTTTTGGTGCGATTGACAATTTAGCATAAACAAAATATAATACCGCTTATGCGTAGAAGGCAAAAACAACAAATCTTTATTGGCGTTTTCATTGGCTTATTTGTCATTGCAGTCAGTATCCTAGGAATCATATTTTATAATCACCATCAAAAAGAGCAGATCAATCAGCGTCTGGCCGCCAACACGGTCCACTTCGCCTCTGATGGCTATAACATCGCTGCTACTATGTTGTTGCCGAAAGACCAGTATTCGTACGAGATCAAAAACGAAGAGCGTCCGCGCTTTCCAACCATGACCATCAAAGACAAGGGCGAAACGTACACCATTACCGCCAAAATCGCGCAGGTCGGGAAAGCCAGCCGTGCCAACGACCTCGAGGCTGCCAAAAAACGAGGCAACTTCACCGAGCTCAAAGCCGACAAAGCCACTGGCGCACTGGGAGGCTATGCCTATGATGACAATTCATATCACTACATCGTCAAAATACCACTAGTTCAGCGTGACCAAGAATGGTACGAACTCCACCTGGACATTGAAAATATCAGCAATGCTTCAGGTAGTAAAACCTTGTTCGAGTCATCCAGTATCCAGTCACTGGTCAAGTCTGTCAGGTACGACAGTAATTACCAAGCGCCCGACCAAGAATACACCTCAGACGACCGAGAAATCGTGAAAGTAAACAAGTTCGCTAACGAAATCGACGGCTTTAGCATCACGCAACGGTCCAGTGCTGATGACAAAATCACCTTTGTTGGCACCAGAAACAACGTCCAAATCAGCCTCACAGTTCGTCCTGTTTCCACCTCTAAAACATTAGAGCAGGCGACTGCAGATGACTATTATGTAAAGGCTGGCACCCACAAATACGACCAAATCACCAAGTATAATTCCAAAGAAGTACGACACACAGCGCCACAAAGTGACCCGACAAGCTACGTCACCTTCTTTTACTACTTTGAAAAGGACGGCGTGATACTACAAGGGACTGGCCGCTACAACGCTGAAGGCAAGAATGCCTTTGACCAAATGGCCAAAACCGTCTTTGAAACAGTCCAAGTCGACAAAGCTCGCGCCAAAAAATACGTGCAGTAGCCAAAGAGTGCGAATAGACCGCTTATGCTTTTTGCTTTATAATACGAAGCATGACATTTTACGCCACGCCCGCTCACGAAACCCTGAAAAAATTACGCACAAATGAATATGGGCTAACAGCCAGAGAAGTTAAACGCCGCCAAAAACAGTACGGCATCAACGTTATCAAGATTGAATCCGAGCCGCTCTGGAAAAAGATTGTAGAACCGTTTTTGGATATTTTCATGCTAGTACTGGGGGTGGCTGCAGCCATCAGTTTGTGGCACGGCGATCACATTGACGCGGTCATCATTTTGGTAATCATCGCTATCTCAGCAGTCATTTTCTACGTCCAGCGATTTTCGACTGACCGGGTTCTCCGCAGCCTATCCAAGCGCAGCGTACAAAAGGTTGACGTACTACGTGGCAATCACACAGCTCGCGTTGACGCTTCACAGCTGGTACCTGGTGACATCATCACCCTGGCTGAAGGCGAAAAAATCCCGGCAGACATCAGACTCCTCCGAACAGCCAACTTGCGGGTCGACGAATCACAATTGACCGGTGAATCATTGCCCATCAGCAAAAAACCTGACGTGCTTGAAGGTCATAAAGAATTGTACGAGCAAACCAACATGTTGTTTCAAGGCTCATTCATCATCAGCGGTACTGGCACTGGCGTCGTGGTGACCACTGGCAACAATACCGAGTTCGGCAACCTTGCCACGCTGTCAAAACGACAAAATACCCAAAGTCCCGTTCAGCAAAAAATCGATATCTTGATCACCAGAATCATCGCTGTTGTTGCTGCCGTCAGTGTCGTAGCTTTTGGGCTCAGCCTGCTGCGCGGCATGGACGTTCTGGAGAGCCTGCGCTTTGTCATGGCCCTGGCTGTCAGCGCCGTTCCCGAGAGTCTACCAATTGCCATATCTGTTGTGTTGGTGCTGGGTATGCGACGCATGGCTGCCAAAAAAGCTTTGGTACATCAGATGCGAGCCATCGAGACCATCGGCGTCATCACTACCATCGCCACAGACAAAACTGGCACGCTGACCAAAAACAAATTGACCGTCCAAGAAACCTGGTCGCCTAACGACACGGCCATCATCAATATCATCGCCCGCACCATCAACCGTGGCGACGCCAAAAGCCACGACCCACTTGACATTGCGCTGGAAGAATTTGTGCGCACACATGGCGTCCAAGTCAAAAACTCGCCATTTCGTGAACTACCGTTCAATCAAGATTTCAGCATGTCTGCTGCGGTGTGGCATCATGGCAAGGATTTTCAGCTATACCTCAAGGGCGCGCCTGAACAGATTTTGGCGGCCTGCAAAGTAACCGCTGCTGTCAAAAAACAAGCTCTAGCAGCCCTGGAAGCATTCGCTGCCAAGGGACAGCGAGTCATCGGCCTGGCGTCCTACACGTTAGCACATCCAGTTCATGAATTTTACGAATTGAAAGGCAAGAAATTAACCTTTGAAGGCTTTGTGGCAGTCAGCGACGTCTTGCGCCCAGAAGCACCTCGGGCAATTCGCGCTGCTCTGAAGGCCGGCGTGTCCGTACGCATGATCACTGGCGATCATTTTGAAACAGCCTACCAAATCGGACATCAACTAGGCATGGTCAAGGACCGTGACGAGGTGTTCGATTGCCGACAGATGAATAAACTAACAGATGAGCAGCTTGACCCAATCGTCGAGCGAACCAAAGTCTTCTCTCGCGTCATCCCCGAGCAAAAATACCGCTTGCTGACCATTCTCAAAAAGCATCACATCACCGCCATGACAGGAGACGGCGTCAATGATGTGCCAGCGCTCAGCAATGCTCACATTGGCGTGGCTATGGGTTCGGGGTCGCACATTGCGCGTGACGCTGGAGCTATCATTTTGCTGGACGATAATTTCAAGACTATCATCGACGCCATGCGCGAAGGGCGAACTATCATCGCCAATGTCCGCCGTATGTTGTTTTATCTGCTGTCGACCAACACCGGCGAGCTGATCACCATGATTGGCGCGCTGCTGATTGGCATCAAAACCCCGCTGGAACCGGTGCAAATTCTGTGGGTCAACCTGGTCACTGACACCTCAATGGTTATCCCACTTGGCTTGGAGCCAACAGAGAAGGGGGTGATGAACCGCCCGCCCGAAAAGCCAGATGCTCCAATTTTGAACCACATGATGGTCTGGCGAATGGTTATCGTCGCCGGCACCATGTCAGCTATCGCCTTGGCGGTTTACATCTTCTTTGAACAACGGCAGGGACACGCATATGCCCAAACCATGGCCTTCATCGCCCTGGTAGTCAGCCAGTGGGCAAATGCGTTCAACGCTCGCTCCGACGACGAGTCGCTCCTGAAGCACCTAAAAGTCATGAACAAGAGTTTCTATGCCGGCATAAGCTTATCTATCGTCCTGCAAATTTTAGTCTTCTTTGGGCCTCTTGGTGGAATCCTCCACATCGCACACGTCGCCCTCAGTGACATGATCATCATCAGCCTGGTATCATTCATCATCCCGATTGCCGTCTCTGAATGGCATAAGTATGTTACGAGGCAGAGTAAGGGCTAAGATAATATCATCTAGTCTTCGCTATACATCAGCACAACCCACAAGAAATCCTGACCATCCAGCGCCTGTATATACGGCGCTTCAGTGATATCGCGTCGCATCAGCTCACCTAAATATAGTGCTGCATCATTCACTAGGGCATATTTTTTACCCTGAGATACGGCAGCGGGCTTATCTATACCACATATTTCGGCGACCTGTTTCATGACTACATCACGGTAGAGCGCAAATGAATGACAGTCACGCGCTGCGAGCAGGTAAGCCCAAGTGGATGGAGCAAATTTTTTGTCTGACATCAAGAATTGTGTCATCGCCCCAGCGCTATCAATATTCTGATCGACAGACTCAGGCGTTGCACGCCATAGCTCATTAATGACAGCGTGAGCATTCGGGCGCTGCAAAAAATCTTTCAAATCATCAATGTCCCGCCAATTAGCAAAATTACTAGTACTTGTGTGGTGTGTCAGGATGCGCGCAACCTCTGCAACTGACTCTTTAGTAACTGATTGGTACTGCGCCAACTCCTTGTTGAGGCGAGGCAGAATATCCCATTTATATAATTCATCCCACAGCTTAGCATCGCCAGAATACCGTCGCCGAAAATAGTCCTCTTTATGAAGATCATAAAATGCTTTTAGCGCGACTTTGTTGATTTCCATCTTTTTCCTTTCTGTTAATAACTTCAAGACATACAATGACTTTATTATAGACCCTGTAATCATATCATTAAATGGTTATTTTGATCGTTATTCTCTGGACCTTTCAAAAGATATTAGTCGGTGCGTTGTCATGAATGAAAATAACCGCGCTGATATATTAGCTATACACACATAAACCTAGCACATCAGACGAACGTGATAAATATAGACCGCTGTAAGGCGTGTAACCGTCGGCGAGCTATCAAGCTATGTATTAATATAAATGCTATAATTCTATATTATGAGCAGTGGCGACTCGGCAATACCCAAGGGATGCACAAACCCCATATCCGCATCTGGCGATGGGTATGTTTTTGAGCATTCCGTGCAGGCATTTTTTGTGATCCAAATGATCACAGGTGGACTAGTGCCTAGGATGGACAACTGCGAAGTAACGAGGATAGTATTCCAGGCAGAGCGATATGGAAGGAAGACTGATGATTGCGAAGTAACCCTTAAAGACCTGAACAACCCGAGAAGAGAAAAGACGCTACTGGTTCAGGTAAAGCGAAAAGTTCGTCTTTCAAACGGTGAATTTACAAAAACCATAAAAGATGCTTGGAACGATTTTAACAGCCAGAGCTTTAATAGGAACTCTGATAGAATAATGCTCGTCACTGGCGAGCTTGAGAAGAGTGGAATTGGGCTGAAGAATATACTGACTCATATTCAAAGCTCTTATCAGTCGGCTGATCAGTTCTGGGAAAACTACGATAATAATGTTTTAGGCAGAAATAAAGATGAGCTTAATGGTCTTAGGTATCTGCGCGAAAAACTAACACTAGCAAACAATAACATTGCCTTAGATAGAGAAGTGGAATTTGAGTTCTTGAAATCTTTCTTCATAATAAAATCTGACATGCATGAGAATCTGTTTGAAGACGGTGATATTAATGTCGCCTTGATTCATAGCATCTTGGCACAGAAAAAATGGAAAGATAACGTAAGCCCTAAAGTTGTATGGGAACGGCTCTGTCATTATGTAGCTACTCGTAATAAAGACCAGATAGAGCTATTAAAAGATGATCTGCCTAAAAAACTACTGGAGATATTCGAAGAAGAGAAAGTAATCCGACAAGATGATGTAGTGAGCTTACAGGATGAAAATCAATTAGTCAAAAAAGCAGAACCGTCAAAAAACAAGATCACAATTAAAACAGCACACAAAAAAGAGCTAGCATTACTATGTTTAATTGGTGAATTTGACTCTGCAAATTCAAATGATAAAAAAATAGTGTCTGAATTGCTAAGATGTGATGAAGACTCCTTGTTGGACGTAGTCCAAGAAATAAATTCTACCGATGATCAAGTACTAGAACTAAGAGATACTACGTGGAAGGTTCTTGACATTAAATCTACGGTTGAGCAGCTAAGTAAATGCATTTATGACAACCATATTGATGTTTTTGCGGATATTTACTTAAGGATCCTGAGTGAAATTAATCCAGCGCTAGATTTGCCAATAGACGAAAGATATATGGCTAATATTTACAAAAAGAGCCGAGCATACTCAGCGACAATTAGGACTGGCGTAGCAAATGGTATGGCCATGCTTGCAAATAACCAGGACATACTTCGTAAGTGCTCCGCCAACAAAATAGCTAACACAGCAAATAATACAGTATACAGGTTGCTTTCTGATAATCAAAACTCCAAACTATGGATGAGCATCACAGACAACGCCTCTTTAATCGCTCAAGCATCTCCAGTTCAGTTTTTGTCAAGACTAGAGAGCACCCTTAAAATAAAAAATGATAATCCAATTGCGACAGGTATAAAGGAAAGTTCAGGTGACTCATTCTTTCAGCCAGATTACATGACTGGTTTATACTGGGCGCTGGCTGATTTATCTTGGGATAAAAAATATTTTTCACGAGCTAGTCTAGTGTTAGCTAAGATTGCAACCCTCGAAATTGATCAGACAGAGAATAAAAAGCGTTCCCTAGATACCATCCTACATACGATCCTGCCGTGGCAGCCGAAAACGCTTGCCCCCTTAGAGGTTCAACACGGTGTGGTCGAAAAAATAGTCAATGAGCATAAAGCTGTCGGGCGAGAGCTACTCAAGGGTTTACTGCCGAATATGACTCAAACAACCATGGAGAGGAAACTTCCAGAATGGCTAGATATTACCAATACTCTTCAGCCTGTTACGCAACAAGAGCTATGGAAGGAGAGTTCATACTACTCAAATCTCTACATAGATACAACCGAGTCTCTTCAAGAAATCGTTGATGCAATCAATAGCGTTAACCATCTTACCGATGATACTTTGCCGAGTTTTACCAACCAACTAAATAAGCGCCTGCAAAACATGACTGATAAAGATAGGCAAGTAGTATGGGAGGTATTACTTAAAAAAATAAATAATCTAGATCGGCGCAGTAAAGATGAAGACGAAAGGGTAAAGATACTCAAAAAAATTGCCAGTGATATAGAGCCTGAAGATGATTTGTGTAAGTCTATATATCTATTTAGTAATTATGACCATGATCTTATAGGCTATAACGACTGGGAAAAAGGCAAGAAAGAACTGGAAGAGAAACAGCGAGAATCACTTCTCAAGATTTTAAACTCAGATAATGCCATTCGCCAGCTGAATGAGCTTATTAACCAAGCCAAGATGCCGTACACCATAGGATCTAGCCTGGGCTCTATAAATTATCCATCCATCGAAAACATGCTATTACCTAAATTCCTCAACGAGAATAAAGCTGAAAAAGAATTTATTAGTAACTTCATTTATACGAGATATTTCTATTATAAAGGTGATATCAACTGGGTTAATAAGTTAGATTTTGCCAGCTGGAATAACGAACAGAAGATTCTACTTCTTCTAGCTTTGCCATTTAGCCAAAGCACCTGGGACCTATTGGACGCACAACAAAATAAAGACCTTACTAAAGGATATTGGGATAGGGTCGATAATTTTAGACATACGATTGATGATAAATATTCCGAAGCTGCAGTTAGAAACCTTCTGAAGGCCAAGCGCCCTCTGGCCGCAATTGAATATATTGCCTCAGTGATCATTATGGGTGATAGCTCCATCAAACAGCAAATTGATCCAGAACTATGTCTAAAAGCACTAATGGCATCATTAAATACCACTGAAAACATTTCAGGCACAAATAACTTACAGTACGAAATAGGTCGAGTATTCAAGTATTTATACGACAACATTGACTATACAAGAACGAACCTATGGGAGGCGGAGTGGGGCTGTATTAGTCTTTTTGGAAAACATGGCATAGGACAACCACGAGCATTAATATATCGAATTGCAAATGATGCAGATTTTTTCTGCGATCTAATTAAGACTGCCTACAAATCAGAACTTCCCGATGTCAAGCAGCAAGAGATTGACGATGCTATCCAATACAGATTATTAAAAATATTATCGTTTAATGACTTTATGGTTATGCCAGGCATAGACCAATATGGCACATTCCGAGAAGATGATTTTATTACCTGGATATACAAGGTCGAAGAGATATGTAAGATGAGTGGGCACTTGGGTATCGCCCAATCTGTTATAGGTGGATACCTAATAAACTCTCCTGAAGATAAAAGCGGCTTATGGATCAACAAAACGGTAGCAAGAATTTTAGACCGAAATGATTCAGTATCTATGAGATCTGGGTACAACATGGGTATTCATAATGCACGTGGTATGCACGTAGTAGACGAAACGGGCGAGGCTGAGGCCTCCTTGAGAGATAAATGGCGGAATCGTGCAAATGAGATTGAGTCTTTGGGTTTTATAAATCTTGCAACATCACTACGTGAGCTTGCAGAGACTTATGAGAGAGAAAGAAACCGCATAATTAAGCAAGAGCGGTTTAGAGATTAATATATTCCTCACACTCAATACATTTGGCGCTAGACCTACGCAAGATATAGGCACAAAGATAGGGGGTATCTATACAATAGACCAAATCATACAAACAAACCGCCCAACCACTTCTGGCTAGACGGTTAATATACAGCTTGGCTGGGCCGGAGGGACTCGAACCCCCGAATGCCAGGACCAAAACCTGGTGCCTTACCACTTGGCGACGGCCCAATACGAGCAACGCGTGTGAGCGCAGCTACGTGTAACATTGTACCACATCAGGGCAGAGATACCAAGCTTGCCAATCCGCCAACGCCGCCGTATAATCAAACTATGCATAAGCACTATGGTTTTACAATCGTCGAAGTATTGGTCGTCGTCTTGGTCCTCGGCATCTTGATGACTCTCGGTGGCCTAGCGTGGCGTGCTGCCCGCGAAGACGCCATCAATAACGAAAGCAAGACCGAATTATTAACCATCCAAAACGCCGTCGAAGAATATTACAGCCAAAATGGAGAATATCCGTGGCCTGCGTCCTGCAGTAAATACAGCTCGGCGACCAACCGGACGTGCGACGCTGGCGAACTCAACCCATTACTAGTGCCAAAATATCTCAAAGAATTACCGACCGACTGGCGCGGCAAACACTACGAATACACCGTCAACAAAAGCCCCGACAATCGCTATGGGCTACTGATGTACCGAGCTAACGGCACTAAATGTCGCGTCGGAAAAGGCATTCTGGCAATGTGGTGGAACACGCCAGCGCCAGCGGCTGAAAATTGCGATTTCTAATCATACCTTGCCCTAGCGTTTGGTCATTTTCCAAATGCGCCTGGTTTGGGGTACAATAGGGCAATGAAGAAAGCGCAAACTGCAACCTTAACCCTGGAAAACATCGTGGGCGGCGGCCAGACCATCGGCACGCTGGCAGATGGCCGTAAAGCATTTGTATGGGGTGGATTGCCAGGCGAACAAGTGACTATCAGGGTGACCAAGAAAAAATCAAAGCTCGTCGAAGGCGTCGTAACCGAAGTTCATCACGCCAGTTCTGAGCGCATCACTCCAGTTGATCCAGGCAGCTACCTCAGCACCAGCCCCTGGCAAATCATGAATTTTTCAGCAGAGCAGCAGTACAAAGCCCAGTTGATCGCCGAAGCGTTTGAACTACATCACGTTACCTTGCCAACTGCGCCGACAGTCTATACAGACGAACAGCAACTGGCGTATCGTAACAAAGTTGAATACAGTTGGTACAGCGACACCGACCCAGACTCAGGAGTCGACACCCTTGATTTGGCGTTTCTCCGGCGCGGCTCAAAGGGCAAAATCATTGTCGACGGCACCTCACTCGCTCGTCCCGAGATCAACACGTTAGCCGTAGAAATTCGCGACTTACTGCGTACCAAACCAGTCACCGCACGCAACCTCAAAACACTACTCATCAGATGCAGCCGGTCAGGAAAGTGCATTTGGCAATTGTACCTCAAAGACCGCTTGGAAAATGTCATCACCGCCGAAGAAGCAGCCGCACTGTCAGCCCAAGGCGGCGAAATCATCTATTCCAACCCCAAAAGTCCCGCTAGCGTCATCACCGAACGGCTAGCGGCGTTTGGTGACACCGTTCTCACCGACGAGATACTAGGCGTTCCGTTTCGCTATGTCGCTGAAGGATTTTTCCAGGTCAATTTGCCAGTGTATGAACAAGCACTCACCGACATGGCAGCGTGGATTCGTACCGCGTCAGTAGAGTCAAATAACGCTCTATCAACTGTTGATATGTATTCGGGTGTTGGCACTATCGGCCTCACCATCGGCGGGGAAAAGGTTACTCTGGTGGAAGTCAACGAACACGCCGTCCAGGAAATGCAGCGAAATATTCACGCTTTGGGACGTGAACACAATGCCAAAGCCATCTTGGCAGCCAGTGAACAAGCCCTTGATTATATCCACCCCGACAATCTCATCATCGTCGATCCGCCACGTGCTGGCTTGCATACAGACGTCATCGACCGCTTATTGGAACAATTACCGCCGCGAATCGTCTACCTGAGTTGCAACCCCGTTACCCAAGCTCGAGATGTTGCTTTACTCAGTAAGAACTATCGCATTGTACACCATCAGGGTTACAATTTCTTCCCGCGCACGCCACACATTGAGAATCTGGTGGTTTTGGATAAAATGCCGCATTAAGACTGCGAAGATCTGACCTTCACACCAGCGCGCAGTGCGAGCCACCACTGTAATATTGCTGCCAGGACGATGACACCGAGCGCTGGCAATAGGACGATGATGTCTGGCTTGGTAAAGTCAAAGAATCGGCGGAGTGGACCGATACCAAAGCTACCAGCTGCTACAATACTCACCGCCAGCATATACAACAGGCGCGCTTTTCTGGCGTTGCGCGTTAAGGTGACGCCCAGCATTGGTCCGACCAAAAATACCAGATAGACGCCATAGAATGTCGCCGTCAGTACCGTCATGGTGGCAACTTCCTCCGGACGATCAGGGAAGATGGCAGAGCCGATCCAATAGGTGAACGCCACTGTCAGACCCGTGATCAGCGCGATGGGCATCACGTTCATCAGCGTATGACGCCAAAACAGGCGAGGATTGATGCGATGGTTTGGCACAGGCGGAAAAAGTGTCCACATCAAAGTCGGCAGTGTCACCAGGAAAATATTCATAAAGGTGATGTGACGCGGCTGATATGGATAAAGCATACCCAGCGACAACGTACACATCAACAGCACCACGCCATAAATAATTTTGTGGAAGAACAGAGTGGCGATGACTTCAATTGCTTGCATGATTCTGTTGCCCAGCCGCATACCAAGTGGCAAAGAGGTGAATGAGTTATTCAACAGGATAATATCTGACACGCGACGCGACGCTGGTGCACCCGCGTGCATAGCCACGCCAAGATCAGCTTTTTTCAGCGCCAACGCGTCATTGACACCGTCACCGACCATGCCAGTGAACAGGGCCTGGCTTTTGTAGTGCGCAATCAACCGCTCCTTTTGCTCTGGATGCACTCGGGCAAATATGACGTGTTCGTCAGCTGCCTTGATAAAATCTTTGTCACTCAACGCAGCTAGCGCCGCACCAGTGATGGCTTTGTCAGAATTATTGATGCCAGCCGCCGAAGCGATGAACTGCACCGTCCGCGGGTTGTCGCCAGATATCACCCGGATACTGACGCCTTGGTCTTGCAAAAATTGAACGGTTTTCTGGACACCGTCGCGCAGCGCATTGCGCAAAATCACCGCACCGATGGCACGGCCAGACCCAGCAGGCAAGTCCTTCAGAGCACTCCGAGAATCATCAAATTCAGCCAGTAGCAATACACGCAGGCCCGCGTCAGCCCATTCGTTAATTTGACGCTGGCCCATTGCATCAACTGGCGCCAATTCTGTAACAAACTCTGGTGCACCCATGACAACCGTGTGGATTTTGCCCTCAGACTCAAACCGCAGACCCGCCATTTTGCGCGCAGACGAGAACGCCATAACGTCAATAATCTTGGCGTCCTTGAGCGGCGTGGCTGCTTCCAAGATAGCTTGACCAGTGATATTGCCACCACTGGTTTGCTCCGCGATCAAGGCGACAATTTTCGAAAGCATTTCGTCTGATTGATCGCCACTACCCAAAGCAACGATTTTTTCCAACGTCACTTCGTCACTGGTGAGCGTGCCGGTTTTGTCGACACACAACAAGTTGAGCAGCGCCATGGCTTCGATAGCTGACAATTTTTGTGGCAAGACTCTAGCTTGCGCTAATTTGATCGAACCAAATGCCAAGAGCAATGAACTTGCCAGCAGCAAACCCTCTGGCACAACGGTCACGGCCGCCGAGGTGATGGTTTTCAATATCTGCACCGAGTCCTGACCAGATGTCATGTAAGCGATGAAAATCAACGCTGCCAGCCCAAAGGCGCCAAATGTCAAAAAGCTAATAGCGCGCTGGATCGCTCGCTGCAGAGGAGTCAACTCTGGTTTGTACTGCTTCAGCACTTGGCTGATGGCACCGGCTTTTGTGTCCGCGCCAACTGCCGTCACGCGTGCTTCGCCAGAGCCAGCCAAGACAGTAGTCGCCGCCCAAGCCGCATCGCCAACGCTTTTTTCGACGGCCGCCGATTCGCCAGTCAACATACTTTCGTTTAATTCCAAGCCTTTGACCTCCAGCATCTCCACATCTGCTGGCACCTCATCACCAGCGATCAGTTGAATCTTGTCGCCGACCTGCAATGCATCATACGCCACTTCCGTCACAGAGCCATCAGCTGACAACAGCCGCGCTCGCGGTTGACTCATCAGCTCCAGTTTCTTGAGTGCCCGTTTGGCACGAATTTCCTGGACGATACCGATCAACGAGTTCACGACAATCACCACTGAGATAAACCACGCATCACGGTACTCGCGAGCATAAATCAGCGCGCCCGCCAGCAGAAAAATCGCAATAACAATCGGCGAAAACAAATTACGACGAATAATTTCCCAGTAGCCGTTCATTACTTGGCGCGGACCTTCCTGTAGGCAAACCGCGCACCCACTCGCCATTCGCCGTGAACGTCAGGATCAAACTGATGGATTTCGCCATTTTTGATTTCTGAAACCACTGCCAGGGCAGGGTTATACGGCGCCAAGGTTCGGTAAAAAATCAAATCCTCCTCGGACTGTACTGTCATGCCAGGGAATACTTCTTGAAATTTTTGGCGACCAAGAATATCAAAATAATCCGGTTGATATTTCGGCGGATAAAACTCGTCCAGCCTAAGTCCCATACGCACTGCTATTTTCTTGACATCCGCCAGCGTCATGTTAGACGACGCGCGCAAATAGAGTAGCAATTGATTGTTCGATGCCATAAATACCGTCGCCTGAGCCGTACGGCCAACATCAGCCAACGGCAAGATAAATCGCTTTACTGAGACATCAACATCAAAGGCTTCACTGATTAATGCTTCCAACTCCGACGCGGTCACTGTAGGCTTCATGGCTTTATTTTACCATTTTCAATCGCACGCGTATACTGTAAGTATGGATTTTTCTACACGCTACGCCAACCTCAACACCAATCAACGTTCTGCTGTCGACAAAATTCACGGACCGTTGTTGGTCATCGCAGGTCCTGGCACTGGCAAAACCGAGCTCTTGAGCATGCGAGCTGCCCACATATTGCGCCAAACTGATACCCTGCCAAGCAATATTTTATGCCTGACCTTTACTGATTCGGGTGCGGTCAATATGCGCCAGCGCTTGCAACAAATCATCGGTGAAGATGCCTACAAAGTAGCCATTCACACCTTCCACAGCTTCGGCTCAGAAATTATCAACACCAACCGACAATATTTTTTCCGCGGTGCAGATCGGCAGCCGACTGACGAGCTGACGCAGCAACAGATTCTACAAGAAATTTTCGAAAGTATGGACTGGGACAATCCGCTCAACGCCAAAAATAATGATGAATTTATCTACCTCAAAGAAACGCTCAAAACCATTTCCGAGTTCAAAAGCAACGGTCTAACCTCTGAAGAAATACAACGCATTCTGGACGATGTGGAGCAAACAGTCACAGAAATTTCTGAAGCCATCGCGCAGCTCTTCCAAACCACCATCAAAAAATCGACCATCCCAGCATTTGCTAACGCCGCAGAGATGGCAGCAACCATCACCCCGCAGCCTCTGCCAGCAGCCATCACACCGTACGCCAACGTTCTGGCGCTCAGCATGGCCAACGCCGCCCAAGCCGCCCTGGAAGACGACGACAGTACCAAACCCATCACCGCCTGGAAAAATGCGTGGTGCAAGAAGAATGCAGCAGGGGAGTTTGTCTTAAAAGACAGTGAATCAATCACTAAACTGCGTGCCGTCGCTCACGTATACGACCAATACCGCAGTGCACTGGCACAGCGTGGGCTGTTTGACTATGACGACATGATTTTAAATGTGCTAGACGCCTGCAAACACCAGCCAGATCTGCGCGCCAACCTCCAAGAGCAATACCAGTTCATCATGGTTGACGAATTCCAGGACACCAACTTGGCGCAGCTGCAGTTACTGTTCAATCTGACTGGCGACGAGCCTGAGCCAAACATCATGGCAGTAGGCGACGACGACCAGGCCATCTTCAGCTTCCAAGGCGCCAATGTCGGCAATATCCAGCGCTTCCGTCAGCACTATCATGACCCAGCCGTCATCGTCCTGACCGACAACTACCGCTCAGCAGAGCAAATCCTCACCACCGCCCGCAGCGTCATCACCCAAGGTAGCGACCGCTTGGAAAACACCATTCCCGACCTATCCAAACAACTCACCGCCCACGCTTCATCATCAGGCGCCACCGTGAACCTTAGTCGTTTCATGACGCCGCTGGATGAAAGGGCAGGTGTTGCTAAGCAAATCGCAAAACTCATCACCTCAGGCACGCCGCCCGAAGACATCGCTGTCATATCTCGCCGACATCACGAACTGATTGAATTATTACCTCACCTCTATCAAAACAACATCAGTGTCAACTACGAGCATCATGATGACATCCTGGAACTAGACAGCATCAAAGCGCTGGAGCTCGTAGCCCGCATCGTCATTTCACTTCACGACAATGACCTGACCACTGCTAACAGCTTACTGCCAGAATTACTGGCGCACCCAGCGTTTGACTTCGCCGCCACTGACATCTGGAAATTAAGCCTAGCTGCCTGGCGCAACCGACAGTTCTGGCTCGAAGCCATGCTTGCCCAAACAACATTCGAACCATTAGCTCAGTGGCTACTAGAACAAGCCAAAAATGTTCCCAACCTCACGCTCGAAGAGCACATCGACGAGCTACTAGGCCTCACTGAAACCGCCACCAACCGCGCCCTCTATATCTACTACTTTTCATCAGGAAAATTACAGTCAGACCCAGAAGCCTACCTCACCACCCTAGAAGCACTGCGCACCTTGCGCCAGAAATTACGCGACCACTACACTGAGGCAACGCCAACCTTGACGCAGCTTCTCCAGTTCATCGATCTCCACCATTTAACCAAGACTCGCCTCACCAGCATCAGACCAGCCGCCGAGCATAAATCAGGCTCAATCAATCTCATGACCGCCCACAAATCAAAGGGCTTGGAATTTCCGCACGTATTCATCATCGGCGCGACTGACAACATGTGGGGCGAGAAAGTCCGTGCACGCAGCCGGCTCATCCGCTATCCAGCCAACCTACAGCTCCAGTCAGCAGGCAACAACTACGATGAGCGCCTGCGTCTATTCTTCGTCGCCATGACTCGCGCCAAGCAAACTCTACACATCAGCCACAGCCTCACAGACACTAGTGGCAAAGACAATTTGATCGCCAGCTTCCTAAGCTCTCTACAGCTAGATACATCGACCATTGATGCCTCTGAGACTGCTGACGCGACCGAGACGCTGCTCACCGACTGGCACGCCAGACTGACTGAACCACACGGCACAACCCTACAGGAGATCTTGGCGCCAATCTTACAGCACTACAAACTGTCCGCCACCCATCTGAACAATTTCCTCGACGTCTCACATGGCGGACCTCAAGGATTTTTGTTGAATAATTTGCTTCATTTTCCGCAAGCCAAAAGCCCATCCGCCGCCTACGGAACCGCTGTTCACACCTGCCTACAACAACTGCACGATAGGTTCGTCGCGGACGGAAACTTGCCGCCACGCCCAGAAATTATGCGCTCATACGCTCAAACCTTAGCAGCGCAACATCTGTCACCAGATGACACCAAACTGTTCACCGAAAAAGGCCAGTCAGTCTTGACCGCTTTTCTGGACGCCAAACAGAGCAGCTTCACCCAGCAGCAGCTGGCTGAACTTAATTTTGCCAATCAAAATTCCTTCGTCGGCCAAGCGCAACTGACAGGAAAGCTGGACCTGGTCGATATAGACAAAACCACGAAGACCATCTACGTCACCGACTACAAGACCGGCAAGCCATCGCACTCCTGGAAGGGAATATCTGACTATGAAAAAATTAAGCTCCACAAATACCGCCAGCAGTTAATGTTCTATCAACTTCTGGTCAAATCATCACGTGATTATGGCAATTTCACTTTCACCGGCGCCTGCCTGCAGTTCGTCGAGCCAGACGCCAAAACCGGCGATATCCTCAGCCTGGAAGACACGTTCTCCGAGGAGGAATTAACTGACTTTGCGCGACTAATTGGCGTCGTCTGGCGAAAAATCACCACCCTGGACCTGCCAGATGTCTCTAAGTATTCCGCAGACTATAAAGGTATGGTACAGTTCGAAAAGGACTTATTGACAGAAGAAATATAATTATTTTCCATACATTGTTGCTATTTTTTACAGTTCGTGTTATGATATTCATTAGCTTTTACTCGTGGAGCTAACTCTCGGTGCGGTGTCGCAAATGACACCAAACCCTGACCATGCTTCGCACAAAAGCATGGGCTGAAAGGGGGTTAGTTCTTTTCTATGCCGCAACTCGCGGCGGGAAGGGGGTGAGACCCTTGGTATTTTTTTCTTACCCCGTAGCATCTATCAGTTGTTATGGAGAGTATACCACCACCATGACGTGTGATGGCAAGGATCGGCACGTTGCCTACCGGCGCCCCAGTGACGCTGGTAAGCAATTTAAGTGCCCCTATTGCGGACACTTCATGGTGTAACAAGCCCGTAAAGACAGTCGGGGTTTGTGCGACCCCGAAACCACTGACCTCCACGGTCAGCAAAGGGCGTCTGTCCGCCCCTGGGGTGATTCACCCAGCTGGTAGCCCAGAAAAGAATCACAGGACATATAGCTCTAAATGGCAGAGCGCCCGCGTCGACAACGGTGTCGACGCAATGGGAGGGTGCGGGTTCGAGTCCCGCTGTGTCCGCTTCGCGGTTGCATGCGCAGTCACACGGACTCATCACCCGTGTGAAGCCGTATGTAAGCGAAAAAACTTGGGTGTTTCGCAACTCCGCCCGAGTTTCATTGGTTCCTCAGTTTTGTCTGACGCAGTACAAAGGCGTACTATGTTATACAAAACAAGGTATGAATACCGCTATATATACCGAGGTCCCAATGTTTTCAATACAGAGTTGCCAGGGTGTGCCAGGTAGGGAGACAGGGCATTCGAAGTCCACCGTCTCACGGGTTCGACTCCCGTCACATCCACTGAGATGACACAATGGCGTGTCATCTCTCCCTCACCGGGTTCGCGAGATTCACTCGTGGCAGTTTTTCTCACCGTCGAGATCAACTCCGAGCAGAACCGCTTGAGCCCACCAACGCCCCTCATTCTCAATGGCGAGAGTGAGGGGTTTTCTCCTTTGTATGGTAAAATAACAGAGATGACATCATTTTGGGACAATCTACCGCAGCCGTTTTTCATCTTGGCACCCATGGAAGCCGTCACTGACGTGGTGTTTCGTCATGTCGTGAAACAGGCGGGCGCGCCCGACGTGTTTTTCACGGAGTTTGCCAATGCCACCGGCTGGGTGCATGCTGGCGACAAGGCTATCGCCGGCCGGCTGATCAAGACCAACGACGAACATCCGCTGGTCGCCCAAATCTGGGGCGGTGAGCCAGGCGACATGGAGCAATTTGCCGCTCACTGCGCCAAGCTCGGCTTTGACGGCATCGACATCAACATGGGCTGTCCCGCCAAATCCGCCATCAAAAGCGGGGGAGCAGCACTGATCCGCCGACCCGACGTAGCAGTTGCCGCCATCGCCGCTGCCAAAACTGCCGGGCTGCCAGTTAGTGTGAAAACACGGCTGGGCTATACGTATGTTGACGAATGGCGCGAGTGGCTGACGACTATCTTGCAGCAAGATATTGTCAATCTGACCATCCACCTGCGTACCAAAAAGGAGATGAGTAAAGTCCCAGCCCATTACGAACTCATCGACGACATCATCAAACTACGTGATGACATCGCCCCGCAGACGCTGCTAACCATCAACGGCGACATCCGCGACCGCATCCACGGCGAGGAGCTATTTAGAGCCCACCCAGGCCTCAACGGCGTCATGATTGGGCGGGGAATCTTCAGTAATCCGTTTTGCTTTCGGAAAGGCGGAGTGTCTTCAGAGATCGAGGACAAGCGGGTGATAGTCGGTGGGGCAGCACCCACTTCTGAACAAATCTCTGATTTTTCAGAAGAAGGGGCGGACCGACTAGCAGGACCCGCGTCCAGCGACCTACGTGCCGTCACAAACGGCGACGATGGGAGCGGTAATGTTAAATCGGAACTTATATGTCTATTACATTACCACCTTGACCTCTTTGACCACTACCAATCAACCCTCGACCGCCCCTACGAAACCCTCAAACGCTTCTTCAAAATCTACATCCGCGACTTCGACGGCGCCAAGGAACTGCGCGACCAGCTGATACACACTAAGACGACCGACGAGGTGCGATCAATACTTGCACACAACGATCGTCCACATTATACTTATTGACATGACAACAAAAAAACAAAAACTACAAAAACAACAGACTATAGACAGATGGATCGTCATAGCATTATGGGCAAGTGCTATCTGGTTCTCGCTCGCACGTGGATTCATTACTGGCGTCGGCGGTTGGGTGCTAGCACTACTTGGCCCATGGGCACTTATCGTTAGCTGTATCTGTCTTGCAATCATCTCCCGACAAGTGAAAAAACGCCATGCATCAAAAGACCATCTCACCACAATAGTACGTGTTTCCTTTATCGTCATGTCAATCTCATTATTTATCTGCGGCCTTGCAATGCCTGATTTTAGCGACATAGAGACCTTTTCAACATTATCCGTGTATACAAATAACGCTATTTCATTTGAAACATCAAAAGCTATCGCCATTATCTCAGGGTTTGTAGTAGTTCTGTCTCTATTCGTGGCTGTTACTTTTGGCATCGCTGAAGACAGAGAAGAGACGACGGAAGACGTCACTATTTAGATTAGTATTAATTAGAGTCTTAGCGTTATACGCAAATTGCTTGATAAAATATAGATTATATGATATAATACAAAAGATGCGCCAGTTCGAAGGATATTCGCTCACAACACCAATCACCATCGGTGATGTGCATAATCTATCAAAACAAGTAACTCGACTACCTCGAGGGAGTATCGCTCTATTAGGCACCGACCGACTCGGTATACCATTAGAGCAGCTCGACATAGAACTAACGCCTCGTGATGATTACGCAGAAGGTCGTCGTAACAGCATCAATAAGGTTGGGTTTTATGACGCAACATTGTATTGCTCAGACATACCCCTCGTAACTCAGCCTTGGGCAATCAAGCCATATCTTACCTCTCGTACAGCCGTGAAAGACATTACCACAATGCAAGCCATTAATAGCCTACAACATCCTCAAGCAATCCGCACCTTTGAACCAAGAGGTATTGCTCATCTCGAAAATGGTGAGGTGGCGGTTATTAGTGATTTCATACAGGGCGTGCGTAGTTGCGACAGTCTAGTTGATGCATACCGCGAAACGACACTACCTGAGGAAAAAGCGCGACTTATCGCCCGTACCGCACTCGCTACTATGCACTATTTTCACAGCCTCCCAGAGCCATATACAATGAACGACGCACAGATAAAGAACTTTGCGTTTACTATCAATACCGAACCGTGGTGTATTGACACTGAAAAATTTCTATCGACAGACAAAGACGACCCAACATCAATCGGTCAATTCGGACGAGATATTGAGTGCTGTGTTTATTCAATGAGCGGTCAATCTAATAATGACGGTCAGCAAATGTTAATTCCCGAACTTATTATTGAGCATTTTATTAAGCCATACGAAGAGGATATCTCTAATCTATTTCCCCGCGATACCGCTAGTATTATGCAAACGTCGATCGAAGATCTCAAACAAGACATAACCCAAGGAGCCTGATGTCAGGGCCCTTGGTGGCGATGTAATTAGCGTCGCCGCTTATGCCGCTGCAGATCAGCCACCTTTAGCCGCACTAAGTGTCGGTCGATAAGCTGCTTAGCTTTCTCGCGCTCTATTTGGTCGTCGGCGTTGTCTCGGGCTGCAATAGCTCGCTCTAGCGCCGCCTGAGTTTCCGCTTCAATGATGTCGTCACCATGATCAGCTTCATCAACCAAGATCCGCACGCCTGTTTGATCAATTTCTACCACACCGCCGGAGATAGCAAAAAATTCTTCTTCCTGCGTCTCCTTGGTGCGACGGACAGTGATGACGCCGTCCCTCGCCACCGTCACCAGCGGTTCGTGACTCGGCAGCACCGAAATCTCGCCGTCAATCGTCGGAATAGTCACCGAGTAGACCATCTCATCCAGCTTGACACCACCGAGCGTTACTAGCTTCAAATTCATCGGGCTAATCCTTCTTCGCCTCTGGTTGCTTTGCGCTTTCAGCGTCGCGAGCTACCTGGTCAGCCAAGGTTCCTTGTACCATGTAGAACCAGCTTTCTGGCTTGTCGTCGTATTTACCAGCCAGAATGTCGGCAGCGTCGCGAATGGTATCTTCCAGCTTGACGTACACGCCAGGGTTGCCAGTAAATTTCTCAGCCACGTGGAATGGCTGCGCCAAGAAACGCTGGATGCGGCGAGCCCGAGCAACGATTTGCTTCTGGTCGTCCGACAATTCTTCCATACCGAGGATGGCGATGATATCCTGCAGTTCTTTGTACTGCTGCAGCACTCGCTGCACCTCGCGCGCCACGCGGTAATGTTCCTCACCAACGATTTCTGGGTCGAGCGAATTGGAGCTGGAATCCAGCACATCGACAGCTGGGTAAATACCAATCTCCGTCAAGGCACGGTTCATCACGATGGTCGCGTCCAGGTGAGCGAAGGTCGTCGCTGGCGCTGGATCGGTCAAGTCGTCGGCCGGCACATACACCGCCTGAACAGAGGTAATCGAACCCTTTTTGGTTGAGGTAATGCGCTCCTGCAAAGCACCCATTTCTTGCTGCAAGTTTGGCTGGTAACCCACAGCGCTTGGCAAACGACCAAGCAATGCCGACACCTCAGCACCAGCCTGCGTGTAGCGGTAAATATTGTCGATAAATAACAGCACGTCTTTACCTTCGTCACGAAAGGCTTCGGCCATCGCCAGACCCGACAATGCCACGCGCAGACGTGCTCCAGGTGGCTCATTCATCTGACCAAACACCAGCGAGGTCTTGTCCAGCACGCCGGCTTCTTCCATCTCGTAGTACAAGTCATTTCCTTCACGGGTACGCTCGCCAACGCCGGCAAACACCGAGTTACCAGAGTGGAACTTAGCGATGTTGTTAATCAGCTCGGTGATCAGGACGGTTTTACCGACACCAGCACCGGCGAACAGACCGGCTTTACCACCTTTGGCTAGCGGCGCAATGAGGTCGACAACCTTAATTCCAGTTTCCAAAATCTCCGTCTTGTTCGACTGCTCGCTCAAATCCGGAGCAGGGCGGTGAATTGGTGCGGTTTTACCCTTTGGCTGCGGCTTTTCGTCAATCGCTTCACCAACCACGTTAAACATGCGTCCCTGAGTCTCGGCGCCCACTGGCACGGAAATCGGTGCACCAGTCGCCACCACGTCTGCACCGCGAGCCAAGCCGTCAGTCGACGACAGGGCGATCGTTCGCACCGTGTGCTCGTCGAGGTGCTGCGCTACTTCCAAAACCAACGTCTCTTTGCCGTTCTTGACATGCAACGCGTCATAAATCGCCGGCAATTTAACGTCACGTGGAAACTCCACATCGACCACCACGCCAACGATTTGAATAATTTTTCCTAGTGTTTTACTCATCAATTCCTCCTTTAATCTTGCTCATATCTCCGTTTATCACCTGACAGTCAATTGCCATCAAATCTTCAGCAAAAGGCGATGTTGCGTCAATCGGCTGCAACGTGTACACCGGCTTACCAAGCGCAAACGCCCAGCCAGCCTCAAAGAAACACGACGCACCAATATAGCCATCGCCACGTTCGTCATCAAAATTCGCCAACAGCAAAGCATCACTGTCTTGTAGTCGGCTCATGTGTTCATCAATATACTGCCGCTTCGTCAGGCCTTCCTCAGTCTGCGGCAATGTAGCTTGATGACCTGCCGCTTCCAACGAATCCTGCAGCGCAGCAAATTTATCTGTATGACGCATCGATGCTGAAACTAGGATTATCATTGTTCCATCGCCTCCACACCACCGGAAATCTCTGCCAATTCCTGGGTAATCGCACCCTGACGAGCCTTGTTCATCGCCAAAGTCAAATCGTCCACTAGGTCAGACGCATTATCCGTTGCATTCTTCATGGCCATCATCCGCATGGAGTGCTCACTAGCACGGGCGTCCAGCAATGCCTGAAACAGCCGCGCGCCCGTCAAACGGTAGGCGACGGCATCCAGTACCTCTGGGATACTTGGCTCGTACTTGGCGTCAGAAACCGTATTTGAAACTTCACTTGGGTCAATTAATGCTTTGGTTCCCGCTGGTAACAACCGTGACAGTTCTGCTGTCTGCACCATACTATTCACAAAACGCGTATATACCAGCGTCACCGCGTCAACTTCACCATTCTCAAACATACTGATGGCGGTGTTTAAAATCGTGTGAAAGGTCAGCCCCGTCGGTTGGTCTGGCAAATTATCATAACTACCGACCACTTCAGTGTCTTTCAGGCGCGAGGCGAACTGCGAAGCCCGGCGGCCAACCGTCAAAGTCAGATTCTCAATGCCGCGCTCGTCATCACGCTTCAGTAACTCCAAATATTTCTTTAAGACGTTGGTGTTATACGCACCAGCCAGGCCTTTGTCGCTGGCGATGACGATGATCAAACGCTTAGTGATTTTGCGGCGCTTGAACAGCGGGTGATTATCAGTTACACCTTGACTGGCTAGGTAGGCCAGGAGTTCCTCAGCCGCCATAGTGTAAGGAGCTGAGGCCTTGTCCGCCTCTTGTGAACGGCGCATTTTGCTGGCCGCCACCAATTGCATCGCCTTGGTGATCTGCTTGGTCGAGTCCACCGAGCGAATGCGATTTTTCAGCGCACGAGTACTCGGCATGGATTACTCCTCAAAGCCTTTCGCCGCCACTTGGGTTGCCTCGTCAATGACCTGGAGTTGCTCGTCAGTCGGCTTGTCGCCCTTGTTTAGCTCGCGCATAGTGTCTTTGGCGTTGTTCCAAAGTTGCGTCAGCAGACCAGCTTGCGCCTCCTTAATCTTGACAACTGGCACATTATCAAACGCACCGCTAGTCACCGCATGGATGCTGACAAATTGTTCCCAGACGCTCATCGGCTGATATTGCGACTGTTTTAGCAGCTCAGTTAGGCGCTGACCGCGGTCGATTTGTGCCTTGGTCGCATCATCCAAATCTGAGCCAAACTGAGCAAATGACGCCAATTCACGGAACTGCGAAAGGCCGAGCTTCAAGTTACCACCAACTGATTTAACCGCCTTGGTCTGAGCAGCACCACCGACACGGGAGACCGATAGACCGGCGGAAATCGCTGGGCGAATACCTTGATAGAACAAGTCGGTTTCTAGGAAAATCTGACCGTCGGTGATGGAAATCACATTGGTTGGAATGTACGCTGAGATGTCGCCAGCCTGCGTCTCGATGATCGGCAGGGCAGTCAGTGAACCAGCGCCCAATTCGTCTGACAACTTGGCTGAACGCTCCAGCAGGCGAGAGTGTAGGTAGAAAACATCACCAGGATACGCCTCACGTCCCGGTGGACGGCGCAGTAAGAGCGACATCTGGCGGTAGGCCACCGCGTGCTTGGTCAAATCGTCATAAATCATCAGCGCGTGGCCGCCGTTGTCACGGAAATATTCACCCATGGCCGTACCAACATATGGTGCCAGGTACAGCAGGGAAGCCGCGTCCGACGGGCTGGTCGCCACCACGATGGTTTGCTCCATCACGCCTTCTTCTTTCAGGCGGTCAACCAACCGGGCAATCTTTGATAATTTCTGTCCAATCGCCACGTAAACGTTGACCACGCCGGTCTTTTGCCGCGCCTGGTTGATCATGGTGTCGATGGCAATGGCTGTCTTTCCCGTCTGACGGTCACCAATGATCAGCTCGCGCTGCCCGCGACCGATTGGGAACATGGCGTCAATTGACATGATACCGGTCATCAATGGCTCATGCACCGATTTGCGGCCCATCACGCCGATGGCTGGTCGCTCAATCAGCCCGCGCTGCTTGGTCTTGATAGCTGGCCCGCCATCCAGCGGCCGACCGAGCGGGTCAACCACCCGACCGAGCAGCTCCTCGCCAACTGGCACGTCCAGCACCGCACCCTTGCGGCGAACACTCGCACCAGCCTTGACTTTTTCTTCACCACCGAGGATCACCGCACCGATTTCATCTTCCATCAAGTTCAGTGCAAAGGCTTCCACTGTGCCGCCATCAGTCTCAATTTCCAGCACTTCGCTGTAGCCAGCTTTACTGAGGCCATGCACCCACGCCACGCCGTCGCCGACGCGGATGACGACACCAGCATCCTCTAGTCCTTCCGTCGCCTCCAGCTGCGCGATTTTTTCCCGCAGGCTTTTGGCTAGTTCTGTCACATCAATCTTGCTCATTTTTCCTCCTAGATTTTCTTCGCCCGCAAGTCGTTTAATTTCTTGGCAATCGTTGCGTCCAGCGTTGCGGTTGGCGTCCGTAGCTTGAAGCCGCCGATGAGTTCTGGGCGAACAACTTCGCTCAATTGAACAACCGTCTGAGGTTTCTTGAGTAGCGTCATGATAGCCGAACGCGCCTCATCCGTCAATGCTCGCGCTGATTCAACCGTCGTCACCGTTAAGCCACGCTCCGCCAGTTCTGTTTGAATGTCGCGCACCAATAAGTCGACTTCACGCTGACGTTTTTCATGACTCAGCAGCGCCACCACTTCATCCACAACCGTCACGTCGTTATCCATCAATCGTTCAGCCACATACCGAGCCAATTTACGACGCGACGTTCGTGCAGGCATTAGCGCGCCTCCTTCAAAGCTTTCTCGATCAATTTGCCGTCTTTTTTAGCGTCCAATTTCTCGTTCACCAAGGTGCCGGTTGCCTCAGCCACCAATTGCAATGTTTCGTTATGCAACGCTTGGCGCGCAGCCGCAACTTCACCAGCAATTTCTGTCCGAGCCGCCTCGATGATGCCCTCGGCTCGCGCTTCGGCTTTCTTAGCCGCAGCTTCAACGATTTCCGCTGCCTCGTTCCTCGCCGACGCAACGATGTCACGTGCTTCCGCTCGCGCTTTACGCATCGATGCGTTGATCATTTTCTCAGTCTTGTCAGCATTTTCACGCGCTGATTTGGCGGCTTTTTCGGCCGTTCGAAGGTCTTTTTCACGCTTGTCCAGCATCGCTGCCAGTGGCGGATACACCCATTTGCTCAACACAAATAGCAATATCAAAAATGCCACCGACTGTAGAATCAATAGCTTCCAATCGATTCCCAAAGAGCCAAACAAGTCAGCCTTCTCGGCTGCGTGAGCTTCAGCATTCGCAAATTGTGTTACCAATCTTTCCACAATTTACCTCTAAATTACATAACCTTACCGACGATGGCAGCCACGAAACCGATAATTGCCAAGGCGTCGATAAATGAAATACCAAGAATCATCATGGTACGCAAGTCGTTAATTTTCTCTGGGTTGCGACCTGCGGCGTTCATCGCTGCGGCACCGATCATTGCGGCACCAATTGCTGCAAAGGCTGCTGGGATTGCGTAAGTTAAGGCAAAAGCTAATGCTTCCATGGTTGATATTCTCCTTATAATTATTACTTAACTACTTATTTTCATTCTCTGTCATTTTCTTTGAAATATCAACAGGGGAATGAACATGCGCATGGTCGGACTCGTTATGGTCGCCGTGAGGAGTGAGTCCCAGGGAAATAAATACCGTTGACAGCATGAAGAAAATGTACGCCTGAATACCACCGATGAATAGTTCGAACAAATAGAACGGCTGTAGCATTGCCGGTGAAGCGTACTTTGTCAGGTAAGCAATCATGATCAGCAATACTTCGCCTGCCAGTACATTACCAAACAGACGAAAACTCAGCCCGAGTAGACGCGAAAATTCTGCTACCAACTCCAAAATACCGACAAATGACATGATTGGATCTTTCAGCGGATTGACGAAATATCGCCCCATATTGCCACGAAATCCCAGGTAGCGGAATGCGTAAACTTGTGCCGCAACGATAGTGATAATAGCCAGTCCAAACGTCATGTTCAAATCAGCCACGCCGCCACGAAACAGGGGAGTACCGTGCTCGCCAACAGTGACTGGGCCAACAAAAGGCAACAGCCCCAGCCAGTACTGTGCTATCACAAAGAAAAATATGGTGATAGTCAATGGTGCCACTCGCGCTGCCCAAACGTCATCTTGAATAACCTGCTTGACCGTGCCGTACAAGCCATCAAACGTCCAATTGACTAACCGCGTCACAAAATTAGGTTTCTTTTTGCCCAGCGCTGCCGCACGCGTTCGCAGCATAATCCATACCAAAACTAACAAGCCTAAAGCGCCCAGCAGGTGAGAGTTGGTGATTGAAATGCCGCCAACTTGTACTATCTCATCTGCTTTGACTGAAATATGCAGACTGCTTGCAAACTGGTGTATCATTGATTGGCCTCTCTCTGTTTTATAAAACGTATTTGCTGATAAATCAATCCTGCTGACGTCGCCAGGCCCACGATAATCCCTGCAATCATCAGCCACGGTTTGGTATGTAGCACCAGATCGGCCCACAGCCCCACCAACATCAAGCCGATACTCGGCACAAACATGCGCCACGTCGTCCCGATGATGGTTTTCATCATAACCGCAGTGGCATCTACGTCTGTTTTTTGGTCGCTCTGAACCTTAGGTTTTTCAGCCATTACCTATACTATATCAATCTGCTATACTATTTGACAATATGCCGAGGAAAAATTATCCAAGATCTCAACCGCTCCAGAAACATCGACAGCCACTGACTACTGTACATGAGCTGAGTAGCTGTCGCCAAAAACGCCGTTTTACTACACAACAGCAGGCCGAAAGGGAAATGACCAACCGACAACTGACCGACCCACACCTGTCTCTGGCGACCTACAAATGCCATTGGTGTGGCGGTTGGCACCTCACGTCACGCTAGAGCCACTAGAAGACGAGATGTTCTTGGATTGGCACATTTGTGTAACGACCCAAAATTGGCACCGTTGAATCAGTCGTCGTACCATCACCGAGCTGTCCTCGATTATTGTTGCCGACAGTATACACACGGTTATCTGTGGTAAAGATCACGGTCGTACCGCCGCCACTTTCCACGTGTTTGGCACGAGGAGCAGTTGGGCTACTGCCAAATAGCTGCATTGGCGTTGGCGTATTACGGCTGACCTTATCACCAGTACCCAACTGACCATTTTCATTGGAGCCAGCACCATAGACTTTACCGTCATTACCAACCACAAACAAGTTACTGACGCGCCCTGCGTATGCTGTTGACCAGATATCAACCGCTTTCACGCCGGCTGGCAGCATGAATTTTACTGGGGTCGGGTTCCTCCAGTTAGTAGCCCCATTTGCGTGGTTAGCGCTATTACCAAACACACCATGGTAATTGCTACCAGTACTGTACACATTTCCATCAGATGTACGATATGATGCGAATAACTCGTCAGTGGAAATCTGCTGCACAAAACCCGGGACACCAAGATCTCGAATTTTTGGCGTCTGGAGCCTGAAGAATATATGCTTATTACTCGGCGGACAGGCAGCAGCTATCGCCATTCCTGTGCCGGAAGCATTGGCCGCTAGACAGTGGTTACTGGCGCCTCGGCGGAAAATACGATCCGCCCCGTGAGAAACCATGCGCCAGCGCTGAATGTGAGACGAGGAGTTACAATTCGCTAAACGAATATTCACCAAGTCACCAGCAGTATTTTCCACACATTTACCGTTTATCTTGATCTGCTCTTGCGGCGTGTATTCAAACTGCTGCTGGGAGCTATCATTACAACTACGAGGAGCTACGGTCGTAGGACCGACTGCCTCCATGCAACGGCCCTCCAAGAACCGCCAGCGGAACACCAGATTGTCCTTACCAACCTCCAAGTGGTTTGAGCCACCCACGCCATACACCTTGCCATCATTCGCCAAGATATATAGGGTACCTCCGTCAAAAGCCAGCTGCATGGCGCGTGGTTTGCCATGATCACCAAAGTCACCAATTTTTACCGGCGTTGATGAACTCGAGATATTAGCGCGACCTAACTGATAATAATCATTTGCACCCCAACCGTACACAGCACCATTTTGCATGATGACATAAGCGTTATATCGGTCCTGCACCAAGTGAGCAGTTGGAATCGTTGCAGGATTGGCTGGATTTGGAGAAGGCAAAGCGACACGCTTTGGAGTAGATCTGTTACTACAGGCAGTCGCATACGCCGGAGTGACGGTATAATCACCAGTACCCAATAGGCCGTACGTACATTCACCGGCAGCATAGATATTTTTATCATTCCCCAGTACAAAGTTTGCCCAACCTGAGTTGACAGTAACTGCTTTGACCCCAACTGGTAAGCCAAACCTCACTGGCGTTGAGACAGTCGGACTCATATAGCCAGCGCCCAATTGACCGCGATCATTTTTACCAGCGCCATACACCGCACCGTTCTCATCTCGAATCATCAAGTTTCCACCGACAGAGACAAAGTTGGTGTGCACTGAAACTGCGCGCTGGGATACATTAAATCTCACTGGCGTTGGCTGAGCTGTCGAAACCAATCCAGCGCCCAATTGACCGCGGTCGTTCGCCCCAACTGACCGGACGCGTCCAGCAGAGTCAATTGTCGCAAAGAATACTTTGTGCTGTATGCCGTGCATATCACCCTCATATCCAAACGCCAAGGTGTCGACACGTGTTTGTGCTCCAGTGGCCAACGACAACACTCGGGTATACGTTTTCCAGACGCCACCGCTTGGTCGTAACAGCTCAACATAACCTGTAGCGTAGGCCTGCTGGACCTCACCACCGGTTGAGCCAAGAGGAGGGACAGTAAACCGCGTTCGAATATTGCCCTCATGCATCACAGTATTTGACTGACCAGGCTCTGGATCACCCGCACAGTTTGTTTCTGGCGCTAGACTTTTTGATCCCCACGGCGAGATCATGCCATTGCCGCGCAAACAAGACACAGCATAAGCCAAGCCACTTTCAGCGGCTTCGCGCGCCAATTGGTTGTAATATCGGTCTCGTAGCGCCGCTGCATATGAGGCAGCTAGCTGCATAGCCACCAAAAGCAAGGTCAGCATAATTACTGAGGTGATGAGAACTGTTGGCAAGGTAAATCCTGTTTCTTTGCTGTCCGCACCCATGATTACTCATCATTATACACTTGTCGATAAGCATGTACAATATGCTATAATGGACTTACGTAAAGAAAGTTGAGGGGAAAATATGAGCGAAGATACAGCAACCAACCACAGCGCCAAGGTAACCGTCTACAGCACCAGTTGGTGCGCATTTTGCCACACTGAAATGGAATGGTTGGAAAAACTGGGAATCGATTTCATCAAAAAAGATATCGAAGCAGAACCTGCCGCTAAAGAAGAATTGTTGGCAAAAAACGGCGGCAATTTCCAAGGCGTGCCAGTCACCGACATTAACGGGGAACTAGTACTTGGCTTTGACCGACCAAAGCTACAAGATTTGTTGCGCAAGAATGGCCTGTTGGCTGATTAGAATATACACTTGAATGAGTAATTGTCCCGCCTGAGCAGTGGCGGGATTTTCATACTGCACCGATTTGCACCACCTCGCCGCCGATTTCTCGGCGGAAATAATTGTCGTGGCTAACGTACAGGATGGCGCCAGAATATTTCGCCAGCGCCGTCTCCAGCTCCTCGATGCTTGGCAGATCAAGGTGGTTGGTCGGCTCATCCAGGATTAGTAGCTGCGGGTCATTCGCCAGCATGGCAATGATCTGAAAGCGGGCTTTCTGGCCACCCGACAGGCGCGCCAGTGGTGTCATTCGGTCCGCTTCGGTGAACAGATAATCGGCTAGCAATTGGCGGATTTTGGTATCAGAAATCGGCAGGTCGCGACTGAGGTACAATTTCTCGATCGCCGCCTCCAACGGATCCGCCAAATACCGCTCATCAATTTCTTGCTCATACACACCCACCCGCACCTGCGGATCGAGGAAGAGATTACCGGAGTAGAGGATAGGGGTGACGGCTGCGCCACGCTCCTGCGCCGGAGTACTCTTTTCGCTTGCATCTCCACTGGAGATACTACGCGAGCGTTCGGCTGAAACGTCCGCTCCTCGCGAACGTTTCACAGCCTCCAGCGTAGGAGGTGTCGCTGCTGCTGGCGCATCTGGCGCGAGCGGCGTCTCAGATTCCTTCTGAGTATATTCGAGCTGGCTCGTCAAACTCTTTTTCTGAAGGCTTTGCCTTTCCGGCAAAGGCGCGCCAAGAGCGCCAGCTGAATCAATTGGCGGCGCGCCGGCCTGAGGAAAAAGATGTTTACGAGACGGGTGAGCCACACCACCGCTTGCCAACAACATCCGAATCAACGTCGTCTTACCAGCGCCATTACGGCCGCGCAGCTCCATCGCCTCACCCTCACGCAGATCAATATTCACCCCCTCAAATAATATCCGCTCGCCAACACCAACCGCCGCGTCCTCAACTCGCACCAGCACGTGCTGACTACGACTAGCCGCGTCCTTCATCGACAGCCGGATATTACGCGCCTTGAACTTGCCGTAACGTTCAGCCGACTTATAATCAAGCTGCCCAGCCGACTCCTTATCAATCCAAAAGGTCGGCTTGTCCATCTCTGATAATTCCGCCAGCTCGGCCCGCGCCTCATTTTCCAGCCGCTTGAACTTTTGGATAGTGCCAGGGTTTCGCGACTTTTCCTTCAGCCGCTGGTAATCCAGCGCCTTTTGTTTGAGGTTAGTCATCCGCTTCTCAACCTGCTCAAAGTTATTCATACCCGCCGCCGTCGCCTGAGCATTCTGCTTGAGATAGGCGTCATAATTACCGCGGTAGCTGACCGCTCGACCGTCTTTGAGTTCAATAATCCGATCCACCCGACCCAGCACATCGCGGTCGTGCGTGATGATCAGCATGGCCTGGCGCGGCTGCGAACTCATCCAGTCAATAAACTGCTGCTTGGCCACATAATCCATGTGGTTAGTCGGCTCGTCAATCAGCGCCAAATGCGCCTCCGCATGCATAATCTTCACGATCTCCACCAGCCGCTTCTGACCACCCGACAGGGAACCAAGCGGCCGCTCGCCGCACCCGCTCAGCTGAAAATTATCAAGCTCCCGCTCAATCTTCTCCTCAATCTGGTAAAACCCTTTCTGGTCAAATCGCTCCAGCGCCTGAGTATACTCCTCAATTTTGCGCATATTATCGCCCATGGTCTCGGGGTACTCATCGATAATTTTCTTTAGGGCCGCGTATTCCGGTAGCCCCGCCAGGATGTAGCTCAGCACCGTCTGATCGCCCAAGCCGTGATGCTCCTGTGCCGTACTGGCCACGGTGATGCCGCGCCGAAAAATTATCTCGCCAGTATAGTCGGTGTCCGTGCCCGCCAAGATACCAAACAACGTTGACTTGCCAACGCCATTGCGGCCGACCACGCCGACCTTTTCGCCGTCATCCACACTAAACTTGACGTCGCGCATCAACGTCTTGTCGCCAAAACTCTTCTCGGTGATGTGAATGTCGGCTATCATTGGGCTATTGTACCACACGCCATACCGTAAGGGTATTGAAATATATGATTTTTTGTGGTATAATACGAGTTATGGAAAAAGATTCTCATGCTAGCAAAGAAGCTAAAATTATTCCTCTCGCTCCATATCTCAACAGGAGGAGAATGCGAGAAGCTGGTCGTATTGTGTTTAGACGACTCAGTGCAGATGCTGAGGGGTCACAGTCAGAACCGCTAGCCCGGGTTTATGACATCTCCAGTCGTCTCCCAAAAACCACCGCTCCAGAGGCTGCCGCTGAAGAAGATATCGTTACTGGGGAGCAAGATACCGAAAGGGAAGTCATTGCAGAAATGGTGGAAGATATCACAACAAACTTTGAGGCTTTGTCACAATATGACGGTGACCTAGGAGAATTCTTAGACATCATTAATAATCAACTGGAGGATTGCTACGAAGAGCTTAGCCCTGACCAAAAGAAAAAGTTAGCCATCACGCTCACCAGTGTCTTGAGTGATGAATGCCACAAAAACATCTCTCGAGCAGTAGTCCACCATCCATACTTTGTAAAGGTCCTGGGCGTTGCCCTTTATATGCAATATGACCCTCTCTTTCAGGCAATGAAACGGCATCCAAGTTATCAACCGACCGATAAGACGAAAACAATTGAGGAAACAAGTAGAAAAGCCGCTGATATATTAAGCCTCACTCCAGGTAAATACGACTTTGACACTGGTGCCTATACACCACCTGAATACTAAACCTGCTATAATGGGACCATGCCAAAGCCCAAAGCAAAAAAGCCAGCTACTCACGCCGTCGTTAACCGTCGAGCACGATTTGACTATGAGTTGGGTGAGGAAATCGTAGCTGGGCTGGTGCTAACAGGGCCAGAGGTACGAGCTGCACGAGACGGACATGTCCAGCTCAAAGGCGCCTTTGTCAGCTTGAGAAATGACGAATTGTGGCTCAATAACGCAAGTTTTTCGTTGCGACTGAACGTTCGTGGTCAGGCAAATTCAAAGAGTGCCGACACCTCAGCGCGGAAGCTACTGGCCAGCCGTAAACAAATTGACCGATTCGCTGCTGCCAAACAACAAGGACTGACAATTGTACCGACCAAATTATTAACCAATGGTCGCTTCATCAAAATTGTCATTGCACTCGGACGAGGCAAAAAACGCTACGATAAGCGTGAGACTATCAAGCGTCGAGATCAGGATCGTGAGACTCGTCGGCAGCTTTCTGGTCGATAAGCTCTTGGTATAATTTTTCCAGCTTCTTCACTTGGCGGTTTTCAGTAAATTTGGCCGCCAATTTTTTACTGATAGCCCCAAATTCCTGACGCTTATCAGCATCCTCTAGTAGGGTAATAATCGCTCGCCCAAAACTGGTTGGATTATCATTCGCGATGAAGCCATTCACGCCGTCTTGGACCACTTCTGACAACTCTTTGTCCACCAGCACGATCGGCAGCCCTGCGTGAGCCGCCTCATGCAGCACCCAACCCTGCGTGTCTTTCAGAGATGGAAAGGCAAACACGTCCAGCACCGAGTACGCCAGGCCGAGCTTTTCGCGCGGCATAGCGCCAGTGAAAATAATTCTGTCAGCATATTTGGTCGCGGCAGCCATTTCCTCCAGCGTCTTTCGGTATTCAAAATCACCAACAAACAATAATTTTGCCTTGGGCCGCTTCTTAGCGATGTGCCGCTCAAACGATTTGATGAGCAGCGGCAAATTCTTTTCTTCACCCAACCGACCAACAAATCCAAAGATTTCATCATCTTCTGCCAAGTTCCACTGCTCACGAAATGCCTTCACCTCTGTTTTCGTTGGGCGAGGCAGCGCATTTACGCCATTTGGCATCAGCACCAGCTCATAGTGATAATCATCGTACTGCCAAGACTTCAGTTGCTTACAACTCTTTCGACACAGAGCAATGACCGCGTCTGCTTTGCTATACAAAATGGTGATGACGCTTTCGATGATGTCTTTATTCCATTTGGTAACACCAGCTCGCGGTTTGTACAATTTAGCAATCTCCAGCAAGTCATGGCCACGCAGCTTCACCGACATCGGGAAAACGATTCCTGCCAGTGCCAAAGCACCAGGCAGCACCGCCGGGTAGTGATCGACGAACTCATAGATGTCAGTACAGTGCTGAATCACCAGCGGAATGTCGTTCTTTTTGGCGGCTTTCACGCCGACCAAACCAATTTGTGATGGCGTAAACACATGCACCATGTCCAGCTCCAGCTCTTTGATACGACGCTGTACTGCCGGCGGAAAGAACACCGATGTGTCATAATCATCAAAAAACGCACCCTTGATCGACGGGAAACGAATGATGCGTGAATCAGCATCTTCATTGAGCAGCTCGGCTTGCTTGGACGGACTCATCGACTTGGCAGGGCAAAACACATAGACTTCATGTCCTAGGTTTTCCAGCTCTCGCTTGAGCGATTCAACCACAAAAACGATGCCATTGATTGATGGTCGATAGGTATCAGTAAACAGTCCAATCCTCATGATTCTACTACGCTCCTGTAAAATTTCACTAATCGCTCACCGCCCGCTCGACTATCAAACCGTTTGGCGATTCGCCCAGCTGCAGCAACTTGTTGTTTATACCATTTGGCGTCATTTTGCAGTTTGTCTATCACCTGAACAGCATCTTGAGCCGAGGAGACAAACTGAGCATCTGGGCGGAATGTATCGTCGTATTCATGGATATCTCTCAAGATGATTGGTAGTCCAGCGCCCGCAGCTTCCAGGACACACATCGGATGATTTTCCTGCTCAGCAGGCAAAAAGAACGCATCGGCTGCATGTAAATAGGTCATGACGTCTGCATGATCAATCACGCCCGTGATGATCACGTTTTTGGGAGCCGATGCTATCAGGTCTTGCATTTTGCCATATTCTGCACCCAAATGCTTGAAGGGAATGCCTCCCACCCAGATGAATGTCACGTCAGGCAAAGCTCGGGCCGTCTCAAAAAACGTGTCCAGACGCTTACGCGGCTGAACCTGTCCATTACCAACCACCACAAAGTCTGACGGCTTCAGTTTCAGCTTTTTACGAGCAGCTTGTTTAGTTTTTGCAGTGGACGCATAGCGACTCATGTCGACCGTATTGTACAGCACCTCCACGCGCGTTTTCAGCTTCATCGGACCAGTCATGGTTTCTTTGACCATGTTAGAGCAGGCCAACACCAAATCAGCCTGGTTATATACCCAGCGCATATACGCTCGCACCAACCACTGCATTCTGCCCATGCCTTTGATGCTGCCAACCAAGGAAGCAGGGATGACATGACCAGAGATAATCTTTTTGCCACGTGAACGTTTGAGCATCCACATTGAATACAAACCGATGGTCTGAGCATGGACGATGTCTGCGCCAGGGCGGGCTTGATTGACCACGACGGACGTGTCTTTTCTCGCCTTAAGCGCATTTGTCATCTCTACAAAAGCAGTGTGAACACCATGGCCTTGGACAGTAAACTCACTCTCGGAAATCATATCGACATTCAGTCGAGTCTTGCGTGTCATGATATCTATTATACCACAAGTCGCGTTCCAACCGCTTCGCCTCTGGCAGCACGCACGATATTGCCATCACTCAGCAAGTCGCAAATAATCATTGGCTTTTTCTCTTCAGCAGCCAAGCCGATAGCCGCTTTGTCCATCACGCCAATGTCTGGGTTTGCCAAAACCTCGCCATAGGTCAATTGGTCAAATTTGACAGCATCAGTAAATTTGACTGGGTCCTTGTCGTACACGCCATCAACCTTGGTGGCTTTAATCACTACGTCGCATTTCATCTCTAGTGCCAAATTGACGGCTGCCGTATCGGTGGTCAAAAATGGTCGTCCAGTGCCGCAACCAACCACCACTACACGACCTTTTTCCAGGTGACTGACCGCTCGTCGGTAAGTGTATTGATCGACAAATTGATTCACTTCCACTGTCGACAGAGCACGCGTTACTAGGCCATCATCGTTGAAGACATCAGCCAAAGTGATGGCATTGATCAGCGTCGCCAGCATACCTGCGTTGTGTGCCGTCACGTCACCGATACCGCCGCCAGCAATTTGCGCCCCACGTACATAATTACCACCGCCAACCATGATGACGACTTGCGTTCCGCCCGCCACCGCTGGCTTGATTTGTTCGGCGATCCACCGCGCTCTGGCGTGATCAAATCCACCAGCGTATTGTCCTTGTAATTGTTCGCCTGAAAGCTTGAGAAGAATTCTGCTATACATAGGTTCATTGTAACAAGTTATGCCACTTCTTGCACACAAGCTCCATCACATCAAGCCTATACGCAGCCCGCAAAACCCGCTACAATAGCCACATGAAGTTATTTTCCTGGAACGTCAACGGCATCCGCGCAGTCCTAAACAAAGGCGAGTTTACCACATTCATCGAAACCTACGACCCGGATATTGTTTGTTTGCAAGAGACTAAAGCCCAGTGCGGGCAAGTCGAGTTAGACCTGCCACAATTTTACGAGCATTTCTATTCGGCAGCCAAAAAAGGTTATTCTGGCACCGCCATATTTTCAAAGCAACCGGCCCTTGACTATCTTGATGGCTTTCCAGCAGACATCGCCAACAAATACCAGCTATCCGCTGACGAATACGGCGATCCTAACGACGAAGGACGTATCATCGCTGCTGACTTTGATGGGTTTTGGCTGGTTACGTGCTATACACCAAACTCCAAAGGCGATCTCAGTCGCCTCAGTCTGCGCCACAACCAATGGGATCCAGCTTGCCTGGAATACCTCAAAGGGTTGGAGCAGGGACATTACGGCGCCGCCAAGCCAGTACTATACTGTGGTGATATGAACGTGGCCCATCAAGATATCGACCTTGCCAGGCCGAAAGACAACGTCGGCAAACACGGCTTTACCGACGAAGAGCGAGCAGGTTTTCAAGCATATCTGGACGCTGGTTTTGTCGATGTGTTTCGCGCACAGCATCCAGCAGCAACAGGCGCTTACACTTGGTGGACCCACTGGGCAAATGCCAGAGCCCGAAACGTTGGTTGGCGTATCGACTACTGGCTAGCCAGCCAAGAGCTAACACCGCTCATCAAACAAGCACGCATCCACCCTGAGCAACTGGGTTCCGACCATTGTCCAGTCAGCATAGAACTCTAGCCCACAAAAAAGCACCCGAGTTGTCCGGGTGCTTTTAGTGTTAGTAAGCGCTCAAATTATTGGCGGCGGCTTACGATGTAGGCAACGGCAGAAGCAGCAAGTGAGCCGAGACCAAAGATTGAAAGGAGCGCGTCAGTCGTACCAGTTCGTGGCAACTCAGTTGTTGTTGGAGCTGGTGGGGTAGGTTGCTTAGGAGCAGGAGGGGTAGTCGGAGGAGTGCTTGGCTTACATGCGTCGCTGTCCACTGATGCGTATCCCTCGTTCTTTTGGTCCTTAGTCCAGACGCTGATGATCTGCTTGGTCTTGATGTCACAGACTTTAACCTTACAGTCTTCTTCGTTCTTTGAGTAACCTTCCTTGTTTTCTTCACTCTTGCGTACGGTTATGATCTCACCAGTTTTGGTGTCACAAACCTTGACTTTTTCACAGTCAGCAAAGTTCTTTGAGTGTTTACTGGTGTCGTATTCACTTTCTTTGATAGTGACAATTGTGTCAGTCTTTAAGTCACAAACTTGAATTTTTGGCTCTTCAGTCACCGTGATGGTAACTTTACAGTTTTGGCTGGTTACACCATTGTTAATGGTAACAGTTGCAGTGTAAGTACCAGCCTTTGTGTAGGTGTGCTCAGCCTTGTTGCTGCTACCAGTTGTCTTTTGGCCATCGCCAAAGTCGAAAGTATAGCTACTGATGCTTGCACCATTCTTTGCAGTTGCAGTTGCAGCAAAGGCGAACTTGTTGCGGGTACCAGCGACTTTTTGCGCGCTCAATGCGTCACACGTCAATACTGGCTTTGGAGCTGGTGTTGGTGGAGGTGTTGGTTCGCCCCAAAGTGGGTTACCACAGTCCTTGATAACTGCCTGAACGAATTTACCATTACCGTCCAACCATACAAACACTGGCTTCTTACTTGCCACTGGCATAAAGCTGTGACGAATCAAGTAGCTTGGGTATGATTTACCACCAATTTGCTGGTAGTTGATTGGGTTGGTGTAGTTAACGTGACGGCGCTGAATGGTTTTTGCATTCGTTGCTACGACACGACCGTTCACTGTAACGGTGTTGTTTGAAGCGTCTGCCACACCTTCGTGCATACCAGCGCCCTCAACCATTGATTGTGTAATGCCGAAGTAGTTGTAAATACCACGGACTTCGCTGTCGCTGTGATAAGCCGACTTCATGGCACTATGAGTCATAGTACCACAACGAACGATCTTGATATCTGAACAGCCGACGGCATCAGAAGGCGTAGCATACCAAATACCACCGATAATTGCGGCAGTAATAGAGCCAGCCAAAAGTACTCTCTTTACTATTTTATTCATTGTTTCCTCCTCAACCTTACTATTTCTCACCGGTTGTTACGGTCCATATTAGCACAAACTTTTGTATTTGTCAATAAAAATGTATAAATATATTGCTTATGGTTTCCGTAAGTCTGCTATAATAGAAAATATCTAGAGGTAATGCATGAAAATTCAAAGACAATTTCCTTGGAAAGAACTGATCAAATGGGGAAGCGCCGTTTTGGCGTGTCTTGGTGTTGCTTATTTGCTGTATCTCAATAACCAATACGAAAGGAAGCCAGTAGACAACACACCAGGCCAAATTCAAGAAAAGCCCGCCGTCGAATCAGCACCGGCACCAGCACCAAAAGAGGTCCAGGTCGCGCTGCCTGGAGCTACGCCAATTTCAGCCAGACAAGAGGACTACCAAGCCGACGGCAGTATCTGGCAAATCGTCAACCAAACGCGCGGCTTCAAGCAGCCAACCTATGTGCCGAGCGACCTGCAAACCGCAGATGTACCGACCCTGCCAGGTAGGGGGCCAGAAGAGCGATCTCTACGAGCAGCGATTATGCCAGATCTAAAAGCATTGATGGCAGCAGCCGAAAGCGCTGGCTCGCCAGTACGACTGGGAAGTGGATATCGCAGCTACCAGACGCAAGTCGGGCTATTTAACCGATACGCCCGTCAAGTTGGTGAAGCACAGGCAGCACGATTTAGTGCCCGACCTGGCTATAGCGAGCACCAATCCGGCCTCGCCCTAGACTTTGGCTCGCCAGACGGCAGATGCTGGGTGGACGATTGTTTCAAAAACACCAAAGCGGGGAAATGGCTGGCAGCCCATGCTCACGAATACGGCTTCATTTTGCGCTATCCAGAAGGCAAACAGTCAATCGTTGGCTATCAGTACGAAGCCTGGCACTTCCGTTACGTCGGCCGTGAGCTCGCCGGCGCGCTGCACCAGTCCGGCTTAACCCTAGAAGAAGCATTACCATACCTAGAAAAAGCACAAAATGAACTGAAGCAAAAGGAGACATCGTCATGAAACTATCAGCTGGGCGGGCAGGGCTGGCATTCGTATTATCCGCATGGATAACGTTTAGCGGGCTGCTGATATGGGGTGGCTTACAGGCCAGTCAACAGAGTCAAGAAGTTAATCAATTAGCAGCGGCCTCGGTCTGGCAACCTGACGCTGTCGTGGAGTTCACTCATAATAATACAACCGAGAAGTTGACCATACCAAGCTGGCGACGACTTGATGATGGCAACATCTGGGCGCACGTTTGGAAACAACACGGCCTTGATCCAAACTATCAGCCAGAGCTGGCAAATCTTGAAGAGGTGAAAGTTGGTAAATGGGTCGAGGACAAACGCCTGCGCCCACAAGCACTGAACAATCTCAAGCCATTCGCAAAAGCCGCGGAGGCAGCCGGTCATCCCATATTGGTCACCAGCGCTTATCGCTCCTACGCCGACCAAGAAAAGACCCGCAAAGAGCTAGCTCGCACCAACGGGCAATTGTACGCTGATGAATTCGTGGCAGAACCAGGCAAGAGTGAGCATCAACTGGGGCTGGCGGTGGACTTTTCATCATACACCGAACAATGCATGGAGAAGTTTACCGCCTGCCGCCTCGACAAGGCTTCCGCCGAGTGGCTGGCGGCTCATGCTCACGAATACGGCTTCATCCTGCGCTATCCAGAAGGCAAGCAGGCCATCACTGGCGTCGCACCAGAATCCTGGCACTTCCGCTATGTCGGCAAGGACCTAGCAGGCTTTATGCACCGCAACAAGCTCACGCTCGAAGAAGTGATGACACAGCTAAAGAAAGCTCGTGAAGCCTCATGAATTCGTCATACTGGCAGCGTCAGGAGCCAGGCAAGCCTCTGTTTCCTGATGTTGAGTGGAATCGTCCCGAACGGCTTGACCAGTCTGGGCGCTTAGCCATCATCGGTGGTAACAAACTGGGCTTTTCGTCTGTCGCTGAGGCCTACGCAACCGCTCAAACAACTGGTGTTGGCCAGGTTCGCGTATTACTGCCCGACGTTCTCAAAAAAAGCGTACCGTCCAGTATGACTGATGTTTTGTTCGCACCAACCAATCCATCTGGCAGCCTAGCGCAAGCAGCACTCACGGAAGCCGTATCGCTCCGTGACTGGTCCGACGTACTCTTACTGATCGGCGACTCTGGCAGAAATAGTCAAACCGCGATCATCCACGAAGAACTGGTTAAGCACTCACAACAACCAGTCGTCATCACTCGTGACGCCATCGACCTACTACAAAACAGTTTTGCGGAGATTTTGGACAATCAGCATGTGGTATTTGTGGCTTCTTTTGCTCAAGTACAAAAAATATTTCGCTCAGTGTACTATCCAAAAATGCTGACGTTCAGCATCCAACTAGCACAGTTCGTCGACATACTTCATAAATTCACCATCACCTATCCAGTCACCATCTGCACCTTCCACGCCGAACACGTAGTCATCGCCCACGGCGGTACCGTCGTCACCCAAGCCTGGCATGAGCCGATGGCCATCTGGCGTGGAGTCGTTGGCACAAAAATCGCCAGCTACTTGGTATGGTCACCCAGCTCACCACTAGCCGCTGCCAGCACCGCTGTCTGCACAGGGTAATTACTCGCAGCAAGCATTGACATTTTATATTTTTAGTGATATAATGCAAGGTAGCTTTCGCTCGAAGCTTCGTCAAAGGGCGGAAGTCGCCCTTTAGCTTTGAGCGATACACTCCTGAGAGGAGGTGTATTATGCTCAAATGGGGGGAGACAGAAATCCCGCTCTCATTTGGCCTGGCTGTAGTCTGTTCTATTACAGCAGCCGGCCTCGTTCTCACCACCGAAGCCTGGTGGTGGATTATGGCCTGCCTGGTCTGCTCCATCGCCTTTACCTGTCACGGTATAAGGCGGCTGAAGTGATAAGATACCCTATGAGGTATCCTAAGCCCGCTGAGAAAATAGCTCGCCTTGAGGCCTCACGTCTCGGCTGGAGCCTCTCGGTGGGCTATTTTCTTTGCTCATATATAAAAATCGCCCAGTCAGTGGGCGATGGTTGCTTGGAGCGACCTCTGGTACCGCGGGCCGGACTTGAACCGGCACGAGCTATTGCTCACCAGATTTTGAGTCTAGCGCGTCTACCAATTCCGCCACCGCGGCACGAGAGAGCGCTCCAAAACTACTGGTTATTATATCACGTCATCCTCGCCCTCGACAAGGGGATATTTTTGTTTTTTTGGTGATTTTCCTGTATCATTAAACATAAGTATGAACCCCGGAAGTCCACGACCATTCCAACCGCCAGCGCGCGACCAATCATCGACGCGCAATGCTGCTGCTGATGTTATCCGCGGGCAAATCAACTCGATCTATACTGGCAATTCATCTGATGCTGCACCCCACACTACGCCTGCGCCAGCCAGCACAACGCCACAAGAGCCAGCACTGCAACCGCAACCTCAGCCACAAGCCGCTACACCAGTAGCCAAACCAGCTCCACAGACCGAGCCGCAGGGCCACCGCCTTAATACTACGCCACCTACTGACACGACCACCGCAACCACCAGCCAGCCCACTCAACTAGCCAACAGCACACCACAAGCCACGCCAGATCAGTGGCAGCAATACCACAGTGCCTGGCAAAAATATTATCAGATGTATTATGAACGGTATTACGCCAACCACCTGAATGCTCAACAGTCTCCATCTCAGCGGCCGCAAACCAGCACTCCAGAGGCAGCAGACACCTTGTCACCACAACAGCAGGCCATTCGCGATCTGCGCTCCAAGATCCGCAATACCGTCAACGACTCCGCCAAAAAAGTGCGCAATTCTCGACATTTCATCCCAGCCCTTGCTGGAACCATGGTCATGTTGGCCTTTGTCTTCCTGCAATACAACCGAGTCATTTTGGGTACTGTCGCAGCCTATACCAGCCCCGGCAATATTGAGCCACAAAACATCATCGTCGACCCAAGCATTGACACCAAAGTCAGCGCTGAACCAAAGATTATCATCCCGAAGATTAATGTTGATGCACCCGTGGTGTACGGCGCCGCACCAGATGTACAATCACAGCGCAAAGCCATGGAAAAAGGCGTAGCGCACTTTGCCGTTTCTGGAGCAAGCGCGCTACCAGGACAGGCAGGAAATGTTGTATTGGCTGGGCACTCCAGCAATGACGCCTTTGCCGCCGGAGGATATAAATTCATCTTCGCCCAAAACGAAAAACTTCAAAAAGACGACGTCATATATCTTAACTACGAAGGCAAACGATACACCTATAAAATCACTGGTTCAGAAGTCGTCAAACCGAACGAGGTCACCAAAATCCAAACTGGCACCCAAAAACCAATGCTCACGCTGGTCAGCTGTGTTCCTGTTGGCACTGCCGACAAGCGTCTGTTGGTCTATGCTGATCAAATCAGCCCAGACCCCAACACCGCTTCTGCTGCTGCTGAAAACAACGCAACAGGACAAATACCAGGCAATCCATCGCCAACCGTCTTGGAGCGTATCTTTGGCGCTCGATAACCGGAAAATCACCTCCTTGAGTTTATGATTCGGTCGTCATCTTCAAACGACTGAGAACTAATTTGTCACCGTCACCGACAAACGAGTAGAGATATTTACCGTCAGGGGACAGCGCTGCGTCGTAACCAGTAGCCACGGGAGTCAGTGTGTGCGCATTGGTGCCATCAAACTCCTGGATCACCAAGTTGCCACTCGCGTTACGTCGCCAGACATAGAACTCATCCAGCCATTTGAGCTCACTCGCTGCATCAAGCGCGATGACTGGCGAAATAGTCTCTCGCTCGATGTCATAATTAACAAAGCCTGTCTCATCTTTGACGATCACCATTCGACCGTCACTGTTTAGCGTCAGATCTTTGATGGTCCGTCCAAACGCTACCTTTTTCACGGAATTCAAAAACTTTTTTACCGCTTCTGAGTCCTCGGTTGGTGGACGCAAATCACCGCGATAGATCTGCGCTGTGTCATTGACCGTCACAACCACGGTGTCTTTATTGAAATACTTTGAAGCCTTGATTTTGACTATATCATCAGTCTGCGCTGACGCAGCTCGATACATGATGCGCGACTGTTCCCAGCCTTTTTTCCACACACCAGCCACTTTGACATTTGCTTCAGTACCGACATAAGCGATCGTCTCACTGCCATACAACACAAACGACTGAACACCAGATAACACTGGACGCGACAGGGAAGCACCGCCCACATTCATCTGGCGTACATGACCACCATTTTGCAAGACGTATAGCTCATTACCATTCGTACCGATGAAATGCGCGTCCAAAATATCCACGCTGGCGATATTCGTCACATCAATCATTTCTTTTGGATTATCCCGGTCAAAGCGCAGCCACTGAATCTTGCTGTCAGAGCCCTCTGGGGTGTAAGTATGCTTGAATAGTACGTAGCGGCCCGCAAAGTCCCACTCGGCGATGGCAAATTGATGCTTGGTCGTTGCCACATCATACTGCGCCAAATGTTGTGTGCTAATGTCAGTTTCCGTAAATTTAGGATTGTTGTACGACCGAACATCACCCCAAAACAGTTTCGGTGTTCCGTTCACCACGCCAGTACCAGCCATGAACCGCCCGCCAGGCGCAAACTTAGCTGATTCTAGCACTGGATATTCTTTCAAATTGGTGACCTCTTTCTTCTCGGGGATCATCCGAGCATACACCAAATGCGTCACCGTACCAGCCTTGATGTCCAAAGTCTTTTGCCATGGCTCATAGCCGTTCAGTTTCATAGTGAATTGGTGTTGCCCAGGTACGATCAGACCCTTGGTTTGAGTCAGATTAAATGCGTTGCCATCGATTGACACCTGTGCGCCACGCGGGAATGAATCGTATTGCACTAAGCTGTTTTGTTCGATTTTCAGATCTTTTGAATTGAATTGATAGCCAAAGTTGTGCCACAAAAGAACGATGATTAGACCAATCACCATCAGCGTCATGGTAGTGTACACCAAAGTACGACGCACGATTTCTTTTGCGGAGGTATTGTTGTGGTACATAAAACGAATTATACCACATTTTCACCCTTGCAAAAACCGCTGGCACTTTGTACTATAATATATAGAAGTTCGCGAGGGAACATCGTAACAAGGGGAAGAAATGAAACAAGAATTTATCAATGTCAATGGTAAAGCATACGACCCAGTCACAGGGCTACCGCTACCAATCTCAGTTGAAAAATCACCAACCGTAGCGCCAACGCAGCCCAAACGCGTAGTCAAGGCATCAACCGCACGCGGTACAACTACTGCAACTATTCACCGTGTCTCAGTACAAAAATCAGCCACCCTCAGCCGACGACACATCAAACGACCCCCTCAAAAATCCCTTGCTACCCGTCCAGTTAGGACCCCAAATGCGACCGTACAGCAACACGTTGCTGTGAAAAAATTCTCCCCTCAGGTAACTCAAAAACCAGTGGCAGAAGCGCCCAAAAAACCTGTCCAGATAGACCGTCCGGCAGAAGTGCATCCAGTTGTGCAACGCGCCAAGCAGCGACAAATCGCCAAAGTGCCCGTCACGCCAGTCCAAAAGACCGAGCCAAAGCCAGCATCAATTCTCAAAAATGAAGCCATCACTGAAGCCTTAGCCAAAGCTCAAGAGCCAAAACCGGAGAAACATCACCGCGCCAAGCGCAAACAAAGCAAACTAAAGCGCTGGACCAGCCTGGCGTCTGCGGGACTGGCCATCATGCTGCTCGGCGGATATTTCACCTATCTCAGCATGCCAAACATTTCCATTCGTGTCGCCGCCTTGCAGTCTGGTATCAACGCCACCTATCCTGGTTACAAACCAAATGGCTATGCGCTCAACGGCCCAATTTCCTTCAAGCAGGGAGAAGTTAGTATGAAATTTGCATACGCTGACGGCACCGCCAACTATACAATTTCTCAGAGCAAGAGCAACTGGGACTCAGCCGCTGTCAAAGAATACATCTCAGGAAAATCAGGTGCGCCAGCTACAACCATCGTCGATGGCCTCACTATTTTTGCAGCGGGAGAAAATGTCGCTTGGGTGAATGGCGGCATCTTGTACCAGATCAACAGCCATGCTCCACTCTCCAGCGAACAGATTCGCAAAATAGCTACCAGCATGTAGTATAATGTCATCATGACTATTCGTACTCGTTTTGCGCCATCACCAACCGGCTATATTCATGTTGGAAATGTTCGAGCTGCCTTGTTTCCGTGGTTACTGACACGCCAACAGGGAGGTTCATTTATCTTACGCATCGAGGACACCGACCGCTCACGATTTGTGCCTGGTGCCGAAGATTTGATATTGGACACGCTGGAGTGGCTGGGCATCGATTGGGACGAAGGACCACGGAAAGGTGGATCACACGGACCATATCACCAGTCAGAACGACTGGACATTTACCACAGCTGGGCAAAAAAGCTCGTAGAGAAGGGACTCGCCTATGCCGATCCATACACACCCGAGGAAGTGCAGGGGTTTCGAGAAGAAGCGCGGGCGTTGAAAAAAGCTTTCCTATACCGTGATTATCGACCAGAAAACCCCCCAGAATGGGACGGCACTCAGCCACTCCGGTTCAAGGTAACCGCACCCAAACGATACACTTGGAATGACCCCGTCATGGGCGAGCTATCAGCTGGCCCTGAAGCCCTGGATGATTTCATCCTCATCAAAGCTGACGGCTATCCAACTTACAATTTCGCGCACATCATTGACGACTTTGAGATGGGTGTCACTCATGTCATCCGTGGACTGGAATATATCTCCAGTACGCCAAAATATTTAAGCCTCTACGAAGCTTTGGAAATTACGCCGCCAACGTTGGTTTGCTTGCCGCACATCATGGCTCCAGATGGCAGGAAAAAGCTCGGCAAACGAGATGGTGCCAAAAGCGTGACTGATTACCGAACTGATGGAATCCTACCAGAGGCGATGCTGAACTTCTTGGCGTCCATGGGCTGGAACGATGGCACTGAGCAGGAAATCTTCAGCAGGCAAGAGCTGATTGATAAATTCAGTCTCGACCGAGTACAGCGTTCGGGCGCACGTTTTGACGAGAAGCGTTTGCTGTGGATGAATGGACAATGGATCCGCCAAATCAGCCTGGACGACCTCTATCAACGAGTAGAGAGCTATTGGCCACAATCAGCTGCCCAGTTTGATGCGTCATACAAACACCAAGTCTTGGCTCTAGTGCAAGATCGGCTCAAAACACTGGCTGAGCTACCCATGATGAGTCGCTTTTTCTTTGAAGAGCCAGAAGTCAACTGGGAACTGATCACCAGTAATAAGCAGCTGAAAAAATTATCTGAGGGTGAAATTCACGCGCTACTGCAAACCGCACATGACAAGCTGGCAGAGTTGGCCGACTGGAACCCTGAAACCATCCAAGAAACGCTAAATCAGTTGTTAAAACTCACCGGTCAAAAGCCTGGCGTACTGTTCAGCCTCATTCGCATCGTCACGACATGGGCGCCTTTCAGCCCACAATTAAACGACACGCTGGCATTGTTTGGCAAAGACAAAACCCTCAGCCGCATCGCTAGCCAATTGTAATGATATTCGCATTTAGGGATGACTATGACTTTTGGTCAGTCTCGTGTATTTTTTCCTTGATTTCCTTTAAGAGTCCTAACCGATCACGAGGAGCGTAACCACCCTTGACACCTAACGTTTTAACATCCTTAGTACTAAATCGAGCCTCTTCCGCAAGCGCAGTCTTCAGGCAGTCAGTCTTTACTGGACATTTTTCACACAGCTTAGTAGTAAATGTACCAACCGCTCTCTTAGCACATAGTTTGCGCATATCCCAGTCTGGATTTACTGCATCATGATTACCAACAACCTCATTAATGGCAGCCTGAAGCGGAGGCACAAACCTCTCCGAATTAACAGGCTCCATTACGGCTGGTTGATATCCTTCAGACGCACCACTAAGGTGGTAGTACGTGACGGTCGTATTAGTATCTTGAACAACCGTTTTTTTCAAACATTCAAAAGACCCGTCCTCCTCAGCTTCAATTTCACTTAGTGCTTGTCGAATTGTTTCATTAAACAGACCAGCTTTAATGAGAGACTTGGAGCCGTGAGCTTCGCACCACTGCTGAGATAGCTGCGGCACCGTCATTGATTGCCCATCTGCCAAGCAGTCAATGATGAAATTTTGCACCGCTTTCAAGTCTTCTAGAGACGCTGTTGTTTCCATCGAGGTTTTTCCTAATTCATTCATAATGATAACTATATAATATAGCTCATATTTTACAAAGCATAGCCGCAATCACTAGTGCCATACCATATAAAACGCTTATTGTATATACATCAAACAACCCATTGCAAAAATCGTAAAGAACGTGCTATAATTTGTAAAAGCAGCACAAATATTTGACTTGAGCTACATATTGTTGTATAATCAAGCACATAGAAATGATAAAAATATATGCAGGGTGTGGCAGAGAGGATACTTGGAATATACCATGAGCAAACCAGAAATAGCTGACGCGGCAGAGAGTTTGAATACAGCGGTTGCGGATATTCTTGGTAGCATTTCTCAGGAGCGTGAGCGTGAAATCATTTCACGTCGCTTTGGACTGGAAGACCGGAAAGAAACCCTGGAGCAAATCGGTGAAATGCTAGGCATCACTCGTGAACGTGTTCGTCAACTTGAAAAAGCTATCCTCACTAAACTGCGTGCGTCGGTAGCAGACGACAAATTGCCATCTGTCAACTCAGCTGAAAAACTTGTCGTTTCACACCTGTCAGAGATGGGGCGTGGTGCTCGCATGCAGAACTTAACATCCCACATTTTAGGTCGTGATGCAACACTGCTGGAACGTTCAGCAGTCGCTTTCTTGGCAGAATTAGCACCAGGCTTGACCGTTATCAATGAAAATGACGATTTCTATCAATCTGCCGTTATCTCATCAGTCGGTGACGAAAAGTCAGTGAAAAAGCAAGTTGAAGAAATTGTTAAATTCATCAAAAAACACGGCCAACCAATCACCGCTGAAGCAATTCACGAATCCATGGACTATGAGCATCCACAGAATATCGCAGCGCTGGCCTCCATCAGCAAGAAGCTGGCTGAGCTGAAAGGGAACTGGGGACTCATCAAGTGGCCAACCGTCAACCCAAAAAATATTCGCGACAAAATCTTTGTCATCCTGGATGACAATGGCAAACCAATGCACTTTTCAGAGATCGCCAAGGCCATCAAAGACAGCGATTTTAAGCGCAAAAATGTCACCACGCAGGCGATTCACAATGAACTCATCAAAGACAGCCGCTTCGTCCTGATCGGTCGCGGTATCTATGCGCTGGACTCATGGGGCTACAGCCGCGGCACCGTTGCTGATATCATCACTGACATCCTCAAAGAAGCTGATCAGCCGCTGCACCGCGACGAGATCATCAAACGAGTTTTGGACAAACGTCAAGTCAAAGAAACGACTATTTTATTGAACCTACAGTCAAAGTCACAGTTCAAGCGTGTCGCCAAGGCTACCTACGTGTTTGAACAGCAACAAGCCTGATTGTATTGTTACACCAAATATGGGATAATTTAATAGCATGGAAATATTTTCCTGGACTATAACATTATTGATGCAGTGGTATGTTTGGTTACCGCTGGTTATTTTGTTGTCTTTTTTGACGTGGCGCAATTATCAACAGCTCAATGAATTCATCTCAAGCGACAACGTTTTGCTTATTTTGGAAATTCCAAAAACCAACGACAAGAAAGAGCTTGCTGCTGAGCAATTATTCGCCAGCCTGCACGGCATCTTGCGTGATAAACGCGAACTCAAACTAAGCAGGGGAGCGCAGGAACATTTGAGTTTTGAAGTGGCTTCGGTCAATGGGCAAATTCGGTTTTATGTCTGGACGCCGCGGTCCCTGCAAAGCTTCGTGGAAGGGCAGATCTACGCCCAATATCCAACCGTCCAAATCCACCAGGCCAGTGAAGATTATACCGAGCACGAACGTGATCATTCAGTAACGTATACTACTGAGATGACCTTGACAGCGTCTGAATTTTTACCAATCAAAACCTTCCAAACCTTTGAAGTTGACCCGCTGGCTGGCATCACAGGGACGTTGGCAAAACTAGAATCAACCGGTGAGGAACTATGGATTCAGGTGCTAGCCAAACCAATTGAAGACTCATGGCAAGTGGAAGCCGACCATTGGATCTCCCGCTTACGCGAAGGCTCTGCCAGCATCTTACCAAGCGTTGGCGGTAGCATGCGCTGGCTCGGCGGCTTGTTCGCGGCTTTGTGGCGACCACCAGAGGAGGGATTGGCTGGCGGCAAAGGTCCAGAAATATCTGAGCGCAATAAAACTCGCATCGCTGAAGCTGAAAAGAAAGCCACCAAACTGGGCTATGAAGTAAAAATCCGCTTAGCATATCTGGGAGAGAACCAAACCAACGCCAAGCTGCGCATGCAAGCCCTGGTGGGAACCTTCAAACAGTTTAATTCTACAAACCTAAACGGCTTTAAGCCCATCAAAGCCGCCTACGGCAAAGAATTTTTAGAAAAATATCGTCGTCGTGCATTTTTTGGCGATGGCTTCATCCTCAATATCGAAGAACTGGCCTCTGTCTTCCACTTGCCACACACCAATGTTGAGACACCAAACATCGTCTGGGCCAGCGCTAAAACCGCCGAACCGCCATCCAAGCTGCCTGTTCTGACCGGCAGCGACACTAATGACGACCAAATTTCCGCCTTTGGTGTGACCAATTTCCGCGGCATCAACCACCAATTCGGCATGCTGCGCTACGACCGCTCGCGCCACGTTTACATCATCGGTCAGACCGGAGCAGGTAAGTCTGGGTTGCTTGAATTATTCGCGCTCAGTGATATCTTTCACAACCAAGGCTACGCCATCATCGACCCGCACGGCGACTTCGCCATCAACAACATGAAATTCATCCCCGGCTCACGGCTGAACGATGTCGTCTATTTCAACCCAGCCGACACCGCCTATCCACTCGGTTTCAACCCACTAGAAGTCACCAACCCGAACCAAAAAACTAACATCTCATCGGAGGTCATTGGCGTCTTGAAGCGTATGTTTGGCGAGAGTTGGGGGCCGCGATTAGAATACATCCTGCGCTACACCATCCTGGCACTGCTCGACCGGCCAGAGACCACCATGCTCGACATCACCCGCATGCTGACTGACAAAAATTTCCGCAAAGAAACGCTGGGCTATTGCCGCGACACCGTGGTCTTGCAGTTCTGGAACGTCGAATTCGCCAGCTGGAACGACAAGTTCGTCGCCGAGGCCGTCGCACCAGTCCTCAACAAGGTCGGCGCCTTTACCGCCAACCCAATCATCCGCAACATCATCGGCCAGCCCAAATCCACCTTCAACATCCGTCAAATCATGGACGAGGGCAAGATTCTCATCGTCAATTTGTCCAAAGGGCTCATCGGCGAGGACAACGCCGCCATCCTCGGCTCATTCCTGGTTACCAAGATTCAGCTGGCTGCCATGAGCCGCTCTGACATCCCAGATATCCGCGACCGCCGCCCATTCTACCTCTACGTTGACGAGTTCCAGAACTTCGCCACCGACTCATTTGCCACCATCCTGTCCGAAGCCCGCAAATACGGCCTCAATCTGACCGTCGCCAACCAGTACATCTCACAGATGAATGAAACTGTGCGCGACGCAGTCTTTGGCAACGTCGGCACCATGATCTCATTCCGCGTCTCCGCCGATGACGCACCAATTCTCGCCAAACAATTTGAGCCGAATTTTGAAGCTGTCGACCTCTTGCAGATGCACAATCGTAACTTTGTCATCAACATGGTCATCGGGGGAGAGAAGACGCCAGCCTTCTCCGCACGCACCCTCGAACTTCCGCCAAGCCAGGCCGATAATGCCCTGCACATCATCGAGCATTCACGACGCATGTACTCACGGAGCAGGGAGGATGTTGAAAAAGAAATCAATGCGGCTATCATGCCGCAGCCCCAGCCACAGAAGCAGTCACCCCGACCCGCCGCCCAGCCGATCACCAGACAGCCAACTCAGCAGCCTGTTACTGCTGCCAACGCCCGTCCAACCCAGCCGCAACCAGCCCCAAACAGCAATGAAGTCGTTTTGCAGATCCGTGGCAATAGCGCAAACACCACAGCTGACTCAACTGCTACCACCACACCAAAAAAGCGGCGACGTAGGCGGAAGAAGAGTGCTACGTAAAACAAACCATTGCAATAGTCGACACCTTCAGCTACAATAGTTTTACAGTCCCTTAAGTAAGGATTGTACCAATATCTAAATTGTTCTAGGTTTCTATAATAATCTGGCGGTAAAAATCCGCTGTAAAGTATAAGAAATACTGGAGCAAAGCTCTAATCCGCTCACTTGTTGGGCGGATTATCTTTTGTCTATGCTCGTTTTGCTTAAGCTTTCAATCACAGTGATTTGGTTGTATAATCATACTCAGTTAAGCACAAAAGGAATCTCACGCATGGCACAAAAATCTTCATATTCACCGAAAAAATACTCACTGGGGCTAGACATCGGTACCTCCTCGGTCGGCTGGGCGGTATTAGATTTAGACAAGGAGCGTATTCACGATTTGGGAGTGAGGATATTTGAGCGTCCAGAAGATCCTCAAAATGGTGATTCACTCGCCAAACCTCGCCGTGACGCACGTTCAGCTCGCCGCCGTCTAAAACGCCGTCGCCAGCGCCTCAATCACCTAAAACAATTTTTTGTCGACCAAAACATCCTCACTAAAAATCAAGTCGAAGAGGTTCTAGATTACAGGTCTGATTTCAACAAATTAGACGTGTATGCCTTGCGAGCAAAAGCGCTCACCGAGGAGCTATCGCCTGAAGAATTGATCAAAGTTTTATATCAAATCGCCAAACGACGCGGCTTTAAATCAAATCGCAAGGTCGTGGAAGAATCAGACAAAGAAGGCGGCCGCGTAACCAGCGCACTCAATACTAACAAGAAATTCCTAGCCGACAACAATTACACGACTGTCGGCGAAGCCCTAAACCGTGATAAAAAGTTCGCGTCGCACAAGCGCAATAAGCGTGACGATTATACTAACAGTTTTGCGCGCGATGATTTTTTGTGTGAGCTAGAAGCTATTATTAAAACTCAGCGAAACTATGCCCTGAAAAATGTCCCCGAACAGGCTATTAACGAATTGATTTATGGCATTGACGACGGACAAGTCACCAATGTAAGTGCCATCATGTATCAGCGTCCTTTCATGACTAAAGAGCTGATCGAAAAGATGGTCGGCAAATGTACTTTTGAAGACGGCGAGAAGAGAGCACCAAAAGCCAGCTATAGTTTCGAGGTATTTCGCCTGGCAAGCGATTTATCGCACCTCGTTTTCATTCCTCGTGATGCCAGCAAACGCCAGGCTAAGCGCGAGAATCTAGAAGTAAGGCTATCTCCGGAACAAATTAAACAAGTTATTGAGCTGGCCAAAAGTCAAAAAAGTTTAACGTATAAAAAAGTGCGCAGCACGGCAGGAATTAGCGAAGACTATGTACCAAAAGATGTGCGCGGCAAGAAGAAAGATGGTGATGAATTCGGCGAGGAAAACGTCTTCGGTGGGCTCAAAGCCTACAATGACATTAGGCTTGCGCTAAAAGATCTACCAGAAGATTGGGCAAAAATTGATAATGAATCAGCGCTTAACCAAATCGCCTATATCCTCACTACACAAAAGGCGGACGAAGGTATTCGCGCCGAATTAGACGTACTACCACTTTCTGATAAAGCCAAAGAGGCAATTGTCAAAATTAAGCCAACCAATTTCAAGGCGTTCGGACATTTATCGATCAAAGCTCTACAAAGAATCACGCCACACATTCTCGAAGGTATGACCTATGACAAAGCCTGCGAGGCAGCTGGCTACGACTTCAAAAAGCAATCTGCCAGCCTAGAGCAAATTACCAATCCCGTCGTCAAGCGCGCCATCACACAAACCCTGAAGGTCGTTCGTGCTATTGAGCGTAAATACGGTAAGCCATATTTCATCAAAGTCGAAACTGCTCGCGACTTAGCGAAAAACTTCAAAGATCGTAAAGCAATTGAAAATGAGAATAAAGAAAATCAAACGCGCAATCAAAGTATCATTCAGACGCTAAACGAGAACGGCATCGTCACTCCAACCGGTCAGCAAATAATTAAAGTCAAGCTCTATCGCGAGCAAAACGGCGTTTGCTTATACTCTGGCAAAGCGATTGATTTTGAAACAATGTTATGCGACGACAACGCTTATCAAGTCGATCACATCGTGCCTTTTTCACGCTCCAACAACGATGGAATAACCAACAAAGTTCTGGTATTAACAGAGGAAAATCAAAAGAAGGGCAATCAAACGCCATTTGAATATTTTGGCGCAGACGAAAAACGCTGGAAAGAGTTTGCTGCTCGAGTAGAGTCGACATACAAAACACGTGATATCAAAACAGCCGATAAAGCAACGAACGCCATCAATTACAAATACAACGGCTACGCTATGAAAAAGAAGCAAAACTTATTGCTTCAAGAATACAAAAATGATAGCTGGAATGTGCGTGCTCTGAATGATACACGATATATCACGCGGTTTATCCAAAACTATTTGCGCCAGAATGTTGATTTCGCCGAAGGCGAAGAAAAACAGCGTGTAATCGCGCCAAACGGTACAACAACGGCGTATCTACGCAAACGCTGGGGATTGGCCAAGGATCGCGCCGAAGACGTCTTGCACCACGCCAAGGACGCGGCGGTCGTGGCGGCAATCGACCAAAAAATTGTCATGCAGGCGAATTTGCACGCCAAACATCACGAAATCAAAGCACTGCTCGCGGCGACCAAAACAATGGAAGAAAAAACCGACAAGCTCACTGGCGAAATCACCGATGAAAACGAGTTCGACAAAGCACAGCGACGTAAAGCCGCCATCCTCGTATTGTCATCTAAACATTTCCCTCAACCATGGGATAACTTTGGCAAGGAAGTTATGAAGCGCACCCTCAACACCGACATTGCAACACTACAAAACGAATTACGCGGACTTGAAAATTATGATGACGAGTTCCGCCTAAGCGTAAAGCCAATTTTTGTTTCGCGCATGCCACGCCGCAAAGCTACTGCTCAAGCGCACAAGGAGACCATTCGCTCACCAAGGGTCAAAGATAACGATCAGCGAACCGTACGAATGCCACTAAACAAAATTAAGCGCAAGGATGTCGAAAACTCCGTACTTAAAGAATCTGATAAGTGGCTGTACGATAAATTGCTCGAGAAACTAGATACTCACGGTGATAACCCAGAAAAAGCTTTTGCTGAACCTATTTACAAAAACGATAAAAAATTTGATAAAAACGGCAACCAACTGTCGCCAGTCTCAACCATTAAAGTATACTCAACGCAACCGAGTGGCTTCTATATCAACAAGGGCAAAGCGTTTGTCAATAACGGGTCTATGGTACGACTTGACGTATATCAAAAACCAAACAAGAAAGGCAAAATTGAGCACTTCTTCGTGCCAGTTTACGCCCATCAGGTTGGTAAAAATAAACCCACGCCAACAAAGATCTTACCAGCACCCAAAGGGTTCACTGATATAGATGAAACTTTCGTTAAAGTCTGCTCGTTGTATCCAAATGATTATATACGAATTTACCTTAAAAATGAGATACGAGAGGGATATTATGTAAAGTACAACGTAGCTAATGGAGCTATGCAGCTATTACCAAACTATGCACCAGGAAAAAATCAAAATACTTTTGTACAAGTATATGGTAAAAATGCTCAGGCTATCGAGCGTTACGACATCTCCATCCTCGGCGATAACTACAGGTGGTTATAAATGGCCTGGCGCGTCGTAGCTATCGAAAACCCTGCCAGACTCAGCCTGCGGGATAATCAATTGGTAATCGCGCAAGATGTCGAGGCAACTTTACCGATTGAAGATATCGACTCGCTCATTCTGGACAGCTACGGAATAACCACAACTGCAAATCTACTCACAGCACTGGCGACCAAAGGCACCACAACTGTTATTTGTGACGAAAAACACTTACCAGCTAGCGTACTTCTACCGTATTCACAACATTCGCGCCAAGCCAAAGTTTCACGTCAGCAAATCGCCATGAGTCAGCCGCTCAAAAAGCAATTGTGGCAACAAATTATCATTAGCAAAATTGCCAATCAAGCTGATGTCTTGCAATCTGTCGGGCTAGACGATGCCGCCTTACGCACCCATATTAACGACGTTAAATCAGGCGACACTAGCAATCGTGAGTCGATCGCTGCTCGCATATATTTTGACCAGCTACTAGACGATGCCACGCGCCGTAAGCCGATTTGGCATAATGCCGCGCTCAATTATGGCTACGCGATGGTTCGCAGTCATATAGCTCGGCATATCGCCGCGCGCGGGCTAGTCGCTTCACAGGGGATTTTTCACCACAACGAGCTCAACAGCTTTAACCTAGCCGACGACTTGATTGAGCCGTACCGGGCTGCTGTTGATTTATACATCTTAGAAAAAGTTGCGCCACTTCATGTCGGCGACCGCGACACCAGCCTCACCAAGCACGATCGCCAACTTATTATTGACATATTAAATTATTATGTTATAATGAATGGTAAGAAGTTTACTATAAAACATGCGATTGAGCGAACAGTTGAAAGCTTTATCGAATGTATCGAGGTAAAGGAGGCGCGTAAGCTTCTTTTACCAAAAATCGCCTCCTGACAGGGAAGGGATGTCATATAAAATCATGAGGGTCGCCGTATTTTTCGATTTGCCGACCAACACCAAAGCTGAGCGTCGAGCCGCTACGCAATTTCGCAAGTTCTTGCTGGATGACGGTTTTGATATGCTGCAATATAGCGTATACACGAGACTGTGCCCAAACCGCGACGTTGCTGAAAAGCACATGATGCGCGTTAAACGCCATGCGCCAGGCAGCGGATCGGTGCGATTGCTATACTTGACTGAACATCAATTTACACACATGCACGTTATTGTCGGCGAAAAAACTGTCCAAGAGAAGAACGTACCCGCTAGTCAGTTGGCATTTTTCTAACCAAAAATCCCCCTCGTAACAGAGGGGGATTTGAGGAAGTATTATACCAATATCTAAATTGTTAGGGAACTATAACGGAAAACTCACTTCCCGTAAAAAATATAGCATTATACCAATATCTAAATTGTTAGGGAACTATAACACGCTAGAGCTTGCAGGTCTGCGCCGTTGAATTATACCAATATCTAAATTGTTAGGGAACTATAACCGTCCGTATTTTTTGAATTTAACCCATGGCATTATACCAATATCTAAATTGTTAGGGAACTATAACGCACGAGTTATAAACGCGTTAAAGGTGTCTATTATACCAATATCTAAATTGTTAGGGAACTATAACAGCCAGTGCGTGCCATCAGCCCTAGCCTCCATTATACCAATATCTAAATTGTTAGGGAACTATAACGCTGTCCAGCTATGCGGTTGATGTCATTTTATCAAATACTAAGCGCACCCACAGCAGCTTGCACCACATCAGCAAGCTCACTATATATTGGAAAATCAGGGTCATAACAGCGCACCTGTGTAATGATATCAAATCGTCTCGAATACTCTGGATGTACGCCAATCACCACACGCGATCCGCTCTCAAGTTCCTTACCCAGCTCAAACAGCGCGATAGGGCAGAGGGACTCCTTTGGAAACCAAAACAACACCACTCGCGCCCGCTTGAGGTATCCATATTCCCACTCTATCTGATGCGTTGCTCCTTTGCCTTGAAGGGCTAGTGCTCTCTTACGACGTGGATTGGCCACTGCTATATCTTGATTACCCAATAGGACTAGCGCCTCCGCCTGCCAGTCTGGACAATTGGTAATACCTCCCGCCAAAAACAAATCTACCGACGGTACTATCTCGTGCAAACCCCTATTGTCAGGTGAAATAACTCTCATATCCCTATGATAATATCATCCAGCAAAAACAGCAACCGTATCTAAGGCGGCAGAGAAGTGATCCCTGCCCAGCTGACACGGCACCAACCTCGCCTTCCGTCAAACCCCACATGCGTTGGTCACTGAAGGATTATAGAACAAAAAGGGAACTTAAAATATTAGCATATACCATACGCCAGCACATAGCCATAACATCCTGATATATTGCTATGGCTCGGTAAACAAGGAGCCTCAAGGCTCAAGATCCAGAAGCTAGAAATTCACGATATAGACAAAATGATCGACAGACATATGGCAAAGGGCAAGCTAAATAATTTTTAACCGACCAAACAGCATAGGCAACTAAAATCCAATTGTAACATGTCAAAATCAATGAGTGTGTATTCATAAAAGAGAAATATTCTTAATGTCGCACAATGTATGTTTTACGAACTGTATAGGAGATAGCCACGTATGATAATGAGTGCGGCGCATATAGCCATATAAGGATATATCCAGCTAAATGGCAGGGGTTTTGGAGTCTATTAGCTTCTATTGTCCGAACATTGTAACTTTTATTCTTATCATTATTCATTACACTCTGTGCCTTGAAATATAAGTATATACCCACACGCTTGTATAGCTCCTGAAAGACCCATGCAGCAAAACTATAAGCGCCCAACGTAGTATTTACTACATTATGCCGTGATAAGTTTTCCACATTGCAACATCTTGGATGATCGACCTGTATTTGACTTTTTTCTTTTTTATTCCCCCGCTCTGTTTTTTCTGGATTCCCTTATATTTGACTTTTTGTTTTTTGCATATTGTAATATATATTTTTTGCCATTCTCATTTTAGAACAAAAAGAGAACAAAACGTCAGGCTGGGTGATACCCCACTTCACTGACCTATATCCCCTATTTATAAAAAACTCGTTGGTCTACCCGCACGTCGAGGTATTCTGGTCGCAGTCGCCTCTCGTCGATGAAGCGCATAGCTTTAATGGCTTGCTCAACTTGTGCCACTGCTGCCCTGTCGACGGTCATCTTGACTACATAGCCCTTACCTTCAATCAAGAACAGCACTTGACGAACGGTATCTTGCGGCAAGACAATCTCTGAAACGGATAGCTTGTTCTTGGTAAATTGCGAAACAGCCTGCCCCAAAAAGCTCAAAAAACGTTGATTGACCACCTCTTGCCCACCAGAAAGCGGTGCACCACTTTGGTCTTTAACAGTCAGCTTTGGTGGTGCAAAATAATTACGTTCAAACGTTACGCCCGATTCATCAACAAAATATGTCTTTTCACCAGAAGACCACTGCGCAAGCGGCTGGCGAAACGTGAGTTTAGCGGTCGCCATACCAGCGCCAAATGTCTCTATGCGCACGGTTTTGACCTCTGGCGCGTGAGAAAGGAAATATTGATGCAATGCGTCTTGGTTGAGGAATGGCTTGAATCGCTCAGCAGGGCGTGAAGCATAATAATCAGTTAAAACCTTCTTGTAGGTCGCAGCTTGCTGACCGCTGGCTGTATCAGGCGTTTGTATGGAGATTGATAGCGACAGCTGGAAAGACAATAGAATCAACACCACCAAAGCAGCTAATATCATACCTATCCGCTGCATGAAAGCTTTTTGTAGATCCTGGCGTTTATGGTGGATGGTTCGCTCAGAGACTTCATCTTGCTGCTTTCGAAAGCTACTGATGGTACGGTTGAGCTGGAAGGCGGACGATTCTTTGATGATATCATCACGCATTCGACGCGGGCTATTGTTGGCCGGTGACCGCTGTTTTATTTTTTTCCTGCCAAGCAGTGACATCTACTGTCGCCTCCCCTGTTTACCAGCAGCTTCCAGGATCATTTCAGCCATATCACCAGCAGCATGCGGTTTAGCAAATTTGAGGAAATTACTACCCAAATCATGACGAATCTTCGGGGATCTGAGTAGTTTGATTAGTGTATCGCCTAGTAGATCAGGGTTCTTATCTAGTTGATCTTCGTTCACAATCACCGCAGCCAGGGCGTCTTGATAGACCTTAGCGTTTTTCAGCTGGTGGCCGGCTGTCAGCCTGCCATTTGGGATGATGACTGTTGGCATACCCAGCGCCGCCAATTCTAATAGTGTTGTTGCCCCAGCTCGAGCTACAACTACGTCCGCAGCCGCTAATGCCTGCGCCATTTGCGGTCCGTGCAAAAATGACTCCAGCCGCCAACCATCACGACGATCCAATGCTTTGCTCAGCTCATTGTATTGGTGCTGGCCTGATATCAGAAACACCGAGGCAGCCTCCAGAAGTCTATCACGATTCTTCGCCACTGCATTATTGATGCGCACGGCGCCCAAGCCACCACCAGTAACGACAACTAACGGTCGTAATGGATCAAAGCCCAACTGGGTCTTAATTTCCCGCTTTTCTGCTTCAGTATATGGTCGGAACTTATCTGAAATTGGCACCCCAACATACGTTGCTATCTCAGGAGAGTAGCGATAATACTCGAGCGGTGCGCCAGTACCGATGCGCCTGGCAAACGGCGACAATAGCCTGTTAGTCAATCCTGGGTGAGCGTCAGAGTCATGCAGCACCAATGGAATTCTCAGTAGTCGTGCGGCGTAACCGACCGGCAAGCAAACGTAGCCGCCTTTGATGAATATGACATCAGGGCGCCACACCAGCAGCTTACAAAAGCTCTGCACAAAACCAATGACAACCTTGCACAAGTCGTACAAGTTAGGAAATAGGATCGAGGGCGCTAAATGCTGCAATTTGCTCTCACCGTGATAGCGACGCAATTTACCGGCGGTGATGAATGAAACTGGAATATCGTAGCCGGATTCTGCAACCACCTTCTTTGCTGTTGGTCCAAATTTACGGTCACACCAAAATCGCAACTCGTGCTCTCCCCTGTTCTTCAATTCCTTAAACACGGCGACCACGGGCGTAACGTGTCCGCCCGAACCGCCGCCGACCGCTAAGATCCGCATGGCTATCCTTCCCTTCTGTTAATGGCTTGTGTGATGTATAGCAAGACAGCTGAAAAACTAATCCAAGGGCCGCAGCGATGAATAACATGCTGGTGCCACCATAACTCAGCAGCGGCAATGGAATACCAGTCAGTGGCGCCACCCCTGTCATAGCCGCCACATTCAATATCACATGAGAAGCAACCCAACCAAACACACCAGCTGCCACTAATCGAAGCCTCGGGTCAGGCAGTCGCGCAGCAATGTGCAAAATACCAAGCAGCAAAGCTGTAAATAGCCCCAGAATGATCAGTAGTCCAACAAAACCAAATGTCTCACCCATGATGGCAAAAATCGAGTCGTTGATGGCTTCGGGCAAATAGCCTGACACCTGCACACTCTTACCAATACCCAGGCCTAAGATGCCACCCGAGCCGATAGCGATACGCGCCTGCTGCACGTGATAGGTGTTACTGCTGCTATCCATAGACGATGTGTTCGAGTGATCACCCTGAAAGAACGTCATGACGCGCTCCAAGCGGTGCGGCGCGATGAGGATGAGCATGACGCCCGCCGCCAACAGAACGCCCACTATTTTCCAGAGAATATCTGACCGCATACCTGAGACCACCAACATAGACAAGACGATGGCGACCAACGCCAATCCAGTTCCCAGGTCCTTTTGTAGCACTACCACGATGAACATGGCTATCGCTGCTGCAATACCGAGCGGGATGAGCGTCTCCTCCACGTCGTTAATTTTGCCTTGTCGCATACGTTTACCCAAAAATCCAGCGATAAACACCAAAATACCAAATTTTAATAATTCAGCCGGCTGAAAACTTCCCAGTCCGCCAAGATAGAACCAGCGGTACGCACCATTGGTTTCCTGCGCAAACGAAACACCCAACATGCCCAGCGCTACCAGCAAGAAACAGAAGAATAAGCCACCAACAAACAACCAATTCGCATATTTTTCAGTGAAAATTTTATATGGAATAATAGCACAAGCAGCAAACGCCGCAAAGGAAATCACAACGGAAATAAGCTGCTTATTAAAGAAGAACATATCACCATAGTTCGTGCCGTATGCAAAATTCATGACATTGGCTCGCTGCGGCCCCAAAGCATACATCACCACCAAACCCAATAGCAACAACAGGCTGACATATAACGCCACCTGATAGACCGGCCGATGCTTACGAATCGTTCCGGCTGGCACATTAGGAATGGTGTTACGCAATATGCCCTCCCGCCAAAGCCACGAGGAAACCGATGAACGCCATCACACATCCAATCACCCAAAAACGCATGGTAATCTTGGTCTCCGGCCAGCCGCTAGCCTCCAGGTGATGGTGAATCGGTGCAGATTTGAAGATTTTTCGACCAAACAGTCGCTTACTGGCAATTTGCAAGGCGCTGGAGCCCGCTTCTACCACAAATAAGAGGCCGATGATTGGGAGGAGCAATAATGAGTTCGTCAACATAGCCACCACGCCTAAACTTGCTCCGTATGCGAACGCCCCAACATCGCCCATGAAAAACCTCGCTGGGTAAATATTGAACCACAAATAGCTCAGCAATGCACCGACCACTGTAAAACAAAAGCCAGCCAGCAAGAAGTTTCCCTGCAGCAGTGCAATCACGCCAAACATCACGAAACTGATAGCCAACAGCCCGCCCGCCAGACCATCCAAACCATCTGAAATATTAACCGCATTACCCGTAGCAACAACCGCAAACGCAAACAATGGTACGATCAGCCAGCCGACTGATAAATCACCATAAAACGGTACGTGGAAGCTACTAACGCCCAATTTAGCAAAAAAGAACCAGCCCAGTACCAAACCAATTAGTGTAATCAGTGCAAATTTGACAGGCGCCCGCATGCCAGCGTCTTTTTTATTGCTACCAAAGATATTCAAATAATCATCTATCAGCCCCACAGCTGCGCCACCAACAAAAGCCGCCAGCGGCAACCAGGTTTGCCTGCGGTCCAGGTTGAAGAGCATGGTGATCAAGATGATAGAAACTACACCAATGATGCCAGCCATCGTAGGAATATGGCGACGCAATTTCTCCTCATGAAGTTTATCAAACACCTGCAGCTTCTCGCCAGTCACCGCAGAAGTGCGTTGTCGTTTCCAGAACTGATATCTATAAGCAAAGAACGTATAAATTGGCGTCAAAAACATTGCCAGTAGGAACGCTGCTAGACTCAACACGAAGATATATGTCATTTCGTTTGTTACCGTTTGTATATAGCTTTTCATTTAGGATCTCCTTGGTGATAATTTCAAATACTCAATCATCCAGTTCGAAATATCAGTAAAAATTGGCGACGCATGCACACTACCTTCCAGCGCAACATGTTTATTTGGTGCCGATACCCTTATCATTATGACATATTCTGGCTTATCTGTGCCACCAAAACCGACATAGGTACCAGCCGTTTCTTTCATACTATATGCACCATTCACCAACAGTTCCACCGTACCCGTTTTACCACCGATAAGATAGCCCGGCTTGTCATCTTTGCCGACATAGAACGAATGACGCGCCGTATCTAGCATCGTGCGCATCTGAGCAGACGTCTCCGCGCTTACTGTGTGGCGTAGCGGCTGTGGTTTTGACCACTCGACAGCATCGCCCTTTTTCACCCCAGCGACGACCGTTGGACGGTAGTACACTCCTCCGTTGATGATTGAGCAAAACGCCGAGGTAACTTGAATTGGTGTCAAATTTATTCCCTGACCGAACGTCATGTTTGCGTACCGAACTTCATTTCCCTCTTGTTCAGTCGGACTAGTGATCAACCCTTGCGCCTCTGCAAGCTCAATTCCTGTTTTCTCACCAAAACCATATTTATCATGGAAATATTGATGAATCGTCTGTCGTGCGGCGTTATTGATATACGAGCCGTCGCCTAATTTTCGCCCAACTGTCACTGTACCAACATTGTGAGAGTTGTTTAGCGCTTGCTGCATGGTGGTCGTACCAGTCAAACCGCGCACTGCATTACAGATTTTACGGTCACCAACTTGGGTGCAATCAGTGTTTTGGTAGGTGGTATTTGGCGTGATCGCGCCTTTGTCAATTCCCATAGCCATGGTAAATGATTTCATGATTGACCCCGGTTCTTGCGGCGTCATGGTCGCGGCGTTGATGAACGCAGCAGCATTTTGAACCTTGTTATACTCGGCAGGATTGAATGTCGGATAATTTGCCATAGCCAGCACTCGGCCATTGTTTGGATTCATCACCACTACGCTACCCTCGGTACCGCCAGCTTTTTGTAGGCCACGTTTGAGGGCTTCTTCGGCATAACTCTGAACGTTGCGATCAATTGACAACACTAAATCTTCGCCCGCCTTCGCCTCAATATTTACATCATTCTTACCTATCATCAGCGGCACATTTCGCACATCTGTCACTGCTCGTAGCAGCCCATCACTACCTTTGAGTCGCTTGTCCAACGCGCCCTCTACGCCATACTGACCTTCACCATTCGCATTTACAAAGCCCAGTACCTGCGCGCCTAAAGCCCCTTCTGGATAATTCCGAACCGAGTTGAGCTGATACAATACGCCTGAAAAATCCTTCTTCTTCATCTGCTCAGCCTGATCTAACGTCAAACCGCGCGCCAAAACTTCATAGCGTGACTTTTTATTAGCAAGTCGCCCCTCAGCATTCTCCATGAGCTTATCGCCAGCTATCTGACGCAGCGCTTGGATGATCTCATGACGCTGACTGTCAGAAACGGTTTGTGGATCAGCCACCACATTAAATATCATACGGTTCAGCACCACCGGAGCCGGCGTCTTGCCGTCCATCATGTAAATTTCACCTCGCGTGGCCGGAATCACCAACGTGCGCTGCTGATTGCGCGCTGCCAGCTCGACATACTTACCGTGCTGCAGCACCTGTAAGTGAAATAATCTCAACACAAAAACTGCCATTATCCCCAGCAGAATAATGGCGAGTAGACTCGTTCGTGATTGCGCAAGTCGCCCCTTCATAGTGCTTCTTAAATTATACCACTTTTATCTAATTAGCGTAATCAGTTTGTGACGGCTTGCTCATGGCTGATGCCACGTTGCTATTTTTCACTTTATCAAGAGCGGTCAATCGAGCATTTTGTACTTCAAGTTCAGACTTTTTAGCATGGAGTTCACTAATCTGTTTGTCCAAGCCCTGAGACTCTCTACTGTACGCGGACGTTTTAGTCGCCTGCGTCAAGTAAATCAAGCCAAGCACAGCAACCATCAGCGCGACCAGTACTGTATGAGCCACTGGGCCGAGTTTGACATTAGACCGAAAACGAGTTGCATTTTGATTGCGGCGCATCTGTTGCTGCCGTCGAGGTGTGAAAGTGGTGGATCGTGCGTACATTCTGTTTTCTATGTTATGTTGGTATATAATTTCTCTAAAATCGTGACATTCCAAGATAACCTGGCCCGTCTCAAAACCTAAGGACGGACCAGATCATCGACTGATACACTGTCCGGATGGTGCGTCAGCTATTCTACGAACGACTGATTAGCCGCGGCGAACAGCAACGCTCTCGGAGCGGTCTGCGTCTTGGAACTGAACTTTGATGTGTACTGGCATAATTGCCTCCTTTTTGTGTTATGTTTTTACGGCCCAGCGAAGCTTGGCACTTCGACTGCGCGGATTGTGAACATCTGCAGTCCCTAGAATTACTTTTTTATCAGGAATCATCAGCTCGGCCTCATACCCCGCTTCTGATTGTTCCTTGAAAAAATGTTTAACCAATCGATCTTCCAGACTGTGAAAGCTAATGATGCCAACACGTCCACCTGGATTGAGCAGCTGAGGCAACAATGGCAATACATCTCTCACCTGCTGAAGTTCTTGGTTAACTTCAATTCTGAGGGCTTGAAAAGTGCGAGTCGCTGGATGTCTTTTTAGTCCACCGCGACCAACAGTCCGCTCAATCAGCTCAGCTAGCTCGGACGTTCGCGTCATCGGACGATGCACTACAATCGCTTTCGCAATATGCATAGCGCGCGAACGAGTCTCCTCGCCGTACAGGGTTATCAGCCGAACCAACTCATCCACTGAAGCATGATTGATAATATCAGCCGCCGTCATCTCCGTTGTGTCATCCATTCTCATATCCAATGGACCGTCAAAACGAAATGAAAAACCCCTCTCTGCTCTGTCAAGCTGCGGTGACGACACCCCCAAATCAGCCAAAATCACGTCAAATTTTCGCCCAAGCTTGACCAAATCACGTGCCGCTGACGCAAAATCTTGATGCATCAATTCGACACCTTTTTCTGTCAAATCGCCTAATGTTTGAATCGCGTTACTATCACGATCAACCAATACAGCGTTCAAATAGTTATTTGTCCTCTTGAGAATCTCCCGCGCATGACCGCCATACCCAGCAGTCAAATCAAGGTACGCTTCACCCCGACGAGGGGCGAGCGCACGCACGGTCTCCTCTAAGAGTACAGGAACATGAACCGGAGCGTCGTTCGACAAACCCGGCTGTGGTGGATGTTCTTTAATACTCATCATTACTCCATTATAACGGAATAATGCTCGAGATCACCTATCTGGATATTTAATTTGAGCTTTTGTGTTTGTTTTGTGTTTGTTTTTTATGTCTTTAAGAGAGGAAAAGCGTGTTTTCCAAAAGAGACTTATGTGTGAGGTGGAGTTTTTTTGGGAGGTGTTTTAAGGAAGGTGCATTGCCGTTTTTATTGTGGAGCAAATAGCCACGATTGCTCTTCTCAAATACCCAGGTAGTTGATCTCGAGAGGTTTCCTAATTGTTAATGTGCGTACAATTCATCAATCCGCGTCGACTGCATCGGCTGCCATCACTCGGAAATATGCTCCGGCGCGAACCGCCACAATTTCCCGATCAATGCCAGCATAGTCCAGCAAATGCTGCTCTACCGTCACCCGACCTTGTTTTTGGTCAAGCGTGGATGCTGTTTTACCCCGTCGGAATTTAACGTTCAGGTCGGCAATTCGCTCATCCAGGATACTGCCCTGCAAAGCGCTCTCGACTTCTTTATCCCAGACACGCCGTGGATATAGGTGGAGATATTTGCCAAACCCTCTGGTCAGGACCACACCAGATGCAAATTCCTCTCTGAGTTCAGCCGGCATCGTCAAACGACGCTTGTCGTCCAGCTTTCGCTCAAAGTAATCTACTTGCACTGAGGCTCCTTCCCTGACGGAATTAGATTGATTTTTTAATGTTAGTGGTTGTTTGTTATTGTTCAACGGCTCGTTGCCGTTACCACTGACTTCATAATACTACCCACAACTACCCACTTGCAAGTCTTTTTTAGCACTTTCTACCCATTTTATCCCCAAACGAAAACTTTTCCACAAAATTGTGGAAAAGTCTAGTGTACTGTGTAGCTAGCTGAACACTACGATCGCAATCGCTTCACGACCATACCATACCATTTACCACTTGCCCGCAGCGTACGTTCCATGGTCTTTCTATCAACCCTTGCCAGACCAAACTTCGGCCAGTATCCCTTGTCCCACTCAAAGTTATCGAGTAGACTCCAGTGCAGATAGCCGATGATTTTGACGTCTTCTTTGAGCGCCCTGTCCATAGCTCGAATCGTTTCCATCAGCCACCATTTACGGTGTTGATCTGTCGCATCAGCCAACCCATTCTCTGTGATAAAAATTGGCAATTGGTGCTTTTTGTACGTTTCGGCTAGCAGCTCATACAATTTGTCTGGCTGCATGTCCCAGCCCAAGTCACTTTCTGGGTTTTTCTCAGAATTATGCACTCGATACCCAAAAAACCGTTGCGCAAAGTAATAATTGACCGCCAGAAAATTACTATGCTTGCGCACTCGCCGAACGATCCACTGATTGATAAAGTAGTCAGCCACTCGGGCACTCAGCCGCGACACCCAAGCGTCGTCCCCAGCGTAAATGTACGATAGATTATGCGCCATCGACACCTTGTGGCGGCGATTTTTGCACGCAAGCTTGTAGACCTGTTTGTGCGCCCGTATCAAATTCATCAACACCTTAAATCCAAGTAATTTTTTAGTTTGATTTGGTGGCCACGCCCCCTGAAAATAACTTTCCCCGACATATACCAGCGGCTCATTGATGCTAATGATCCACTCCAGATCACGACCCAGCTCATCGAAAATCTTTTCCACAAATCGCACAAAATAAGCCACATTGCTTCGCTTCTCAAAGCCACCTTTCTCAGCAAACCAAACTGGCAAGGTAAAATGAAACAGTGTTACTACAGGGGTGATTTCCAATTCTTTTAACCGTTTCAAATAGGTGCGGTAATGATCAATCACCGATGCATCCCACGCGCCCTCTTCTGGCTCCACACGAGCCCATTCGATTCCAAACCGAAATGAATTAAGCCCCATCTGCGCTAATAGCTGGAAATCTTCCTCGTAGCGCGAATAATGCTCAACTCCGGTGCCTGAGACATAATTGTCAGGATTGGTAGCCTCTTTTTCCACATGTGACCACATGGCAGTCTGCCCAAAACTGTATGGCGCCTGCGTGGCTAACTTTTTGGCATTTTCCAGTTCCCAGGCGGTCCACTGATTGTTCAAGCCTCCTTCCGTCTGGTGCGCCGAAATAGCCGCACCCCATAAAAATCGTTTTGGAAAGCTTGGATTCGATCGTTTTGCATCCGTCATATCTATCATTATACCGTATACTCTGCTTACGCTACGATATCCTCCCCAAAATGCTTCTGCAGTCGCATGCGAATTGAGCCTTCATGGCGACCAAGTTTTTGACTAAGTTGCTGGATGGTTGCGCCCTGCAAGAACTCCTGTTTGAGAATGTCGTCATCGGCTTTTTCCCATGACATGTAGGCCTTCGGGTACGTCTCACGCATTTTGGCAATTTTTTGCTGCCAGCTGCCAGACTGAGATTTCCTGCCTGATTTTTTCGGCGCTGACTGTTTTCGCTTCATATCCTCCAGCATTGGACGATAGTGCCTGGCCGCCTCATTACTTGCCCGCTGCAACACCTCATCAATTGCCAATGCATCCGGTGAAATTTCCAGCGCCTTACGATTAATTCCATACAAATATAAATTATCCAAATCCCGCACCCGGCTCAAGGCCACGTAGCCCATGCCCTCAACAAACGCCTTTCTCAGGTCAATCCGAGCCGCATCTAAGGTCATACCCTGGCTTTTGTGCACGGTGATAGCCCAGGCGAGGCGCAGTGGCACCTGGGAAATGCTAGCGCGCTTGCGCTCACCGTCACGCAGCTCCCATACATCCGGCACCATGGTCACCTGCTGGCCGTCACGAAACTCCACAATTGGATAGTCCGTCAGCGGCTCAAAATCCACCACCGTACCAATGCTACCATTGGCGTACAATTTCTGCGGCGAATTTTTCACCGCCATCACCAACGCGCCCAGTTTCAACACCAGTTCACTCGGTGCCAGCACTGACCGCTGCAGACTCTCGACATACACCTTTGAACCCGTCGTTGTCTGCTGATACGTTCGCTCCTCACCCGCCAGCTCCGCCAGCTTCTGACTGTTAATGGCGTTAACATCAACATTGATAGTGTGTAGTTCAGTGATATCACCGTCAGGTGGTTCAATTTCCGTCCGCTCTAGCAACGTCTCGGCATGATGCCGCCTGATATCGTCATGTCTCAGTGCCGTCAAAATCTCGAGGAGCTGCTCGTCATTTTGTCGGTATTGCCGCTCCAGATACAGCACCGCCGGCTGCAATTCCTGCCACGCTTCCGAATACACCACGAAACCGCCGCCCTGCTCGCCCGGACGATTGATTGGCGGCAATTGGAAAAAGTCACCACTCATCACCAGCTGCACGCCACCAAATGGCTGGTCGTTTTCCCTGACACCGCGCAGCACCTGATCGACCATATCCAACCGAAAATCATGCAGCATGGAAATCTCATCAATCACCAGCACATCAGTCTTGGTGATCACCTCACGCCGCGTTTTTGACAGCCGATCAAAAAAGTTGTTCGCGAGGTGATCGCTAACGCCAATACCGCTCCAACTGTGAATGGTATTGCCACCCAAATGCGTCGCCGCCAAGCCCGTCGTCGCTGTTACCGACACCTTTTTACCCTGGTCACGCGCCTGTACAATAAACGTGTTCAACAGGTGCGTCTTGCCGGTACCCGCCGCACCCGTTAGCAGCGCCGACCGACCGCTCATCAAAATCGCCAGCGCCAACTCTTGGTCCATACTTAACCTCGCGGCGGTTCGCCTTCAGGCTCGCCCAGCAGTTTTTTCGACTTAATTTCGTAGCGCTTGCCGGTAATTTTGCTCTCGATGTAGTCCTCATTGATCAAGTTCACAAACATATCCAGATCATTGCCGTCCATAATGATAATCGCGCCGTTATCATCGCTCATCAGCTCCAGCTGCATCTCATCAGCATAGTCCAACACCTGCTCTTGCTTAACCTCGCCGATCTCCAATTTCTGCAACTTATTGATGGTCTTTTTGCGCTCCTTGACCAGCGCATTCAGGTCCAGCCCTTCAGGAAAACTTAGCTTATATTGCTTTTCAATCTCCGCCACTTTCTTATCGGCAATCACCTGCTTCTTGTACTCATAGCCAAACATGCGCTCAAACTTGCCTGGATTAAAGGCGAAAATATCCTGACCGATGATCAGCACCTGGTTATCATCCGGTACCTTAAAACCGACTTCCGCCTTAAATGCGCCAAACTTGCCGTCAGAAAACTCCCACGCCAGCGCGCTTTTGAGCGTTTGTCCCTGCTGGATTAGCTTCGCTGTATAAAAGACTTTTTCTGGATCATTCGGGTCAGTAAACCGTGCCAGCACGCCTTTCATTCGCTTGAACTCATGCTCAGCTTCCGAGAACTCCACGATGTCATCACGCTCATGCTCGATCAAATGAATTAAGGTTTCCGCTCGGCCGACCCTGGCGAGGTCTGTTCGCAGCAGCACGTTGTCTTCCGCTTCACTCAGCTCATAATCACGCACACTAAGGCCAGTGCCGGCGCCCAAATTAACTTGATTAATATAATCAAACAAAAATAGTGGCCGCAGCTGCTGCTCAACATCGCCCTTCAAAGACATAGCATACGGCGTGTAATTTTTATTAAACAAAAACAGCTCTATCTGTAGATCATTCTTTTTTGCGTCAGTTTGATTTGCCCACAAAAAAATATCAGTCGTTTCCCTCACTTCTTCCATTGCCCTAGTATAGCAATTTTTACTAGACACCGCCAGTTAGGAGGTTATATATCGACCAAATTGTCTATCTGCTTCAGTCAACATTGTTTCATCAACCATAATCTTACTGAGATCTTCCTGTTTCAATACCTTATGTGGCGGTTGGACTACAAATAAACCGATTGCCAAGGCCGCCATTTTTAAACACTGCGTCGTCTGTTCACGTGTCAGGTTGGCCTCTGGGTTAAGACCTTTCTTCACCATCGGACCAGCCAGCCCTTCAAGCCTACCTCCCATGTTAGGATAATACCATGTAGTCACTATTCCCTGCTTTGCATACATCTCAGACGGTAGTACTATATTTTTATCACTACCTGGATCAACCTTGCCAGCTAGTTTACCGTGATCCTTACTATCACCAACACCCGCCCTGACATATAATGCATCGCCACGAAGATCAACCGCCGTGGCAACACCAATGCGTGCGTACAGCTGATCAGCCGAATCTGGATAGGAGTAAAACGGATGCAACTCAAGCTGCACGCGGTCTGGCACGTGTAATTCGCTCATGTTTATATTATATCAGAAATGTATTATTTAGTCAATCTTTCGCCTTCACGGGCTCGGTTGGCCCAGGTATCCGCCAACTCATTACCCTCGTCACCCTTATGACCGCGCACCCAGCGGAGTTCCGCCTGCGAATTCGAATACAGCTCATATAGTTCACGCACGATGTCCAGATTTTTAATCTCGCCACCCTTCTTTGTCCAGCCGCGCTGCTGCCAGCCGGGTGCCCACTTAGTCACCACATTGATCCAAAACTCGCTGTCAGTATAAATCACGCACGGCGCCTCGTCCGCGTCCTGAAGCGCCGCGATCAGCGCCTTGCCTTCCATGCGAATGTTAGTCGTCTCACCGTCCTCTGAGCCCAAAATCCACGGCTCAAGATCACGAATCACCGCAAACCCACCCGGACCAGGATTTGGTGAAGCAGAACCATCAGTGTAGTAAATCGTCATATAGGTAATTATATACCATTCAGCGCTCGTCTAGCCATATCACGAACGCGTTTAAGCAAGGATTTACGCCTATCTAACGTCTGCTCCTTAAAGTGCGTTACTCGTTCACGACTCTGGTTTGTCAGGTGATCTTCCTTAGCACTGTCATCAGGGCTCGTAAAGTAATCCTGCTTACGCTGCCAAATATCAATGACCGCATCAGCTGTCTCGTCAGTCATATTCACCAAATCGCCATATATCTTACGCAATTTAAAGAAGAAGTGTGCCGCTTTTTTACCAGTACGCGCCACCAAGCGAGCATCTGGTGTCGAGAACTGCATTTCAAATGGTGCAAACGGCACTCGCGTGTCACCTGTCTCGGAGAAACCAGTAATTTTTGCGTCAGTAAAGTCCCTACCGCTGTCTTTAAAGCTAAATAACTCCATATCAGCGTCAGGAATCATCTCAAGGACTGCCCTACGAACATTCTCCTGAAATTCTGGAGACCCCTTGATAACAAAGCATTCCTTATCGCGTCCAGGTGATGGATATGGCGTAATATTCTCATCATTCAGGGCATTGATCACCGCCTCAGCATACAAATCGGCCATCTGCTTATCATCATCGGCGATCACCACCATGCCATACAGATCAATCGGGTGAAGATCACCTTCATCCTTCAGCGGCTGAGAATGCGGCTCATAATATCCTATGCGCCTTAGAAACTTTTTCAAATACGAGCCTCGTCCCTTACCACGAGCTCGCGCTTCTGCCTTAATACCGTTTCGCGCTGCCACAGTACCAACTGCAAACAGTGTATTATGAGGTGAGGTTGTCTCCACAGCTGGCCGCAAATCTAGCTTACCAAGCAACCGAGAAAAAATTTGATTAATATTATTCATAGCAAAATTAAATCGCTCAGGATCGACCGAGTCCTTAGGACCAAAATGTAGCGATTCAACCCTATCTACTTCATCAATCAATGGATCAATATCATTGCTCAAATCACTGCCATCCATACCATCGCCGATATTTCGCCCAGTAATGATATCTACTTCGTCATTCAACTCAGACTCTAGATTATCAAGCCCAACAATACTACATACCGGGATCAAAAAGTTTTTTGCAAACACTGCCTGTTTGTAAACTGCTGCGTCGTGATACGGCGTAGTCTTTAATTTAGCGAGTGTTACCGCCCCAACAATCATCGCTGTTTCTAGTCCAATACCCTGAGCACCCTCACCCTTAGTTGAAAACGTTTTGATCAAATCATCGATACGTGGCACCGGGATTGGCGGACTCTCAGACCACGGACTTTGCGTATTGTCCTCTCCTAAATCACCAGGGATCTGCTGACCATCTTCTAGCCGCAATGCTTTACCCTGCAATGTCGTCTCATCAATTCCTTCAATATATGATGCAAACAAGCCCCGCAAGACCTTATAGTCCTCAAGAATACCAATCACGACATCTCGCTGAGTCTCGGTGGTTATCGTTTCATTATTATCAAGTGCCGAGGTGATGTAATCAATCCGTTCATTCTCCTCAATATCCGTCGGCATCTCTATGATGAGCTTTGCCGCCGAACGACGCGCTGGCGTCATGTGATGACCGCCAAACGTTTCCACTAGCTCCTTAGACAAGGCTTCAGAATGAAAGAATATCTCGCCTCTTTGAGAAGGATTACCAGAATTATCAATCATCTTTTCTGACTTTTGTGTATTATTTGTCATAATCAATAGCTTACACTATATCACAAAATATAATATTTTGCAAGTACAGCGCTTCCCTTGCAGCTTCAATTCATCTAGGCAAAATAAATTCGCATCAACTCGCGTGCTACTCTGTCAGCGTCGTGTCGAATCAAGCTACGTTGTGCCGCCAGCGGGTCACTGGCAGCATTGGTGTTTTCCCAAACCTCATCAGCGATCAATCGTTTTCCCGAAGCATAAAAATGCTTCTTTTTTAGCTCTTCTTTGTTCCATTCGACCAACATCTCGCCGTCTTTAGCATACCGGTCGATTAGTTCCTGAGATGGGCGATGGTTATTGTATAGCACATGGTCCAATTTAACACCTGCAAACCGTTCAATTTCACTGGCATAATCCGCAACCGTAAACTCATCAGTCTGACCAGGCTTGTTCACCAAATTACAAACGTATACTTTCTTAGCCTTGGTCTCAGCGAGCGCGTGCGTTACGCCACCAACCAGCAGAGCCGGCGCCAGACTACCATACAGCAGCCCCGGCGCAATCACCACCAAATCCGCGTTTAGTATCGCCTGCCGCGCCTGAGGATTGATGCGAGCGGTCGGCTCCAGGTCCAACCACGGACGCTCACCAACCGGGATAATCAATGATTCAGCCTCGTGTTGACCTCTCACAACCGTACCGTCAGCCAGCCGCGTAACAAGCGTTATATTGTCAAATGTGATGGGCTCTACTCGTCCTCGAATATTTAGCACTTCTCCAGCGACTTTGACCGCTTCAGTAAAATTACCCGTCATTTTTTCCAAGGCTGCCATGAAGAGGTTACCAAACGCGTGTCCCTTGAGACTACCCTCATCAAAGCGGTAGTTGAACAGGTCTCTCACCTTTGGCGAAGTACTCAGCGCCACCAAACACTGGCGGACATCACCAGCCGGCAAAACCCCCAATTCATCTCTCAGCTGCCCAGTCGAACCACCGTCGTCGACCATGTTGACCAAGGCAGTGATGTTGTGTGTATAATTTTTTAATCCACTCAGTAATGTAAAACTACCCGTGCCGCCGCCAATAACGACAATGTTTATACCCATCAGTTCCATAGCTTGACTATATCACGAAAAAAACCTACGTCAACGTACCCTTTGGTAACGCCCATTCGAGGAATGGCTGCTGTTGGTGATTAATCGCGGTGATGATGTGCGCGGCCACTTTAGCTGGGTCGTTAAAGAACAGATAGTCAACTGGTAGTTCCCGGCCATTCCAAAACGGTGTTTTCATGGCGCCCGGCAAAAATAAGGCAACTCTCACGGATAATTTCTGTTCATCAGCCTGCATACCTAAACTACGCGCCAGTCCTGCTTGGGCGTGTTTGGTTGCCACATATACCGCCTCGTCCCCACGAGCTTTGACGCTACTGGTTGAGCCGATGATGGTTAACACTGACTTCTGGTTTTGGCGAGCCATCCTACGCCACGCCCACTGCACCAACGGCAATGGACCGGCAAAATTCACCTCTGCCATAGAGCGTGCGTCTGGCTGATCTTCAAAATTACCGCGCCAGCCGTAGCCTGCTGCCCAGACGAATTGTTCAATGGCGTCGCCGCCCAAAATCTGCTCAATCCGTGCCGGAGCTGCTTCAACCTGCTCGGAATAGTACACGTCCAACGGGAAGCCCTCGCCGTGCTCCTGAGCGTTATGCGTCTTCCCCAGCACTAACACACGCTTGCCATTTTTCCTGAGCTGCCTAGCCATCTCCAGGCCAAGTCCACTCGTCCCACCAAGAATAATATGCATATGGTTATTATAGCACACAAGGTTCCAGCTGTACGCTTACACCTACTATTCCTGGTGTCGCTTGACACGAGCACAACACACTAACCAGCCTAGTACTAGCCCTAACACAATTGATAACGACAAATACACCAAGACAAATTTTGCTTTAGTTAGTAGCGAAGTGCTTGTTACTAATAACGGATTTACGGATGTTGAAGGCTGGATAAGCATGAAAGCAAAACACATATTTTCCAACCAGTCACATATAGCACCTAGAACAGGAAGCAATACTAGCCATCGAGTATGGTTCCACCAATTAGGCACAGTACACCGCAGGAAAAACGCCAAAGTATAGACATAAAATACCGCATATATCGCCGCATAAATAGTGTCAATAGGTAGAAAAGTGTATAGATAGACGTTTCTACCAGCGTCGCCTAGCGCCAAAAGGTTATCGTGAACATAAATACCATCATTACCAAAATTAAGATCAAATATCCCCGCACCACTGGCAACCGACGACACATAACTAGCCGCGAACCGCATCGCCATCATGCCAAGGAGAAAAAGTACAAGCAATACCCCAATATGACGAAACCTTGTGGCTTGAACGCTACGAATTATACGCATGATTTTATTATATCTCAAAGTTACTTTTTAACGGTATCGTTCCACAAACCGCCGCAACACCAGCTCTGGCCAAGTGATAGCTTCTTGTTGGGCGTTGGCTATCAACAGGTCGGCTTCTTCGGGAGCAAAATAGCCGGCGTGTTTATAGATATTGATGCGTAATGCCAGACCATCAGCATCAAGTTCGGGGTGAAATTGTGTGGCGTAAACATTGTTGCCAACGCGCAACATCTGCACACACGTGCTTGAGCGAGCCAACACCGTACAGCCACTTGGCGGGTCAATTACACCCTCTTTATGTCCGACAAAACCGCGGAAAACTGATGGAAAATCTTTACATAAGTCGTCCTGTTCACCTTCGCGCGTTGCAACAATATCCACCGCGCCAACCGCCTCAGGATATTCAAAGCTCATCCGTCCACCCATGGCCGTCACCACCGCGCCAACACCTAAACATGCTCCCAAAAATGGCGCGTCTGCCTCAATGATTCGATGCATCAACGGCAAAATATATCTTTCAAATTGCTTCTGCTCGGGCGATTTTTGCGCTTCGTCATACGCGAAATTAGCCGGACCGCCGCCCATGATGATCCCAGTATAATCATCTAAATTCACCGCTGGCTTGTCACCGCGTTCTAGCCTCAGCCGCACCAATTGATCAGCCTCTAGCCCACCAAATTTCAAAAATGCTTGATATTCATCATCTGATGCTTCAGTCTCAGGGCGCGATTGCAGTAGTAAAAACGGTCTCATCATGGAGTAATTATATCATTTCATACAGCCACTGATTTCCTGCCATTTCATATGCGCCCCATGCGCTCGAGCTGGCGCGTCAACCTCACTCTTCTGAAGCAGTAATTCCTCTGGGTTAATAAACATCACCTCATCGCCCTCTTCACCTGGCTCAAAGTCAAAATTCTCCGGCCAGACACGGCAATAAAAACAGATTTGATTAGCGTCAATCCGCTCAATGTACATCTCATCCGACGCGTCAAAAAGTTGATAACGCAGATCACCCTTGTAGCCAACTTCTTCGTGTAGCTCACGTTTCAGTGACGATTCAATCGTCTCACCGAAGTCCATGCCACCACCCGGCAAATCCCAATACGTCCGATCAATTTCTTTGACGACCAAAATTTGCCCAACGTCGTTGTAAATTAGCGCTTTGAGAGAGATGCGATACAGACAATCCAGATGATCTGTGCCATCTAAATTCTGCGTAATGATATGTCCTTTGATAGTGTTTGACATGAAAGTCATTATACTACACCTGAGCGCTAGATAGCTGACACCATTTCACCTACCGTATATTTCTGTCTTTCCAATATTCATGATTAACTGCTCATTGGGTGTTAACACGTTGGGAATTACCTAAATTACCTAATTGTGATACTCTTTTATTTTACCGGTATATTCAGTCAAAAGATTCTTTGAATAAATTTTTTCATTTCTTGAATTTCTAACTTCTTTCCAAAGAATAGAAGCTACTTTTAATTTGTTCGAATAGTTGCGACTATTTTCGTCTGCACTAAAATCCTTTAAAAATTGATTCCATTGACAAGCCGAATTATCATACTTGGCATAATCTGATTTCCCATAATAAACTTCTAGCATATCTTGAATGGTAAAACTCAAATCATTTTCTCTCTTTACTTTTCTCCAAGCGGTAGCCATATCAGCATTAAATTTAAATGGTGAGACATCTGTTAAAATTGAGAAATATTCTCTAAAGTGCGTATTAAAGGAAAACCCGCATTCAAGTAATGGAGTATCTAAGGTAATAGTTTCTACTCGTTTCTTTTCATTTTTTATTGATGACTTTTTAATCAAATTACCCTTAAAGTACTGCTCAATAATGTGATTGAGTTCCTGTTTTGTACCTTTACATTCTAATCCTAATCGCTTGCATATCTGTGAAACTTCTTCACGATACCAATAGTATTTATTAAACTCGTCAAACGATGTAATTTTATCAAACTCAGGTCTACTTTTTGTCAATATTGTAGCTCCTTAAACCCAATTTACTTTTTCATCTCTAGTATCTATAGCTCCTCAACCTTCACCCGCCGCTGCTCCGTCGTATCCCGCTCACGCACCGTTACCGTGCCGTCCTCCAGCGTCTGGAAGTCGATGACTACGCAGTACGGCGTGCCGATTTCGTCTTGGCGGCGGTAGCGCTTGCCGATGTTACCGTTGTCGTCCCACATCACACGTCCGGGGTTGGCTTTGGCGAGGCTCGCGTAGACTTCGCGAGCTTTTTCCACCAATTCTGGCTTATTCTTCAGTAGCGGCGACACGGCAAATTTGACTGGCGCCAAATGCTCTGGCAACGCCAAGTACACCCGCTTTTCACCGTTTTGCTCGTCCTCACGGTACGCGCCCGACAGTACCGCCATCAGCGCTCGCTCGACACCAAACGACGGCTCGATGACGTGCGGAACAAATTTTGTGTTCGTTCCCTTGACAGTGTACTCCATACTCTTGCCACTGGCGCGCTGGATGTTCATCAGGTCAAAATCAGTTCGATAGGCGATGCCCATCAACTCCTCACGGCCAATTGGATAGTCGTACTCAATGTCGATCGTCTTTTTACTGTAGTGTGCCCGATCCTCCACCGGCACGTCCAGCTCGTGAATGTGCTCTGGCCTCAAGCCTAGCTCTACCAAAAACGCATGCGTTGACGCCAGTAGCTCGTCAAACGCTTCCTGCCAATGTTCAGGGTCGACAAAATATTCAATCTCCATCTGCTCAAACTCCCGAGAGCGGAAGACGAAATCGCGCGGCGCAATCTCATTACGGAACGCCTTACCCTGTTGAGCGATACCAAACGGTAAGTTCGGGTAGAAACTATCGACGACGTTTTTGAAATTAGTGAAGATACCTTGGGCGGTTTCGGGGCGGAGATACGTTTTTGCCGTCTTATCAAAATACATTAGGCCATCGACCTGATCTCGCTTTGTTAAATGAGCCTCTTGAGAGGTTTGCTCATCATCTCCATCAAATGATCTAAACTCTGCTGTTATATATCCGTTTTCATCAAGCACTTCTGCCATACCCCACTTGGCTCCAGCAATAGTGTTGAACATCATATTAAACTGAAAAGGTTTATTCCACTTTTTTTCAGAGCCACAATTAGGACACTTCATGTTTATATAGTCATTCACATAAAATGCCGCGAAATTACCAGTATAATTCTTGGCTTCTTTAAGTAGGGCACGCTGCTCAGTCTCGATCTCAATATCCGCCCTCAAATCATCCACTAATTTCTGAAATTTGTCTGCCACTTTATCAAAGTCATCATAACTATAATCCCTTATTGCACTCTCAACCTCGTCAAGCATTTCGTCATTCTTATCTGATCTAGCATCCACTAAGGCCTTAAAATCGTTTACAGTCTTCTGATAGGCAATGCTGTCTACTAACTTATCAAAGCGAAAACGCATTCTACAGTGTGAGCATTCAATTAGCGGATCAGAAAACGTATCGACATGCCCACTGGCCTGCCACACCTTCTGATTCATCAAGATCGCCGCATCCACACCATACATGTCGTCGCGCTCATCAACAAACCTGCGCCACCACAAATTCATGATATTACGCTTCAGCTGCACACCCAGCGGACCATAATCCCACGTGCCACTCAGGCCACCGTACACGTCCGACCCCTGATAAATAAAGCCGCGGCGCTTACACAGGCTGATAATATCTTCCATTTTTGCTTGACTCATCAAAAACCTTTCTCCATGTTGGCAACATGGCGATTCACAATTATTACCTACAGTATACCATTTTTATGGGCAATATTACACCGCCGCGTGCTGCCGCGCGACCAGCCAACAAGCACTGATCACCTCAGTTATCCCACCAATTTGCGCCACATTCGCCAGCGGCTTCGCCTGGATGAGCCGAAGCAGTTTAATGGCGTCCGCCGACAAATCACCCTGCTCCGCCAGTCGCAGCCCCTTTTCCGTACTGTCGTACATATATGTTTTGTCAGGTGACAAAGTGTGGGCTGTCACATCAGTGCGCAGATTGAGCTCATCACCCAGCAGCCCAGCGTATTGCAAGTAAAACCAGGTTTCAATCAATTTCTGCTCAACCTTCATATTGTTCAATTGCGCCAACACTTGCTGAGCAACCGAAAACCAGGCTGGCTCGTCGACCTGCTCGCTCGCTCGATTGACCAATTTCAGTATTTCATAGCCAAATTGCATCCGCTCATAGTTGTCCAAAATGTGTCGATAAAATTGCTGCAGCTGCGCACTGGTCAAAATCCCCAGCTCGCCGCGCCCGCGTCGCACCACCACGTCGCACAGCGCAAATAGTTCAATGCCGCCTGCCAATTTACTTTTTTCGCGCCGCACACCTTTGGCGATCACGTTGCGCCGCCCCGCCGAGGTCAGCAGATGCAAAATTCGATCCGCCTCGCCGTAGTCAGTCCTCCTCAGGACGATAGCTTGCAGGCGCTCACTTTGACTCACTGTAGCACCTCCGTCAACACCTGTCGTACCTGCGCCGGCGTCATGGTTGATTTATCAAGCACCGCCCGCACACCAAACGGCTCCATATCGTCATGAGTGATGCCAACATTGCTACACACGATGATCGGCAAATTAGCCAAGTCCTCATGGCTTTTCAATTCATTCAACAGCGCCATGCCAGTTTCGCTCGCCAAGAGCATGTCCAGCACCAGTACATCTGGCTTCCACTGATCAATCATTTCCAGCGCCTGCCCCGGAGCAATAACAACCCGCGAATCAGCGCCAGCCTCTGAGATATAATGCTGCATCAGCTTCGCCCACACTGGATCGTCCTCAACAATCAGCACCTTTTTCATAGCAAACTCATCTGTTGGCTTATGGGTAATTCTACATAAAACGTCAGCCCATCACGATGCCTGATCAGGCCAATAGTTCCGCCCATGGCTTTTGCAAATTGCGACGCCACGTATACGCCCAAGCCGCTGCTGTCAGGGCGTGTGCGAACTGATTTTCGCTGTTCCATCTCATCGATAAGCCGCGCATAATCCGCACGGCTCATCATCGGGCCGTGGTCACGGATCAAGATCCTCAATGTCGAGCCAATTTGGCGAATCGTCACTCGTATGGGCATATCTTTTTCGCTGTATTTGAGCGAATTGTTCAAAAAGTTAGCTAAAATCCGCGACAATAACGCCCTGTTTGCCACCACCAAATGCTTCGCCGACTGTTTTTTCGGCCAGTCGATTGATTGACCGTACAAACGCAACATCGGGTGTAATTCCATGGCCATTTGCTGACACAACGCCAGTGGGTTGATGGGCTCCAGAGGAAATAACGTTGGTGACAAGTGAGCCGTTTGCGCCAAGTCCTGTACCAACGCCAACGACTGATCACTGATATTCGACAATTGCCGGACAATCCGACGCGTTTCAGCTTCATCTAACGATTCTTCTTCCAGCAGTAGACTCAGTTGTCTGATGAGTGCCAACGGAGACTTCAATTCATGCGCAGCCACCGCTACACTTGGCAGCTGCCCAAATTCAGCATTATTCCATCTTACCTCCGCCATACCTATTTATAGTATAGCAATTGGCGTGTTACTGAACAAACTTAACCGTGTCGAGAACTGCCTGAAAATCTGGCTTGAAGACGTCAGCGTCAGTAGAAAAACGAATCGTTTTGTCTCGCACTCGCATCAAGACCACTGAACCGCGCAATTCTTTAGAGAAAGCGCCGTCCAAGCGAGTAGCTGCGTTACCGTTAAATTCAACACTACTTGATGTCAATTCGCCTTTCTTCAACTGGTTGGCATATTGACTCAACACCTTGTCAAAGTCGCTGTTTAGCACTTCCAAACGAACAGCAAAGCGACTGGTGTTTGAGCGTGCTGGCGGCACAGTGCCCGGATGTAGGTACGCTTTGTAGTCACCGCGGTCAGTACCGTCTTGATCGACATATGCACTCCAGGTCTTTGGATACATAAATGAAACTCTACCAAATTCATTTGGTCCAACAAACTCAACGCGCGGATTCTTGGCTTCTTCAGAAAATCGCTTCTGGTCAAGCTCTGCCTGCTCATTTTTGCCTTTGGCAACCGCACTGGCAACCTTTGCGTCAACACCAGTCTTCTCTCGTGTGTACTCCACGAACATCCAAGCCGCCACAGCTCCAGCGATTAGCGTTAACACCAAAAAACCAATCGTACCGACCATCCAGCCGTTGATTGACCCCTGTTCAAATTGTCTTCTTTTCATATCTTGCATTATAGCTTATGCTTTGTCTCCTGTAAAGTCAGGGCGTATTTCATACAGAAAATACGGACCAGCTTCTTTCAGTAGTCGGTCGTTCTTCGTGGTATCTAGCCGATAGCCATAACTGACCAATCGTAACGGTCTACCCTGGTGGGTCGCCTGTTGCCGAGCCAATTGATAAATTTTCTTCAAATGCAGCCCTGCACCAAACGCGTATATCACCGTGATGTGTTTGGCAGGCTGCGTCGTCCACGCATTCGTCCATTTGATGCGCACGTCCTTGGCATATTTTCTTAGCCGCCAGCGAGACGCTAGCACTAAAAACGGATTAATCTCATAGCCAATAGCCTGAGCACCGGCCCTCACCACCTCTTGTAGCACAGCGCCATCACCTGACCCCACATCTAGCACGATGTCATCGTTGGTCAACTTTAGTTCATCCGTCAAAAGCCTATGAATATCAGTATGTCGCGTTGGCACATATGGCGCACCGATGAACGCAGTCAGCCCAAATATCAAAAATAGTATCAGTGCACAAACAATCACTACTTCCATGATGGACTACTCACCCAGCACTTCAATTTCGTTTTTCATATTCAGCAGCTGCTCTTCTGCCTGCTCTGCCAGTTTTTTGACAGCCAGAAACCGCTCACGCGCCTCTTCTAGCCGAAACTCATCACTGTGAAACCACGCCATTTCTTTGTCCAGTTGCTCCAATAGTTCGTTAATCGTTGGTTCGTTCTGCATATTCTTCAATCCTCGCTTTCATCAAAGCTTTGTTAGTTTGTATTTCAATCACTTCCCCGACCGCACAATTACCCCTGATCATAGCATAACCTCTTGCCAGGGCTAATTCTGGATCGTATTCACTAATCAACCTGATGCGTGACTGTACATCACTCAGCAGCTCCTCAATGTGCTGACGCCAGCTATCCAAAACCTGACTGCGCGCTGCCTGTACCAATTCCAATTCCTCGTCAATCGCTCGTACTGTTTGTAGCGCCACGCCACGAAGCTGATGCTTGATCGACCGAATCATCTCTTGTTTATCTGGTAGTAGCAACTGCGCCGCGTTGCTTGGCGTTGACGCTCGTACATCAGCTGCAAGATCACACAATGTCGTGTCAATCTCATGACCAATTCCCGTCAGGACTGGTACTCGGCTGGACGCCAGTTTTCGCACCAGCAATTCGTCATTGAACACACTCAAGTCATCAGCGCTACCTCCCCCACGAATCACCACGATCACCTCTGGTAGGTCCGCCAAGCTTTCAATCTTCTCAACCGCCCTGATGATCTGATCTGCCGCCGTTTCGCCCTGCACCATCACATTTACCACACTAAACCGAACCCCGCCCCAGCGTTCATTGGCGATTTTCATAAAGTCAGCGTATCCCGCCGAGTTAGTACTGGAGATAACCGCCACATGCTGCGGTCGGGACGGCAATGGTCGTTTGCGAGCATCATCAAACAGCCCCTCATCTGACAGCTTTTTACGCAGCAACTCAAAGCTTTTGCGTAAATTTCCTTCACCCACTGGCTGCACTGATTGTACGGTTAAACTAAACTTACCCCAATCAGTCACCTTTGGCACCGCCCGTACCACCACTCGCATCCCATTATGAATAGGCATTCTCAGCTGCCACACCGTCATAAAACAATTGACCGTACCCTCATCATCTTTCAAGTCAAAGAAAACATATTTTTGATGATTGACCTTGAACGAGCTGACCTCGCCTTCAATCTGCACCGAGCCAAAGGCCAGCTCTAGCGACTGATTGACAACCGCCAAAAATTCGCTAACGCTAAACTTAGGAGTCACGGTGAGGCTTACCATATTTGATTAGCGCGTGCTGGTAGAAAATATAGCCAAGGACAATTGTTCCCATGAGCAAAATGACACGCGTCAGTATGATGCCCGCGATAGCGATATCTGGCGGCGTACCAGTCATGCTCAAAAACAAAATCATGATCGTCTCATACACACCTGCGCCGCCCGGCGTAAAGATGATGATCCCAGCAAAGCCCGCCGCGATATAACCAATCAGCAACACTGCTGGATTGACCGACGTACCTAGTGACCAAAAAGCCAGCATAAACATCAAAATATCAAACGACGCATACACAATTCCCCACAAAAACGGTTTGACGATCAATCGTTTATCTTGCATCAATTCCGAAAAATCGTCGTGCATATCAGAGAAAAAGGTATCCATCTGCTCCGCCTGAACCAACTGACGCTGCATACCAAACGTCACACATTTGGTGATGGCGTTAAGCCCTCGCGCAATTCGGCGCGCCGCCTTATGCATCCTGTGACGAGAAGAAAACATGTACATGATGGCAAAGGTTAGGCTCAGGACAACCACCACCACCAAGAAGCTCGATGCCACAATATACCGATTGATGCGACCGTCTACTGCCAAAAACACCACCGCCACGATCATCATGGCTAGCATTGACAAAAACCCTGTCACATATCTCAGGAGCTGCGCAAACGTTGAACGCGCCGAGCTCACACCGAGCTTGCTCATCCTCCAGGTTGTATAGGAAATACCACTCACCCCGCCTGACGGAAAGATATGATTTACCAAGTTCAACTCCAGTGCAATTCGCACCTGCTCTAGTCGCGACACATGTTTGATAAGCTTCCTATCACGCAGATAAGAAAAGATCATTTCGCCACCAGCATAATACACGATGATCTGCGCCGGCAGCAGCAAGGCCAATAACCCAACATTAGCCGTTCCCAACAGTTCCCACGCTCGCAGCAGTTCATGACGTGACAAATAGATGATTGCCGCTAAAACCAACAAGGTAATGAAGCTTATGATTATGCGCGGCGATTTCAGCGTTTTCAACACCTTCGAAATTTTCCCAGAAAACATACCTCTCCATTATACCACGAGCCTGATATACTATAGATATGTTCGTAGCAGTATTGGGGCGTCTGCCTAAATTATCCATCACAGAATTAGAAGCCATGTTTGGGAAGTCGCACGTTCGTGCTGTCAGCCGCAGTACCGCTGTCGTTGACACTGATAACCTGTCGATCGACTCCCTTGGCGGATCACTCAAATGCGGCAAAGTCATCCACACTCTCCCAGCCGACAACCACCCGACCCTGGAGCGAGCTTCTCATTGGATTACGCATACTTATGTCAATCAACTACTGGCAGTCGGTGGAAAAATCACCCTCGGCATCAGTGCCTATGGACTATCAACCTCGCCTCGCCAGCTGCAGAAAATTGGCCTGTTGCTCAAAACTTCCATGAAAAAGCACAATGTCAGTCTGCGGCTCATCCCAAACACCACCACGGAACTATCAACTGCCACTTCGCATAACAATAAGCTTGGGCTCAGTCCTAAAAAACGCGAGTTATTCATCATCAAAACAGATGACAGCGCCATCCTCATCGCTGAAAGTAATGGCGCGCAAAACATCACCGCCTATGCCCGCCGTGACCGTAACCGGCCACGCCGTGACGCATTCGTCGGCATGTTACCGCCAAAGCTGGCGCAAATCATGGTGAATCTAGCAGTCGGCAACGCCGCAAAAGCAACCATTCTCGACCCTTTTTGTGGTACCGGCACCGTTCTCCAGGAAGCCTTGCTCAAAGGGTATGACGTCTGTGGTAGCGACCTCAGCCAAAAGATGATTGATTACACGACAGAAAATCTAACCTGGTTGCAGAGCAAATACCATATCACCGGCACGGTACATAGCCTTGAACAAGCTGATGCCATGACTCATCAGTGGCCAAAAGCCCAACAGCTTAATGCCGTGGTCTGTGAAACCTACCTTGGACAACCCTTCTCTGCGCCACCAAGTCCCAAAAAGCTCCACGAAGTAACCGGCAATTGCAATCACATCATCACTAACTTTTTACGCAATATTCATAGTCAACTGACACCCGGTACCACACTGTGCATCGCCGTACCTGCTTGGCGTGATGCCAGCCACAACCTGACCCATCTGCCACTCATCAAAGACCTAAAAAAGCTAGGCTATATCCTACAGCAACCGCCTCTCATCTACTCCCGATCCGACCAAGTCGTGGTGCGTGAAATATTGCTACTAAAAACCGCCTAGCTTCTTGACATTACACTAGTAGTGGTCTATACTAGTAAGGATTGTTTACAGAAACTATAAGGAGTTTAGCAAATGTCAAAGGTTAAAGCTGGTAGCTCAAGCAAGAACATCCACAACAATGCTGGTCAGCGTTTGGGCGTGAAACGCTTTGGCGGCCAAAAAGTCAATGCTGGTGCAGTATTGGTGCGTCAAACTGGTGCTACCAAGATCGCTGGTGACGGCACGTACATGAGCCGTAACTACACTATTCACGCAGCTAAAGACGGCGTGGTTAGCTTTAAGAAAGTCAAGAAGCAGAAATTTACCGGTAAAACCGAACGCCGCACACAAGTTCGCGTAGACTAAGCCTAAAAATCTCAGCCTACTACAGGCTACCATCATAAAAATAGTCGCTTCCATGGCGACTATTTTATATACTAACTAGGTTTATTCTGTCATCCCCAAGTGGTGCTTCACCCGCGCAACCACATCACCGATGACAACTTGAGACTTCACCAAGTATTCGTCAACTCCCAAACCTTCAGCCCGTTCTTTATCTTTTGGCTGACTCAGCGCTGTCAACATGATGATACGTACATTAGCCGTTTCTGGCGTATTGCGCAAAATATCCAACACGTCAAAACCACTGATTTTTGGCATCATGGCGTCCAGCAAAATCAAATCTGGCTTATATTCAACGGTTGCGGACAGTGCATCTTCGCCATTATGCACTTCCTTGATATCAAAGCCTTCTAGCTCCAGCCTGGCGCGATACACGGCTGCCAGTGCCATGTCGTCCTCTACTAATAATATTTTCCTCTTTGCGTTCATACTATCTTTATTCTAACGCCCGCATCAGAAAAACACAAGCATTTACCAGGATAGCTTTTTGGCAGCGTCCATCTGTGGATCTTTGCCAAAATTCATATCATTAGCGGTCAAACCCACCTTCTCGTCTGGCTCAATACCTGTCTTGTCAATAGTGTGGCCCTTTGGCGTATACCAACGCGCTTCCGTAACTTTGAGCTGTGCACCATCACGCAATTTGATCAATTGCTGCACACTACCCTTACCGTAACTCTTCTCTCCGAGCAATTTCGCCTTGCTGTATTCTTGCAGTGCACCCGCTACTATTTCACTGGCACTGGCACTCGACCTATCGATCAACACCACCGTTTTGATGTCTTGTAGTAGTGGCTTGCCTGTTGATTTGACTGTTTTAACAACCTTGTCGCCACGCCGCTCCGTCATGATGTCTTGGTTATCCAGCCACAGTCCAGCCAGCGCCTGAGCCGCCGTTACTGTTCCACCAGGGTTGCTGCGAAGATCCAAAATAACCTTCTGGACATTGTTTTGCTTGAAAGCTTCGGCCGCTGCACGCGCCAACGTACCAGTTTCTTCACCAAATCGGTACACTTTCAAGATACCAACGCCATCAACAATATCATGCTCCACGGCTGGTGCAGTGATTTGCTTACGCGTCATCGACATTTCTAGCCGCTGATAATTACGAAGTACTTGTAGCTTCACTGTAGTGTTCACTTCCCCGCGTATCTTTTCCACTACCTGTTCGGTAGTAGCATCCGCCACTGAGTTACCATTTACAGCAATGATGATATCACCAGCCTTCACTTGAGCTTCCTCCGCTGGACTATTTCGTAGCACCCTGACGACTGTCGGCCGATTATTTCTCAAACCAATCTCCGCGCCGATGCCGCCACCAATATTACCATTCAGGCTCTTCTCAAATTCTTTGGCCTCCTCAGCGTCCATGAATGTCGTGTACGGATCGCCAGTAGCCGCCACCAGACCGCGACTCGCGCCATTGATCAATTTATCAGTATCCAGATTTCCATCGTACTGTGCTTTCAGTTGTCGATACGTCTCTTGAATCCGCTCCGTATCAAGCCGCTCGGCGCTATATCGCACACCAAGCTTTGGTGCAATCGCCGCAAATATCTGATCCGACCGCGCACCCGCGATAAAACTAACCACTGCTATAACCACCGCCCACGCAAACAGCTGAGCGTTTCGTGTTTTCTCCTTGCTCATAGAACCATTATAACATGAGCGGTATCAAATCTTAGAAGTAGATGTAGACAAGTCCAGACGATGAGCGCTTATAATTGCGGTACAGACCATCCCAGCCCAAGTTATAGTCACTAACCGTAATAGTGCCGTCGCCGTTTACCGACTCAACATACATCACGTGACCATATGCACCACCCATTATCACCGCTGCCGCCCCTGCTCGTGGAGTGCTGCCGTTCGAAATACCATGACGGGATGTGGTTGATGGCCACTGGTTAGCGTTACCAGCCCCGCCGAAATGCGGCACATAACGACCAGTGCTGTGAACCTTCCAAGCAACGTAGCTCACACACTGACGGGTATACAACCCCCATGGGTCGACATAGGCATCCAACGGAGCATTTGCCCAAGCACCTGGGTAGCCACCACCACCAGGCGTACCAGATGGCACGCTACCTCGTGGCAAACTACGCAAGTTTTCTGCAGCCTGCTGCTCACGCAATTTCGCAATTTCGCTATTGCGCTGTGACGCCAAAGATGAGTAAGCTGCCTGGTCATTCTTTGTATCATTCACCAATTTCGCCTGTTCAGCCTGCTTAGCCGCCATTTGAGCCTTTTGAGTTTCCTGGTCCTTCAGTGTACGCTCAACGGCCGCCTTATTGTCCTGCAATTTCTTTTGCAGACGCTTGATTTCCTTGATTTTGTCATTCAGTGAGCCCTGCAAGCTGCTGCGCTGCTCTTGCTTGTCGATAAAATCACCAATGTTCTCTGAGCTAGCCAGCATTTCCAGCGGAGAAATCTGATCATCAACATACATGTCAGACAAGATCTGACCCATTGTCTTACGGTTTCTGTTGATCGCCGCTTCGTTATTCTTGATCTCTTCTTTCAGTGAATCGATCTTATTTTGGCTTTCAATGATTTGAGATTGCAACGCGTTCACCTGCGCGGTCAAACGGTTCAATTCCTCTTCCAGAGTCGCCGCCATCTCACCCAAGCGAGCCGCCTGCGAATTGTAGTTATTGGCTTCTTGTTGTTTAGCCTTAATTTCTGCCTCATAATCTCGCGCAAAAACCGTGCCAGCGGTCTGAAAAATCCCTGCTCCGGCAACGACGGCAGCCATCACCACCAAGGCTACTTTGGTGGCTTGTTTGTGCGAAACTGGTGTGGTGGACCGTTGCTTCATACTATATATCATAATAGCATAAGCACTATCCACATGTCAACCAAGTTTTATGTGACTTAAATCTTGAGGTATTTATGGGTCGCAACCCATGACGAAATCGTACCAATCAGCCCACCAATGAGAATCATAGCCAGTAGCACTAACCCAACATACGGTGTCAGATCCTGAAGTAACGTATCAATTGGCAACCATTTACGCATCGGCTCCTTGGCGAACGCCAACAGGCCATAACCCCCTGCCGTAGCGATCACCGCAGCGATAAATCCATACATAATCGCCTCAACCACAAACGGTCCGCGGATGAAACTACGCTCAGCACCGATGAGCTTCATCATCTGGATCTCGCTCTTACGGTTGAAGATGGCCATACGAATAGTGTTAAACACCACCAGTGAAGAAATTAGCACAAACACCACAGTGGCAATCGATCCACCAATGCTCGCCACACGCACCCAACCACCGATTGTTTCAATGGCCTGGCGGCGATCACCAGTGAATGACGGTTGTCGACGCTGGTCTTTGTTGGCAAGATAGGTTTCATCAGTCCCTACAAAATGCTTCAGCGAAGAATAATTATTCAGGTCTTTCACTGAAACCTGCAGTGTCGCTGGTAGCTCATTGCTTGCTTCACGAATAGCTTCCAGCGCTTCTACATTATCTTTGTAACGCTGGGCTTGCTCATGGCGTGCCTGTTCCGCAGAAATGTACGTCACCCCTGTTACGTTATCCAATTTTTTGATCTTATCTGTCAATTCGTTGACGGTTTTTTCAGGCACGGATCCTTTGAGATAAATTGAAATATTTGCCTTTTGAGTGATGGTCTCCGTTGTATTTACCAAGATACGCTGTGCCGCCACAGTCACAAAGATAATCAGCAAAGTCACGCTCATGACCGCCGTCGCTGCAACCGTCAGCCAAGCATTACGGCTAAAGTTATTAACACCGTAACGCAACATGCGAACAAAAGCCAACGTTCGCCGCTGCTTCATTTTGTTGCGCTGCATCGCTTTTACGTTTGCGTTTGTCTTTTTCTTGGCCATTATTGCTTATATGTTCCTCTCGCCTGGTCAGACGTAATTTTACCGTGATCGATGGTAATCACCCGTCGTTTCAACTTATTCACAATATCAACATTATGCGTCGTCAGTAGTACGGTTGTACCGTACTTATTAATTTTTTCCAGCAGCCGCACGATATCCCAACTGTGCTTAGGGTCAAGGTTACCCGTCGGCTCATCAGCGATCAATATCTTTGGCTGGCGCACCACTGCTCTGGCGATCGCCACTCGCTGGCGCTCACCACCAGATAGCTGATGTGGGAAGTTCTTTTCTTTGCCTTTAAGTCCGACTAGTTCAATAACCTTTGGCACGGTCGATTTGATCTCACGGTTGGTCATCCCAGCAATCTCCAGCGCAAAGGCCACATTCTCAAACACCGTTCGGTTTGGTAGCAGTTTAAAATCCTGGAAGACAACACCAATTTTTCGACGCAGTAGTGGAATGTGCTTGTCTTTGAGCGTGTCATAATCAATACCACCAACAACAATCTTGCCACTTGAAGGCTTTTCTTCACGCGTTAATAATTTCAACAATGTTGATTTACCAGCACCGCTCGTACCAACCAAAATGACAAACTCCCCGGCCTTCACATGCACACTGACGCGATTGATGGCAGGCTTGCCTGTTTTGGTGTAACTCTTTGTAACCCTATCCAACAGAATCATACTATATTAGTGTAACACTTTTTATCAAAAAGCGCGAACATAATGCTTCTGTTTTCACCTAGTCTTTGAGGCTCAAGTCAAATGTCGAAAAATCCAGGTTTTCCAAAGTGTTCGTTGACTGCTGTGCAATACGACGATTCTTCTTTGCTTTGGTTTCCTTGTCTGCGCCAGAAAAAATCTCATTGCGCTCTCGGTAGAGCGTACTCAACTCACTCAGCAAATCTTGAATGTGAGAATCAATTTCCTGAACCTTTTGAAAATCCAACACCTTCATATTCAAATGATAGCACTTGATTGCTAAAAAGTCAAGGATATTTGGTAGCTAAATATTATTCGTCTTTCGACGCATTTTGACTAAGAAATGCCGTCATAAAATCATCAATCTTACCGTCTAGCACACCCTGCGTATCTCGGTCTTCATGTTTGGTCCGAGTATCTTTAACCAGGGTGTACGGATGCAACACATAATTTCGTATTTGACTGCCCCAGTTAGCCGATTCACCAGCCCTGAGATCTGACAAGCTGTCCGCATGCTGCTCCAGTTGCATCGCCAACAACTTGGAGCGCAAAATTTTCAACGCAGTTTCTTTGTTTTGAATCTGACTGCGCTCATTTTGAATCGCCACTACAATTCTTGTTGGCACGTGCGTGACACGAACTGCTGAGTCAGTCGTATTCACTCCCTGTCCGCCCTTGCCACCACTGCGGTAAACGTCTATCTTCAAATCGCTCGGGTCAATGTCCACTTCGTCTGGTGTGTCAATTTTTGGCAGCACCTCAACCAGCACGAAACTGGTCTGGCGCAAATTATCAGCATTAAATGGGCTGAGCCGCACCAAGCGATGCACACCATTTTCTGAGCGTAATTTACCATACGCAAACGGCCCTGATATCTCCAGCACAACCGTCTTCAAACCACCATCATCATTCGCAGACCGCTCCAAGACATCAGTTTTCATGCCAGATCGTTCCGCCCACCGCAAATACATACGCTCCAGCATCTGCGCAAAATCTTGGGCATCCAATCCGCCAACACCTGCCGAAATACGCACCACTGCCTCACGACCATCATATTTCCCGCCAAATAGCAGGTCTGTTTTGCGGGCCGAGAATTCCGCCTCCAGGGCATCTATTTGCTTAGTGAACTCATCCAATAAATCATCATCCCCGAGCTCCATGAGTTCCAACAAATCATCCAGTTGAACACCTAGCACCTGCCATGGCTGCACCGTTTGACGCAACGCAGCTACCTTTTTGGCGACCGACTGAGCATGATCAGGATTATTCCAAATCTCGGGCTGGTTTAATTGCTCTTCTAATACCGCCAATTCTTCGGCAAGCGCATCAAACTGCAATGCTTGCTTAGCCTGCATGACGTCGCTGCGGAGGGATTGGACACGTTTTTTCAATGGCTGCATAGAACCCATTATACCATCAGATCCGTGTCTTATAACTCCGCGACAGCCTCAACAAAGGCTTCGCCACGGGCTGTGTAGTTTGCGTACTGGTCAAAGCTGGCGGCAGCTGGACTCAAAATTACAACATCTCCCGGCTGAGCAATATCGAGGGCATGCCAGACAACTTCGGTCATCGGTATCACACCCTTTTGCACTATTGTCGCATCTGGCAAACCAGCTTTTTGCAACGCTTTTGCAATATTATCAGCATTGCCACCACTGACGATCACACCTCTTAGTGACTGTGAGCGTGCTAATTCCTCGGCCAACTCCGTGTAATCACCGCCTTTGTCTGCTCCACCAAGGAGCATCACCTTTGGCTGCTGAAATGACCGCAGCGCAGCCACTGCACTGCCTGGCGTCGTCGAGATGCTATCATCATAAAACCTCACTCCTCGTTTTTCTGCCACAAACTTCAGCCGATGCGGCAGGCCTGTAAACCCAGCTAATCCCCGACAAATCACGTCATCTGACAACTCCGGCACCACTGTCTTAGCCACCAACACTGCCGCACTGGCATTCTCTTGGTTGTGTGCGCCCGGCAACTTGAGTGCGTGTTGCATATCCGGCGACAAATCAATCGGATATGACAACTGACGCGCCGGCGACTTGGCAGCGATCTGCTGGCTGAACTGATTGTTCCTGTTGTAAATGATAATATCTTGAGCCGTTTGAAATTTGGCAATATGCGATTTTGCATCAAGATAATCAGCAAAACCGTCATGCCTATCCAGGTGGTCTGGCTCAATCATCAAGACGACTGCAACATGCGGAGATTTTTCCAAATCCCACAGCTGAAAACTGCTCAACTCATACACCACGATATCATCTGGCTGAATCTGTGGCAGCACGTCCAACGACGGCACACCAATATTCCCGACAAGATGGACTGTTTTGCCAGCAGCACGCAGCATACTAGTGATCAAACTACAAGTCGTCCCTTTACCTTTTGTCCCCGTCACTCCGATGATAGGCGCTGGACACTGTGCGAAAAACTCATTGGTCGCCGACCATATAGTGCCACTGGTCTTGATGCGGCTTGGCGGTAGTCCAGCCGTTCTGACTACCATATCAACGTCATAAAACTGATCAGAAAATACCCCTGCACCAGTGCAAACCTCCGCACCCGCTGGTACGTCAGACAGCTCTCGTTCATCCACTATCGTCAATTGTGCGTCTGGAAATTTGCGCTGAAAATACGCGTAGCTCGACTTACCCTCTACATCATATCCTGCAATGACAATGTTCATCTTAGAACAATGCTCCCAGCTTTTCTTGGATACGTTCCAGTAGCTCTTTTTCACCGCAGCTCACTCCAGCCAACACCCAGGTATTAGTCTGGAAGAACTCACGTGCCACTTGAACAATTTTTTCATCAGTCACCGCCAAAATCGCTGCCGGCACCCCAGTATAATCCTTTACAAAATCATCTGAGAAATAGCGACCAGTGTAAAAATTACTGATCTGAGAAACGGTTTGTGCGCCCATTTGGTAACGCCCCAGAGAGTAGGACTTAGCGCTTTCGATATCTTCAGCGGAAATTTTACCGTTTAGCACACGCTTTAATTCACTAACGATGATATCAAACAGCTCTTCGGCCGTCTCCAAGTTGACCTGGCCGGTAAAATCCCATGCCGAGTCATAAAATCCAACCGAAGTATCGCTAAAAATACTATACGCCAGTCCTCGCTTGCGGGCCGCCCCGAAAATGCGAGAATTAAACGTCCCAGTCAAAATGTGGTTCAAACAGCCCATAGCGTCAGCTTCAGAATTACTAATCTCACGTGGCACGATCATCGACCAACCAAATGTCAGATTGGAAGCTTCTTTACGCCTGATCAACAGAGGTCCAGCGCTGTGTAAATTGTCCTGCGGAATTTCAAAGCGTTCACCTTCTTCCAATTGCCAGGCTTCCAGCGCTTCCTTGATGCGTGACTTGCGTCCCGTCATTTTACCAGCGATCACAAAGCGCATATTCTTCAAGGTGTGTGTGCGACGGTGGTGCTCTTTGATATCTTTCAACGTTACGTTGGCAATCGTCTTCAGGCGCTGATTGTACGTCAAAATATCTTCGCCCAACGCTTGCTGCACTCGTGGCCACATCACTCGGTTGTGATTGTTCAGATAGCCTGTCAATTCTGAACGCACATTACCTTTTTCGGCTTCCAATTCTTCGGCATTAAAACGCGGTACCGTGATAGCCAACCGCTGTAATTCCAACACTCTGTCCCATTCAAAATCAGCACAAAATGCTTCATACCCCATGGAATATTCTGTCGTATAGGCGTTATAATACGCTCCATTTTTGACAAATTCTTGGTCATACAGCGCCTGTGAACGGAATTTTTCATTGGCACCAAATGACATGTGCTCCATGATGTGCGCTGTTTCGTAGATGTCTTTGTCGCGCACATAGCGGCTACCTGCCCGAAAATGAAACTGAAAGCTCATCACCGTGGCGTCCGGCACATCGATCAACAACCCACGAGCACCATTCTTTAGTCGTACTTCTTCAACTGTGTGCTTCATGGATTATTTCCGATTCTTTTTGCGGTTTTGGCGCTGGGCTTTTTTCTTTTTGCGCGCTGCATTTTTGGCGCGATTTGCTTCAGAAGCAGTTTTGGCCTTTTTGACTGAGAAATCATCATCGCGGTTCTTTTCGCCAGATGTGATCTCATTGACGCCTTTCTCGACCGCAGTTTCAGCGAGTCGAGTGAGCTCAGTGTCGTATTCATCATCTTGTGATTGTTGCACTGTTGCGTCAGCCTTACGCACCCGGAAGATGGTGCTCAAGACTTCGTCGCGCAAATTGTTCTGCAAACTCGTGAACAATTTTTGTGACTCCGACCGATACTCAACCAATGGATCGCGTTGACCAACACTGCGCCAGTGAATACCTTCGCGCAGGTGCTGCATGTTTTCCAAGTGCTGCATCCACAAGGTATCGAGCACTGCCATGTAGACTTCTCGCTCAACACCGCGCAAGTTCTCGTCGCCAATTTCTTCCTCTTTCGCTGCGTATGCTTCACGCGCCAGTTTCATCACCTTTTGGATGCGAGATTTATCTTTCTTCTCTGAACCAGCCTTTGCCAGGGCTCCCTCATCAACCGGGATAACTGCAGCAAATTCTTTCACAAAATTAGGATTATTCTTGAGCGGCAGCTGTGTTGAATCGTTCACTTTTTCTTTGAGCAAGCGTTCAATTTCTGGCTTAATGTTGTCACCTTCCAAAATCTTGCGGCGCATGACGTACACCACGCGGCGGTGACGATTGATAACGTTGTCGTACTGAACAACATTTTTGCGCGTATCAAAGTTGTAGCCCTCAACACGCTTTTGGGCCGCCTCCAAGGTCTTTGACACGGCACGGTTTTGAATTGGCGTCTCTTCGTCGACACCCAGCCGATCCATCAACGCCGCGATGCGCTCGCCCTGGAAAATTCGCATCAAATCATCTTCGGTCGATACGTAAAACTGCGTCTCGCCTGGGTCACCCTGACGACCACCACGACCGCGCAGCTGATTGTCGATGCGTCGTGACTCGTGGCGCTCCGAGCCGATCACCACCAGGCCGCCCAGCTCCTTGACGCCCTTGCCAAGCTTGATGTCGGTACCACGTCCGGCGATGTTTGTCGCTAGCGTAATCGCGCCCTTTTCACCAGCCTTCTCGATGATAGCCGCCTCGCGCTCATTGTTCTTGGCGTTCAAAATCTCAAATTTGATACCTTCTTTTTCCAGATATTTAGCAATTTGCTCGTTCTTAGCGATTGACCCAGAGCCAACCAGCACTGGCCGGCCTTGCTTGTGATACTCTTTGATGGCTTCGGCCACCGCCTTCAGCTTACCCTTTTCAGTCTTGAAGATCAGGTCTTCTTTGTCGTCGCGAATCACTGGCTTGTTCGGCGGAATCTGGATGACGTCCAGTGAATAAATTTGTTGAAACTCTTCGGCCTCAGTAAATGCCGTACCAGTCATACCGGAAAGTTTATTGTACAAACGGAAATAGTTCTGGAATGAAATGGTCGCCAGCGTCATGCTTTCTTCCAGCACTGGCACGCCTTCTTTAGCCTCAATTGCCTGATGTAAACCTTCGTTGTAACGGCGTCCTTGCATCAAACGACCGGTGTGTTCATCAACGATGATCACTTCGCCATCATTGGTCACCACATAATCTTTATCGCGCTTGAACAAGGTTTGTGCTCGCAGCGCCTGATCCATGTGATACACACTGCGCACGTGGTCTGGCGTGTACAAATTTTTTATTCCCAGCAGTTTTTGGACTTTCTCCACACCCTCGTCGGTCAAGGCCACGCTGCGGCGCTTTTCGTCTAGAACATAGTCGTCTGGCACCAATTTACTGGCAACTTTGGCGAAGGTATAGTAATTGTCTGGGTTTTCCGCTGCTGGCGCCGAGATGATTAGTGGCGTCCGCGCTTCGTCGATCAAAATCGAGTCCACCTCGTCAACGATGGCGAAGTTCAGCTCGCGCTGCCTAAGCAAGGCGACGTCATTCACCATGTTGTCGCGTAGATAGTCAAAACCAAACTCGTTGTTGGTGCCATAGGTGATGTCCGCCGCGTAGGCCTCTTTACGCGTAACTGGGCGGAGTTTGCGCATACGTGGATCGTCGTGATGCTCATTGTCATAGTCTTTATCATAGACAAACGACGCTTCGTTGATGATCACACCAGTCGTCAAGCCCAAAAAGTCATACACCTGACCCATCCAGCCAGCGTCACGCTGCGCCAGATAATCGTTAACGGTCACCACATGAACACCCTTGCCTTCCAGCGCATTGAGATACGTCGGCAGCGTCGCCACCAAGGTTTTACCTTCACCAGTCTTCATCTCAGCCACATTGCCCTCGTGGAGCGCCATACCACCGATCAGCTGAACATCATATGGACGCTCACCGATGACACGCTTGGCCGCCTCACGAACCACCGCAAAGGCATCTGGTAAAATCGTATCCAGCGTTACATTCTTTTTCGTTAGCCGTTTTTTCAGCGCTGCTGTCTGCGACTGCAATTCCTTATCTGACAGCTTTTCATACTTTTCAGACAAACCGTTAATTGCTGCAACACGCTTTTCCAGCCGCTTCAAAATCTTCTTCTGCGGATCACCAAAAACTTTGCTCAGCGCTTTTTGTTGTGTCATTGCCATAACCTTAAAACTCCCTCGCTTTCGGACATTTTCAAAACTCTTTCTATTGTAACCCTTTTTGGCCTAAAATTAAAGAGAAAACACCATATATATGGTGTTTTCTAATTTTAGCGATACTAACCAGTTCATCCGCGGCGGAAGCTACGCTTGAACCGTGCCAACACACCACGACTACGGCCAACGTGAGCCAGAGTGTCGTCCTTGTAGCGACGTAACTGACCGTTCAATTTGGTCTCGACGATGTCTACAGCCGCCAGTACGTTCATTGTTGAGTCTTTAGCGGTGATAACCTTGTCTGGGACATTGACGATAACTTCAACCTCATATTTGTTGCCGCCAGGATGATCGATTTGCTTAATCTTCACATCTGCAGTCACGCTTTTACGAGCGTGACGTGGCAAAAACCGATCCAATGGGCCAATTTTTTTCTCAATATACCGTTTGGTCGTGTCATTCAGTTCGTACTTTACACCAGTGATTGTCAGATTGGTAATCATATCCCTCCTTCGTTATACCTACATTATACCATGTATGTTGCTAAATTCGCTCACGTCCGCCCATATATGGTCGCAATACTTCTGGCACTGTCAAACTGCCGTCCTCGTTCTGGAAGTTTTCCAAAATCACCACCAATGACCGCGCCAATGAGACTGCCGTACCGTTCAAGGTGTGAACTGTCTCAATGTTGCCATCCGCTCGCCGCACCCGAATATTCAAACCGCGCGCTTGATAATCCGTGCAATTCGAGCAACTCGTCAGCTCGCGGTAAGTCTGATCGACCGGTGACCAATATTCAATGTCATACTTTTTGGCAGCTGGCGCACCCAAGTCGCCCGCCGCGATGTTTACCACATGGTACGAAATGCCGATTTGCTGCCACAGCGCTTCCTCGACGCTGAGGATTTTTTCATGAATTTCCTTGGACTGCTCCGGTAGACAGAACGCATACATTTCCAATTTGTTAAATTGATGTACTCGGAACAATCCGCGGGTGTGCTTGCCGTACGTACCCGCTTCCTTGCGGTAACATGGACTATATCCTGCGTATAACAGTGGCAAATCTTTCTCATCCAAAATTTCATCAGCGTGATAGCCCGTCAGCGGCATTTCCGCCGTCCCGATCAGCGTTAAATCCTCACCCTCGACCACATATTCATTACTACCCTCGCCCTTTGGCGCAAAGCCCGCACCTTCCGCTGTGCGCAAATTCACCATGTGTGGCACTGTCATAAACGTAAAGCCCTGCTTCGTCACATAATCCAGCGCAAACTGTGTCACAGCATTTTCCAACAGCGCCAGGTCGCCCTTGAGATAGTAAAACTTCGCGCCAGCTACTTTTGCACCACGCTCAAAATCAACCCAACCGCGACTGACAGCATAGTCCAAATGATCCTTGGCGCCCGTTTTATGCTCACCGTAGGCCTTTATCTCAACCGAGTCTTCCTCACCGCCAAGCGGCACATCATCAAAGGTGATGTTTGGCACGTTTTTCAGAATTGTGGCTACTTTTCCCTCGGTTGATTTTAAGTAGTTTTCACGTTCTGCCAACTCAATTTTTAGCTGTTTTCCCTGGTCAATCAGCTCCTGATCTGGGCGACCACCTTTCATTTTGGCTGAAATTGCATTTCGCTGTTCACGCAGTGCTTCAACTTGCTTTTGCAGGTTGCGGCGCTCGTCATCCAATTGCAACAATGTCGCAATATCAACGGCATATCCCTTATCATTTGCCGATTTTTGCACCAAATCAGCATGTTCTCGAATAAATTTGATATCTAGCATGCCCTCATTATATACCAATTTTGGCTTAAACGTGAGAGATTATGCCCGCGCCCAGTAACACTATCAACAGCAATCCTAACACGAATCGGTAGACGATAAATGAGCGAAAATCATTGTTTTGGATAAATTTCAGGAGCCACGCCACTACCACGTAACCCACGCCAAATGACACCACCGTCGCGATGATAGTTGACGTCCAACCAACGCCGCCAGAAATGTGCTTGTATTTAGTCACAACTTCCAACAGCCCTGCTGCCACCAACGCCGGAATCCCCAGGAAAAAGCTCAATTTGGTCACTGTCACCCGGTCAAAACCGCGCAGCAATCCCACTGATATCGTGGCACCAGAGCGACTCACCCCAGGAACAAGCGACAGGCACTGGCCCAAACCAATAACCAGCGTATCTTTCCACGTCGTATCCTTTTCAACGCGCTTGGCAGTAGCATACTTATCAGCCAGCCACATCACGCCACTCCAGATGATCAACGCACCCGCCACAAACCACAAACTACGCAGCACCGTTTCTATCTCATCCTTGAATACCAGTCCCACTACCGCAATCGGCACTGAACCGATGATGATCGCCCACCCATACTTGTAGTCAAATTGCCGTCGCGCTCGTTTCCACCACAAACCACGCCACCACGCGATCAACACGCGCTGAATATCCTGCCAAAAATAAATAATTGCTGCTGCTATAGCCCCAATCTGAATAATCGCCGTAAAAGCAATCAGCCCCTCGTTATCAAGGGGCATACCCATTAATTTCTCAGCAATCGTCAGGTGGCCTGTGCTAGAAATAGGCAGGAATTCGGTAATCCCCTCGATAATTCCTAGCACAATTGCTTGCCACCAACTCATATTCATAGAGCTTATTATATCAAACCGCTAGTTTTCTACAAAAATGCGCCATTGGTTCGTGATGACCCCCGGTACGGGATAACGTCATCAATATCTTGACTATACGGTTTCAGTTGCAAAGGTCCGTACACGGTAACCTTTGTGATACCACCACAGTGAACACCCCAAAAGAACGACTCATTCAAGCAAGACAGCTGTGAATCATGTTCAATATTGATTTTTAGCGTATCACCTTCCACGACAGCTTGTACTTTTGGCGCCTTACCATCTTTACGCGAGAAGTATTTTACCTCAATCTTGGTCTCTTGAGATGGTATAGCCTGCCTACTAACTAAACCATTACTGGTCACATCAGCGTATTTAACGCCCTCAAGGCTCTTTGGCAACTCTACAGTCATTGTTTTCGTCAAGCGTTCTTCATCCCGCGCCAGCTCTCTTAGAGTTTGCGTGCCAAAGATAGCCGAACTCGATATGCAAAATGCTCCGATAACCGTACTGATAATCACTGCAATCAGTGCCGTTCGCGTAAAATGCCACTTTATTGCGCTAGACGTCAACACGCCAAACAATGTCACTGCGGCAGCTCCGCCAACGAGTGCAGAGATCAGCAAGCCTAAAGCCCATGGCTGCGCAGCAAAACCGTCCATCCAGCTGATGACACTTGCGCCAGCAAAGAGCCCTACTGGTATAGCAACCAGCAGGCCAAAGGTAATCATGATCAATACAAACGAAGTAATTATTTGTACGATTTTAATAAACGTATTTTTAACCTGCGTTTTTTTATTGTCAGTGAAAGAAAAATTTTTCAGGCTATCCAGCGTCACTTCCTCGCCCCGCATCTGTAATTTTTCAGCTGCCGTTTGTGCTTCTGGCATACTGATCCACAATACAATGTAAATCAGTAGCGAGGTACCAAAGGTGATAAATGGTGAAAAAATGAACAACAAGCGTACCCACAAAGGATTAATTCCCCAGTAGGCAGCGATCCCAGCGCACACGCCACCCAAAATTGCGTTATCTGGATCGCGCATCAATCGCTTGGTCGGCTTGCTCGCGTTCGTCTCAGCTGTGTCGACCGTCTCTGGCACTTCACCGTCAGCAAAGTCCTGCGGCTCGCCCATTTGTTGCTGGACCGCCAGGACATCATCATGACTAATCACGCCATCCTTCGACACGCCGCGCTCCGCCAAAAGCTCCACCATTCGCGCTTCAATTTCTTGCATGGCTTCCGGCTCGGCATGCATATTTTTTTGAATTGAATTAAGGTATTTCTCCAATGATTTTTTGGCATCAACTTCCACGCTAAACGGCGTTTTCGCCAAATGGATTCTGGTTATTTCTTTCATCGCTTTGCTCCTTTCTCGAGATTTTTCAGCGAATTATTTAACAGTTTTATCCGATCTTTCAATTCGTCCACCAATTGCTTGCCATTGTCAGTCAGCGAATAATATTTGCGCGGCGGACCTTGCTCGCTTTCCTGCCATTCGTGCTGCAAATAGCCGTATTTTTGCAAGCGACTGAGCAGCGGGTAAATCGTGCCCTCCACTACCATCAGGTCTGACTCGCTCATCTGCTTGACAATATCGCCAGTATATTGCGACTGCTTAGCACACACCAGCAGCACGCAGTACACTAGAAAGCCTTTGCGCAGCTGAATCGCCAAGCTTTCCGCGTAAGCACTAACGTCCATGTTTTTTCTCCTCTGGCACGGTCGACTTTTCAACCCGACCGTCTTTGATGGTAATTTGATGATCACATTTTTTTGCCAAATCAGCGTCATGCGTCACTATGATCAATGTTACACCCTTTTGCTTATTATAATCAAACAGCAATTCTTCCACTTTTGCACCTGTTTCACTGTCCAAGTTACCAGTCGGTTCGTCAGCAAAGATAATTTGTGGATCACCGACAATCGCTCGAGCGATCGCCAGGCGCTGCTTCTGCCCGCCCGACAAGTCCTTAGCGCGGTTTTTTCGCTTATCATACAAATCCACCGCCTTGAGTGCCGCGTTAATTTTCTGCGCTCGTTTTTTCCGCGGCAGCCGCGCAATTTCCAGCGGTAAACTGACATTATCAATCACACTCTCATTGCCCTGGACAAAGAAACTCTGGAAGATAAAGCCGATTTTCTTGGCACGAAACTCATCAATACGCTTTGACTTCAGTTGTAAAATATCTTGCCCGTCGATGATCACCTGGCCGTGTTGTGGCCGGTCCAGCCCGGAAATCGTGTGCATCAGCGTCGATTTTCCAGAACCAGATTTACCTAAGATAGCTACGCTAGCTCCCGTTGGGATGGTCAGGCTGACATTTTTCAGCGCCGTAAATTGGTTTTTCTTTTTACCGTAAATTTTCGTCACATTCTTTAGTTCAATCATGACCTTTCTCCTATTCCGTCCTTAATGCCTCAATTGGGTCCAGCTTTGTTGCTTTGCGGCTCGGCAGCCAGCCAGAAATTACCGCCATCACTACTAGTCCAAAGACCAACAGCCCGATTTGCAGCGGATTGATGACCAGTAGGTTCGTCCCTGCACTTAAACCCAAGGTGCTAGTAATCACTGGGTTTAGTAACGTCACCAAACTTGCCAACCCAACGCCAATCAAGCCGCCGAGCAAACCAACCCATGCTGCCTCATACCGGAACAACTTACCGATATCACGACCACGCATCCCCAGCGCTTTCATCAAGCCAATTTGGCTCGTTCGCTCCAACACCGAAATGTACATAGTATTCACAATTCCAAACACACTAGCCAGCAGTGCCAAGCCACCAAATCCCGCCAGCGCCACCTGCGCTACATTAACCATCGTTAGTAGCGCCTTCCGAATATCCTGAATTGAGTACGCGTTATAGTCTTTGCCGATCACATCTTTAGCAGTATCAACATTTTTCTCATCATCCACCATAGCAATCGCCGTTGAGTACTGATGTGGTTGGCTCTTATCATGGCTAAATTCATAGATAGCCTTAGCATCAGCTGTTGAAATTCTCAGCATTGGCTCATAAAACAAAACAGTGTCTGACTTTTTGTCCACCGCCGCGATCTTGAACGACACCTCTTTGGCGACGTCTCCACCCTGCGCCGCACTGCGCACACCCAAGGTTATCGTCTGACCAATCGCCGATTGCGCATCCTTAAAACCCAACTGCTTCACATAATCATCCGGGATGATAATCTCACCTGGTTTTGGCATGAAATCTTCCAGTGACCCCGCCGCCAATTCTGCCCGAGTTCTATCCATTTTAACAGCCACTGTTAACGCAAATTTTTTATTATTCGCCGAGCTTTTAGCATAGGCGACACCATCAGTTGAATACGCTGGTGTTACCGTTTTTACATGCGGCGTTTGGCGAATTTTTTCTAAGTCCTTGTCATTGAGCACATATTTGCTTCGTATGGCTGATTCCTTATTTTTCCCAGCATCTTGCTCTGAATTGCCATATTCTGGCAATTGATCCTTCTTTTCAGTTTCAATTTTTTTAGCAACCATGATCACTTTTTTATCGCCAGCCGCGTCAACTATGCTGTTAGTATACAGCCGACCACCCTCACCGGCCATCAGCGCCAGACCAATCGTAAACGCCCCGACCGAAATCGCCAATGACGTCAAAATCGTCCGACCTTTTGACTGGCGAAGATTCCGTCCCGCCCGCTTAATGATATCAATTCTTCTCATACCTTACTCCTTGTAGTTTCTTTGTACATAGTACTATGTTATACAAGGTACTATAAAATGTCAAGTACTTTTGAATAAATAACCGCTCAAGTGACAATCTACCTCTTAGGCTTCTTCGATTTTTTATGCGACTTTTTGCTTTTCTCTTCAGCTCCGGTCTTAGCAGTGGTGTGTTTTTTAGCTTCCTTATTTATCAATTTAGCCATGTGTATTGCAGCGTCATAAAATGCCGGGTCACCCCACACCTTCGTCTTCCCGTTGCTGTCGTTGTCAACCACTGCAGAAATAACTACCTGGTGCTGCCGTACTTCAAGTATATCCCATGCCTCTTCTTGATCGGTAAAATCAATCTCCTGAGTTCCATCTACGAGGTCAAATTGTCCATCATATTGTCGACAATCCGCCACAACCCCCTGGCGCAACCCCCCTTCATCAGCCTGAACCCATACACTCATCAATACAACAGTGCCTTTATCTGGCAGTTTATCCATGTCAAGCGGTTTCATTGATTGCCGACCGTCAACAGCCAATCTGCCAACACCACCCGCCTGCGTTTTATCAATATACAGCACTTCTTGCAATTCTGTATATGGATCGAGGTCAGGTATATACGGCGCCTCAACTGGCAATGTCTCGACCGTTATTTGCCGCAGGCGTTCAGGAACGCCATCAGCCTCATACTTCTTATTAGGCATATCATTCTCCCTGCCCACCACTACATTATCAACTACATTTAGTATACCACGCTAGAAAGCTCACCCAACCTATTCCTCGTCGTATTCGTCCTCAATTTCCTGGTCCAAAATCTCTTCAATCACGTCCTCCAGCGTGATGATACCCAGCTCCTTCTCATCATCCATCACCACAAACAAGTGATTGCGAGTTTGGATAAATCGGCTGAGTACCGTATCCAACCGTGACCGTGCGTCAATGTTATGAATCTTGTCTCGATACAATTGACTCACCGGCAGTGGCAGCTCGCGCCCCACCACATCTTTGACATATAAAATTCCTACCAGCCGTTCATCATCACGCACCGGGATCCGCGAATGGCCAGCATGTTTGATCTGTGCTAGCAGTGTCGCATCCAGCTCATCATCCAACTCCACCGTAAACACCTCATTCATCGGCGTCACCAAATCACCAGCAGTCTTTTTACTAAACTGCAGCGCTCCTGCCGCGATTCGACTTTCGTCATAATCAACCGGGCTATCCGACCGCTCAGCATGCTCGTGAATAATCTGCTCCAGCTCTTGGTGCGAGTACAACTGCGGTGCTTCCTTGCCTACCCAGCGATTGAGTAGCTTGGACATCGGCCGAGCCAGTGGCCAAAATAGCACATAAATCACATCTAGCAGCCAAAAGAAATAGCGCGTAATCTGATAACCACGCTGCGTAAAAATCGCCTGCGGCAAAATTTCACCAAACATAGTAATGAGCAGCGTGGCAATCAGCCCACCAACCACGCCGTTCGTCATATTACCCAGCAAAATTGACATCGCCGTATTCACACCAACATTACCCAGCAAAATACAAAAGATCAGATAATAACCGTCTTTGCGATAGCGATACACCCGTGCAGCGATTGCGTCGCCCTGCCGAGCTTTACGTTTCAAATCATCTGGCCGCGCCATCATCAACCCGATGTTCAAACCTGAAAATGACCCTGACAACACCAACAGAACGGCCGCCACTACCAACAATAAAATGTCATGCATAACTTACCAGCCGCCTCCGCCGCCGCCGCCTCCACCGCCGCCAGCGAAACCACCGCCAGTGGAACCGCCAGAGGTCGATGAATAATCACTGGTGCTACTAGCCACACTCGACAAGCTATTCATCCCAGCCGCAAATGCCGCCGCATTAAACGCGCCCTGACCACTGTACCAATCCGGCTGCTCACCAACCTGCTCATAGTACTGACCCAGCTGCGCACTCCACTTCTTTTCTTGTCCAAACAGCACCGCATACGGCAATACCCGCTCATACAATTTCACCAATCGTTTCTCATCAGTCGCATCAACCTTCACTTTTTCTGCACCCCCAGGACTCTGAAGCATCTTCAGGCGCTCAGCTTCAGCTACGCCAATATACAGTTTCAGTCCCGCCAAATATCGCCTGAGCGCCAAGCCCTCGTCAGTCAGTGACCAGCCAAATGACAAGACAAATACTATCCCCGCCACGAGCAGCAACATCGGCGACAGCAACAATACACCGACAATACACACCCACAGCGCCCACTTCTGCACAATTCGCTTATTCGCGAGTGTTTGCTCACACAAAGCATAGTTACCGCGAGCCAAATTCTTCAAATTTGTATCATCATCTCTTGTCCGTGCCGCATATGACAAATTGTTCTGCAACTTTTTCAGATTTAGCCGCTGACCTGGCTTTGGCATTGACGAATCAAACATATCCCGAATAACCTCAGATTCCTCGGTTCTCAGCTCTTTCAAATCTTTCACAATTTCAATTTCGTACTGCGCCGACCGCAAAAACGACGCCTTTTTCACTTCGTACAATTTGATGTAGTGCCGCACTGCCAAATCCAACAACTGTGCCACCTTGGCTGACCCTTTAATCGCCATGGCCTCGTAATTTTTCAAAATATACGCTGAGGTCATCACACTCGCCTGGTTTGGCGGCAAATATTCTGGCGGAATTGGCTTGAGCTCACTATATCTACCAAACAGCCGTCGGTAGCGCCAGGCCAACAACAACATCAATATAATTGCCAAACTACTTGCTATCGTCTGCACTGTTGCCCAAATTTTTATCAACTTTTCGCTCAACGTCTCTTGATACCCGGTAAACGTGCCGCTAGTAAAGCCAACCGCCATCGTTATGCCTTCACGGCGATTTAGGCGGCTCACATTTGTAACAATTTCACCCTTATCACCGCTGATATTACACCGTTTAGTTGAACCATGCGCACCAGTATAACAAAACGCTTCGCCCGCTCGCGCCGCCTGAAGCGACTCATCAAGTTTCACGGACACGCGTACATTTTCCATCGGCACGCGCCACTCATTGCCGATGACGTCCCAATAGAACTCATCACGCCCTGTATTGTCATAGTGCTTGGTTACATCACGCTGAGTAAACTTGATGACGTAGGTTTTTTCACCTTGAACGTAAATATCTTTCTTGCCAATCCTTAGCTCATCACCATTCCACGTATGCTCCAGCGAGGCGCCCTGTTCATCAGTTACCGACTGCAACGAAAAGTTCGTCGGATGATTATCATACTTCTTCACAAATATCGGCGCAATACCGTGATTTTGATTCGGCAGAAAATGAGCGGTAATCCGCCACGTTGCCGCCAACGTTGAACGATTCTCGCCGTCGCGGCCCAATGAATATTCCGCGTCAAATTTGGTAATCGTAAAATTGTCCGTCTGCGCTGCAAGCGCTGCTTGGCCAGATCCAGCCAGCAGAGATCCAGCGATTAGTATCCCAAATATAAATCGCTTCATACTCTAATTATAACAAACCCAGCCCAAGCGACAATTACAGCTTCACTTGCGGATATATCGCCCGCGTTGTCTCGTCAATCTCATGACGCAGTTGTGGAAATGGCACACCCTCACGAGCTGTCACGCCTTCAAAAATCCAAAATACCCGCTCAGAGTAACCCCAACCACAAGCTGGCGGCATACCGTACTCCAGCATCTCCACAAAGTCGATGTCCAGCATCATCGCCTCGTCATCGCCCGCGTCACGCATCTGCTGCTGCTCAACAAAGCGGTTCAGCTGGTCAATCGGGTCATTCAACTCCGAGAAGCCATTGCCCAATTCCGACCCGGCGATCACCGGCTGGAAACGCTCCACCGTTTGCGGATTGTCAGGATTGGTTTTGGACAGCGGACTGATGAACTTCGGTGTATTCACTAGCCACACCGGCCCCGCCACATCTTTGCGAATATTCTTCCATAACTTATCAATACCACGTGGGATGGAATCGGTCTTTTCTACTTCCAAGTTATATTCTTTCAGCTTGGCAGCTACCTCGTCAATCGTTGTGTCGTACACATCAATCCCATAGTGCTTGTTGATCACCTCAGCATAATCCCAAACTTCCCACTCACCACTCATATCCACCGTGAATCGACCCAGCTGAAACTGCAGCGTGCCAAACGTCTTTTGAAGCACATCTTTATACATCGCCTCCATAAAGCGCATGCCCTGCTTCCAATCCCAATACGCGGCGTACCACTCCATGGCGATGTGCTCTGGCAAATGCTCGTCTGAATAATTCTCATTGCGAAAACGCGGCCCGAGATCATACACCTTCTCGAACCCAGCGCCAACCAATCGTTTCAGTGGCAACTCGTGAGAAATACGCAAGTAAAACTGCTGATTATCCAGTGCGTCCATATGCGTCACAAACGGGTTAGCATCAGCGCCGCCGGTCGTATGTTCCAACACCGGCACGTTTACCTCAGTAAACCCATGGCTGTTTAGATAATCACGCGTCGCCTGCCAGAACTTACTGCGACGAACAAATCGCTGACGCACCTCTGGATTGACATTCATGTCAACGTAGCGGCGACGGAAACGCTCTTCTTTATTCTCGAGCTTTTCGGGCATTGGCCGTAGTGACTTGGTCAGTAACCTTAACTCACGCACGCCAACCGACTTCTCGCCAGTCTGCGTTGTCGTCATCACTCCGCGTGCCTCGACAAAATCACCCGTATCCAAAAGCTTCAGCTGCTTCATACCCAACACACCGCGGCCAGCGTCCAATTCTGCTACATCATCGCGCTGCAAATATAGCTGCACTTCACCAGACTGGTCGCGTAGTTTGATGAACGCCAGCTTACCAAAACTGCGGATTGAAACGATGCGACCTGCCACGACCACTTCCCGGCCTGCCAGCTCATCATAATGCGCCAAAACCTCAGCACACATATGTGTCCGCTCTGACTTTGCCGGGTATGGATCAACGCCTAGTTCTCGCAGCGTTTCTAATTTTCGTAATCGTTCATTTCGATAATCTTGTAATGTAGCCATAATTATCTACATTATAACAGAGAGGATATCGTATAGACAATCTCACCTTTAGGCGTAGAAATCGTCACTTCATCACCAACTTTCTTGCCCATCAATGCCTGTCCAATTGGCGACTCGTCAGAGATTTTACCCTCCATTGGGTCTGCTTCAACAGGACCTACCACTGTGTAGGTAACCGTTCTGTCGCTATTTTTCAGCTCAACCGCGCTGCCCAGACCAACAACGGTTGCGTCAGCGCTCTTAATGATTGAGGCATGTTGCAAGATATCTTCAATCTCAATAACACGCGTTTCTAGTAGCCCCTGTTCTTCACGAGCGGCATCATATTCAGCATTTTCGCTCAGGTCACCAAAGCTTCGTGCTTCTGCAATTTTTTCCGCAATCTCTCCTCGGCGGCTCTTAAGCTCTGCCAACTCTTTTTCTAGTTCTTTCCGACCTGAATCAGTGATCTGATATTTCTTATTCATATACTCTCCTTCTACTATATATAGTGGTTGAAAATCAAAAACACGCTATATCTAGCGTATCGATATAATCATCGTGTAAGTACTATGATTGTATCAATACTACCAAGCACTGTCAACTAACCAACGAAAAATGCTACCAATTCGTCATAGCTCTTGGTGACAGTCTCACCACTCTGACGGCTGGTTAGCTCAAACTCACCACTGTCAATTCCCCGGTCACTGATGGTCACGCGCCACGGCATACCCATCAGTTCAGCGTCAGCAAACTTCACGCCCGGCCGCTCAGCCCTGTCGTCATACAGCACTTCTACACCAGCCTTCATCAAGGTGCCATACAGCTGATTTGCCAGTTCACTACCGCGCTCGCCGATTGCCACCAGCTGCAGTTTGAACGGCGCGATATTCTCAGTCCACACCAAGCCTTTCTCATCAGCGAACTTTTCAACAATCACGCCCATGACACGCGTGATGCCGATGCCATAGCTTCCCATGTATGCATAGTGCTGCTGGCCATCTTCGCCAGTAAAGACTAGTTTCATCTCCTCTGATTTTTGCGTGCCAAAATTGAAGATATTACCAACTTCAGCTGTTTTCACCTTCTCGAGTTCGCTACGGTCAACGCCCAACTCAGCAACTGCCTCATCAATCACTTCCTCATTTACCGCAATGTTCTTGCCACGGTGCAAGTAGACATAGTCTTCGCCGGCCTCACAAATCGTCTGAAATTCGTGACTAAATTTGGTAAATGCTCCACCGCTCGCAAAGGTAACATACGTATCCTGTCCAATTCCCAACCGATCATAGCACCGCTTATACGCCGCGATAACCGCCTCATAATACACATCCAAATCTTCTCGGGTAGCGTGCACCGAATACATATCTTTCATGACAAATTCGCGTCCACGCATGATACCGCTTTTAGCACGCAGCTCGTTACGCAGCTTGTTTTGGAACTGGTAAACACTGATCGGTAAGTCCTTGTAGCTCTTGAGATAATTCCGCAACAACTCGATGATAGGCTCTTCGTGCGTCCAGCCAAAGCCCACCTCAGTACCATCTTGCAGATGAGACTTAAACCAAACATCAACCAATTCATCGTCCCACCGCCCTGTCTCTGTCCACAGTTCCTTGCGCTGCAAGCTGCTCATAATAAGCTCTTGGCTATCAATCGCATTCATCTCTTCCCGTACAATACGCTTGATGTTCTCCAGCACGCGCAGTCCTAGTGGGGTGTACGAATACACGCCAGCCATCGTTTTGTGGACATAACCGGCCTGAATCAACAACTGAGCATTCTTTGCCATCTCGTCACTTGGCGCAGTTTTGCTGGTTTTGGTAAATAATTGGCTCATTCTCATACGTCAAACTCCTTTACGTAAATAATATCCCAACAGCACTATGAATAGCAATTGGATTGATAAACAATAGATAAAACGCCAGACTATTTTTGATGGCATGTAGTACTACGCTCGCCCAAACTGCCCCAGTGTATTCCCGTAACAAACACGAGAAGATACTGAGTACAAAGGTGTCTAGTACAACATTCCACTGCAAGTTTTCACTGCCAATTGCCAAATGTGCCAAACCGAACGTGAGACTGGTGATGATGACCGAGACTTTCACCGAGGTTGTCTTGCGCAGCTTCGTGTATAGGTACCCACGAAATAGCAGCTCCTCTGCCAAAGGCGCCAACACCACCAGCGTGAAAAAGATCATCGCATACTGAGCCTGCGAATACAATGTTGTCGTATCAAAAGGCAGCTGCTGTGCTTGCTTAAAACCAACACCTAAAAACGTTACCACCAATGCCGCCACCATGATAGAACAAATAAAATACGCAACAAAGGTTGGCACGGGTATAACCAAGTCTAACCATGCAGGCTTGCCAGTGAGACCAAGATCCTTAATACTCGACTTGCGGCCAAACAACCAGTACGGCACCATAGTGACCATAACTACCGTGATTATCCACACGACCACCGAAACACCAGTTGTCAACAGAACCGACGGTACACTCTTGAGCGGCACACCCGCCTGCACCAACAACCACACTACCAACGAAACAAGTAGACCTGACACCATGAACGATGCGTACGCCCAAACAGGCAAAATCAAGCACCACAGCCAGTTCTTTTTGAGCTGTACTAATTTTTTGCTCTTATGCTCATGAGAATAATTTTGCGATATCATTCCACGTTACCACTATTGTTAATGCCATTAAAATCAAAAAGCCAGTCGCTTGAATCGTTTCTTCGCGATCTTTGGTCAACGGCTTCTTCAATAATCTAAAAATCGTCATAGTAAACCAACGCCCGCCATCAAGTGCTGGGATTGGCAAAATATTCATCACTGCCAGCGTCAAAGAGATGATTGCCGCCAACAGTAACACCTGCGTCAATCCAGAGTTAACAACTGATGGGAATAGCACACCCAAGATACCAACTGGGCCTGCCACGTTATTACCCACCTTTGCCAAATCAGCCTTAGCTGCCTGCTTCTGTTCTGGTGAACCAATAAATTGTCCAAAGAAGCCGCCAATTCCCTGTACTATCATAGAGCCAACGCCTTTCAGCGTTTCATGAGTTAGCTGCACCGTTGTTGCCACGCCCACTAGTGGCGCCGACCATGTCGCATGAATAGTCTCCGACTGATGTGGCACAACCCCCAGATAGCCACCATTTTTTGCCTGATCACGACTGAGTAGCGTTGTTCGAAAATGTAGTGTCTGATTGTTTCGTTTCACTTCAATATTTACGGTCTGCCCAGAAGACTGCTGCGTCGCTTCAGACAGTTGGGCTGAAGTACTAATTGTTTTTTCGTTCATAGCTATAATTTCATCATCAACTCGCAGACCAACTTGTGCAGCTGGCGAGCCCTCGGTGAGGCGGACAACCTTAACCGGCGTCTTGACTGACGTATTATCAAACGGCAGCATCACTTGATGCGGTAATATCTTAGGCAACCCAAACACAGCCAACACCGCAAACAGCACCACAGCCGCCAGCCAATTGACCAATACACCCGCCAATAATATTTTCGTTTTTACCCAATACCCTGCAGCTCCATACGCACCTTTGCCACGAGCTGAATCATATTCACCGTTGAGCCTCACAAAGCCACCCAGTGGCAACCAGTTCAAGCTAAAAACAACATGTTTACCCAAAAAACTCTGCTTTGGCTGCCATTTTTTTGCTCGCGGCGGAAAGCCAATACCATACTCCTCCACTTTCACACCATTGCGTTTCGCCACAACAGCATGACCAAGCTCATGGATGGCCACCAAAAAGACTAAAACCAACAGCCCAATTACAACACCCAACACGACCATATATTACCCCCCAAACCTTCGATTTCTCTTAGCGTATTCATCTAATATATTTTCAACGTCTTCCGCTCGCATGTCCGGCCAATGCTTTTTTAGAAACAAAAACTCGCTCAAGGCCGATCGCCACAGCATAAAGTTGCTCAGGCGTTGCTCACCACTAGTCCGAACGATCAAATCACACGGCGGTATCTCTGGTGAGTATAAATTTTGTTCAATCAAATCAGCTGTCACCTGGTCCTCTGTAACTCCTGAAGCGATGATCTGCTTGACAGCATTGACGATTTCCTGCTGACCACCATAGTTAAAGCACAACGCCAACGTACCTTTAGTATAGTTCGAGGTAGCAGACTCAATCTCTTCTATTGCCTGGATGACCTTCTCTGGCAGCTGGTCGCGTGAACCAAGCACCACGACACGAACTTGACGGTCATGGAGATATTTCGCATCGGTTTTAACGCATTTGACCAATAGTTTCATCAGCTTGTCGACTTCCGTTTGCGAACGACGCCAGTTCTCAGAACTAAACGCATATACCGAAACATATTTCACACCAGCATCAATATTAGCCGTCAGGACTTCTTTCATGGCAGTATAGCCCGCCAGATGTCCTTCATAGGCTGGCAAGCCATGACGCTCAGCCCACCGACGATTGCCGTCCATGATATATCCAATATGCTGGGGTACGCTACTCTCACTCACTATTTTATTCGCTCCATACTATATTGTACCACTTGCTGTAGCAGATCGGCGAAATCGCCCGCCCACAAACTTGAGACTCGGGCAGCTTCGCATGCCTCACGCCCTGCTTGCTCCATCAAAGCTTGAGCCGTCTCTACCGCACCTGTCTGCATCATAACTTCCTTCACAGCACTTAGGTCATCTGCTGTCGCCTGCTCATTACCAATGATTTCCAACAATGTTTTCTTCTGATCCTCAGTACATCGCTCCAAAGTTTCTTGTACTAAAAATGTATTCTTTCCTTCATGAATATCATCAAGGTTGCTTTTTCCTGACTCTTCCGGGCTGCCAAAGATACCCAGCCAATCATCACGAAGCTGAAACGCCAGGCCCGCTGGCAATCCAAACGCCTCAACTTGTCGTTGGGCGGTCTCATCAGTGTCGCCCGCCAAGGCCAGTGCACATAACAGCGGATTTACAAACGTATAAATACTACTCTTTTTATAATACTTTTTGATAATCTGCTCAGACGTCGCTGGACGAGTAACTGTACCCGCTACGTCAGCCATCTGTCCAAACCCCGTGATGCCGATGTTACGGTGCATTATTTGCTGAACAATTTTTGTATTCACATCCATACGAGACAGAGCCCAACTGGCGATATGCTGCACCAGTAGCCCGACATTAACAGCCATCATATCTGCCTCAAATTCATTAGCCCCAATGTGTGAAAATTGCCTTTTGTACTGCTCATGAACTGTTGGCAACCCCCGCCGGGTCGCAGACCGATCCATAACATCGTCTAGTATGAGCAAATAATCATGGATTAGTTCAATCACTGCTGCTAAAGATAAACCAGCCTCGGCATATTTTTGACCTGTCCTCACGTCGTACAGACAAGCAGCCAAAGCACCCCTCAGCCGCTTTCCTGACCTCAAAGCATATTCACGTATTGTTGACAGTGCCCAAACTGCCTGTTCATCATCAGCCTCAGGCTGAACTTCATCAGCAAAATCACATAGCACTTTCTCGATATGCTGGTCTATATACGGTGCATATTGTTTCAAATCTTCAAGAGTCATTCAGACACCTATCTCGAATCGCCCACCTGATTAGCCGATCAGACTAAATAGTCAGCACGTCCTGTTCTTTAGCCTTAAAGAGCTCTTCGATTCGCTTTTGAGTATCGCCCATCAATGAATCAATTTCTTTTTCAACTCGCTTAAAGTCGTCTTCGCCCAGTTCCTTAGTATCTTTCATGCGCTTAGCGTCCTTCAATGCATCCTGACGAATAGTTCGCATGGCGATTCGTACCTCTTCTGATTTCTCGCTCACCTGCTTCACTAACTGTTTGCGGCGCTCTTCAGTGAGAGCTGGAACCGGCACGCGAACCACCCGACCGTCGTCTGATGGATTAAAGCCTAAGCTTTGATTGTCACGAATAGCTGCGGCGATAGCCGTAATATTGCTTGGATCAAATGGCGTCACTAGCAGCATCTGGGCTTCTGGAGCAGTTACGTTGGCTACTTGATTGAGCGGCATTTTAGTGCCATACACCTCGACCATCACTCCCTCAAGCATCCCAGCGTGCGCACGACCAGTGCGTACTTTTTTCAGCTCATCCTGAAAATGCTCTAAGGCTTGTGCCATTTTATCTTCATATGGTTTAGTGTCAAACATATCTGCCTCCAATTATTTCCTATCTATTATAGCAATTTTACCCGTATGGCGCTACCCGGCCCATGATACAATATGAATAATGATTTCGAGGTTAAAATTGTATAATTTCCGCTCGTATGAGTTGTTCGAGACGCAACTGGGAGATACCGGAACAGTTATCGTTGGGCCAAATGGCACCGGCAAAACCAACCTATTAGAAGCGATATACATAGCGCTGCGCGGCACAAGCTTTCGTGGATCGCTGCTTGATTGCATGCGCCACCAAACAGTACACAGCATCATTCACCTGGAGACCAACAGCCAACCGCGCCGCGTCCAGTTGTTACGTTCAGCTGATAACGCAATCACAAAAGAATTTACCATTGCCGACAGTACTTCCAAAACACTCCCCCGAAAACACCGCCTACCTGTGGTGCTGTTTGAGCCGAATGACCTGCGACTCATCTCGTCTTCTCCGCAGCGACGTCGTGATTTTCTAGATGGATTGTTGTCACGCTTGGACGCAACCTATGACGCCCAACTGCGCATTTTTAACCGAACACTCCTACAGCGCAATGAACTGCTCAAGCATCATCCCGAGAACGCTGCCGAGTGGCGAGACCACTTATTTGCATGGGATATAAAATTTGTTCAGGCGGCAAACGCCCTGGCAACTGCCCGCGCACATTTTTTATATACCTACGAAAAACGCCTTGAATTACTCTACGCTTCTCTGGCAGGAAAGCAGACACCGTTCACTGTTGAGTATCTACCGTCAGTCGGGCTCGATAACTACGAGCAATCTCTCCTAGATAAATTACAGCATTCCCGTGAATATGAACTAGCGACAGGACACACCTCCGCCGGACCACAACGAGAAGATTTTCTGATATCCTTGCACTCCCGACCAGCCATCAAAGTTGCTTCTCGCGGCGAAATGCGCACCATCATGCTAGCTTTTAAACTCCTAGAGCTGGAGCTACAAACTGAACGAACCAAACATCGCCCACTCATTTTGATGGATGATGTGTTTTCTGAACTGGACGCAACTCGCGAAAAACTACTCCAAGAGACTATCCAACACCACCAATTTGTCGTCACTACCACTGATGCCCGTCATCAGAAAGACGGCTGCTTGATCATCTCCACACAATAAAATCGCCCTCATGAGGAAGGCGATTTTATCACTAGCATGTATTATTGCGCCTGAATTGCGTCAGAATTTTCGACCAACTCACCTAGTACGATTGTCACGTTGTCTTCAACGATCTCATCATATTCTGGCACTCGTTCACGAATCCAAGCCTCAAGTTGCTCAGCCGGTACATCACCATCCTGCAACGCCACAAGCTCAGCCAATTGCGCATCGTCCAATGAGTCAACAATTTCCTCACTAATCCGCTCATTCACCGTCTCTTCCACGTGCTGAATCAGTGCCTGTGCCTGGTCGTCAGGTAGATTAATTCCTACCGAGCTCAACTGTGCTTTCGTTATCATAGTTGTTGGGATGATTATTTGTGTATTTTCGTCATTATTCATAACTATCATAATACCCTTTTTATCTTTTCTAATCAATTATATCTATTGTCTTTAGCTCACCGGAACCAACCGACTTGCGGTAGCCTTAGTCAACCTACCAGCTGCCTTTGCTATCTTTACGCCGAACTGTTTAACCTTATTCGGGTCGGTATTTACTAGTCGTGCAACCCTATCTTTCGCTGATTCCCAGGTGTCGCCCAATGCTTCTTTACGAGCAGCCATACGAGCAGCTCTACGCGCTTCAGCTCGACCACGTCGCTCCTCAATACGCTCTCGAGCAGCCTCAATATTGCTTTGCGCACTTTCAGAGCTCTTCTCCAGCTGACTCATCGCTGCCTGCAGCCGAGTAACTTCGCCTGTTGCGCGCTTCAATCGAGCATTCGCTGCAATTTTCAGCCCCTCTTTTTCTTCGGCATCAAGCTGTAACCGCTCATCTCCAGGATTAGCATCTGCTTCTAACCGAGCAGCTTCTGCCGCTTGTTCTGCCCGCTCGGCTTCTTTGCTCATTTGTTCCACTTTAGCATTAGCGTCATTCAGCTCCCTCTTGGTCATCATAGACTCTAAGGTTGCTCCAGTGTCTGCTTGTTGCTCTTGCCGGATGAATACCTTGTCGTCCCCGGTATCCAGCTTGTCCGCTATATTCTCTTTAGTTTGAGCTTCCCGTTGTTGCTGGCGAGCCTCCTGACGACTGACACGAGCCGCCTGGCGATTGTCGAGCTCAGCTACTCGTTGTTCGCGCGCCTGCTGACGAGCTGCTCGCCGCTCCTGACGATTTTTTATTCTAGCAGCCTTGCGTTCACGTGCTACTTTTACATTTTGCAGTATTACATCACTACCCTTTTCAAACAGTTCTGCAGCCTTTCCTCGTGCAGCGCCCCAGGCATTACCAATTGCCTCTTTTGTTTCAGCGCCTTTTTGAACAATAGCTTCTCTTGCTTCACTACCCTTTTGAACAACAAACTCTTGCGCTTCAGTACCTTTTTGAGCTACAGTCTCTCGTACCATCTCAGCACCAGTGGCAATTTGACCAGGTAACTCAGCACCCCGACTAATGCCGATATAAAAACGGTCTTTAAGACCTTGCATCATCTTGCTCAAGCCTTCTTGAGCCCGGGTCTTCAAGGCGTTAAATCTCTCTTGGCCGTCAGTGATGCGCTCATCGCGCGTCATCATGCCATTTTCAGCGCCACCTTTTGTTGCGCTTTCCGGAACAAGTAGTCCATTTCCCAGTTCATTCCAGTCATTAGGCTCTTTATTAATGCTCGGGAATGCAGCAGCTGCACTCTCTGGAACAGCCAGCCCACTTGATAGGTTAGCCCAGCCATCAGGAACTGTATTATTAAGGTCTGGGAACGCCGGAGCTGCATTCATGTTTTTATTCATAGTTTTCCTTTTTGTGTATATTGATGTAATATGCTCTCATACTAGCATAGATTTGCTATTTTGTCAATACGCTTATGCAAGATATATCTACAAATAAAAATCGACTGCATATTTGCAGCCGATTTTCATCATGATGGCAAATGTTATTCGCTGACGCCCAGCTCGATTCGCTTGAACTGGCGAACCACAATGTTCTCACCCAATTTAGCAATCGCTTCCTTGATGTGCTGCTCAACCGTCTTGGAATCGTCCAAGATGTACGCTTGGCTCATCAATACTTGCTCAGCAAAGTGTTTATTCAACTGACCAGTCACGATCTTCTCGCGCATCTCTTCAGGCTTGCTTGCTAGTGTCTCGCTCGCCATCAACTCAGCCTTCACCCGCTCCATCTCTTCAGCTGGAATATCTTCTGTAGAAGCATACTTTGGGTTCATCGCGGCAATCTGCATAGCAATTTCGTGCGCCAAGGTTTTGAAGTCGTCCAAGCGCGCCACAAAGTCAGTCTCACAGTTAACCTCGACAATCACGCCGATTCGACCAGAGTGAACATAGCTCTCAATCAAGCCTTCACGTGCTTCACGATCGCCTTTTTTCTCAGCCTTAGTCAAGCCTTTTTTGCGCATTTCCTCCAGCGCCTTGTCAAAATCACCGTCAGCTTCAACCAATGCCTTCTTTGCGTCGGTCAAACCTACGCCAGTCAATTCGCGCAGTTTTTTAATGTCGTCAACAGAAACGCCCATCCTATTTCTCCTCTTTTTTCACTGGTTTTTCTTCAGTTTTTACACTACCCGCACCTTCGACAACAGCTTCGGTGAAGTAGTCTAGTAGCAATTGGATACCTTTGATAGCGTCGTCGTTACCAGGGATGACGTAGTCGATGCCAGTTGGATTGACATTGGTATCAACAATAGCAAATACTGGCACACCCAATGTCTGAGCCTCACGCACTGCATTTGCATCAGTCAAGGCGTCAACCACAACCACTGCGCCTGGCTTGCCCATCAAATCTTTGATACCGCCATATTTAACGTTCAAGCTATCGATTTCCTCTTGGAAACGCTGCACTTCCAACTTGTTGTAGCGCTTTTCCAGGTCACCTGATGCCATGCGCTTTTCCAAATTCTTCAGCTTTTTGATCTGCTGAGTAATCGTCGCGCCGTTGGTCAACATACCACCGATCCAGCGTTCAACTACATATGGCTGGTTGATCTTTTCAGCAGCCCGACGCACCACGTCTTTGGCCTGCTTTTTCGTGCCAACAAACAGTACTTTGCGGCCTGACGCTGCGATTTTTGTCAATTCTGGCAACGCCTTATCCAGCGCTTCAACCGTCTTGACCAAGTCAATGATGTGACTATCCTGACGCTTACTGTGAATATACGGCGCCATCTTTGGGTGCCAACGGCTGGTTTTGTGTCCAAAGTGAACACCTGACTCCAGCAAAGCCTTAATGTCTACCTTTACAGACATTTCCTTCTCCTTTTGCCTCATCCGCTCACGATATGGAGTGTGAAACGGATTGTGTCATTAAAATTAGTTACCCAACGATTATACCACTGTTGCCCTCTCAAGACAACTCCCTTTGACATTATAGGGTAAATTGTGTACAATTGAACGGTTATGAAAAGCAGTATTCACCCACAGAACTATCGCCCTGTCGTATTTAGCGACGATCAAGCGGGCTTCGCGTTCTTGACTCAGTCAACAGCGCAGACAACAGATACCATCAAATGGAAAGACGGTAATACTTACCCTCTCGTGAAAGTCCACATCTCGTCGGCTTCACACCCATTCTTTACTGGTGAAGAAAAGATTATCGACACCGAAGGTCGTGTTGACCGCTTTAAGGCACGCCAGGCAGCAGCTGAAGCTCGCAAAGCAGCCTTGGCAAATAAAGCCAAAAAAGCCGCAGCCAACAAAGCCGCAAAAACTGATGCTCCAAAATCAGACAAGAAGACTAAAAAGTCTAGCAAATAATACAGTCTAGTATCTTTAAAAACCGCCTCATCACTGAGGCGGTTCTTGTTAGGTTAATCAGTTTTCGAATTACTCAGACATAGCCGACAGTGCTGCTTCAGCATCAAACAACTGCCCTTCGGCTTCTTGATAACCAAACAGGCGCTCCAGAAGGTCTGTCATCTCTTCGTGAAACGGCATCACGATTCGATTACCGACCGCATCTATTAATATGATACAGTCTTTTTTCACCCCCTGCTCATCTCCAGGAAATTGTACGGCTGCTCGAGAATACAGACCAATCTCTGCTGCCCTATGTTCAATATCAGCCACTTTCTTCAGTTCGTCGCCCCTTGATACAACTAATCCCGCGGGGGAGCCCTCTGCCTCTGCTCTATCTCCTCCAAAGATCCAGTTGCCAGCACCATAGACAAACCGGTCAGCTTCAGTGATTCTTGGTCATTTTCTGACACTTTGAGTATATTCGGTGTCGTCATGCCCTGATGCTGAGCAATGTGGTTATAAATATGCTGAGCGCATAAAAGAAAAATCTCCAAAAATTGCATCCTCAAGATGAGACTGCAGCACTGAGTCCTGAGTATCATTCTCTCCCGAGTCATCCAAAGCCAAGACAGCCGACCTTCCATCAATTCTTCCCCGAGCTATAAATCCTTTCACCTTGACTGATTCATCAGGTCCGAGCGACATCCCTTCGGGCAATCTGTACGTTTTGGTAACAGATGGCAACGGCAACGTATCTGGTGTTTGTTTAATAGTATCAATTGAATGTTCCATAGTTCATATTCTACCACATAAAGTTACTATTTGTCAATCAAGGTAACTGCCAGTCAATCGCCCCGCGGCCATTCCGTACCAGAAAATCATTGGCACGCGAAAATGGCTTACTACCAAAGAATCCCCGATTGGCAGAAAACGGTGACGGATGAGCACTACAAATCTTCAAATGTCGACTGTCTGTGATCGCCTGACCAACCTTTTGGGCATGCGCTCCCCACAGTATAAATACTAGCGGCTGCTCATAGTCATTCAGCATCGTTAGCAGGTTCTTAGAAAACTCCATCCAGCCGTAATTTGCGTGGCTACCAGCCTGACCTCGTCTGACGCTCCAGCTAGTGTTCATCAACAGTACACCCTGCTTGCCCCATGGTTCCAAAAAACCACTAGTCGGCATATCTACCCCGGTATCATCAACCAACTCCTTAAAAATATTCTGCAAACTTGGTGGCAATTTGACCCCTGGCTTAACCGAAAAACTCATACCATGCGCCTGACCCGGTCCATGATATGGATCTTGTCCAATGATCACTACCTTTACCTTATCCAGCGGACAAGCGGCAAAACAAGAAAACATATCTTGCCTCGCTGGGTACACCTCATATTTTTCCCGCTCAGCGTCCACCCGATTCATCAAAACTCGAAAATACGGCTGCTGGGCCTCAGCTTCAACAAACTCACGCCACGTTGAAAATGTCATGTATCTATTTAATCACGTTTGAGCCATGCAACCTAGCGTGTTGTAAACGTTGACGAAAGGTCGTCTGATAGTTGTCTCGGTGATATGGTCGCGCAACTTGCACGCCTGGTGGCATCGTATCCTCTGCTCCAAGCACAGAACCGATATCAACCGCCAACGAGTAGTCCGACGAATGCGACCCTGCAATATACGTGCTAAAAAGCTCGGATGAACTATTTGCCCAATAATACGCGCGGACTGGCACATGCTGCCCCCGCTCATACGAAAGCCTACTTTCAACCTTTCTTCATTGGCAATCGCTAGTTGGACTTCTATATGGTCCCTCAAGTCTGGATGTCGCCTCAAAAAACACTGTTGTTGTTCCATAATTTCTGTGCCACTACTTGTCCAGTCGTCCAGCATGATGATATCAACGTTTTCTTTGGATACGTTTGCCAATTCATGCTCATCTATCAACAGCCTACCAACGTACTGGCTCAACTCATCATCAGAAAACTCCCCCATGATCAATTCCATAAAATATTCGTCACTTTTTATTTTTCCTTGTGGGGCGGCATAATCAGCACGTTCCATATTATTAATTTCACCCAGCATAACAAACAATGCTTTATCAGGATGCGCGTCCAGCCTATGCTTCCAATACGTCGCGATTCCACATGCCGCCTCCATAAGCTCCGGCTCACCAACATAGTTGAGATGATTCCGGATTTTAGACAATCGTGAGGTACGCGCCAAATCATCACTTCGCGCACACAACCCAGAAAACAATGCTGAAATTGTCTGCTGTTCCGTCTGCACTGAAAAGTCTTCTCGGGTCAAGGCATCAACCTCACGCGAAAGCAACGCCCGACTACCGATCACACTGTGCACATCGTTTTCCCTGCCATGCTCCCTATTGCTCATCAACTCCGCCAACGTGGGCGCCCGCTTCACACAGTGGTCTATTTCCATCCGATGCGATATCTCTTCTCCAGACACCGTTTCAAACGGCTCACATGGATGAACGGCAACGGAACCCTGCTCATACAGATTGTACATCACCTGGTTTTGGTCATATTTAGGCTCACTGTTCGGGCTGACTTGCCTGACTCTACGCAGTCGCGCGGGGATCATGTTTTTAAACTTAACCATGTTGCGCATATTATACACACAAATGCTACTATTGTCAATATACGCCATGGGGTTTCTGTGCTATAATACAACTCATATGGCACAAATTGCATTACACTTAGACGACCTAGTCGCCGAGAGGCAAGTCTTGGCAGATTTTTTAGCGCAACCTACCGCATATAGCGATCCAGAATTCACCATCAAAAACAAACGGTTTTCGGAGCTGGAAACGTTGATAGCAAAGGCCGAGGAGCGCCAGCAGCTAACAAAAAACTTAGAGGAAGCACGAAAATTGGCTACTGGCGGCGATGAGATTGCGGAACTAGCAAAAGCCGAAATCACTGAAACTGAAGCGCGCCTGACAGAACTAGAAGAAGAACTATTCATCTTGTTAACCCCAAAGGATCCAAACGACGAGAAAAACATCATCATAGAAATCCGTGCTGGTGCTGGCGGCGACGAAGCATCATTGTTCGCGGCGGAATTGTACCGCATGTATCTCCGTTGGTGCGAAGCAAATGGCTACAAAACTGAGCTCGTCAGCGAATCCGCCAATGACTCAGGTGGTTACAAAGAAGTCATATTCATGGTCAAGGGCGACGCGCCATACGCCAAATTGAAATTTGAAGGCGGCGTCCACCGCGTCCAGCGCGTCCCAGTCACCGAAAGCCAAGGTCGCGTCCACACCTCCACCGTCACCGTAGCGGTGTTACCAGAGGCCGAAGAGGCTGACGTCGAGATAGATACAAATGACCTCCGCGTTGACGTATTCCGCTCGGGTGGACATGGTGGTCAAAGCGTCAACACCACCGACTCGGCGGTGCGCATCACTCACCTACCAACTGGTATCGTCGTGACCAACCAAGACGAAAAATCACAGATCAAGAACCGCGAAAAAGCCATGAGTGTGCTGCGTTCGCGCTTACTACAGATGAAAATTGATGAGGAAAATGCCAAGTTGAGTGCTGAGCGACGCTCACTCGTCGGCACTGGTGACCGCTCCGAAAAGATCCGTACTTACAACTTCCCGCAAGATCGCATCACCGATCACCGCATTCACTACAGCCGCAGCAATATCCCCGCGGCAATGAACGGGGATATTGACGATTTGATTGAGCAATTGCAGCGATTTGAGCGGGAGCTAAAAGCACAGAATGCTGAAAGTCACGCTCAAGCAACATAATATTACCACACTTTTAGCCTCGTGGCGCCTTTTTCAGGAATCGCTGATACCATTTTCTTTTTTCTCTTCTCGCCGCAATGTGTCAAGTTCTCTCCAGAAAGGACTTAAGCCCTGTTTATTATCCCTGAACGCCAAAGCAACCACAAGCAGTACTAGCATCAAACAGCTGCTCAACACGGCGTCTCTCTGTCTTCTCAATCTCAGCATGACTCTTCGCTTTGGGGTGTCGACCAAAAATTTCATCTAATCTACTCATGCGCTGTGTATCTGCAACACGTAGTGCAGAAGCCTCCTCAACATCTGGCGCCACATAATACTGTGTGTCAGACTGGTTAGCAGCCTGAGCAATTTCAAGCATATCGTCTACGTGAACATTCATCGCTAGCGCTTTATTATTACGAATAAGCCTAGCCCAAACTTCATGATCATACGGTATTTCATCCGCTGATTCTCTCACCCCTTTTGCTTCACTCGTCATAATACATCTCCCTTTTACTCATCAGAGTTATAAACACTTCACATAATACTCTCTATTTCTTGATTTGTCAAGCTTTTACGCCATATTATATGATTTTTACAATGATACTATGTCTACAGGACTAGCTGTGGTATAATTAACAACATGAATATATCAACCTGGCTAAAACACACCGCTGAGCACCTGAAAAACGCCAGTATCACGTCAGCACAACTTGACGCAGAACTGCTACTAGCGAACACACTGCGCAAAAACCGAACATACCTTCACGCGCACCTGGACGAAGAGATTGATCCGCGACGTGTTGATATCGCCGAAGCACGACTTAGCCTGCGTATCGACCGAGTACCGCTGGCGTATATTTTGGGCGAAAAAGAGTTTTATGGACGGAATTTTAGTGTATCGCCCAGCGTACTAGTCCCGCGTCCCGAATCAGAAGAAATAATCAATCTACTACTAAAGCTGGCACCACGAGACAACCAACCAAGGACGCTCATCGACATAGGAACTGGCTCTGGATGCTTGGGGATCACTGCGGCGCTCGAGTTGCCAGACAACTGGCATGTTGTTTTGTCAGATATTAGCCCTAAAGCACTCCTAGTGGCAGAAAAGAATGCCAAGAAATTGGGTGCTAAAATCTTTACGCAAAAACAATCCTTACTGCTTGGCCAATTTGAAAAGCTCAACTGCATCTTAGCGAATTTGCCATATGTCGACAAGGATTGGAAGAACACCTCCCCAGAGCTCCGTCACGAGCCGTCAGAAGCCCTGTATGCCAGCGAGGGTGGGCTTAAGCTAATCCGAGAGCTCATTCAACAAGCACCCAAGCATATGACCGACCAAGGGCTGCTATTCATCGAGGCAGACGAGGAGCAACACCAGACGATTATCGCCTTCGGTAATCAAAATGGCTTTTTACACTTGGAGACCAGCGGGCTAATCGTGGTGCTACGATTTGTAGGCACCGAGCGTTAGTCTCAGCTTCTGCTCTCTGTTATCTCTGATAACCGTCAGCTCGATAGTTTCGCCTGGCAGATATTCGCCAATCAAGCTTGTCAAACCACCATGTTCGCCAATGGTTTTATCATTAACCTTGGTGATGATGTCACCAGATTTGATGCCCGCTTTGTCTGCTGGACCGCCCTGCTGCACCAATTGCCCAGAAACACCACCAACAAAAGCACCATGTTTGACTGATAGTTTATTTGCAGCCCGCGTTTCTGGCGTCACCTCTAGGTAACGTATGCCGATGTATGATTTATTAATCTCGCCCTTTTCCAGAACGCTGCGGATCAGTCCTTTGGCTGCACCTATCGGGATAGCGAAGCCAATACTCTGGGCATCCTCGACGATAGCGGTGTTAATACCAATCACTTGGCCGGCCATATTTAGCAGCGGGCCACCCGAGTTGCCCGGATTAATGGCGGCATCGGTCTGTAGCAGATCCGTTAATGATTCAGGCTTCTGATCTTGATCGTCATCGCTATCTGATGAAGCTTGGAGTGGACGCCCCTTGCCTGAGATGATGCCACTCGTGACAGTGTTCTGAAATTTGCCAAGTGAATTGCCGATGGCAATGACTTTTTGCCCCACGCGGACAGTACTCGAGTCACCAATGGTCGCTGGTGATAGGTTGTCGACGCCGTTAATCTTCAAAAACGCGATATCGTTAAGTGGATCAACCCCCACTAGCTTGACGTTGGTGTGACGATCGCCCGAGCCAGTGATGATTTGGAAGGACCGTCCACCATTTACTACGTGCTTATTCGTCAAAATATAACCGTTTTTACTAATGATCACGCCAGTTCCAGCATTCTCTTGTGATCTGAAGCCATTACTTTTTACAGTGATAATCGATACGACGCTAGGGGATACCTGATTGACGATTTTTGAGACATTCGATTCTTCGGCGGTAACAGTCAGATTACCGTCAACCGTTGGGCCATGCGTACTGGCGAGCTTTGGACGCAGCACCATCATGAGCAGTACGCTACCGATCATAATCATCAATAAAAATAGTGCCGCTATAGCAACCCAAATAGCCATCATCCGTCGCCGTGACAGCGTGATTACCCGCGCACTGTTATTTGGTTGATCTAGTCCCACCTCCGTCATCTATCAAATCCTCGTTACTGTGTTGAAAAATAGTAATATAACGCCTATCACTGCTACAGAAAACAAAACTGGCGGCATGATCTCGCTCCGTACGACCGCGCCGTTTTTCTTCCATGATCGATAGACCCGCTCACCCAAGAAAGATATCAAAAGCAAAATAATAGTCACCTGCGGAAGTTTGATCATGGTGAGTCCTGGTATAGCATAGGCAAAGGTCCAGTAGTACGCTAGCCAGCCAATCTCCGCAAACATAATTCCCCAGATAGAGCTCAGCAGAACTATTTGATCTTCTTTGTAGCTAACCAAAAAATGCCGAGCGGCACTGTAGCCAATGACCATTGAGCCAGCAACAACTGCAATATCTGGCAACAAATAACCAATGGAGAATAACGCTACCGTACCAAATAAGATGGCGATGGCCGACTGCAACATCATTTGCCAGCGCTTTGACATTGGTTTGATGATCACCAGCCAAATGATATAAAAGGCAGTGAAAGCAATTTGCACGGCGATATTCCCCACAGACAGGTATAGCAATGCCACCACACTCAATCCAACGATCAAGTCCACCAGGTTAGACTGGATATTCGTCCACCAAAAACGTGGCCTCACCGCCAGTACACGCCACTTGCTCAAAATAACCAGCACCACTGCAGCCACTGGTGATTGCACCATGAGCGTAATACCAAATAATACCAAAGCTAAGCTGATGTTCAACAGATGGTACACCACCTCACTAAAAAATGACTTGCGTTTAACGGTTCGCAGTAGCTCCATATCTCTTGATTATATCACACTATACAGGCTATACTAAATAGGATGGATGCAACTTTTCTTGATAGACACCCAAAGATTCGTGACAGTTTGGGACTCATCGTTTTTGTTGTTGGCGTGGTGGTTGGCACACTATTGATTAATACCTTTATTTTTCGTAATTTTACTGTTCAAGGCGCCAGTATGGAACCGACCATGCACACAGGTGATCGTTTGATTGTTAATCGACTACCAGTGACAGCGGCACAAATCAAAAACAAGCGATACGTCCCTGAGCGGGGTCAAACCATCGTCTTTAAGAACCCAAATTTTAACTCTTCAACAAATAAAGATGAGTATATCGTGAAGCGAGTTATCGCCTTTGCCGGGGAGCGTGTTACGGTCAAGGATGGCGTCGTTACGGTGTATAATAGCGCTCATATTCATGGGTTTAATCCTGATACCACAGTGAATAAAAATGAGCCCGGCCAACCAACCTCTGGCGATGTTGACACTACCGTACCAGAGGGGACTATTTTCGTCATGGGTGACCACCGACAAGAAAACTATTCGTGTGATTCCCGAAACTGCATGGGACCAATACCTTTATATGACATCGTCGGACCAGTCTCCATGAGGATTTGGCCAATCACTAAAATCCGTGGATTTTAGCTACTTTTTCAGCAGTTGATGAATACGCTCAAAATCAACAGCATTTTTGAATGGTATGATGATTTGCCCAGCGCCGCGCGTATTGGTGCGAATTTTAATCTTTGAATTCAGTTTTTTGGTCAAATTTTGAACGACTTCTTCATGAGGAATCTCGACCGGACCTCGCTTTTCAAATGGATTGTTTTTAGACTCTTTCCAGAGGACTATCGCCTGCTCAATGCGGCGAGCAGACCACCCTTCAGCAATGATTTTCTCTAGCAGCTCTTCTGCCACTTCTTTGGGCACATTGATCAATGGTCGAGCCTGACCTTCAGTGATTTTATAGCTAAAAACAGCTTCCTGGACGGCCTTTGGCAACTTTAGAAGGCGCATGGTGTTAGAAATGGCGCTAACCGATTTGCCACCAACTCGCTGCCCTATCTCGTCCAATGTCAAGTTGAACTGATCGCGCAGTTTCGCGTATGCCGTAGCAGTTTCCAGAGGGTTGAGATCGCGACGCTGCAGGTTTTCAATGAGAGACAGTTCCAAACGATGCTGACCAGTCAGCGTTCGCACCAGTGCCGGTACCTCGGTCAGCCCAGCTCTCTGAGCAGCACGCCAACGACGTTCACCTGCAACGATCACATAAGCACCTGCTTTGCCTGTCACTACCAGCGGCTGTAAAATACCATGAATCTTTATCGACTCAGACAGCTCATCAAGCGCCTCTTCATCAAACATCCGACGCGGCTGATCTGGATCGGCCATGACTTGCTCAATCGGTAATTGTTTGAGCTGACTAAGTCTGCCGTCTTGCTTGGCAGTCGGATCAAATGACTCATCGATCAGATTTGTTGGAATAAGTGAATCAAAGCTACGACCCAATCCCTTCTTCATCAGCCGATCCTCCCTAGGATTTCCTTGGTCAACGCCTTGTATGCTCGTGCACCCTTGGAGAAGCGGTCATACGCGCCAACTGGCAGTCCATGACTTGGCGCCTCAGCTAAGCGAATATTCCGTGGAATAGTCGTTTGGAAAACCCGATCTGGAAAATGCTTTTTGATCTCCTCATGAACTTGCGTTGACAACGTTGTACGGCTGTCCATCATGGTTGGCAACACACCCAGCAAGTCCAGTTGTGGATTGAGCCCCTTGCGTATCAATTTCATGGTCTCTAGCAGCTGACCAAGCCCCTCTAACGCGTAGAATTCTGCCTGCACTGGCAACAGAATATAGTTTGCTGCAATCAAGCCATTAACCGTCAGCAAACTCAAACTTGGTGGACTGTCGATGATGATGTAGTCATAATACCCCTGTAGATTGTTGATAGCGCGCCGTAGCCTGATGAACCGACCCTCAGCCTGCGCCAACTCGACCTCAGTATTTGCCAAATGCGGCGTAGATGGAGCCAACGCTAAATTTTTATATTCTGTTTGAATGATGGCGCTTTGCAGTGTTGCCTGACCAGTGATCACCTCGGTCATCGTGCGCGATAGATTAGACTTATCAATCCCCAGACCACTGGTCGCGTTGCCCTGAGGATCAAAATCTATCAGCAATGTTTTCTTACCACTTTTTGCCAAATAATACGCAACATTAACACTTGTCGTTGTCTTGCCAACGCCACCCTTTTGATTTGTCACCGCAATGATTTTTGTCATTCGTTCCCCTTTTTACCTGCCCTAATTATAGCATGAGCAAAACAGAAATAACAGACATCAAAAACCGCTTCTCTGATGGAAGCGGCTCTTTCGATTATTTGATTGACGTAATCTGAATCTTGGTGTATTTCTGGCGATGACCAGTTTCTTTGTGAACGCGTTTTTTGCTTTTGTAGCGGATGACGCGGATTTTGTCGCCCTTGACTTCTGCTTCAGCAACTTTTGCCTTCACTACCACACCTTTTACGGTTGGTGTGCCAACTTTTGTTTTATCACCATCAATCACTAAAAGTGCGTCGAGAGTGAGTTCTTTTGTGCCTTCAGGGAGGAGATCCACCAAGAGGGACTCTTTTTCGCTGACAATGTATTGCTTGCCAGAGATTTTTACGACTGCTTTCATTTCGTTCCTTACAATATATTTACTATCAATGACCAATTATAACAGAGACGGGCGATACATGCAACTAGTTTTTCTCTAGCTCGACCATAGCGTTATTTGCCCGCAGCCAGCCACTTGGCGAGCCACACTCCATGTAGTCGCCCTTGGCCTCACCAACCGCGATAATACCGCCGCCCGCGATGTACGCGTTGATGGCGTCGGTCAGCTCAAATTCACCGCGTTGCGGATTGGCGGGTAATGTCCGCGCCAGTTCGAAAATTTCTTTGTTGAGGACGTAAAAACTTGAATTACTGAGGTTACTTGGCGCTTCTTCTAACTTCGGCTTTTCAATGATGCGGACAAAATTACCCTGCTGGTCGGTTTCGATGATACCGGTATGTGGGATAAACGACTCCTCAACAGGATTACCTAATAAGCCAGCCGACAAGCCACGCGCCTCCACCAACTCTGCCAAATCAGCGGCATTTGAACCGCCATCGCCGCGCCAAAAGAATTGGTCGCCCATCACCACAAAGGCTGACTCGCCTGGCTCGATAAATTCGCTCGCCAAGCCCACGGGAATGCTCGTGCCATAGCCGCCAGTGCTTGGCTGAGTTAAAAAATGTATTCGCACGTCACGGAGCGGCGCTACTAGAGGTAATTTATCTTCTTTACCGGCACGCCGCAAATAATCGTTCAGCTGGATATTTGACCGATAGTAGCTTTGCACCTGAGTACTTTGCTCGCCCACCACGAAATAAATATCCTTGACACCAGCCCGAACAATATCCTGCACGATGTAGTCGACCACCGGCCGCGTCCCCACCGGCAGCATACACTTTTCGATTGATTTGGTGATCGGCAGCATCCGCGTACCCCAACCAGCAACTGGAATGATGGCTTTAGTGATCATGTTTTCTCCTTACATCTTTAGTTCTTTGTGGCTTCGCTTCAAAATTTCCAACATTGCCTCGTAACGCTGCTCATTGGCGCTTAGTTTTGCATAGAGATACACGACATTGTCAACCACTTCAATGTTCACTTTGATGTCTTGGTCGTATAACCACGCCATAAAAGATGGATTGAGCAGCTCAAAACTTGTCACTTGATTTTCGTCAGTTGCGTACACCTGATAACGTTTATTGAAATCGCCCCATTCCAAAGACACTTTGTTATATCCACGCGGGGCTTTCAAGCGCGATAGGAGTTTACCGCGCCGCTCCACTAAAATTCCACCATATGATTTTGGTAGATTGATTTGCCCGACCACATATTGGTCGCCCGATTCGTCTTCTTTGGTGCGATAGGTATATAACTGGACCAACAAATCACCCGTCCAGAAGCCAATGATATGGTTATTGATATCTGCATTCTTAAACCCAGCCTTAAACAACTGACCTCTGGTTGGCAGCAGTAGATTACCCCAGTCTGGACTAAAGTACATCCTGTTGTCGGCGGCAAATTGTCTCAAAGACCGAACTAACATGCTCTCCTCTTCGGTCGCTTGATCGATACTGTCTAGTAGCCAAGTGTTTTCGTGGCGCACAAAGTTCCACTGTTCGCCAAACTCCTCTGTCGTCGCAGTCAAAACATCACCACTTGCTGTATCGATCAATTGATCATTTGCCTGAGCTAAAATGCCAAAACTAACACGATCTTGCTGGTCATTGGCATCGTCATGAGCAGACGTGATGATAATTTCCTTGATGCGAATGTTACTCATCTGATTTGCGCGGCCCATTTGCTGCAAGGCGTACAACATCAGACTGATGTGATTTGCATATCGCTGTGTGGTGTAAGTTCGAATTGATGCTACGTTCATCTGCTGCCAATCGCGCTGGAACTTACCAAAAATTGACGCAGCATACTCTGTTAACCGCTCTGGGCTCCACGCCGCGTCAGAAGCAGCTGCCTGCTGCACGGACCGTTGCGCTGCTACACTGCCCTTTCGGAACCGACCTAACTTATCAGCCCACGCACCACCGAAGGCACCGATGACGGTAGATATCATTGCCACGATGAAAGCGAATGTACCACCCCAAAGATATAACAAGCTAACCGCAGTTCCAGCCGCCATACCCACTGCCACACCAGCAACCTTGGAACCTGTTTTTGAGCGAACAAAGCCAGCCACACCAGCAGCTACGACTGCCGGCAGGGCAAAAATTCCGCCACCGCCAGAGCCACCACCAGAACTACTTCCGCCACCGCCTGCTCGCGCCAATAGCGACATTACATCATTTACAAACATGTACCAATTATAGCACTAACGGTTGCCGCTGACGTGAGTTATTCAGAAAATTCTACTGAGTTGCCTCTGTGGAGGTCTTCTTCGACATCGGTCCAAAAACGTTGAATATCAGTGATGTCTGACTGATCGAGGCGAATAGCTTGGGGCTCTTGCTGCTCACGCGCAATTTCCTCCCCCAAACCATTAGCCAATGGATCAATCGGTTCAAACTGAATGCGTGGATGAAAAAATGTAACTTTCATATGTTTGTTTTATCAATTTACCTAAAATATGATAGCACATTATCATCAATACGTCAATATCAGCCACCTTATTTAGCAGATGAATTACTGGCGCTGAAGCGTAATCTGCAACTCTGCGCCTTCTATCGCAACCGTGGTCGAATACGCGTCGCTTTGCCCAAAGGTTGCTAATGTCTCAGCAGCAATCACCTCCGCATACTCATCAATCGCCTGGCGAAGCTGCTCGTCATGCGTCGTCAACTGCAAGGTAATTCGATCGTCCACCTGCAGGTCTGCTTTCTTGCGCGCACTTTGGACGTGGCGAATGACTTCACGCATCAGACCCTCGCGTTTAAGCTCAGGGGTGATGGTTTTATTTAATCGCATCAATAGCTGTGTTTGCGATAATCGCACCGCGACATTCCACTCAGTAGTCAATATGATATGATATCCATTTTCTACAGGATTTTCAATCTTACCTTCAATAGGCTTTATTTCCTTCACATTCAGCTCTTCTTTTATCATATCTTCATACTCTTTATCGAGCTTTATAGAAGAGCTTAGCTCAACATATGGCAATGGCTGACGTATTTTAATCTTGCCATATTCATCCTCTTGCATGCGCTGCATCATACCCATACTAATAACCCTGCGAGTCATCTCCATTTTCTCAACAACTACAGAATTCACCTCACCCGCCGGGAACCAATCCTTCAAGTGAATCGATTCATTATCGCCCGTCAAATTGTGGTACAGTTCCTCAGCCAAAAACGGCGTAAATGGCGCCAAGATGTAGCTCAGGCGCACCAGCACATAATGCAGCGTGCGGTAGGCATCGTTCTTGTCGCCATCATCCTCAGATTTCCAGAAGCGGCGGCGGCTGCGGCGCACATACCAGTTGGATGCGTCGTCCAGGAACGGCAAAATCGGGCTCAGCGCATCGGGGATATTATAGGTATCCATGTGGCGCTCAACTTCTGCCACTAGCTGATGCAGCCGACTGACGATCCAAATATCCAGCGGATTCGTCAACTCGCCCAGTGGATCTTTCAATTCACCATCAAATTCCCAGCCATCAACCTCCGCGTACATAGTGAAGAAATCATACATATTCCAAATCATACTGAGCTTGCGCGCCACGTCGCCCACGTCCTTGTCGTGCAAAGCAAAGTCCTCGCCGTTCAGTAGCGGGCTGCTCAGTAATAGGAAGCGTAAGGAGTCCGCACTAAACTTATCCATCAGCTCGTTCGGGTTGGTGAAGTTACCAAGCGATTTACTCATCTTGCGACCATCATTGCCCGCCACCACACCGGTGGTGATGACGTTGCTGTAGGCATTTTTATGCTGGGCACCGGCCTCGCCAAAGGCACCAATTTCTGCCAAAGCGGCGTTGACGGCATGCACATAGTAGAACCACGCCCGCACCTGGCCGATGTACTCAACGATGAAATCCGCTGGGTAGTTCTGCTCAAACTTGGTCTGGTTTTCAAACGGATAGTGTAGCTGGGCAAACGGCATACTGCCGCTCTCGAACCAGCAGTCCAGCACCTTGTCGATGCGCGTAAACGTTTCGCCGTCAATTTCAAAGGTGATGTCATCCACCCACGGACGGTGATAATCATCCAGCTCCACGCCACTCAGTTCCTTCAGCTCCGTGTACGAGCCAACCACCTTGACGGTACCGCGGTCACCCTTCCACACCGGCATAGCCGTCGCCCAGAAACGGTCGCGGCTGAGGTTCCAGTCGGGCGCTTGCTCGATATTCTTGGCAAAGCGGCCGTGCTTGAGATGAGCCGGGAACCAATTAATATGCTCGTTCTGCTCCAGCATCAGCGGCTTTTGCCCCTGAATGTCAAAGAACCAGCTGGGGATGGCCCGGTACATGATGCGCTGTTTACTACGCGGGTTGAACGGGTATTCGTGACGAATGTACTCAATCTTCCACACCACGCCCTTTTCTTTCAGGTCTTTGGCGATGAACTTGTTATTGTCCCACACCTCGAGGCCTTTGTAATTGCCATCAGTGTAGTAGCCATTGTCATCGATGACATGGAAGGCGCTGATACCGTGGTGCTTGGCGAGCTCAAAGTCGTCCTCACCATAAGCCGGCGCGATGTGCACAATGCCCGTACCCGACTCGTGCGAGACGAAATCCGCCGCGTAAATGGTGTGAATCTTGTCATTTTCTGGCCAAGTCGAGCCGGTATCGAGCGGCTGGTATGCTTTGCCGACCAATTCGCTACCGGCGAATTTGCGCAATACTTCGTAATCCAGCGGCTGATGCTTTTCGTCCTGCAGGGTGCGCTCCAGGGCTTCCTCGGCGATGATCAGCTTTTCACCGTCGACCAATATTTCGCAGTAGGTCATCTCTGGATTAACCGCCAGCATCAGGTTGGCTGGGAGCGTCCATGGGGTAGTGGTCCAGGCCAGGACAGATACAGAATCTTGAGCTTCAACAAACGCTTCAATCGCCTGCTGAGTCACGGCTGTCACAGAGCGACTCAGCAGCTCTTCTGGCGTACCCATAGCAAATCCTGCGCCCTCATGTAATTCTAGCTTCTCAGCATCAACACCAGTCACAATATAGATGGAACATGCAACATTTGTTCCATTTTCGTGCTTGACGGTTTGCAGCAAAAGATTGTTCGAGCTTACTTCAAGTTCAAGTTCCTCCTGAAGCTCACGACGTAGCGTCTCAATTGGCAACTCGCCCTCGTGACTCGTCCCGCCAAAGAGGCTCACCATGCCTGGGTTCGTGATTCCTGGCTTATCATCTCGTTGTTGCGCAATGAGTTTGCCATTTGTATCCACCAACAAAGCACCGACATAACTCCTTTCGCATTCGTCAAAGCCTACTGGCTTTTGTGCATCAGCCAGCCGAAACTTCACATACACACTCGGGTCAGTCACTGTCTGGTAGGCGTCGTTGTCCATGGTCACTTCGGCCTTGCTGACAGGGGTGGCGAACTTGGTGTCGTACATCAGCACCTTTTCGCCTTCATAGATTTTGCCAGCCTCGTATAGCTGCTTGAAGGCCCACCAGACGCTCTCCATAAAGTCCTTGTCCATGGTGCGGTAGGCGCCCGCAAAGTCCACCCAGCGGCCGATGCGGTCGATCACGCCCTGCCACGTCTCGCTATTGGCTACCATGCTCTCGCGCGCCTTGGTGATATATTTCTCCAGGCTGATAGTTGGCAGCGGCTGACCGTCCTTATCCAGCGGGGCTGGCTGGCCCGGGCACGTCGCAATCTGCCGCCGATCCACGATATTCAGCTGCTTTTCGACGAAATTCTCCGCTGGCAGCCCATGACAGTCCCAACCCCAGCGACGCTCCACACGCTTGCCTTTCATCGTCCAGTAGCGTGGCACCGCATCTTTGACGATTGAGCTTAGTAGCGTACCGTGGTGCGGCACGCCAGTGATAAACGGCGGCCCATCATAAAAAACGTAGGCATTATCCGCCGGTCGCTGCGCCACCGACCTTTCGAACGTCTGGTCATCCTTCCAGCGCTGCACCCAATCCTTCTCGTATTCTGCCGCTCGGCGGCGTGTGCCATGTGTGAATTTCATTATGATTTCTCCTTACCCTTACCCTTACCCTTATTCTTACTATCTCGTGATTCAATCTGATCTTTAATTCCCTCCGGCAAACCTTCGAATAATTCATTTATCTGATTCTTCTGAGTAATAAGTCTATCGGTAACATAGTTCATTAGCCCATACATTTTGTTCACTAGGCCAGTATCTTCATCAAGCTTAATCTCCCCAGGGTGAGCTCCATTATTACCAAATACCCTCAGAACATCTAGAGCTTTTTGCGTTTCAGGCTCAATTCCTAATTCAACTATTTTCTTTATATCATCATTTATATTTTTGCCATCGCCCCCAACAACACCGAGAAGTATCTGCAATCCTAATCTCAACAGTGCTGCAGCTGCACGCGGTGAAATAGACAAAACCTGAGCAGACTCTCTATATAGTTTTTTAACCTCATCCGGCATATCATCATTCGGGTCTTCTACTGTAATTTGTGCTGGATAAACTAAAGACCTTTCAATCCAAATAGACCATTTACCGCAGTGTTTACATTTTGATACGGTGAGTAAATTCAACGGTAAATGTGAATCGAATATATTACTACAACTCAAGCTACCACCCCATGCTTGATGCGCAAACACCTTACAGTGTGCACAGTTAAACTCATCTTTCCTGTATTCCGGCGGATAGTACGTTATTTTTGTCATGATTCTCCTAAAATAAAATCACCTCTTTTGACTTCGAGAATCCGCTGGAGGTGTTTCAAACGGACGGTACCATCTCGATTCCAAAAGAAGTGATTCTTTTAGCTCTTTATTCGCTATTTACGCAAGCTCACGGCGGGGTCTAGTCTCGGCTGACAGTAGGCCGATTTCTTCCCGCAGGCTTCGCGGTTGATAGCCGCTCATTTTGCTGGCATCATCAGAGCTATACTCCATCAGACACACGCAAAAACGCCCTACTCACATTGTAGCGCGTTTTTACCAAAATCCCAAGGGAATTATTTAATTTCCAAGCCGCCCAGGACGCACTCACCCCTCAGGTAAATTGTCTTTTTGGCAGAAGGCTTCGGTACAGTCTTATCATCGCTGCCGCCCAAAACACCACGCACCTCGTTTTTGACAATCACATCATCAGGCAAGTTGATATTAATGCCACCGCAAAACGTAAAGACATCAATGATCGCGCCGTCCTTAATGTTCGCCTGACGCAAATCTAACTCGACGCCACCAAACACCGCTGTCAGTGAACCACCAGTATAATCACCCCTCACTCGTGACTCTTCACCGTAAAAAATTGCCACCTTTTCGTTATCATCGTCGCCCGACTTCTTAGTCTGTTTGCGATTTCCAGATCCAATACTAAATACCATCATTAAACCAACAGTGATCAACACCACTGGCCAGAACAGCTTCCAGATGCTAACATCGATGATTCCATACGCGTTCAAACCAACCGATACGCCAGCGGCCATCAACAGCAAGCCCCATGCCCGCGTTAGCAATCTCTGGGAACTGACTATTGTCACTAATCCCGCCAATACTAGGCCAGCTGCCCAAACCGTTCCCCAGAACACGTTCCAGCTATCAAACTTGATGATTTCGAGATTCCTGAGTAACAGAATCCCGCCGAGCGCTACAATGGTAACACCAAAGAATGCTCTGACAAGAAAGTTTTTCTTCATACCTCTCATTATGACACATGGTCACGCGTTACCAAAGTAAAAAATTTTTGTAATAATGTTTTCGTAAAATAGGGCGATACGTCTAGAACAATTGCTCACCAAACTTTGCGATTATCGCCATCATGGCAAGAACCACTAAAACTGCTGCAAATAACATATCATATCCGCGATCAACAAATTTACCCAGGGTCTTACCAGGTATATTCTTAACCAAAACATTGTACCGTGTCATACCAAAGAAAATCAAAATCATACCAAGGTCCAGAGTCAAGCACCACGGGCACAGTGCACCAATCACCAAATAGCTCATACCAAACATCCAGAAAGCAAAGAGCAGCCCCGCAATCACCCCGACTTGCGCGCATTGCATAAACCATTTCGGAAACTTTGTCCCCGCCAACAAAGCAACCGCTATAGTGATCATCACCGGCAAAGTTGCCAGGCCGATAAAGCTGTTCGGAAAGCCCAAAATTGCTGCAGACCAGTGGTTGGCAACTGCCGAACAGCTCAGTGCTGAGTTTAAGTCACAACTAAGAACCGCTTCTGAATTCTTGGCTAATACCAATGATTCAATCGATAAGGCCAGCGATGCTAACAGTCCCAATCCGCTTCCGACTAACAACGCCAATGCCGACATATGCCGTCGCTTCAAATCCTCGTGAAATAACCAATTTCGTACCTTTTTAAACATAAAAACTTACCTCGCTAATTGTTGGCAGCGGAGTTCCCCGCCACATATTTTGTAACTGACCGCTGTCACTCAACGCAATAATCGTCGGGTATTCAACAATGTCATATGTCCTGCAAAAATCACTACCAGCCGCCGAATCTGGATTGACTTCCTCTAAATCATGCCCTGTCTGATTTTTAAAATCCCTGAGATAATCAAACACTGTGCGAGCGTGATCGCTCTCTGTTTTATACACAACAACAACGCGCATATCTTAATTCCTTTTCTCTCGTTGCTGAGCTAAAATTTTCTCAAATTCATCCAACGTTTTAAAATCATAGTACACGCTGGCAAATCGAACATACGCCACTTCATTTCGATCAGCCAAAGCGTCCAAAACTGCATCACCAATCTGCTTTGACGGCACTTCAGACTCTCCCAACGCATACAACGCGTCTTCGACAGCACTCACGATCTGCTCAACCTCTTCTTCCGACTTGAAGAACTTACCGACTGACTGATGCACTGCTGAAGATAGCTTAAATCGGTCAAATAACTCTCGACGTCCACTCTTTTTGAGTACTGCCAGGTTTGGTTTTTCAATCCGCTCGTACGTCGTAAACCTTCTACCATCAGCCGTTTCCCTGCGGCGGCGAATTGCCATACCGCCAGCAACTTCACGCGACTCAAGCACCCGACTGTCACCAATATTCACTACTACCATAAACTACTCCCTGTTCTTCTTGCGACGGCGTAAGAATGCTGGGGTATCGTCTTCATCATCATCCTCTTCTGGCGGATTGTCCCAAATGTTCGTGTCGTCTTCAGCAGCAAAATGTTCGGCAGCCTCTTTATGTTCTAGCTCCATGTCGATATTTTGCACCATTTCTTCGTCTAGGTTGTTTGAGCTGGTTTCAACTGGGTTCACGTCAAGCGTCACATCTCGGTCATGAAAAGTCTCACTGTCAAACCCTGTGGCGATGACTGTAATCACCAAATCATCTTCCATCTCTGGCTTCAACGTCGCACCAAAGATAATGTTTGCGTTTGGCGACACCGCGCTGGTGATGATTTCAGCCGCTTCTTGGATCTCCGCCATGCTCATGTCGTAACCACCAGTAACATTAAACAGCACACCCTTAGCTCCATCGATTGACACTTCAATCAACGGAGATTCAATTGCCTGCTGAGCCGCCTGAGCTGCTCGGTTTTCACCGCTCGCCCGACCAATACCCATCAATGCTGAGCCAGCATTACTCATGATAGCCTTCACGTCAGCAAAGTCCAGGTTAATCAATCCGTGCTCGGTGATCAGTTCAGAAATACCTTGCACACCCTGACGCAGTACATCGTCAGCAATTTTGAAGGTTTCCAACAGTGGAGTGCGTCGATCAATAGTTTGCAATAAGCGATCATTTGGAATAGTAATCAACGTATCAACTTGTCGACCCAAGTGAGTGATTGCCCAATCAGCATTCACTCGGCGCTTTTCACCTTCAAAGCTAAATGGTCGCGTGGCAACACCAACCACCAAAATACCCAACTCACGAGCAATCTCAGCAACCACATAACCAGCACCAGAGCCCGTTCCGCCACCGGCACCAATAGTCACAAACACCATGTCAGCGCCTTCAAGAGCGGCACGAATTTCTTCACGTGACTCATTAGCGGCTGCCTCACCAACCGCTGGGTCAGCACCAGCACCAAGACCATTGGTCGTTGAATGTCCTAGATGGATTTTGACGTCGGCTTTTGAGTTATGCAACGCTTGTGCGTCGGTATTCATAGCGATGAACTGCACACCATTGAGGCCAGCGTCTTTCATGCGGTTAACTGCTGAACCACCGGCGCCACCAACACCAACAACTTTGATGCTAGCAAATGTCTGAACTTCGCTTGGTTGTATTTGTGGCATTATCGTATCTCCCCTCTAATCTCTATCCAGTATATCATCTTTGACCCTGGAGTGGTCATATTTATTTGAATTTCGCGAATAACCCACCTAAAAATCCGCCAGCTTTTTGAGCAACTTTACTAGCTTTTTTACCATGAGTTTCTTCAGAGCGGGACGGATTGGTGGACATTGCCAGCATCAATCCTATCGCTGCTGCATATTCTGGATCTTTGATGTCGTCAGTCATGCCAGCATAATCCTGCACTTTGCCGATTTTCACCGCCAATCCAATCTGTTCTTTGGCAAATTCAGCTAGGCCTTTTACTTTAGCGCCACCGCCAACTAGCACGGCTCCACTTGGCATTTTACTGATACCACCTGCCTTTTTCAGCTCTTTAGCTACCAGTTCGAAAATTTCTTCATAACGCGCTTCGACAATTTCTGCAACTTCTGCCCGGTGAAAAACCTGCGTTTCCTTCTCATGCTTAATGTCGACCACGCCCGTGGTTTCACCGCCCAATTCACCATGTTGCAGTTTAACCTTTTCGGCAATTTCCAAATCAACCTTAAGGCCGATTGCCAAATCGTTGGTGACGTTCTGCGAGCCCATTGGCACGACTGAAAGATGTTGCAAATCACCCTCTTCGAACACCACCACGCCCGTTGTGGAAGCCCCGATGTCGATCACAGCCACACCATTTTCCATCTGAGATTCATTCAATACCGCTTGAGCACTCGCCAACACCGTTGGAACTATTCTGACAGCATCGATATTAGACATCTCTGCCAACTTATGCAAATTCCCCAGGTGTGGCACCAATCCAGAAACAACATTGGCTCGTAGTTCCAGCCTCGTCCCTGTCATGCCAATCGGGTTTTTGATATTATCTTGCCCGTCCAATCGATATTCGTACGGAACCACTTCCAAAATCTCACGATTTGCAGGAACTTTTCCAACTGTCGCCACATTTTCCAGACGTGCTACGTCATCCTCTGTTACTTCACTACTACTCGCATTAACAGCAACCATACCGTCTACTTTAGTACTGATGATATGTACGCCATTGGTACCCAAAGCAGCCTGGTTCACTCGATGACCGCTCATTCGCTCAGCCGCATCAAGCGCCGTATCGATCGCCGCTGCTGGCCCATTCAAATGCGTGATCACGCCCTTACGCATCCCGCTATTGGGAGCTTGCCCCACGCCAATAATTCTTGGCACACCTGTTGTCTCGTCGATGTGTCCGATAACACATCGCACTTTTTTCGTGCCGATATCAATTCCTACCGCATAATGAGATTGTTCTTGCATATGCTTACAGTATATAGGAATATGGGGTCATTTTGCAAGCTGTCAAAAAAGCACAAGCATGATACACTAGACACATGAAACGTAGTACTTTTTCTCATAAACCTGGCTTTACCTTAATTGAGATGATCATTATCATTTCCACAATCGCCATTCTCTCAGCAATTAGCATCGTCGCTTATCAGTACGTTAGACAAGACGCTTATGACGCAAAAGCCAAAACCGCGCTACAACAGGTCGAAACAGGGTTTAAGTCTTACATAACCGCGGGCAATAAAGTACCAATGCGTTACTATAGCCCGTATGGTTTTTATGCTGAACCGGGAGGTGGATCAATAGAACAAGGCATCCCGGTCAATCATGGAGGTGGTATCGGCAGAGCCCTGGTTAATGCTGGGTTTTTGTCGAGCAACTTACTAGACAGTCTCAAGAATGGTCCCCAGAAAAATACCGCTTTAAAGAACAGCATCGCTTTTGTACAATGTGGCAAGAATAAGGCATTTTTCTACATTGAAGTATACCGAAAAGGTATGACGCAAGCAGAGCTCTGGAATAAGGTTCACTCATTAGAGTGTGAGAGGAAAACTAAGGACGACTGGTATGCAGAACATGGCTTAAGTCCTTCACTCAGTACGGTTACGACTGGTACAGTCAACGGTCCAGCACGTTACATACTAGCAGAGATTGATCTCACCTAAATCCCTACAGTTTCGTTAAAATCTCTGCACCCGTCTCAGTGATCAATACAGTGTGCTCAAAATGCGCGCCCAAACTACCGTCTTTCATGCTAATCGTCCAGCCGTCATCCTCGGTAACAATTTTCTCACCACCAAGGCTCGCCATCGGCTCGATAGCGATAGTATCACCAGCGTGCAGCACTGGACCAGTACCGCGCTGACCATGATTTGGAATCTCTGGACTCATGTGCATTTCCAGCCCCACACCGTGACCAACCAACTCACGAATGATACCCAGTTTCGCTTTTTTCAGCACCGCTTCAATGGCTGCTGAAATATCACCAACGCGCGTCCCATCACCGGAAATTGCATCAATTCCAGCATACAAACTCTGCTCCGTTGCGTGCAGCAAATGCTTTTTAGCACCGCGCGGCTCTTCGTCAACCACCATAGTAAAGGCGCTGTCCGTTTTCATGCCGCGGTAGCCAATCACCAGGTCAAAACTCACTACATCGCCCTTCTCAAACACATAGTCTGTCGGAAATGAGTGCACCAATTGCTCATTAGTCGACACGCAAATCACCCCTGGAAATTTCACCTCATCCGTCAAATACGTCGCTTCCGCACCAAAATCCTTGATGCGCCCGGCTACAAATTCATTGACATCCAACTCGCTCATGCCAGCCGTTACTCGCTGGCGCAATTCATTATAAATCGTCGCCAACATCCGCCCACATTCACGCATATCCTTCATCTGCTGTGGCGTTTTTTCGCCGGTGATCAATTGGCTCATTTGACACCCTCAACAATGCCGCGACTAACCAGCTCTTTTTCAATCTCATCATGAACTTGCCCCACTGTACCCACACCACTCATATGGATAATTGGGATATTATTGTCATTCAGATAGTCCAGGATTGGATAAATTTCACCCCGGTAAATACTAAGCCGCTTATCAATTGCCTCTGGCGTGTCATCAACACGACCACGCACTCGCAAGCGCTCCAAGATCTCATCTCGTGGCACTTCCAGCACGATCACTAACTTCACGTCCTGACCGTGATGCGGCCGCGACTCGATCAGCCACTTGGCCTGCTCCAACTGGCGTGGATAGCCGTCCAAAATGACACCGTTAATGTCCTTAGCTTTATTCAACGCCTCGCCCATCAACCCATTGATGATCTCCACCGACACCAGTTCGCCAGATTGCATACGATGGATCAATTCGCCATCATGCGTATCACGCAGCAGTTGTCCCGCACTCAGCCAGCGCCAACCATGCCGTGCCGCCAAAATCTGCCCCTGCACGCTCTTACCAGCACCAGCTGGCCCAAAAAAGATAATCATGTTTCCTCCTATTTTGTCAGTTTTTCTTTAACAATCTTTGCGATCAACGCACCGTCAGCAGTATTGCCAACCTTCTGTTTCACTGCGCCGATAACCTGTCCCATCTTTTGCATGGAAACGTCATCCATGCTCGATACAACGTCTTCAACGATCGCTACAATTTCTGCTTCACTCAACTGTTCGGGCAAAAATTCTCGCAAAATTTCCGCCTCTTGTTCCTCAGGCTCTGCCAATTCCGCGCGACCATTACTGCGGTAAAGCTCCGCACTCTCGACACGTTTTTTCACTTCACGAGCCAGAACTTTTTCAACTTCGGCGTCATTCAGGCCCTCGTCACGCTTGCCTAGTGACACCTCCTCGTTCAAAATTGCTGCTTTGACATTGCGCAACACATCCCCACGAAAACGATTGCCGCCCAAAAGAGCGGCTTTCATTTCATCAGTGATGCGCGCTTTTAGCGCTGACATTAACGCACTCCCAGGCGCATTTTTGCCGTTTTTTCAGCCCGGCGTTCACGACGAACGATTGCCTTTTTACGGCGCTCGGCCTTTGAAATTGGTTTCTCAAAGCGCATAACGTTTTTAGCTCGAGCCAAAACACCGCTCTGCAAAACCTTACGGTTGAAACGACGAATGATATTTTCGTTCGCTTCCTTCTGATCTTTACGTGTTACTTGTACCATACTTCCTGCATTATAACAGATGAGGAAATATTTGACAAATTACTATCCCAGATCGACCGAGTATATCGCTGCCAAACTTGCTGGCTGGTTCATATTGGCGTGTGTGTGACGAAGGATATTCCACTGATCGATTTCTGGAATACCAGGTATATTGCGTGCGCGCTCAACTATCATTTGAATATCTTCCCATTTGTTCAGATGGCTCAGTTCTGGCACCAAAATATGGATAGAATCTCGCACATTTGGAGCTGCCATTCTAAAGTCCTTCTCAAATGCATTCCTCTTCAACCCATATGGATCCACTAAGAGCGACTGAATCCAGCTATTCTTTGGTGCTTCAAACGGACGGTCCAACGCCTCTGGGCTAAACTGAACACCCTTTGCATATTCGATATCACGGAGACGAGGTACCTCCACGGCAAGCGGTGTCAAGCCAGCTTCTTTAGCTGTCGGAGAGACTGACTCCTTAACATACTTACCATTCTCTGCTCCTTCTTTTCCAAAAAAGCTGACAGCAATATCGACGAGACTCATCTCTCGCGTACCTGTTGGATCATGCAGCCGCAGCTCTGATACTGCCTCTGGTGTCATATTTGCGGCTACTCCCGTAGCTACCCTTGCTCCCAGCGAGTGCCCAGCTACATTGACCTTATCATAATCCCGAGCCACATGTTCCAATACCTTTGCATAATATTCGCCTGCTGACGCATAACTACCAGTCTGCCTGATTTCTTTTTGGACCGACTTTGGCAGCATACCAGAATTACCGATTCCTGGACCATTCATTACCATATAGGCAATATCTGGATTTGCATAAACCATATTGACCGCTTCACGCTGAGCGTTCGGATGGCGAAAGGCACCGCCCCAGCCATAATACACAGCCTGAAGCTCTTCTGCACTAGGGTCGCCGATTAGCGCAACCTCAATTCCAACGCCGCCCAAACCACGAATATAGCGTGGGTTTCTCAACTGCTCAATAACTTTTTCTTTCTGGCCCTTGTTGATATCAAGCCACGGATTGACCTCCAGCTCTTTAATCCTTTCTGGCGATATCTGAGTTATTTTACCATCATTAGACAACTTATTCTCAGTGCCCTCTGCTGCGGGCACTATATGGCTGACTCGTTCTAAACGAAGGCCGTCGTCAAAGCCATAGTCTATTGTTGTATTACATCTTTCATTCATATGCGTAGTGCTCCAGTATGGATTATTCCTTGAACTGGTTTCTATTATATCATATAAATTAATATAAATCAATAATATGGTGGTTATTAGCACCTGTAGTGTAGCTACTCTACACCACTCACGTGTAGCAACCGCCCTTCAACCGTCCGCACCCCCTGCCATTCATTAATGGTCGGCTGGAACCATGCCGCTACCTCGTCGCCCGGATCGCGGAAAAACCCCTCTGGTGCGTTGAACGCCAACATCTGCAGCACTGTATCATTTTTATCACGCAGCGCTAATTTAACGTGTTGCCCATCCGCGCCCATTCGCCGTACACTCAACACGTTTGCCATGGTAATTTTCAGGACTGGCTCGAGGTTGCCATTGCCAAATGGCTCCATTTTCACCAAATTCTCCACCAACTCCTCGTCAATTTCCGAAAAATCATCAACTTCCACATCAGCTCGTGGCAGTAAATATCGCTCTTGGCTTGTCAGCTGCAGCGAATCATAAAACTCATTCACACGACGACGGAAATCACCAATTTTCTCAGTCGCCAGCGTCACGCCCGCCGCCGCTCCGTGCCCGCCACCTTTGATGATAATATCGTCCGCCGCCCGCACAGCATCCGCTGCTGAAAAATCACCAAAGCTACGCGCCGAACCGGTCGCCTCCTCACCACGCTCACCAATGATAAACACCGGCTTTTTATATTTTTCTACCAGTTTTGACGCCACAATGCCGATAACACCGTGATTCCAACCATCACTGCTCACCACCAGCACACGATCATTCACCAGCTTCTCGGCTTGCATACACGCTTCCTCAAAAATCGTATCCTGAATGCTGCGTCGCTTAACGTTCAGTTCCTCCAATTTCTCACTGGCCTCCAGCGCCGCCAGTCCATCATGCGCCACCAGCATGTCCAACGCGTGTTGCGCCGTTTCCAGCCGCCCCGCCGCATTCATTCGCGGACCCAGACCAAAGCCCAGATGACGGGCATTGACCTGCTCCGGCTCAATACCCGCTACCGCCATCAACGCTTTCAGTCCTGGGCGTTGTTGTTTTTTCAGAACCTCTAGTCCCCAATACACATTCGCCCGATTTTCATCAGCCAACGTCACGATATCACAGACCGTCCCCAGTGCCACCAAATCGAGCAGCCACTTTTCATAACCATCAGGTAGGCCATCCAGCTCAGTCTGCAGTGCTTGCACCAACTTAAATGCCACGCCCGCACCGCACAAATCACGGAATGGATAACTGTGTCCTGAGAACTTCGGATTCACCGCTGCCACGCTCGGCGGTGGCGTTTCGGCAACATTGTGATGATCTGTCACCACCGTATCAATCCCTAGGCTGGTGGCATACGCAATCTCTGCATGACACAAACTGCCGGTATCTACCGTCACGATCAAATCCGCACCCATGTCGCGCACCTTGTCCACCGCACCCATAGTCATACCATAGCCCTCGACAAACCGATTCGGGATGAAAGCGTCAACGCCCTCAAAACCAAACTTACCAAACGCATCCAACAGTAGTGCCGTGGCACTCAACCCATCAATATCATAATCACCATAAATGACGACTTTTTCGCCCTGCTCCCGCGCTTGTTTCAACCGCACCACCGCCTTCTCCATGTCCGGCAATAAAAACGGATCGTGTTTCACCGCTGCATAATCTGGCCGCAAAAAAGCCTCGCGCGCTGCCCGCGTCGTCAAGCGCCGCGCTGTCAAAATCTGCTCAAACAGTGTCATCAATCTCTATCAACCGAGCTACGCTTCGGCCGTGCCGCATGTTGCTGCGACTTAATCACCATTCCCTGCAACTCCTTGAAAATTGGAAATTGCTTATTTGTGAAATACGTTCGCGAATTGCCTTGCTTCTCACTTTTGAGAAAACCAACTTTTTCCAATCTCTTTAACTCGCGCTGAATATTTCCTGGATCTTCTTTGATCAATTTCGCCAACCCACGTACGTGAGTGTGAAAATCAGGATATTTAGCATAAACAACCACAATCTTACGCCTCACCCGCGATGTAATAAAAACGTCTAACATAGTCCTGTGCTCTTTACTGCATCCCCTTCTTTACTTAACTCCAGTGTAGCACAATTTTACAACACCCGACAAGTCCTTTAGCGCCAATTCATAATTACTTGATTGATTTTTGCAACAGTCTCCTCGCGTGAAGGTAGTTCATTATCCTCATAATAATGGTTAATTCCCATGAAGTTTTCCTTGACGTCCAATATATGCAAATCATCAACCGTGATGTGTAATCGATCAACCGCAGCAATACTACACACGGGTAACGCCACCACCAGTTTTTCAATACGAATCGATTTTAAAAATCCCAACGCTACGTCCAAGCTTGAAAGATTATCACCAAAGCCATCACTCACCAAAATAACCGTCCGATCTTTCAACAACGCCGCATCAACGATACCACCATCGCCCAGTAGCCGATTAATTCGTTGGTATGCCTGCTGTTTTTGTTGTTCCAGATAGCCATGAAATTCATTAGTATACTCTCGAATCTCGCCAGACGAAAAATCACTGTTGTAGGTAAACTTTCCGCTCTGAGAAACGGCGCCAAAACTCAACCCCTCTCCAGGAACATCGATACTCTCTGAGAGTAGCATCATCAAAACACAGTGCAACCTGACCGCGATCTGCTCACCGACCAACACACCGCCTTCGCCCAATGCCAGCACTGCACAGTTTTCATAACGATATTTTTCGAACAACTGCTGTCCTAGCTCTGCGCCCGCCTGCATGCGACTCTGAAAATACATATGCTTATTGTAGCATTGATGAAGCGTTATAATAATAGCTATGCGATACTACGAGGTGTCTCCAACTACGATTGTCCGCGCTGACACTGGCAGCTTTTCCTATGCTTCACATGAAGAGTTAGTGCCAGGAACTATCGTGACCATTCCTGTCGGCAAGAAGGTTGTTGTGGGTGTCGTTTTGCAGGAAATAACACAGCCGCCCTATGCCACGCGGGAGATAATTTCGGTCGTCGATCAGCCGCCACTACCCAGCCAATTGCTGTCATTGCACACTTGGATGAGCCAATTTTATGCGACTCACCCCGCCACTGTCTGGCAAACGATTCTACCGCGTGGTGTCACCAAAAAACGACGAAAATCCATAGAGTTCACCTCTGTCAATGTGCAAAATCGAATAAAAAATGTATTCACCAAAGATCAACTCCAAGCCCTGCAAATTATTGATTCCATAACCAGCGGAACGGCTCTGCTACACGGCGTCACCGGCTCCGGAAAAACGTTGGTCTACGTTGAAGCATCCCGACGCGCTGCAGCTGAAGGAAAGTCTTCCATAATACTCATTCCAGAAATAGCCCTGACGACCCAACTGGTATCAGCCTTCACAGAACATCTCGACAATGTGATCGTTACCCATTCTCGCCAGACTGAAGCTGAACGCCATACAGCATGGCTACACGTTTTGAACGCTAACAAGCCCGTTGTGGTCATCGGCCCAAGGTCAGCCTTATTCATGCCCATACATAACCTCGGATTTATCGCCATTGATGAATGCCACGAACCTAGCTTCAAACAAGAACAATCCCCCCGCTACTCCGCACTGCGCACTGCTGCCGTGCTGGCGCAGAATCATAACGCCAAGTTAGTTCTGGGTAGCGCTACTCCCAGCATCGCTGACTATTATTTGTCCGAGCAACGAAACCGACCCATCATCACCATGCCCAAACCCGCTCGCAAAGATGCCGTCAAGCCCACTATTAAAGTCGTTGACATGACCAAGCGCAATAATTTTACTCAGCACTTCTTCCTATCAGACGCCCTGCTTTCTCAACTCCAACAAACCTTCAACGATGGTCAGCAAGCACTCATTTTTCACAATCGTCGTGGCACCACCACAATCACCCTGTGTCAAAATTGCGGCTGGCAAGCTGGCTGCCCTAACTGCTTTGTGCCGCTGACACTACACCAAGACAAACATCAACTTGTTTGCCACATATGCGGATATAACGCAACCGTCCCAACGGTCTGCCCCGAATGCCAACATGCCGACATCATCCATAAAGGCATTGGTACCAAGCGCATCGAGACAGAATTAAGCAAATTATTTCCTCAGCAAACCATAGCCCGCTTTGACGCAGACACTCCTAGCGATCAAACCGTAGAAAAGTTATACCAAGACGTTAAAGAGGGCACTATCGACCTCATCATCGGCACACAAATGATCGCCAAGGGATTAGACTTACCACATCTACGAACTGTTGGCGTAGTGCAAGCAGACACAGGACTAACACTTCCTGATTTTGCAGCCGCTGAGCGCACATTCCAGCTGCTTGCTCAAGTAGTCGGGCGCGTCGGTAGATCACATCACCCAACAACCGTCGTTGTTCAAACTTACCAACCACAGCACCCAGCCATCCAAGACGGCCTCACGCAAAATTACGCTGATTTTTACCACCGTACCATAGCCCAACGACAAGCAACCATGTTTCCGCCATTTACCCATCTTTTGAAACTCACTTGCGTATACAAAACCGAAGCTGCTGCCATTCGCAATGCTCAAAAACTTGCCTCAACGCTCAAATCAGTTGCGCCAAAAACAGTGCAAATTTTAGGACCGACGCCTGCGTTTTATGAACGGGTGCGCGACACCTACCGTTGGCAACTGTTACTCAAAAGCCCCCAACGTGATGATTTAGTCGCCATATTAGCTCACTTGCCACCACAACATTGGCAATTCGAACTCGACCCGATTTCCCTCCTCTGATATACTTGATGTATGACTAGAGACGACATTATTGCCCTACCAAATCCCCACTTGCGTCAAAAATCTCATCGTATCCATGTCATCACTGATGATGTACAACAGCTGTCTGACGACATGACTAGCGCCGCGTTAGATTGGGAGGACTCACGACCACATGAAATCAGCGCCGCTCTCGCAGCAGTGCAAGTAGATCGCTTGGAGCGAGTCGTCATCGTCCGAGCTGACTTTGATAACAAGAAAACTCGTGACTTCATGACCTTGATCAACCCAGAGATTGTCAAATACGAAGGCGATTTAGTAGCTGATTTTGAAGGTTGCTTGAGCGTAAAACACATCTATGGCAAAGTACCACGCTACACCAAAGTTCGCGTCAAAGCTTTAGACCTGGAAGGCAATGAGATCCGCTTCAAAGCCGAGGGCTTCTTAGCGCGCGTCTTGCAACATGAAATTGACCACACTAACGGCATCGTCTTCATCGATCACATCCGCGATACGCACGATGCATTTTACACCCTCGATGATTCTGGTGAATTACAACCGCTCAATTATGACACGAGTATCAAAGATAACACTGATCTTTGGGGATAACCATGTCTGAGATAGTATTTTTTGGCACCGAAGAACACAGTCTCATTACTCTCAAAGCGCTGCATGAAGCACAATTTCACATTGCCGCCGTCATCACCAAACCTGACGCGCCCAAGGGTCGGGGCGGTAAACTATCAGAGCCTGCTGTCAAAACGTACGCTCACCAACATAATATCCCTGTCTGGCAACCAAACAACCTCAAAGACATTTTGCCAGCCATTCAAACGCTCAAATCGCCTGTAGGCGTTTTGGTCAGCTATGGCAAAATTATACCTCAAGCAGTCATCGACTTATTTAATCCTGGCATCATCAATCTTCACCCATCACTCCTCCCACAATACCGTGGTCCATCGCCCATTGAAGCTGCCATGACTAACTTAGACTCCCACACTGGGATATCCTTAATAAAATTAGACGCCCAAATGGACGCTGGACCAATTTACCATCAAGAGTCCATCTTGCTCTCCGGTAACGAATCTCGTGATGAGCTGTACTGCAAATTATTCAATCTGGGTTCACAACGCTTGGTCGAATTATTGCCTCGCATCATATCCGGAGACATACACCTCAAACCACAACAAGATTCCATCGCCACCTACTGCAAATTATTATCAAAACAGGATGCACCCCTCGATCCACAGTCCCTCAGCGCCAAACAGGCAGCCGCACGAGTCAGAGCCTATCTTGGTTTTCCTCGCTCTACCATGGTGTTTGACGACCTCCGTCTCATCATCACCAAAGCTCACCCTGATGTCACGCCAAAAACCGCTCTAGACCAGTGCTACCACGATGGACAATTCCTCATCATCGACGAACTCATCGCACCAAGTGGCAAAAAAATGACCGCAGAAGCGTTTCTCCGCGGTCATAAGCATCAATAACCCGATAGCTACGCTGCTGCTTGCGAAGTAGCAGAATCAGCTCCTAAAATCATGTCACGATTTGCCACAATCTCTCGCTTTAGTTCATCCAACACAGCTGCGACTACGTCTCGATAGTCTGGTCGGTTTACTTCTAGCCATTTTGTCGCCGCAAACTCGTCCCGCAAGCGTGGGTCATCCATCGGTACCCCAGAAACTTGCACCAAACGCTGGAACATTGGGTCCTGCATCAAATTAGGAACGTGCCGCGCCAAAAAATCATCTACTGCCCCCGGACGCTTATCTATGATGCCAGAAAACTCTTCCAGTTGAGCATCGCTCATACCCTGGCTCAACCGCTCACCAACGCGAAGCTCCAGCTCACTGTAGATGTGCTGCAAAAACGGCTTGCGTTGTTCCTCCGGCAATTGATCCAGCCCAAGCTCTTTGAGAAATTCGTCATTCAGTTGGAACATAGTCCTCCTTTTCTTTCGTCTATACTCTCCATAAATTATAACAGCAATCCCGAAAGATTGCCATTATAACCTACTCATTACTGTTATTCACGCACCATATTCAGTGCGTCATTGTGCAGTGCCTGCAACTCAGTCATTGTTTGGTTCATTGCATTCTGCACGATTTCTGTCAGATTGATGCCGTTGCCTTGGCACCAGTTGAGTAGCATCGGCACGTCTTCACTGTCCAGCAAAGCCTCAAACTCTTCCCTCTTTTGCTCACCGACAGCCGCCAATAGCTGATCAGTAATTTTCGTTTGCACACTATTGGTTGCATTCTGCCGCATCTGTTCTTTTGCCTCTGGTGGCAGCATCCCAAAACCAGCTTGTGCCAAAAATTCATCAGTAATCTCAAACATTTATATCTCCTTTTTGTGTTATTATACCTTACTATTTACGCAGCTAGTACATGCCTGTATTGATCTAGTACTTCGATAATATTCCCAGTGTCAAAGCTTCCATCGACCTTGAGTATTTCTTTACTGCCATCGACGATCCATTCAACCTCGTGTCCATTTGCTTGTGCTAAGTCTGCCAACCGATGCAGCTCACTTGTCGCATTTTCAGCACCAAACTGTCCTACTGCCCAATCCCATGGATATTCGTAGCTACTAACTGGCGAGATAACCTCTGGTTGCGTAATAGAACCACCGTCGGGAGTTTCTACACTAGGAGCACTACCTGTATGTTCTGCGCCAGTAGTACTTTCACCCCCTGAAGCGTGGTTAATATTGTCATGTCCTGCTCCAGAAGCATGACTTTCCGCACCAAATACGGTTGACTTCAGGATTCCTGTAGTAATGCTACCTGCAGCGTAACCAATAGCTACCTTACTCATTGCCGAGCGAACTTTCCGACGAAGTCGCTCCTGACGCTCTTCACTTGATTTCTGACTACTATCGACATAGGTATCGACCATAGATTCCATCATTTCATCAGTATCTTTGGCATCTTTAGCACCCTGCTTAAACACGTCCTGCCAGGCATCCTGTGAGTTATCAGTTACGCGCTCTTCACCGCGATGTGACTCTAGTACAGATTGTTTGACCACTCCAGCTGTTACTAGACCTGCGCCCAAACCAACCGCCGTAGTGATTGGCCAAGTTGCGACAGCGGCAGTAACCGCACCAGCTGCTGCACCACCAGCACCAAGCTTCAGCCATTGAGATAGCGTGCTACCGCTGGTGGCCTTATCTCCAGCCTTTGTAACACCCTTTCTGAACCACGCTGCAAGCTTGTTAACCTTGCCAGCAACTCTCTTGAATTTAGATTGTTCACCTTCATCAAGCATAAAGCGTTGGTCAAGCATCTCATCATACGCTTCCGTTGTCTTCTGAGCCGTTTCCTGCATACCCTGGAAGGCACGAGCCGCCATCATCTGCGCAAACAATTCCTGCTGCTTTGCTAACTCCTCACCTGAGAGTTGGTTCAGCTGCTCAATCTGTGATGCCATTTCTTCCTTGGCCACAGCCAATTCACAAGCCTTTAGCTTATCTGCTGCCTCCTGAAGTGCTTCCTTACGCTTCTTTCCGCCAAACCATTCTTTAAAGAAATGTGATTCAACATCAACACGTGCTTTAGCAAACGCCAGCCTTGCCGCGTCCAGCTCCTGCTGTGCCTTACTCTTTTCAGCTGATTGAGAAGCTTCGCCCTCGCCAAGGTATTTATCACGCTGTGCCTGCTCGTACAGGCTCAAACCTTCAGGGTTCTCGTCTGGAGTCTTAACTTTCGCCGGAGCTTCAGGAGACAATTGAGAAGTCTCACCCTCGTCAAGGTATTTATCACGCTGTGCCTGCTCGTACAGGCTCAAACCTTCAGGGTTCTC